>NZ_ABCR01000001.1:0-887540 GCF_000170875.1 Roseobacter sp. AzwK-3b
CCATCGTGCTTTTCGACGCGCTACGGGTGAAGATCCGCGATGCAGACAGCCGAACGGTCAAGAACAAGGCCGTCTACGTCGCTCTTGGCGTCACCCGTGATGGCCAGCGTGAGGTTCTGGGCCTGTGGATTGCCGAGAACGAGGGGGCAAAGTTCTGGCTCTTGGTGATGAACGAGCTGAAAAACCGAGGCGTCCAGGACATCCTGATCGCCGTCGTGGATGGGCTGAAAGGCTTCCCCGAGGCGATCACAGCGGCCTTCCCTGACACGATGGTCCAGACCTGCATCGTGCATCTGGTGCGCCATTCTCTGAACTTCTGCTCCTGGAAGGACCGCAAGGTGGTGGCCGTCGACCTGCGCCGGATTTACAGCGCTCCAACCGCCGATATGGCTGAGACCGAACTTGATGCTTTTGAAGAAAAATGGGCTGGAAAATACGCCTCCATCGCCCCGGCCTGGCGTAGGGCATGGCAAGAGGTGATCCCGTTCTTCGGCTTCGATCCAGCGATCCGCAAGATCATCTACACGACGAATGCCATAGAAAGTCTGAACCGTGTGATCCGCAAATCAATCAAGACGCGCGGCTCCTTCCCGACCGACGAGGCGGCGACCAAGCTGATCTATCTCGCCATCCGCAACTTTGAAAAGGATGGCAGAAATGTCAGGGAATGGTTTGCAGCCCGTAACCAGTTCGCCATAATGTTCGGCGAGCGCTTCGACGCTTGAGTATCTGAAACCGCGTGGACCGGGGCAGATACACAAAGTTCAGGACACTCCCACAAGCACCCCTGCGCCTCAACGGCGCAAGCACCTTCACCGACATGTTCAACACAATTGCCGAGATCTGCGATCTCTACTCACCTGAGGAATGCTGGAACTACTTCACGGCTGCTGGATATGTCGTAGGCTAAAGGCGAGATGTTTTAAGATCAGATTATAAAACGGAAAAAGATTTTGCTAACCGATATTCCGTGTGGTTGGCGACCCTATTAGGCTGAACGTACCCCTTAAATTCGAGGCTCTTAAAGGCTCGATAGGCCGTTGCTATTGAAGCCTGACCAGACACGACAGCTGATCGTCGAAAGCTAGGCGAACTTCTCGAGACCTCAATCGCTAACGCTAGAAGGTCCAGTTCCGCATCAGTCAAATGGCCGAAGTTTAGTTCAGATTCAATGTCTCTCAATGCAAGGCGTAATCTAGAAAAGGCCGATATCCGTTTACCTAAGGCCACGACACACTCCAACCTTGAGTTGCTATCCAAATTTTTCGCGGCAGACGTGATTGTTGCGGAGCACTCACCTACACTAAAGTTTCAATTTCATCAACTATAGACAAATCTTCGGCAATGTATTATCATATTGATAATATTTGAGGATTTGAAATGACTAGTGATAGACGCATCCATCATAACAACACATTTGACGAAAACATTTCAATTTCGAATTGCGAAACAGTTCGTCAGAGTGGCCCGGAAGCATCCTCAGGTGGGCCTCAGTTAAGCCCGCTCGGTGATGAAACCTACGTTCATGTATCCAGAGAAAACTTCAAACTAATCCTTCGTGCACAAGCTCTCTTGAAGGCAGCAATAGACCTTTTCCCAGACGGAGCGAATGCGCTGTCAGACGGTGAGGATGAGAAGATCCTTGCTGTATTGATGGCAGCCGATGAGCTTATGGATGTTCTGGAGCCAAGTTGACGCAGCACAGATAGAGGGTCACATCAGCAAGAATCTTTTTAAGCTATGTGATGGATTGTGCAGATTTCCAAAGTAATAATTTTCAACCCGATAATATATAGTGGCCTCTACAAGTTGGATTATTAAGTGAACCCAGAACTTCACGAGAAGTAGCTCTGTTGTCCTGATAATGTTGCCGATTCGTATTGTCTTCACGGCGGGATGCTCTGCTGATAAGATAGGCATAAAGCATCCGACTTTTAACCTGAGACATATCCGGCAGCCTTGAAGTAATTCCAGCACTCGTCTGGGGAGAAGAGGTCACATATTTCGGCGAGAGCGCTGAACATGTCAGTAAATGTTCTCGCCCCTATCCTGCGCAGGTGCGCCTTGAGCTTCGAGAAGGCCATCTCGATCGGGTTCAAGTCTGGGCTGTATGGTGGCAAGAACAGGAACCAGCATCCGGCTTCGCGCATGGCTTTGGCAGCGGCAGTATTCCTGTGTGTGGCTAGGTTGTCCAAGATGACGACGGTGCCTGGCTCCAGTTCGGGAAGCAGGACTTGCGTGACGTATGCTGCAAATGCTTCGCCGTCCATCGCCCCCTTGATGACCCACGGTGCGATCAAGCCATTGGCACTGAGGCCTGCGATGAAGGTTTGCGTCCCCCATGATCCGAACGGAGCCTCCATCACCAACCGCTCACCGCGCTGTGACCAACCTCGTTGGCGGGTCAGGTTGGTTTTGACGGAGGTTTCATCAATAAAGACAACGCGCTCTGGCTGGGCTGTGACGGCTGGAAGGCGGTGCCTGCACCACTCGTCACGCAGCTTTCTTACCCGTGCGTGGCGCCGTTCGGTGGCGACCAGTGTCTTTTTTTATACGTGTAGCCAAGTTTGCGGAGGAACCGGCCAATCGCATCGGGGTGCGCCTGCACACCGGTTGCATCAACCAAAGCTCCCGCCAGTTCGGGCATGGTCATGTCGCCGTCCTGATCAATCAGCTCAATCAAAAAGGAGCGATGCGGATCAAGCTTGCCCCTTCCCCGAGGCCGACCCTGAGGCGCAGCCCTTGCCTGACCCGTCCGCCGGATCGCGAGCCCCCAACGCGCCCCGGTGGCTGGCGAAAGTTTCAGGCGCAACGCTGCCGCACGACCGCTTAACCCTTCCTCAATCAACTGCTGAAACCGCGCCCGGAGCGCATCCGGCAAAGGTGCTGACATGATCCATCCTCCCAAACAGGATGAATCACAGATCAGCGATCAAAGGAATCCCAATGATTCAGGTTTTGGGTCGAACGCTCTAGGCAGCTGATATGGTTGGGGTTGCGTGAAGGCGGCTTCAATGTTGGTGCAGGGTATTGCCGCGGCGCTCTGCGCATCGATAACGAGACGCAAAGCCCAAGCGACATGGTACAAGGTCTACAAACCTCGAGCTCGCCTGCGGCAGGCCCGCGAGCTTTGGCCCATACGCTGACAGCATATAGCCATTTGAAGTGTTGCAAGGGAGGCTGGGCGAGATCGATTGGAATAAAAAGACCCTCCATCGAACTAACGACAGAGGGCGTGAAGGTTTGCAGGGTGTGGTCAGTGAACAACCACCCCGATATTCCATCATAATTTTGGGTCATCCGGTCCTGCGCACTTGCGTCCACGGAGAATCTTAAGACATAGCCTCCTCAATCGACAGTCTCAGCAGCTAAGCAGTAGGGACGCGCGTTCGCAAAAGAATGTGAAGCAGGGCGCTTCAAAAGCCTGCCAAAAATAACGCGTTACAAATGTGGACATTCAACTTTCTTGCATGAAAAGACGTGCGACGTGCAATGAAATATCGCGGCATTGGCGCATGAAGTCAGGCGCTTGGGCCGCGGACCTTGGTCCGTGTGTCTTCCGAATCCCAAATGAAATTACCACCGATTTTTTCTGCGCTCCCATCAACCAAGGCCCATGCTCGGAGCGCAGGGGGCGATTTAGGGGGAATGGGGGTCGGCCATTAGTCCGAGGCTGGGTGGCAAACGGCCCAAGTAACCCCACAACAGGCAACTCATGCTATGGAACAACCCAGTTCCAAGGTCCAAGGACCTTGCTGCATGCGCCTCGGGCCATGGATCATCGTACTTAATGCATGACGTGAGGCGACGGGGGAGCGGCAGGGTGGGTCTGGAGTTGAGGTAAGTCAGGCCACCCTGCCAATCCCAAGAAGTGGGATATAGTTACATCTTTTCCATTACCGGCTCAGCCATGACGGGCTCAGGCTGCGGCTCGGGCTGACTGCACGCGCTAACGCCAAGTGTTGCGGTAACAGCCAAAACGAGTGCGAGTTTGGTTTTCATCTTCTTTTCCTTGGTTAACGTAGGATAAGCGTAAAGTCTTTGCATTCTCCAAAAGAGTCAATTCTGTCGAAGAGATCTTTTTGTCTTCGGCATTGCCTTTCTGTGAGAGTTTGCCAGTTTGGGCCAAAATGTCACATCGGAGAGGGCACATGCGGCACGCGCTTTTAACCACAGGTTTTTGTTTGATGCTGATGGTGTCCTGTACTTCCTACAACTCAGCCAATGATGCACAGCGTATAGACACTGCTGTAACCGCCGCGTTGTATCAGCTGCTCACGAATTATCCTGCGGCCCAAGAGCTTGCAGAAAACGCAGAAGGGCTTCTCGTCATTCCCCGAATGTCTCAAGGCGGCTTCATTGTTGGAGGAGGGTATGGCCGAGGCGCTTTGCGCATCGATAACGAGACACAAGCCTATTATTCTGCTGCGAAGGGCAGTTTCGGCCTTCAGGCGGGATCACAGCAATTCTCTTATGTATTGTTCTTCATGACAGAGAGCGCGCTAGAGGATTTCTTCGGTTCATCAGGTTGGACAGCAGGCGGCTCCGTTCAATATGTTATTTCCGACCGTGGCGACGGCTGGGGTGCCGATATTGCGACATCTCGATCTCCGATCATTGCCATCAGCTTCAACCAGAGTGGCTTGGGTGCCGGTGTTACGCTGGAAGGCATGAAGTTCTCTAGAATACACCCTGAGTGAAATTGGCCTGCTAGCAGTGCAAATGACGTTCCGGTCAATGATAGTTTCATCCCGGTATTCGCGTGTCGTTCGCAAAACGTCACGCGCGCGCCAAACCCCTAACCGTACTCTCTGTGCTGGCGGCTTAGATATCGGTCCATGGAGCTTTGTTCTTGCTCCACAAGCCCCGCATCGAAGGCCTTGGGCGCTGACACTTGGCGTCCGGTCCTTGGGCCACGGACCGTGGATCACGGTATTTGTTACGCGGACCTTGGAACTTGGGCCGGACGGGAAGCGCAGCCTCCGCCACTCAAGACCCAAACGAAATTAGCAGTGGCAAATTCCGCCGTTGCATCAACCAAGGGCGTTCTCAGGGCGCAGAGGTCTGTTTTGGCGGGGATATCGGGACCGGAGCTTGATGTGTTGCTCGAGAAAATCGGCCCACAGTAACACCCGTATCGCCCACACGCGATTACAAAGGAAAGCATCAATGCGACAATGAACGCGGCAATAACTCAGAGCAAAAAAGCGGCTCTAATAAATAGAGCCGCTAACTAACTAATAAGTATGAGGATATCTGGTTGCGGGAGTAGGATTTGAACCTACGACCTTCAGGTTATGAGCCTGACGAGCTACCGGACTGCTCCATCCCGCGGTTGTGAGTATTTGTTTAGAGGCGAGGATTTTTCTAGGTTTGGCGGTGACCTACTCTCCCACGTCTTGAGACGCAGTACCATTGGCGCTAAGGCACTTAACGGCCGGGTTCGGGATGGGACCGGGTGTTTTGCTCTTGCTATGACCACCAAACCGAGGAAAATCCTCTGATACAATACGTGTCCAAGTTTTGACTTTTGGCCAGCGAAGTCAGTCTTCTACTGGATCAAATCAAGCCTATCGGGCAATTAGTACCGGTCAACTGAACGCATTGCTGCGCTTACATCTCCGGCCTATCGACGTGGTGGTCTACCACGGCCCTCGGGGATACCTTGTTTTGAGGGGGGCTTCCCGCTTAGATGCCTTCAGCGGTTATCCTGTCCGATCATAGCTACCCTGCACTGCCGTTGGCACGACAACAGGTCCACCAGTGGATCGTTCACCCCGGTCCTCTCGTACTAGGGGCAACTCCTCTCAAGTATCCTACACCCACGGCAGATAGGGACCGAACTGTCTCACGACGTTCTAAACCCAGCTCACGTACCTCTTTAAATGGCGAACAGCCATACCCTTGGGACCTGCTCCAGCCCCAGGATGAGATGAGCCGACATCGAGGTGCCAAACACTGCCGTCGATATGGACTCTTGGGCAGTATCAGCCTGTTATCCCCGGCGTACCTTTTATCCGTTGAGCGATGGCCCTTCCACTCGGGACCACCGGATCACTATGGCCGTCTTTCGACTCTGCTCGACTTGTCAGTCTTGCAGTCAGGCTGGCTTCTGCCATTGCACTCAACGAGCGATTTCCGACCGCTCTGAGCCAACCTTCGCGCGCCTCCGTTACGCTTTAGGAGGCGACCGCCCCAGTCAAACTACCCGCCACGCAGGGTCCCGGATCCGGATAACGGACCGCGGTTAGACATCAAGAGTGCGAAGGGTGGTATCTCAAGGGAGGCTCCACCGCGACTAGCGTCACGGGTTCAAAGCCTACCACCTATCCTGCACATCACAATCCTGATGCCAGTGCGAAGCTGTAGTAAAGGTGCACGGGGTCTTTCCGTCTAACCGCGGGAAGCCTGCATCTTGACAGGCAATTCAATTTCGCTGAGTCGATGTTGGAGACAGCGGGGAAGTCGTTACGCCATTCGTGCAGGTCGGAACTTACCCGACAAGGAATTTCGCTACCTTAGGACCGTTATAGTTACGGCCGCCGTTTACCTGGGCTTCAATTCAGAGCTCTCACCCCTCCTTTTAACCTTCAGGCACCGGGCAGGCGTCAGACCCTATACGTCGTCTTGCGACTTCGCAGAGCCCTGTGTTTTTAGTAAACAGTCGCCACCCCCTGGTTTGTGCCCCCAGCCAATACTTGCGTAGAAACTGGGCCTCCTTCTCGCGAACTTACGGAGGTATTTTGCCGAGTTCCTTCAACATCGTTCTCTCAAGCGCCTTGGTATTCTCTACCAGTCCACCTGTGTCGGTTTAGGGTACGATCTAGCGATGGAGCTATTTCCAGGAACCTCTGAGCGGCCCGTTCAATCCGATAAGAACGAACAACCTTCGAGATCCGTCACTTCCATCTGGCCCAGGAATATTAACCTGGTTCCCATCGACTACGCCTTTCGGCCTCGCCTTAGGGGTCGGCTTACCCTGCTCAGATTAGCTTTAAGCAGGAACCCTTGGACTTTCGGCGACAGGGTCTCTCACCCTGTTTGTCGCTACTCATGTCATCATTCTCGCTAGTGATCTCTCCACGGGATCGCTCACGCGCCCGCTTCATCGAAAGCTCCTCTCCTCCAACACGCCCGAAGGCGCTAAGGAGGAATGGACCTATGTCACACTACGCTCTGCTACCATGCCTTACGGCATCCTAAGCTTCGGCTCGTGGCTTGAGCCCCGTTACATCTTCGCCGCAGGACAACTTGTTTAGACCAGTGAGCTGTTACGCTATCTTTAAAGGATGGCTGCTTCTAAGCCAACCTCCTGGTTGTTTTGGTCGTCCCACCTGCTTTCCCACTTAGCCACGAATTAGGGGCCTTAGCTGTAGGTCAGGGTTGTTTCCCTCTTCACTACGGACGTTAGCATCCGCAGTGTGTCTGCCATCTAGTACTCCTCGGTATTCGGAGTTTGGTTAGGATCAGTAAGCCTGTGGGGCCCCATTACCCATCCAGTGCTCTACCCCCGAGGGTATTCGGATGACGCTCTACCTAAATAGATTTCGCAGAGAACCAGCTATCTCCGAGTTTGATTGGCCTTTCACCCCTAGGCACAACTCATCCCGACCTTTTTCAACAGGTGTGGGTTCGGCCCTCCAGTAAGTGTTACCTTACCTTCAGCCTGGTCATGCCTAGATCACTCGGTTTCGGGTCTGATCCATCTAACTCATTCGCCCTATTCAGACTCGCTTTCGCTGCGCCTACACCTAACGGCTTAAGCTTGCTAGATAGACCAAGTCGATGACCCATTATACAAAAGGTACGCCGTCACAAGACTGGACACTAATGACAATCATCATATCGCGGATCTGCTCACTTCGTCGGGATCGAGACCCGGAAGTGCACCGTCTCAAGACCGGGGTTGTTGCTGTAAAGCCCCGCGTTCGACCGGTGGTCGACGCCGACGCTCATGCGCACGCCCGTCTTGTTCTGATATCCAACCTCGAGCCCCGATCGGAACTGGATCGGGCCACCAAGATCGACGCCGCTGCCCTCTTCGTAAAGGCCCGCCATCGCGTGGAATTGCAGAAACAGATTTTCGCGCCGGTTCGTCAGCGTGTAAGCATGGCCGATCCCGGCCCAAAGCTCACCATCCGACGTGGCGGACAATCCGTAGACAAGTTGAAACGGCCCATTCGCATGGCGCGTCTCGCGGCGCAGATAGATCTCTTCGCCGACCGTGCGTTCCTGGAACACCGTGTCGCCGACCGAGATACTCGTGTAGGATTGAACCTCACGCTGCGCCAAGCATCCATTATTGGGACAATGATTGACCCCCATGTCGATCAGTCCGGCAATAAGCCCGACCACCGCAATGGTGCCGTCCGTTATGAATGCTAGATCCGACATGCCGCAACTCTCATGGTCCGTTTGACCACGGTGATGCAGCAGATTGTCATTAGAGTCCAGTCAAGCTCCGACTGATTGTAGGCGTCCGGTTTCAGGTACTGTTTCACTCCCCTCGTCGGGGTGCTTTTCACCTTTCCCTCACGGTACTGGTTCGCTATCGGTCAGTAAGGAGTACTTAGCCTTCGAAGGTGGTCCTCCGATCTTCAGACAGGATTTCACGTGTCCCGCCCTACTTAATACGTCCCATCGAGCTTCCCATACGGGGCTGTCACCCGCTATGGCCATGCTTCCCAACATGTTCTGGTCACTCTCAAGGCTCGGCTGGTCCCCGTTCGCTCGCCGCTACTAGGGGAGTAGCTATTGCTGTCCTTTCCTCCGGGTACTTAGATGTTTCAGTTCTCCGGGTTTGCTCTTAAAACCCTATGTATTCAGGTTTTAAGTATCTGGTTCAGCCAATTATAAATCGCCAGAGGCAATTATAATCAACTGTCAGATGGGTTGCCCCATTCGGAAATCCATGGATCAAAGCTTATTCTCAGCTCCTCATGGCTTATCGCAGAGTATCACGTCCTTCATCGCCTCTTACTGCCAAGGCATCCACCAAACGCCCTTCTCGCGCTTGATTTGATCCAGAAAAAGACTGGCTTGCGCCCGTCGCGGAACACCGGCTGGTCAGTCGGCATCCCTTTATTCCGAACCAAAAGTCGTACTTTTCCCGCCTGGCCCTTAAGGACCAGACTATGAGCGACCTTGCGGCCGCTCGGGTTAGTGTACTTGACTTGGACAACACTGCTCGTTTCGACCGGGATACACCAGACAGGTTGAGGAAGCAGCCTGACGTGATGCCTTCCACCCGAAGGTGGAACCGAACCGAGATCCCTGCACACTCGCAGACATCAAACAGTGTCGTATTGTATCTCTCTAAACGATATCAAAGTGCGTCCGATTGGACGGCAAAGCACTCGACAGTGCTTTGCGGTCAAATCAATGAACCCGGTCCAAGGTATGGTGGAGCCTAGGAGGATCGAACTCCTGACCTCCTGAATGCAAATCAGGCGCTCTCCCAGCTGAGCTAAGGCCCCAGAGTGTTTTGCGAAGAAAAACACGCGTCGTGCGGTCAGTGTATTGCCAAAGGCAATCCACGAGACGCACCTGCAATCGGCTCTTGGGACATCCGCTGCGCGGATACCCTGACGCCTTTCACCTTCGCTGCGCGAAGGCAGATTGGTGGGTCGAGGAGGACTTGAACCTCCGACCTCACGCTTATCAGGCGTGCGCTCTAACCACCTGAGCTACCGACCCAAACAGGCCGGCAGGCCTGAAATCCTTGGTCTGAAGAGATATGAGGACGGCCTGGCCCGTGATGTTTGACCGGTCTTGACTGACCGATCTTGCTAAGTGTTCCACGTCCCGGCGCCGCAAGCGACGCTCAAGAGCTAGGAACATCCTTAGAAAGGAGGTGATCCAGCCGCAGGTTCCCCTACGGCTACCTTGTTACGACTTCACCCCAGTCGCTGAGCTTACCGTGGTCGGCTGCCTCCTCGAAAGGTTGGCGCACCGCCTTCGGGTAAACCCAACTCCCATGGTGTGACGGGCGGTGTGTACAAGGCCCGGGAACGTATTCACCGCGTCATGCTGTTACGCGATTACTAGCGATTCCGACTTCATGGGGTCGAGTTGCAGACCCCAATCCGAACTGAGACAGCTTTTTGGGATTAACCCATTGTCACTGCCATTGTAGCACGTGTGTAGCCCAACCCGTAAGGGCCATGAGGACTTGACGTCATCCACACCTTCCTCCCGCTTATCACGGGCAGTTTCCATAGAGTGCCCAGCCGAACTGCTGGCAACTAGGGATGTGGGTTGCGCTCGTTGCCGGACTTAACCGAACATCTCACGACACGAGCTGACGACAGCCATGCAGCACCTGTCACCTGTCCAGCCGAACTGAAAGGAACCGTCTCCGGCTCCCGCGACAGGGATGTCAAGGGTTGGTAAGGTTCTGCGCGTTGCTTCGAATTAAACCACATGCTCCACCGCTTGTGCGGGCCCCCGTCAATTCCTTTGAGTTTTAATCTTGCGACCGTACTCCCCAGGCGGAATGCTTAATCCGTTAGGTGTGTCACCGAATAGCATGCTATCCGACGACTGGCATTCATCGTTTACGGTGTGGACTACCAGGGTATCTAATCCTGTTTGCTCCCCACACTTTCGCACCTCAGCGTCAGTATCGAGCCAGTGAGCCGCCTTCGCCACTGGTGTTCCTCCGAATATCTACGAATTTCACCTCTACACTCGGAATTCCACTCACCTCTCTCGAACTCAAGACTGGGAGTTTTGGAGGCCGTTCCAGGGTTGAGCCCTGGGATTTCACCCCCAACTTTCCAATCCGCCTACGCGCGCTTTACGCCCAGTAATTCCGAACAACGCTAACCCCCTCCGTATTACCGCGGCTGCTGGCACGGAGTTAGCCGGGGTTTCTTTACCAGGTACTGTCATTATCATCTCTGGCGAAAGAGCTTTACGACCCTAAGGCCTTCATCACTCACGCGGCATGGCTGGATCAGGCTTGCGCCCATTGTCCAAGATTCCCCACTGCTGCCTCCCGTAGGAGTCTGGGCCGTGTCTCAGTCCCAGTGTTGCTGATCATCCTCTAAAACCAGCTATAGATCGTAGGCTTGGTAGGCCATTACCCCACCAACTACCTAATCTAACGCGGGCCGATCTTTCACCGAAATTCTTTCCCCCGAAGGGCGTATACGGTATTAAACCCAGTTTCCCGGGACTATTCCGTAGTGAAAGGCACGTTCCCACGCGTTACTAACCCGTCCGCCACTAGACCCGAAGGTCTCGTTCGACTTGCATGTGTTAGGCCTGCCGCCAGCGTTCGTTCTGAGCCAGGATCAAACTCTCAAGTTGAAAAGCTGTTGCCAGCTTGTCCTTGACGTTCGAACCCTGCACATCTCATCGACCCGGCAGGGTCGATGAAGTCTCTGTTTGATGTACAACGTCTCCAAAGAAACGAAGCCACTCAAACAGTGAAGCTGACTATCCATCATCGGATCTAACGCTCGCGCGCCAAACCCTAGGTAGTTGATATGCAGGACTTGATCCATCGAATGAACCAAACCGCCCACATATCTCTTCAGATACCTGCAATTTCAAAGAGCGTAGAGACAAAATCAACAAGCGGCGCCCTAACTTATCGGCGCAACCTGCCTCTCGTACCTCAAGTTTTTTCCACCTCGCGACCCTCAGAAGCTTCGCCCCGTCAGACCGTCCAGCTGCCCAGCACCGCCTCAGCGCCGCTGGTGAAGGCGTATTTACGGCCAACAACCAAACCCTGCAACCCCTTTTTTCCGGAAACGTCATCTTTTTTTCATAAAGGCGATTTTTGAAGAAAAATCATTGGGTTGGGAAATAGGATGACTGCCTGGACCGCCTCTTGCGCAATTATCTTGCGGGGCCGTCGGGTGCCCTCGGTCTACATGTTGCGTTATCCGCAAGCTTATCCCCAAGCCCGGTCAAATCATGGCCTGAAATCGCTCTCGAGCGACCCGACTCGGCCATGGGATCGGGCTTCGCGACTCGGACACCGGCGAAGCCTGCCGATCAAGAGACGCCGAAATTTCACCGTTTGACGGCCTGATCCGCGAAATCCAGCAAAAATGCGAATCCTCAACTGCCCATATATTCGGCAGAGGCCCGTCATTTCCGCCTTTTTGGGCCGCAGCTCGACAACGAGTCCCGTCTCAACGCCCCATCGCGACAGCGCGCTTTGAAAAACGCAGCGCCAGCAGCGCAAGGATCACCGCCAGATAGGCCATCGGCTCGAACTGGAATCCCTTGGACAGCCAGATGAAATGCACCGCCCCCAGGATCGCCACGCCATATGTCAGCCGGTGCAGCAGACGCCAGCGCGGCCCCAGCCAGCGCACCGCGCGATTGTTCGAGGTCGCGGCCAAGGGGATCATCAGCAAGAACGCCGCCATGCCGATCGTGACATAGGGGCGCTTCACGATGTCGGCCCAGATCTGCGAGAGCACCTGCACGTCCAGCACCAGCCAGACCAGCAGATGCAGCGTGACATAAAAAAAGGCCAGCAGACCGAATGCCCGGCGAAACCTGATAAGGTTCACCCCGAGATACCGGCGCAGCGGCGTGATGCACAATCCGATGATCAGCAGCTGCAACGCGATCTCGCCCAGTTCACGCTCCAGCGCCTTGATCGGCTCGGCACCAAGCCCGCCTGTCGCCCCCATGTAGAACAGCACGGGCGCAGGCAGCGCATACAGTATATATGCGGCCCATGTGGGGACACGCCGGGCCAGCGCATTGATCCGATCGACGATCATCAGATGAACTTGGTCAAATCCATACCGTCATACATCCCGGACACCTCTTCCTCGTAACCATTGAACATCAGAGTATCGATCTTGGGCGCGAACAGCCCGCCTCCGATCCGGCGCTCCGTCGCCTGAGACCAGCGCGGATGATCCACATTCGGATTCACGTTGCTGTAAAAGCCGTATTCGCGCGGGTTGGCCTTGTTCCAGCTGGTTGGCGGCTCATCCTCCATCAGGGTGATGCGCACGACCGACTTGATGGATTTGAACCCGTATTTCCACGGCACCACAAGGCGCAGTGGCGCGCCGTTCTGGTTGGGGATGTCGCGACCGTAAATGCCTGTCGCCATCATGGTCAGCGGATGCATCGCCTCATCCATTCGCAGACCTTCGACATAGGGCCAGTCCAGCACCGGAAAGCGCGTTCCCGGCATCTCGTCCCGGCGCAAAACCGTCTCGAAGGCCACGTATTTCGCGCGCGACTGCACACCGGCCAGCTCCAGCAGATCGGCAAGCTCGAATCCGTTCCACGGCACCACCATCGACCACGCCTCGACGCAGCGGAAGCGGTAGATGCGTTCCTCGATCGTCATCTTCTCCATGATCTGTTGGAAAGGATAAGCCCCCGGTCGATCCACCAGACCGTCGATGGTGACGCTCCAGGGTGAGGTCGTCAGCCGGTCGGCATATTTGACCGGATCATCCTTGCCCGTGCCGAACTCGTAAAAATTGTTGTAGGTGGTGATATCGTCCCAGCTGTTGGGCTCCAGCCCCGCGGCTTTCGCCTGCGTGCCGATCCCAATCCCGGCCAGTGCGACGCCCACCGCGGCCCCCGCCACAAGCTGCCGCCGGTTCAGGAAAACATGTTCCGGCGTCACGTCATTGTCAGTCAGATCGTTTTTCCAGCGGTGGGCCATGCTACTCTCCTGAGAACGCGTCTGATACCGTATATAAGTCAAAATAACCGAAGATCACCTATCGCCGTCGTCACGAGGGCGTGGGCGGATTGTAACTTGGCCTTATCTTGTTGAATGGGATCGAGGTGCCGTCGGCCTGAACGATCCTGACATGACGCCGCCGCATCAGGCGCGGTTCGGCCACTCCGACGGAATGGGCGATGGTCTCTACCTCGCTGATGACGGACTTGGCGTAATTGGCCACCTTGAGATATTTGTCCTCCACCACCAGCCCCGCCTGCAAGCGCGGATCATGGGTGGTGATCCCCGTCGGACAGGTGTTCCGATTGCATTTGAGCGCCTGAATGCAGCCAAGCGAGAACATGAACCCCCGCGCCGAGGTGACGAAATCCGCGCCCGCGCAAATCGCCCAGGCCACATCAGACGGGTTGACCAGCTTGCCACTGGCGATGATGCGGATCCGATCCTTGAGACCATGCTTGTCGCGCAGATCCACGATCCGGGGCAACGCCTCGCGGATCGGCATCCCCACAAGGTCAATCAGCGGCATCGGCGCCGCGCCCGTGCCCCCCTCGCCGCCATCGATCGCAATGAAATCCGGTGCGCTGTCAGGCCCACGCTCGAGGATCAGCTCGAACATCTCGATCCATGCGTCGGACGAGCCGATCACCGTCTTGAAGCCGCAGGGCTTGCCCGTGACCTTGCGGATATGATCCACAACATCCAACAGATCGCCGAACCCGCCGATCTCGCGGTGGCGGTTGGGCGAGACACTGTCCTGTCCTTCGGGAATGCCCCGGATCGCGGCGATCTCGGCATTGATCTTTTCAGCGGGCAGGATCCCGCCCTTGCCGGGCTTGGCGCCCTGCGCCAGCTTCAGCTCGAACATCCTCACATGCGGGTTGGCGCCGACCTCGCGCAGCTTGTCATCGTCCAGATTGCCATGCGCATCGCGCACGCCATATTTCGCGGTACCGATCTGATAGACGATGTCACACCCGCCCTTGAGGTGAAACGGCGACAGCCCGCCCTCACCGGTGTTCAGCCAGATGCCCGCCTTGGCCGCGCCCCGGCTCAGCGCCTCGACCGCCGGACGCGAGATCGCGCCATAGCTCATGCCCGAGATGTTGAAGATCGACTTTGCCCTGAAGGGCACTGCCGCCGTCGGCCCGATTTCCATCGGGGCAGTGGCGGCGAACTGATCGTCCAGCGGCGGGAAACAGGCATTGACGAAAATCGGCGTGCCCGCGATCGACAGGTTGCGGGTCGATCCGAAGGCGACCGTGTTCCCCTTGCCCTTGCCGGCGTGATAGACCCAGTCGCGCTGCGCCCGATTGAACGGCATCTCTTCGCGGTCCATCGCAAAGAAGTACTGACGGAAGAATTCGCCCAGCTTGGTGAACAGCCCCCTGAACCGCCCGATCACCGGATAATTCCGGCGAATGGCATCTCCGGTTTGTGTGCGGTCCAGAATATAGAAGGCCAGCGCCAAGGCCACCAGCACACCAAGGACAAGAACGAACAGCAGAGCCACGATCTGCAGGGCGTTCATCGCAAAACTCATTTCACCGACACTCCGTCAAAGGACTGCGCCCCGATCAAGGGCATAATTTGACGGGAAAATGCGCCTTATTTAACAGGTTCACAACCGAAAATAGAGAATACTTGGGTATGCAGAAATCAGGTCCGCAGATCCCCGGAATTCTGGCTGTCCAGAAACCACTGGTACATCTCCTCCAGCCCCCGCTCCAGGGGGATCTGCGCCCGCCAGCCCATGTCCGACAAACGGCTGACATCCATCAGCTTGCGCAGCATGCCATCGGGCTTTGACGCATCACACCTGATCTGCCCGCCAAAACCCGTCACCTCGGCGATCATGCCGGCCAGCTCCCGGATGCTGACATCCTCACCGCAGCCCACGTTGATATGACTGAGCATCGGCTCGGTATTCGCCTGATAGATCGCCTGATCCAGATCGAGCACGAAAAGCGATGCCTCGGCCATGTCGTCCACATGCAGGAATTCGCGGCGCGGTGTGCCCGTCCCCCAGATCACCACCTCGTCGCGCCCCTCTTGCGCCGCCTCATGGAAGCGGCGCATCAGCGCCGGGAGCACATGCGAGTTCTCGGGATGAAAATTGTCGCCGGGGCCGTACAGGTTCGTCGGCATCACGCTGCGATAATCCACGCCATATTGCCGGTTGTAGCTTTCGCACAGCTTGATCCCGGCGATCTTGGCGATGGCATAAGGCTCGTTCGTCGGCTCCAGCGGACCGGTCAGAAGCGCCGCCTCGGCCATCGGCTGCGCGGCCTCTCGCGGATAGATGCAGGACGACCCAAGCTGCAGCAACCGCTTGACCCCAGCCGCATGGGCCTGATGGATCACGTTGCATTCGATCATCAGGTTGTCATGGATGAACTCGGCCGGATAGGTGTTGTTGGCATGGATGCCGCCCACCTTTGCCGCCGCAAGGATCACCACATCGGGCCGTTCCGCCTGCATGAAGGCCCGCACCGCCGCCTGATCGGTCAGGTCAAGCTCGGCATGGGTGCGGGTCACGATCTCGAGCGCCTCACCCTGCGCCGCCCGCGCCTTCAGCCGGCGCAGGATCGCGCCGCCCACCATGCCCCGGTGGCCTGCGACGTAATATTTCATGCCATACCCCCGCGCTTCAGTTTTCCAGGCTCACCGGCAGGTCATAGCCGTTCGCCTTGAGGAAGGCGTGCCGCCGGGCCGTGGCCAGATCCTCGGCCACCATCTCGGCGCACATCTCGCGCGCGGTGATCTCGGGCTCCCAGCCCAGCTTGGCCTTGGCCCGGCTCGGATCGCCCAGCAGGGTCTCCACCTCGGCGGGGCGGAAATACTTGGGGTCGATCCGCATGATGACATCACCGGGTTTGACCGCCGGTGCGCGGTCGCCCTCGACGGCAGTCACTGTTGCGATCTCCTCAACGCCCTCGCCTGAAAACGCCACCGTCAGGCCCAGATCCTCGGCCGACCAGCGGATGAACTCGCGCACCGAATATTGCTTGCCCGTGGCGATCACGAAATCCTCGGGCGCGTCTTGCTGCAGCATCATCCACTGCATCCGCACGTAATCCTTGGCATGGCCCCAGTCGCGCAGCGCATCGATATTACCCATGTAAAGGCACTGCTCCAGCCCCTGCGCGATATTGGCCAGACCCCGGGTGATCTTGCGGGTCACGAAGGTCTCGCCGCGGCGCGGGCTCTCGTGGTTGAACAGGATCCCGTTGCAGGCATAAAGCCCATAAGCCTCGCGGTAATTGACCGTGATCCAATAGGCATAAAGCTTGGCCACACCATAAGGACTGCGCGGGTGAAACGGCGTCGTCTCGCTTTGCGGGGTTTCGGCCACCTTGCCATAGAGCTCCGAGGTCGAGGCCTGATAGAACCGGGTCTTCGTCTCGAGCCCCAGAAAGCGGATCGCCTCCAGCATTCTCAGCGTGCCGATCGCATCCACATCCGCGGTGTATTCCGGCGCCTCGAAACTGACCGCCACATGGGATTGCGCGCCAAGGTTATAGACCTCGTCCGGCTCCACCGCACGCAGGATCCGCGTCAGGTTCGAGGTGTCTGTCAGATCGCCGTAATGCAGCACCATCTGCGGGTTCGGCTCGTGCGGGTCCTGATAGATCGCTTCGATGCGCTGCGTGTTGAACGACGACGCCCGCCGCTTGATCCCGTGCACCTCATAGCCCTTCGCCAGCAGGAACTCCGCCAGATACGACCCGTCCTGCCCCGTAATTCCCGTAATCAGCGCCCGTTTGGTCATGAAACCCAAGTCTCCCCTTACCCCGATCGTTATGTCAGGCCGACGCCTCTTCGCGCTTGCGCCATAGACCGCCTGCCCATTTACCGCCCTTTGCAGAACCACTCGTGAAAACGGGGTAATGAAAGGAAAATCACGGTTTTTATGCAGTGTCTGCAGGGGCTATGCAAGCGCAGCCTCGGAAAGCCGTGCGGCAGCAAGGGCACAGGAACAGCCCTCTGTTGATTTGAATCAACGGGCAAGGCACGGTCCTGCCCTAAGATGAGCGGCAGAATGACAAGCCGCACGCTTGCAAACGACAACAAAAGGACGCCGCCATGAAACGCTCGACTCTCGCCGCCGCCCTCATCCTTGCCGCGCACACCGCGAGCGCACAGGACATCGTGACCTACACCACCGATCAATCCTTCGAGGATGTCTCTTTCGGCCTCGAGACCGCCATCCTGAACGAAGGGCTTGTGATCGACAGTGTCAGCCATGTTGGTGAAATGCTAGCCCGAACCCGGCAGGATGTCGGCTCGGACGTTGAGTTGTTCGTCGAAGCCGACGCCTACAGCTTTTGCTCGGCCACCGTGTCGCGCGAGGTGATGGAGGCCAATCCGATGAACATCGCCTATTGCCCCTATGACATCTTCGTTGCCGAAATGGCCAATGATCCGGGCAAGGTCATGGTCGGCTACCGCGCCTTCCCCGAAGGTGAGATGCAGAAGGTTCAGGCGCTTCTGGACGGGATCGCGCGGGCCGCTGTCGGCATGGAATAAATCACACCACACTCGCGCGATTTCACAAGATATTGAATGGAACCGACAGAACCGCGTGGCTTAGTCCGCGCGGTTTTTTCGTCAACCGGCATCGGCGGATTCCCCCGCTGAACCAGATGCGTTCTTGCTGCGTAGTGGTCACCGATGCCGAGAACGGCATTGCACCTGCATGACATGCATAGGAGGAACGACCATGTTTCGCAGAACCTATCTGGCACTGACCGCCGCCGCCCTGATGACCGGCCCCGCATTTGCCGGCAGCAGCGGCATGAAAAAAGATATCGTCGACACCGCCGTCGAGGCTGGCAGCTTCGCGACGCTGGTCGCCGCCGTTCAGGCCGCAGGGCTGGTCGAGACGCTCAAGGGCGATGGCCCTTTCACCGTCTTCGCCCCCACCGACGAGGCTTTTGCCGCCCTGCCCGAAGGCACGGTCGAAGACCTGCTCAAGCCCGAGAACAAGGACCAGCTGACCGCGATCCTCACCTACCACGTGGTCCCCGGCAAGGTGATGTCGGGCGATCTGAGCAACAACATGATGGCCGCCACCGTTCAGGGTGGCGAAGTCACCATCATGACCGAAGGCGGTGTGACCGTGGATGGCGCCAATGTGGTGCAGCCCGATATCGAAACCTCGAACGGGGTGATCCACGTCATCGACGGCGTGATCATGCCCAAGTAATCCGACTTGCGGTCGATACCCCGGGGCGCACATTCTACGCGCCCCGGGCGTCATTTCCCCGGCGCGCAGGAATTGAAACTGGCCTTGCCGCCGCAAACCCTGCATAAATATCTCGGATCGTACACGCGGTCCAAGGTTTGGGTTTGCAGGTGGGGCCAAGATGCTCTGGATTCACATCGGAATGCCCAAGACGGGCACCACGGCGCTTCAGGGGTTTTTGCATTCCAATCCGGATTTCCTGGCCTCTCACGGCATCCGTTACCTGGCAAGCGGTCGCGACCGTGGCACCGGCGTGGGGCGACTGATCTGCCACAACGCCATGGCCGTGGATATGTCCCGCAACTGGAGCCATACCCCGGAAAGTCAGCCGCAGGCGTTTCGCGCCGAATATGACCGGCATCGCGACGAGCACTGCATCATTTCAAGCGAGATGTTCTTTGGCCGCGATCTCTCGTCGCTCTACGAACGGGTCATCGCGCCGATGCAGACCGAGGTCACGATCCTCGTCTATCTGCGCCGCTTCGACGATTTCATCGAAGCCGATTACAAGCAACGCGCCAAGAATGGCAGGCTGATCGGCGGTCAGGTCGATGCATTCGTTCGCGAACGGATCGAGCGGATCGAGACAGACCCCGAGTACCTGAACTTCGGGACGCTGTTCGACCGCATCCGGGACACGATCCCCGATGTCCGCATCCTGCCCCGGCTCTACCTGCAAGAAGAGATGACCGGCGGCAATGTCATCACCGATGTGATGTCGGTTCTGGGAGTGCCACCCGACACCGTCCCCTTGCCCGAAACCAATGCAAACCGCTCCCTCTCGCGCTTGGCCAGCGAAGCGATCGGTCTCTTCGACCCGACACTCGGCTTTGACAAGAAACGCCGCCGCCGACTGGCCCGCGCCCTGCAGGCCATGGAAGACCCCCGGCTTTTTCGCCGCAACGACGTACTGACCGCATCCGAACGCAAGTCCATCTGCGACCTTCTGGAAAAGCGCAACGCTGATATGCGCAAGATGTTCTTCCCTGGCCGCCGCAAGCTTTTTCCCACAAGCGGCCGCAAGCCCACCGGACCCGAACGCGGCCATCCCGATGAACTGGCGGAATTCCAATACGTGATGCAAGCCGCCCTGCGCGTCATCTCCGAGGGTCGCTGAAGCGTCTCTTGCGTCAGGCCTGCTTCTTGAGCAGCCGTTCGCGCCGGTTGCGATAGCGTTGTTGATTGGGCGCGATCTCGGCGGCCCGGTCCAGCGCGGCCACGGCCCCCTCTTCATCGCCCATCTCTCGGCACAGATCGGCCAGCTGCGCGTGCAGCTCGGCGGTGCTGTCATCCATCGCGCAAGCCGCCTCGAACCAGGCCCGCGCCGTCGCAGTATCACCCACGGCACGATGGATCAGACCAGTCAGAAAATGCCAGAAGGCATGATCGGGCGCGATAGCGCGGCAGATCTCGGCCTCGGCCAGTGCGGCGGCATGATCGCCCGTCATCAAAAGGATCTCGGCCTGCCGCTTGCGCACCATGGCATCCTCGGGCGCCGCCTCGACTGCCTTGGAATTCATCTCCAGCGCCTCTTTCAGCCGCCCCATGCGCGCCTCGAGCAGCGCGCAGTAACTATAGGGGCCGGCCCCCGGCGTGCCGCCATGATGTGCTGCCAGCCTGTCGCGCATCCGCTCCAACTCTCGGGGCGCGTTGAGCAGCCGGTCGGTCTTGCCATCCATCGCGAACCATGGCCATTCGATCGCGATGCTCGACAGATCCGAGGCCCGACGCCGCAGGATCCGGCTTTGCTGCACCACGATATTGGTCTGCAGATAGCGCACGGGCAAGACCAGCAACGTGTCACGGTCAAAGGGCAGCGTGGCACCGGGGCGCAGCCGCCCGCGTTTGATCATGAAGGTACCGATCACCGTGATATCGGGGAGCATCGGCTTTTGCCAGAACGCCTGCAGGAACGATTGCCGCGCGCCTTTGCGCCGCCCGAGCGCGCCAAGCACATGCGCGCGCACCGCCAGGCCGGTAATATAATTCTCCTGCCACTGATGCGGATCGGACAGCGCGATATCGATATAGCGCAGCGCCTCGTCCCATTTGCTCAGATACATGCCGTTGATTGCGTGAAACAGCGGCATAAAGGCATTGTCCGCGCCGGCATCCAGAATGGCCTGCCCGATGCTCCATGCCTCCTGCTCGCGCCCCGCCTCCTGCAGGCGTCGCGCCAGCTTGACAAAGACATGCGCCGCCTCGCTTGGCGTGATGAACTCGCCCGGCCCCTTCACGAACCGATCATACACCCGCTCATAAGCCAGATCGCGTTCGGCAACGGTCATCACCTCGTGGAAACATTTGCGCTCCTGCCCGCTCAACCGGGCGGCGGCACGGCTGAAGGCGCTGATCGGCGGCGCCACGATTTCCGAGGCGCGTGACATCGCGAACAGTTCCAGAAAGTCGCGCTGCACCGGCTTGCAGCCCGACAGATCCACCAGATCGTCGATACTGCCCACTTGCGGATGCGCCTTCGTGAACCGCGCGATACTTTCCGGCTGGTCCGAGAACACCAGCGCCCCCGCGCCCTTGTTCTTTTCCAGGTAAGCAGAATAAAGCTCGTCCGGTTCGATCTTGGCGGGCCATTCCTTGTGCTTCCACGGATCCTCGTTCAGGATATCGCCCCTTCGAATGTGATAGGCGATCGTCCGGCCGCCATTCCTGGACATGGCCTTTTCGATCTCCGCGATATGCCCTTTGACCACCGGGTTGAACCCGATCCTCGAGATGAACCCCCGGAACCGCCCGCGCAGATCCTCGCCATCCTCCCAGGCGAATTCGACGATCTCGAACCCCTCGTCCAGCACCACATGCCCGCCACTCGCCAGATGCGCCTGCAACCGGTCCGGCGCGTCGTCCTTCAGAAAAACCCAGATCGGCGTCGGCGCCGGGGTCAGCGCCTCGAACGTGTCGTTGTCCATGAAATGCCGGTCAATGAACGCCGGAATGAACAGATCCGTCGGCGTATCCAGTTTCGGCGCCATCGCTCCGCGCGGGAACCAGTTGATGCGGAAATCCGTGTCGTAATCCTCGGCCAGACGGATCGCGTTCAACATCATCAGCAGACGCGCGCCCAACTGGTCTTTCCGCAATCCGATGAAGCATCCACGACCGTGGCCACCACCTACCGACATAAATCCGCCTTTCCCGACTGCCCAAAAACTTATACACTGACAAAAAGTTGTCGCAAGCGTCCCCGCCGCAAGGCAGACGTTCAGGAATAGTCGAGTAGATGGCAGCCAATCCGAAACTGTTTCTCAGTTCCTTTGTTCTTAATGAAAGCTCGGATTTGCTGGAATGGATTTCCTATCACAAATCCATTGGCGCCACTGACATTCATATTTTCGTCGGCAGCAAGTCGGATGGCCAAAGGCCCCTTCTCGACGCCTTGGCAGATGCCGGGGTGGTCACGCTGCAACCCGTGCCCGTCGATCCGGAAACCTCCGAGGAAATGCGCAATTCGGCCCTGCGCGCCGCCACGCTCGAAGCCCGGCAAAGCGGCGGTTACGGCCTGTTCCTTGCCCCCGATGAATATCTGCGCATCACCGCCAAGGGCGGCACAGTTCAGGCGCTGATGAAAGCGTGCAAGGATGCCGATGTGCTCTGCGCCCCGGTGTTGGAGTTCGGCACCGGCGGGCGGCAGAAACATATGCCCGGCCCGGTTCTGAGCGCCGCCACGCACCGCGCGCCCCTGCCCGACGCCGTGCCCGAGTGCAGCTTTCGCAGCATCGTGCGCCTTGGCCTTTACCCCTCCCGCACCCCGGACATGCCCACAGGTTCCGCCCAGAAGCCCGACCCGAAATGGGTCAACGGCAGCGGCAAGGCCATGCCGCGCCCCTATAGCCGCACGGCATGGAGCGACGCAAAAGGCGTGATCGGCACCGACAAGGCCACGATCCTGAAATTGTCCGCGGCCTCGGTCGAAACCTACCTGCTGCGCATGAACGCCCTGCCCGAGAAAAACAGACCGGATGCCGCAACCCTCGCAGCCCACCTGCAGCGCTTCGCCGCCATGACCGAGCCTGACCCCGGTCTTGCCAGCCACAGCGCCGCCATCGACACGCAGATCGCCGCTCTTCTTGCCCTGCCCGGCATCGCCGCCGCACAAGAGGCGGTTTGCGCCCGCGAACGCGCCGCGCTGGACGACATGCGCATGTCGGAGCCCGTCATCCTCGTGCCATCACCGGCCAAAGAGACCAACAGCCCGCCCGAGTCCATGCCCGATGATACAGAGGCTGATGACGGTCTGGGAGACACGCCCGACGGCACGCCCGCCCAAGGCCCGGGCCTTCCCGCATGGTTCGCGGAAATCCACACCAGCGGCGACCAGCAAGGGTTCTATACACGGCTGGCCAATCACGCGCTTGTCTGCATCCGCCGCGACGATGCCCGGCTTGTCGTGACCTTCGACAATCTCTCGAACGTCAATGACCTGTCCTTCACCCGCGAACCCTGGGCCTACAAATTCGTGCGCGACAACAACTGTTCGCACCTGTCCGTCATGGCCCGGCGCAAGGACTGGTTCCGCGATCCGCAACTGATCGAGCATCTGCAGACCCTCGCCGCCAGTGGATTCTTCAAACAATTCGGCAAGGTCTTCATGACCGGCACCTCCATGGGAGGCTTTGCCGCCCTCGCTTTCGCATCCCTGGCCCCCGGCGCCACCATCATCAGCTTCAACCCCCAGACCACGCTGGACGAAACCCTTGTTCCTTGGGAAAAACGCTTTCGCATGGGCCGCCAGCGCGACTGGTCGCTCCCCTTCAGCGACGGCGCCTACGAAATCGACGACATCGAAAAGGCCTTCGTGCTCTATGACCCGTTTTTCGAACCCGACCGCCGCCATGTGGAACGGCTCGAAGGCGACAACGTACATTTCCTCAAAAGCTGGTGCACCGGACATTTCACACCGGTGTTCCTGCGCCGCGCCAAGCTTCTCAAGCCGATCATGCAGCACGCCATCGACGACACATTGACACCGGACTTGTTCTACAGCCTTTACCGCGCGCGTCGCGGATTGCCCTGGTATCGCAAATCGCTCGAGTCCTACCTTCAGGATCGTGGACGCCCCGAACTGGCCCTACGGGCAAGGTCAGCCTTCCGGAAACTCAGAAAGCAGGCCGCCGAATGATGACCCGCACCCCGGACTTTCCCATCGCACCGGCCAGCGGCGGACCGCGCATCATCATGACCACCATGAAGAACGAGGGACCGTTTCTTCTGGAATGGATCGCGCATAATCTCACCCTCGGCTTCACCGGGTTCGTGATCTTCACCAATGATTGCGAAGACGGCACCGACCTGCTCGCTCAAAGACTGGACGAGCTGGGATATTGCAGCCACCGCCCCAACCCCGTGGGCGACGGCTCCCCGCCTCAGCACAAGGCACTGCGCCGGTCGGCGGCGCATCCTTGGGTCAGGCAGTCAGACTGGCTGATGTGCCTCGATGTGGACGAATTCATCAACCTGCGCGCCGGACTGACCTCGCTGGACGAGTTTCACGACCAGATCGGCGATTGCGACGCGGTGTCGTTCACCTGGAAACTCTTCGGTTGCGGCGGCATCGAAGCCTATAGCGACGCGCCCGTGACCCGCCAGTTCCTTCTGGCCGATGCCGAGGACGATCCCGCCAATGGCCGCGCCACCGGGTTCAAGACGCTGTTTCGCAACAACGGGCTGTTCCGCAAGTACAACCCCCACCGCCCCAAAGCCGTGCCCGACGGGCTCGAGGACGATGTCCGCTGGTCCGATTGCGGCGGCAACCTTCGCCCGATGCAACAGGTCAGCTGGCGGGCCTGGCCCGGCTTCAGCCACCGCTATGCGCGGCTGCATCACTATTCGGTCCGCTCGCTCGACAGTTTTCTGGTCAAGCGCGATCGCGGTCGCACCAATCACGTGGCACGCGAACAGTCCGAGCATTACTGGTCCGACATGAACGTCAATCGCACACAGGATAACAGCATCCTGCCCCATGCCGAACGCGCCCGCCCGATGCTCGATGCGCTGCTCGCCGATCCGGTGCTCAAGATGCTCCATACCCGCGCCTGCGACTGGCACCGCGCCAAGATAGCCGAGCTGAAATCGCGCCCCGACTGGACCGATTTCCGCCACTGGCTACACGACAACAAACTCGAGACCAAAAGCCAGATCATGCAAAAAGATTACTGAGCGCGCGTCCCGCATCGCCGCTTTCCAACAAGGACCGGAATGTCGTCATGTCAAAGTTCGTCTCTGTTACCCCGATGAAAAACGAAGGCCCCTTCATCGTCGAATGGGTCGCCCACAATCTGGCAATCGGCGTGGACGAGATCACGATCTTCTCGAATGACTGCACGGACGGATCGGATGCCTTGCTTGATCGGCTGGATGCGATGGGCAAGGTCCGCCATTTCGACAACACCGCCCGCAACGCCGCCCCGCAGCGCCGCGCCTATCGGCGGTTTCTCAAGATGAAGCTGGCAGCAGACGACGATTGGGTCATTCCGATCGACGCAGACGAGTTCATCAACATCAAGACCGGCGACAACACCCTGCGCGCCCTGTGCGATGCGATTCCGCAAGCCCGCACCATCTCGATGACATGGCGGCTCTTCGGCAATGCCGGCGTGCAGGACTATGCCGACGGATTCCTGACCGATCAGTTCCGCATGGCGGCCCCGGAAGATACGCGCCGCCCGCCACAGGCCTGGGGTCTCAAGACGATGTTCCACCGGGGTCTGTGGGGACATATCGGCGTACACCGGCCCAAACGCCCCACGGTCGAGGCGTTTGCCGATCTGCACTGGTATAACGGCTCGGGTGACTTGATGCCGGAGCGCTACCTCAAAGGCAGCTGGCGGTCGGGACCGGATTCACTGGGCTACGATCTGGTGCAGATCAACCATTACGCCCTGAAATCCTGCGAATCCTACCTTGTCAAAAAGGCTCGCGGCCGGGCGCATCACGACGGCGAGGCGCTCGGGCTGGAATACTGGACCACGATGAACCACAACGATGTCGAAGACCGTAGCATCGACGCGATCCGCCCGGCCAAATCCGCCATCTACGACGAGCTTCTGTCCGACCCCGAACTGCGCCGCCTGCATGACGCCTGCTGCGAGAGGCACCGCGAGATGATCACCGAGTTGAAGGCAGAGGCGGATTTCGACGCGTTGCTGGAAAGGCTGGTAGGCTGATGGAGACGCGCGGCATATTCCATTTCGTCACGCCCATCGGCCCCAGCCTGTCAGCCAAAGGCAAAGGCTCACCCAATGTAATAACGAGGCTGTGCCAGATGCTTGAGAAGCATGGCGTGCGCAGCGAGACGCTGACCTCCGATGAGTTGATCGCGCGCGGCCCGGCGCCCCACGAGCGCGCCCATGCGCTGCTGCATTTCAACGAATTGAACTATGTCTCGGCGGGCGAGCCGCCCGAACTCGCCGCAATCGAGTCAGAACTCGAGACGCTAGGCTATACGCTCCACCATCGCGGGGCGGCGGCGCGGGTGGTCGGCGACAAGCGACGGCAGAATGCCGTGCTGACCGCCGCTGGGGTGCCGATGCCCCGCCTGCTGCAGGGGCAGGCAGGCGACGAGACGGTGTTCTCCAACGAAGCGGTCAACGCCCATGTCAAAGTGGATGTCCTGCCGCCGGGCAGCGCGCTGGACGATGCACGCTACAATACCACGCTGGTCGATACCGTCCACGAAGTGCAGGGCCGCGCCTTTCACGTCAGTCTGCGCGCGATCTGTTTCGGGGCGCGGGTGCTTTATGCTTGGCCGCGCTGCCGCGATGTGGCTGAGGGCGACCCGAGCGTGCATACAGGCGACACGCCTGCTGATCTTGCCGTGATCTCGGACCTTCATGCGCGGCTCGTGGTGCCCAACAAACGGCAGATCGCACGCATCGCGCGCGGCGTGTCCGAGGCACTGGGCTGCAACTTTTACGCCCATGACCTGCTACCCTGCGCCGCAACCGGAAAGCTGCTGCTGTGCGAGACGAACCTCAAGTTCTACGATGGCCGCTACCGCTGGCAGATGATGCCGATCAAGGACGAGCATCCCGTAGCCGCGATGTTCAACGGCAAGACCTATGCCCGCCGCGCGGCACGTATCATTATCGCGGAAACCGGTCTCTGAGCCGTGCTGGCATCAGACCACATCGCGCAGCACCTGTGTGAGTTCCCCCACCACGTGGCGCGGCGAACTGACGTGGCGGACATAATCCATCACCTCAAGCCCGCGCTGCCATTCTGCTGTGCCGAAGGCATCGGTGACATGCACGACGCCCGCGGCAATGTCATCCACCGAGTTGGACGGGATGAGAAAGGGATAATCCGCCCCAAGATAATGCAAGGCATCGTCGGTCCCGGCATCAACGAGGATATTGGCCCGCAGCGCAGCAGCGGTGAACCCCTTGGTGAAGGGCTTGGAGGCGTGCCGGTTGCGAGTGGTGCGCCGCACGGCATAGTGAAGGTTGTAGTCCGGCAATTCCGCAAGCGTTGCCTCGAAGCCGATTTTGAGATGGTCGAGGATCGTGATGCGCCCACCAAGACCCGGATCGCGCGGCAAAACAGTGTTGGCGGGATTGCCGAGGTAGACCGCGCAAAGCCTGCCGGGGGCGGCTTGTTGGGGAGGCGCAGGCGCAGGTAGACGCGGGTCGGCATGGTGGGTGACGTGCCGCACCAGCCGGTCTTCCGCGCCGAGCGCTCGCAGCCGTGCCCGCACTCGGCGCATCCCTTCGAACGAGGCGAGGATATGTGCATCGGCCGCGAGAAGCATTGCATCGTCGGGCACCGAATCGACATGATCGATACAATAGGCGGCGAAACCTTTGCGCAGGTCTTCGAAGGTCTCGGGCGGGAGCGCGCTGAACGCATGTTTCAGGCCGATCACCACCGCGCCCCTTGTTTGTCTGGCAAAGTGCCGGAGGCGGCGCGCC
This sequence comes from Roseobacter sp. AzwK-3b, assembly GCF_000170875.1. Classification (NCBI taxonomy): domain Bacteria; kingdom Pseudomonadati; phylum Pseudomonadota; class Alphaproteobacteria; order Rhodobacterales; family Roseobacteraceae; genus Roseobacter; species Roseobacter sp. AzwK-3b. The sequence goes on from NZ_ABCR01000001.1 coordinate 27,848, forward strand.
GCGCCGGGCGGCGGCACTTCGAGCACCGAGAAACCATGGCCGCCGCCACCGAGACGCGTCGCCATCCCGCACAGCTGGTCGCAGCGCATGATCTTGGACCCCATCGTGCGGTCAGCCTTTCGGTAGGCGAAGATGACGGGCTGTGCCGGCATGGATAGCGGCCCTATCAGGGGGTAATGACGTCGGGCCGCGCGCGCTCGCGGATATCTTGAACCACGGCCCGTGCAAAGATGAAGCCTTCATCAGCCACCTCGCGGGCGGACCGGATTGGGACGAGGTCGTAGAACGCGTCAAAACCGTACTCGTCAAGTTGCATCTCCGTGAAGCGCGCCAGGATGTCCTCGTAGTGGTCATGCAGGACGCGGCTCTCGGGATCGAGGCCCGAGACGATCAGGAGTCCCGTGGGCCGCGCATCGACGGTGATGATGTCAAGATCTGGCCGGTATTCCCTCAGGATCGGGACGAGCTTCCAGACATCGCCCGTCCAGACCGCCGGAAGGTTGTCCAGATCGCGCGTCAGGTGGCCCCGCCGGAATGGGTAGCAATCGTGGATAAGCGCGACCCCGCCGGGCTGGCTGTTGCGCTCGGCATTCATGAAGTCGCGCAGCGCGAATTCGAACAGGTGCATGCCGTCGATAAAGGTCATGCCGAGCCGAATCCCGTTGGTCGCGAGAAAATCGTCGGCAAAGAACGCATCGCTCTCTTGCTGAAACAGCATCAGCCGGGGCTTGCCGCGCAGAATATCGCCCTCTAGCCGGAAATACGGGTCCACCCCGATAGCTGGTCCGCTTACCTCGGCGAGGGTGCGGCCGGTCCGGCAGCCAATCTCGAGATACCAGTCAAGCGCGTGCTTATGGTGGAAATCTCGAAGAAAATTGACATAGTGGCGTCCGGTTAATTTTCTGAACATGCCGCCCTCAATTTTCGATGCGGTTTACAGGTGCACTGCGTAGGCCCGCGCCAACCGACGTACGGGACCATCGCGGAACTGAGGGAGCAATGGTTACGAACATGGCAATGCTCGTAGTGTTCGGGCAGGTTGGCCCAGGCCAATGGCGCCATGCATATCGGCGAGAAACTCAAGATATGCCTGCCCCTTGGCGCGCTTGCCCGCAAGCAGATTGGCCTGCTCATCACCTTTTGCGTTGGTCACCGCTGCCACCTCACTCATTGCCATTACGCACTATTATTTGCGCGCTATTTTCACCGGATCGGCCGGAAAATCAATTCATCATTGCAGCAAACCCTTGCAATACGGCCCGCGAGTGATGCGCCCTCCGCCTATCCCGCCTCTCCAAGCCACCGCCCCGGCACCGGAAGCGCGGGCCGTCGCGGGTTGTGCTTGCGATCCAGCGAATGGGGCAAATCCTGTGCCATGATCGGGCGCAGGCCGCTTGCCCGGTCACGGCGCAACAGCGTCGCCTCCACCACCCTTGGGATCGCTTGGCCATCGATCTCGACACTGCCCGAAACGTTGTTGGGATGCAGATGGACGGTCACGAAATCGTCCCGAAGCTTCTCCACCACCTCCAGAGCAGGCCCCAGAAACCGCGGCTTGCTCAGAACCGAGGGCAGGTGATGCAACTCGATCACGATCATCCGGAACCGCCGGAGCAGATCGCGCGGCGCCGCCGCCAGCGTGCTGTATTCCGCCCCCTCGATATCCATCTGCAGCAGCAGGTCTTCGCCCGGCGCGGGGTCCGTATCGCGCACCCAGGTTTCCAGCGTCATGGTGTTGCCTTTGTCCCTGTTGCCCAGAAACTTCGGCACGAACTGCGCGCCGGGCACATCCAGCGGCGGCTTTTCGACCGAGGCATCGGCCATGAAGGACATGATCCCGCGCTTGGCCAGATCCATCTCGAACGTCGCCTGCTCGGACACCCCCGGCGAGTAACAGGCCGCGATCCCGCGCAGATCGTCCGGCACCAGATAGCCCCCGTCCCCGAACTCGCCCAACCGGATCAGCGGCGTATCGACGGCTTGCGGCCGCAGAAAGCGGTCGATGACCTCGACGCCATCAAGCGTATGGATCGTTCGGGCGGCGGAACTCGTATTCGACATGGGCACTCGATCTTTGCGTTTGGGGCATTGTTACCGGATCGGGCGTAAAATCAACCGATGAGTACGCCCTGCCGCAAAACAAAACGGCCCCCGGATGGTCCGAGGGCCGTTTGAGGTGCGAGTGAAACCCGTCAGTGAACCACCGCATCCTGCGGCGGCTGGCGGTCCGATGTGCCGACCCGATCACCGATAATCAGCCCCTCTGCGCCGACACTGACCGGCACCGTGGCGCCATCCTTGATCTCACCGCCGAGGATCGCCTCGGCCAGCGGGTCCTGCAACGCCTTCTGGATCACCCGCTTGAGTGGGCGCGCGCCATAGACCGGATCATAGCCCTGATCGGCCAGCCACTTATGCGCGGCCTCGTCCAGGTCCAGAGCGATCTTGCGGCTTGCCAGACGCTTGAGCAACCGGCGCATCTGGATATCCACGATGCCCCCCATCTGGTCGCGCGTCAGGCGGTCGAAGATCACGATCTCATCGAGACGGTTCAGGAATTCAGGCCGGAAATGCGACCGGACCGCATCCATCACGTCGCGCTTGGCGTCGGCGGCATCCGCGCCCTCGGGCATCTGGCTCAGCGCCTGACTGCCAAGGTTCGAGGTCAGGATGATCAGCGTCTGCTTGAAATCCACCGTCCGGCCCTGCCCGTCGGTCAGCACACCATCATCGAGCACCTGCAAGAGCACGTTGAACACTTCGGGATGCGCCTTTTCGACCTCGTCGAACAGCACCACCTGATAGGGCCGGCGCCGCACCGCTTCGGTCAACACCCCGCCCTCGTCATAACCGACATAGCCCGGAGGCGCGCCGATCAGACGCGAGACCGAGTGTTTCTCCATGAACTCGCTCATGTCGATCCGCACCATCGCCTGATCGTCGTCGAACAGGAATTCGGCGACCGCCTTGGTCAGCTCGGTCTTGCCCACCCCCGTCGGACCAAGGAACAGGAACGACCCAAGCGGGCGGTTCTCGTCGTTCAGCCCGGCGCGCGCCCGGCGCACGGCATTGGCCACGGCCTTGACGGCCTGATCCTGCCCGATCACCCGGCGATGCAGGTTGTCTTCCATCGACAACAGCTTCTCGCGCTCGCCTTCCAGCATCTTGGCGGTGGGGATACCCGTCCAGCGTTCGACCACCTGGGCGATCTGTTCGGGGCGCACCGCCTCTTCGACCATGACACCGTCCTCTTCGGCCTGCTCGGCCTCGGCCAGCTGCTTTTCAAGCTGTGGGATCACGCCATAGGACAGCTCCCCCGCACGGGCCAGATTGCCCTCGCGCTTGGCATGGTCCAGCTCGATACGGGCGCGGTCCAACTGCTCCTTGAGATCGCGGGCACCGGCCAGCTTGTCACGCTCCGCCTGCCATTGCGCGGTCATCTCGGCGGATTTCTCCTGCAGCTCGGACAGCTCCTTTTCCAGCTTTTCCAGACGGTCCTTGCTGGCGGCGTCATCCTCTTTCTTGAGCGCCTCGGCCTCGATCTGCTTTTGCAGGATCTCGCGGTCCAGCGCGTCCAGTTCCTCGGGCTTGCTGTCCACTTCCATCCGCAGCCGGCTCGCGGCCTCGTCCATCAGGTCGATCGCCTTGTCCGGCAGGAACCGGTCGGTGATATACCGATGGCTCAGCGTCGCCGCCGCCACAAGCGCCGCATCCGAGATGCGCACACCGTGGTGCAGCTCGTATTTCTCCTTGATGCCCCGCAGGATCGAAATCGTGTCCTCAACCGTCGGCTCCTCTACAACCAAGGGCTGGAAGCGCCGCGCCAATGCCGCGTCCTTTTCCACATGCTTGCGGTATTCATCAAGCGTGGTGGCCCCGATGCAGTGCAGCTCACCGCGCGCCAGCGCGGGCTTGATGAGGTTGGCCGCATCCATCGCACCATCGGCCTTGCCCGCGCCCACCAGCGTGTGCATCTCGTCGATGAACAGGATGATCTCACCGGCCGCCGCCGTCACCTCGTTCAGGATCGCCTTCAGACGCTCCTCGAACTCGCCGCGGTATTTCGCACCGGCGATCAGCGCGCCCATATCCAGCGCCAGAAGCCGCTTGTTCTGTAGGCTTTCGGGCACGTCGCCATTGACGATGCGCAGCGCCAGCCCTTCGGCGATGGCGGTCTTGCCGACACCCGGCTCACCGATCAGAACCGGGTTGTTCTTGGTCCGGCGGCTCAGAACCTGCATCGCGCGGCGGATCTCGTCATCGCGGCCGATGATCGGGTCGATCTTGCCCTCGCTCGCTGCGCGTGTCAGGTCATGGGCGTATTTTTCAAGCGCCTCATAGGTATCTTCCGCCGAGGCGCTGTCGGCCTTGCGCCCCTTGCGCAGGTCGTTGATCGCCTCGTTCAGGCTCTGCGCACTCACGCCACCCTGATCCAGCGCATCCTTGGCGGGGGATTTCACAATGGCCAGCGCGGTCAGCATCCGTTCCACGGGCACGAAACTGTCCCCGGCCTTGCCCGCCAGCTTTTCGGCCTCGGCCAGAACCTTTCCGGTCTGCTGATCCATATAGGTCTGCCCGGCATCGCCGCTCACCTGCGGGATCTTGCCCAGCGCCAGATCGAGCGCCTGCACCACGCGTTCGGGCGTCCCGCCCGCGCGTCGGATCAGGTTCGAGGCAAGCCCCTCGCTGTCGTCCATCAACGCCTTGAGAAGGTGCTCGGGCGCCAGTTTCTGATGGCTTTCCCGCATCGCAATCGTCTGTGCCGCCTGGATGAATCCGCGCGACCTCTCCGTGAACTTGTTCAAGTCCATGGTCTGTCTCCTTTGTCACAAGCGTTACCCCGGTCGCGCACCCTGCACGAGGCATGCGGCGGTCGGGAACCTCATTTATGAAAATGGGTAACACGCCCGTGATGTTCAAGACGGGCCGCGCAAAACCCTGCGGATTATCCGCCCACCCGACAGACACCCGGACCAGCCTGGGATCAGTCGCGCTTTTTCGCCTTGAGCAAATTCTTGGGGCGGATCGCCTCGGCGGCCTTGAACAGACCGAATGTCTGGTTCACGTAATTCACCACACCAGACAGGCTGTCCATATACTCCTGCAATTCGGGCGTGCGATCCGCCTCGATCATCTGGATCGGGCGCTCGGGACCAGAGGCCTCGAACTGGCAGTAGAACAACGGCTCCCCACGACGCAGCACGATATCCTTCTTGGGGTCGTGCCATTCAAAGGCCCACATCAACGGGCGCGGCCAGATGTTGATCGGAAAACGCCCGCCAAAGATCGTTCCGGGCAGCGGATCGGGGCGGTAATGCGCAAATGGCCCAAGCTGCGTCATGTACAGCGTCTCATCCGCGATAAAGCAATACGGAAGCACGATCTGAACCGTCGGCCGGTCCGGATAGCGCCATTCCTCCTCGTTCACCAACGTGATCAAATTGGACAGCTTGGCGCGTCGCACCGCCCCCGAGGCCCCCGCGCGGTTGACCAATACGGCACAGCCATCTTCCTTGCGGTTGAACCCGATATGCAGGTCGTAAGGGCATTTGACCACGAAATACCGGCTTTCCATCTGGATTACGCTCGGACAGCGCGATGCCGACTTCGCGTGTCCGGTATTGGTCTGCCGCGAGGTCAGACGCTCGGGCGGATCGAACAGCACGCCAGCTTTGTTGGATGTCAGAAACCAACCGACCTGCACGGGGCCACGTTCGGGGCCGCTTCCCTGATGATCCAAGGTGATATTGATCTGCATAAACCGCTCACACTCTCTACCAAGGGCGACAATGCCGAACCGCCCCGCCCCGGTCAACTCAGAGTTGACGTGCCCATCCAAAGACAGAACGCAAGCTATCCTTGTCACTCCGACGCGCTCTCGGTGCCGCGCCCTGCAGGCTTGACGCCGCCGCCCGCTGCCGCGACAAGGACAACCGATCCTGACCCAGCCAATCACCAAAGGCAGCACCCCATGTCCGATGACCGCCTGATCGTCGCCCTCGATGTTCCCAACGCGCTCGATGCGCTGTCGTTGACGGCCCGTCTGGGCGATGCCGTCTCGTTCTACAAGATCGGCCTTGGCATGTTGACCGGCGGCGGGCTGGCGGTGGCCAACGAGCTCAAGCAAGAGCACGGCAAACGCATCTTTCTCGACCTCAAGCTCTTCGACATCGGCGCCACCGTGGAAAAGGCCGTGCGCGGGCTGGTGCAATACGATCTGGATTTCCTGACCGTGCATGGCGATCCACATGTCGTGCGCGCTGCCTGCGAAGGCGCATCCGGCAGCGCCACCAAGATCCTTGCCGTCACGATCCTGACCTCTCTGGACCGGGCCGATCTGGATGCCAGCCTGATCCGTCCCGGCGCGGTGCCCGATCTGGTGGCCGAGCGCGCCGCCCGCGCCTTCGACGCCGGCGCCCATGGCGTGATCGCCTCGCCACAGGAAGCCTCGATGATCCGCGCCCTGCCCGAAGCGGAGGGTCGGCTCATTGTCACGCCGGGGGTGCGTCCCGCCGGCTCGGATCTCGGCGATCAGAAACGCGTGGCCACCCCCGCTCAGGCCATCGCCGACGGTGCCGATCATATCGTCGTAGGCCGCCCGATCTGGGCCGCGTCCGATCCGGTGGCTGCCGCACGATCCATCCTGACGGAACTCGCCGGCTGATTTTCGTACGAAACTGCGGTACAAACCGTTCATGTCGTACGCAACCCCGAGGCCCGGATGCCAGCCCTCTGCCGCGATTGCCTGACCCGGTTCGACGCCGGACCGCGCTGCCCCGCCTGTCGCAGCCCCCGTGTGACCTCCCACCCGGAGCTGTTCGACCTGTCGATCGCGCATATGGATTGCGACGCCTTCTATGCCAGCGTCGAAAAACGCGAAGACCCAAGCCTTGCCGACAAACCCGTGATCATCGGCGGCGGGCGGCGCGGTGTGGTCTCAACTGCTTGTTATATCGCGCGAATTCGCGGCGTCCGCTCGGCGATGCCGATGTTCAAGGCGTTGGCGCTCTGCCCTGATGCGGTGGTCCTGAAACCCCGGATGGAGCTATACGTTCAGGTCTCCCGCCAGATCCGCGCGATGATGGAAGACCTCACCCCCGCAGTGGAACCCCTGTCGCTGGACGAGGCGTTTCTCGACCTCACCGGCACCGCCCGCCTGCATGGCGCGCCGCCTGCGGTGATGCTGGCCCGTCTGGTCCGCAGGATGCGCAGCGAACTGGGCGTCACCGGCTCTATCGGCTTGTCGCACAACAAATTTCTGGCCAAGGTCGCCTCCGATCTGGACAAGCCGCATGGCTTTGCGGTGATCGGCGCCGCCGAAACCGACGATTTCCTGCGCGACAACCCCGTTGGCCTGATCTGGGGTGTGGGACAGGCCACGCGCACAGCGCTCGATGCGGCGGGCATCCGCACGTTCGCCGATCTTCTCAGATGGGAGCGTCAGGATCTGATCGCGCGCTTCGGCTCGATGGGCAACCGGCTTTGGCATCTGGCCCGTGGTCAGGACGCGCGCCGCGTCTCGGCCAATGCGCCGGTCAAATCGATCTCGAACGAAACCACCTTTTCCGAAGACACCGGCGCCACCGACATTCTGGATGGCCATCTGTGGCGGCTGGCCGAAAAAGTCTCGGATCGTGCCAAAGCCAAGCGGCTCGCGGGCCGGGTCGTCACCCTCAAGCTCAAGCGTGCCGATCATGCCGGGCTGACCCGGCGCATCGCCCTGCGTGACGCCACACAACTGGCTGACACGATCTACCGCACCGCGCGCGCGCTTCTGGATCAGGTCGAAGGTCAGGCCCCGTACCGGCTGATCGGTGTGGGCCTGTCCGAACTGCTGCCCGAGGAAGGCGCGGATCTCTCGGGCGATCTTCTCGATCCGAATGCCGCCCGCCGCAGCGGGGCCGAACGCGCAACCGATCTCATCCGCGCCCGCTTCGGCCCCGGTGCGATCCTCAAAGGTCGCTCACTGCGGTAAATCAGGCCCCGGTCACTCGGCCGCAAGCGGCTGTTCAGCGGCGCGTCCGATCCGGGCGATATCCGCAATCACCCCGTCCAGAAGCTGCTGGAACGCCTCGAAATGCCCATTGGGGCGAATAAGCTGTTCGTTCATGTAAAGCGCGCGGTCGATCTCGATCTGCACCGCGTGACGCCCCCGTGATGGTCGCCCGTAATGCTGCGTCACATACGCCCCAGCGAACGGCGTGTTGCGTGTCACCACAAGCCCCGCCGCCGTAAACGCCTCTTCGATGCGGTCCACGATCTCGGGCGCCGACGCCGCGCCGAACCGATCCCCCAGCACCACCTCGGGACGGCGCACACCGGTGCGTGCCACCGCATCCATCGCCTCATGCGGCATCGAGTGGCAATCGATCAGAATCGCCTGACCAAACATCACATGCGCCTGCGACAGCTGCGTTTCCAGAGCCTCGTGATAGGGCCGCCAATAGGTCTCGATCCGCCGCTGCGCCTCGGCCAGTGGGATCTTGCCGGAATAGATCGCCTGCCCATTGGCCACCACGCGCGGAACCACCCCCAACCCCGAGGCGATCCGCGGATTGTGCCCCGACCGCCGCACCCCTTCGATCAGCGCGGGGTCAAGCTCGTCTTCGCTGCGGTTGAGATCGACAAACGCGCGCGGCGCCCCGGCGCGGATCAACGGCGCGCCATGGCGCGGTGCGCTTTCGAACAGCTGATCGACAAAGGCATCTTCCGAACTGCGCACCGAATGCTCGTTCAGCGCGGTGCGCCGCAAGAAGGACCACGGATAATCCCGCCCCGAATGAGGCGATGCGAACACCACCGAGGTGGTGCGCCGCTGTGGATGTGTCAGATAATAGGCGGCTTTCGGCATCGTCTCTCCTGTTGTCGCCATCATAGACCGAAATTAGCGTTCTAAAAGCCCTTGATCCCTATTCCGACTCCTTTTATAGACCGCTCTCACCGGCGCGGCTTTCCGCGCCCCTATTGTTTGGGGCAGGGTCCGTTTCGGTATTCATGGGCGATTAGCTCAGCGGTAGAGCACTTCGTTGACATCGAAGGGGTCACAAGTTCGAACCTTGTATCGCCCACCATGAATTCCTCGCCCCGCGCCTCGGCGCTAGGCACCCGCAACCCCAGGCGCTGGCCCGCGCCGCGACAGAGACAGGAGACGACCATGAAGGTTCGCAACTCGCTTCGTTCGCTCAAGAACCGGCACCGTGATTGCCGTGTCGTGCGCCGCAAAGGCCGCGTCTACGTCATCAACAAGACACAGCGCCGTTTCAAGGCCCGTCAGGGCTGAACCGCGTCACAGGGTTCGAACGTGACAAGGCCCCGCCAATCGGCGGGGCCTTTTCTTTTTAGCCCTCCGCGCGCAGCCGCTCAGCCGCCCATGATCCGCTTGCGCCGTTCCTTCATGCGCGCATCCGCCCGCGCGGTGCCATCGTGGAACGACCCGAACAGCTTGTCCCACGGCACCTCGAGCGAGCCGTAATTGCATTCGAAATAGCGGTGATGCATCTGGTGATGGAACGTGCCCAGCTTCAGGCGGTTCTCATCCTTGATCGCCACCCCCTCGAACCCGCAATGCGTGGTGGCCGCCGTCAGCGTCAGATATTGCATGTGATAGAGGATATGCACCGGATGCGCGGCAACGACCCAGTGAATCAGCACCGATCCAAGGAAGATCGCGTGCTCCACCGGATGCATCGACAGCCCCGACCATGGCCCGACATTGATGTTGCGATGATGCAGCGCATGCACATGCCGATAGAGCACCGGCACATGCAACAGGCGATGAATCCAGTAGAAATAGAAACTCTCCCAGACCGGGATCAGAAAGAACAGCGCCACGAACCACACCGGATGCGCGGCCCATGTCAGAACCGGCGCATACCCGTTGGCCATCGCCCAGAACATCAACACCTCATAGGCCGTCCAGAAAAAGACGCCGCTGCCCAGGGTCCAGAACATGTTGTCGCGAATCTGGCCACCAAGCGTGAACTGCTTGCCGTTCACCATCAAAGGGCGCGGATCGTATTTCAGCCTCTGGCCCTGCGCGGTGAACGTGTAAAAATAAAGGTGCAGCCCGCCCGCAACCAACGTCATCAGACACAGGTTGCGGATATAGAGCTCGGCGATCCAGCCCACCGCCAGCGTCCGGGTCTCCTCGAGCGGTGGCTGAAACCAGTAGAATGACGCCAAGGCAATCCCCACAAGGATCAGCTTTTCCGAGATCAGGAACCACGAATTCCACACCCACCGCAGCATCTCGAGCGGGCGCAGGGGCCATGTGAAAAACGGGGATACGGTCAATGGCAGGGCTGGCTGGTGGTTCCAGCCTTTCACGGGGTCGTCCGACATCCTGGCCTCCTTCGCATGCGGGTCGATGGGTTGCGGCCAAGTATCGCCCGGCGTCATTTATGTGAAAAACAGAAAAAACTTTCTAATTTCCCCTATAAATCCGAGGATACTCCCAGACCGGAGGGCCAGCATGACCGTCAGCTTGAAAGCCATGCGCTATTTCACCGTCGCCCTGCGGCACGGCAACATTTCGCGCGCCGCAACCGAGCTTCGGATCGCCGCCTCGGCGGTGTCCGCCGCCATCGACCAGATCGAGGCGCATTTCCAGCTCAAGCTGGTGACCCGCCAGCGCTCGCGCGGGATCACACCCACCGCCGACGGTCAGGTGATGCTGCGCAAGTTCGCGACGCTGCTGGAAGAGTTCGATACGGTTCTCAAGGATGGCGCGGAATTGAAACGGTCCTTCACCGGGGCTTTGCGTGTCGGGTATTATTCACCCGTCGCTCCGGCGTTTCTGCCGGGGATTCTGTCCAACCTGATGCAGCCCCGCCACGACCTGACCCTGCACCTGCACGAAGGCGACAACGACGCGGTGCAGCTTGGCCTGCACCGCGGCGAATATGATGCGATCCTCTTCGTCTCCGACGCGGCAGCGCCGTGGATCGACCATGACCCGTTGATCGAGGCGCCCGCCTATTGCCTTCTGGCGGCGGATCACCCTCTGGCCGCGCAGCCTGCGATCCATCTTGCCGATCTGCTGGAGGAACCGATCATCACCCTGGACCGGCCTGTGGTCACCGACTATTACAGCCGGCTCTTCGACATGGCAGGACAGCGCCCCAGCATTGTCGCCCATGCCAATTCCACCGAAATGGTCCGCAGCCTTGTGGGCAGCGGCGCGGGCTGCGCGATCCTCAACATGCTGCCGCTGACCGATATCAGCTATGCAGGCAATCGCGTTGTCGCGCGTCCGATCCTCGATCCTCTGCCCACCCTCACCCTGTCGGTCGGCTACAACAAGCAGGCGCCGCGCCGGGCCGTCAGCGAATTCGTCACCCGCTGTCAGTCCTATTTCGCAAATCCCGACGCACTCGTTTCCCGTGCCTGACCGCACGGCGCGTTAACCCTCGCCTGCACCGCCCTCGATACCGACGCGATACCGACGTGATACCGCCGCGATACCGAGGCCGGTTTGGCCTGTTAACCAAGGGCTTTGGCGGTGATTCGCGCCTCTCGCGTGAAAACACCCGCTTGCCCCGGTCCAAAACCTCGGATTAGGTGCCTTCAGCACAACATTCGGACCCCACCATGACCACACCCAGAAAGATCATCGTGATCGGCGCCGGCATCTGCGGCCTCAGCTCCGCGATCTGGCTCCGCCGCGCCGGCCATGACGTCACGCTGGTCGACCGGGACGGACCGGGCGCGGGGGCGTCCTATGGGAACGCGGGCTTGCTGGCGCAATGGGCCATGGTGCCGGTGAACACCCCGGATCTTCTGACTACAGGCTTGAAATACCTTGTAAATCCCAACTCACCGCTGTTCATGCAATGGGGCTATCTGCCCCGGCTTGCGCCTTGGCTCGCGCGCTTCGTGGGCAATGCGAACCCCCGCGATTGCCGCCGCATGATCGACGCGCTGATCCCCATGGTCACCGACAGCGTCGACCAGCATATCGCCCTGACACGCGGCACCCGCGCTGCGAAATGGGTGATTACCAGTGATTTTGGCTATGCCTACCCCTCACGCAAGGCGTTTGACGCAGATGCCTTTGCATGGGGCATCAAGCGCGAAGTGGGCATGGTCCCCACGCTCCATGAAGGACCACAGGTGCAGGAGATCGAGCCGATGCTCGGCCCCTCCGTCGGCTGTCTGGCGGTGCTCGAGGGGCATGGCCATATCGCCGATCCCGGCGCCTACATGGCCGATCTGGCCGAGGTTCTGCGCGATGAAGGCGGCCAGTATTTACAGCGCGAGATCATAGACATAACCCTGACCGACGGGCGCATCACCGGGGTCGAGACCGATCAGGGACCAATGCCTTGCGACCATGCGGTTCTTGCCGCTGGCATCTGGTCGAAACCGCTGATGCGCAAACTGGGGATCAAGGTTCATCTCGAGGCCGAGCGCGGCTATCACCTGCATTTCGTCAACCCCTCGCAGATGCCCCGGCACCCGCTGATGATCTCGGCCGGCAAGTTCGCCGTGAACCCCATGGCCACCGGCCTGCGCTGCGCCGGCACGGTCGAGCTTGGGGGGATCGAAAAAGGCCCCTCCGCCGCCCCTCTCAAACTGATCCGGAGCCATGTAAACAAGGTGTTTCCGGACCTTCGCGCCGATCATGTCGAGGAGTGGATGGGCTTTCGCCCCTCGACGCCGGACAGCCTTCCTTTGGTCGGAGAATTGGGCGGAACGGGTGTCTTTGCCGCCTTCGGTCATCAGCATGTCGGCCTGACTGCCGGCCCCAAGACAGGCCGGATCATCGCCGGGCTGATCGACGGGCAGCGCCCCAACATCGACCTGGCCCCCTACGACGCCAACCGCTTTCACGCATCAGCGCGGTAGCGTTTCACGAAATTCCTCAAGATCCGCTCGGGGGCATGCACCTCGGCGGCGCGGCACATGGCGATCAGATCCTCGGCGGTCTCGGGCGGAAAATATCCCCTGTGCCGGTAGATTTTTATCCTTGTTTCAAAGCCTTGCGCATCCGCCTCGGGATGAAACTGCGTGGCATAGACATGCCGTCCATAGCGCACCATCTGGAACGGACAGGCCGCGGAGTGCACCAGATGCGCGCAGCCCTCGGGCAGCTCTTCAAGCGCCTCCTTGTGGCCGACGAACGCCTGAAACCGATCGGGCATATCCGCCAACAGGGGATCGGCGCGCCCCGCGTCCGTAAGGCTGCAATCCGATGTGCCCACAGGCTCCCCATAGCGGCCCTTGCCGACCGCAGCCTCAAGATGCTTGCCAAGGATCCCGATCCCGTAACAGCAACCCAGAAAAGGAAAATCCCGCTCGGTGATCTGCGGCATCAGGGACAGCACATCGGCTTCGATCCGCGCTTCGATCGGAGATTTTTCCTCGGGCGCATCGCTGACGCAGCCCGGCCCGCCCCCCACGATGACACCGGCATGATCGTCGAGCGACAGATCATTCGGCAGCCGCTGCTGATCAAGGCGGATGCGATGCGCCTCGTCAGGGGTCAGTCCCGCCTTGTGCAGGATTGCCGCGAATTCGTCGTCGGCTGCCTCGGCCTCGGGGCGCAACTGCAGGATAAGAAAGGGTTTCAGCATGGGTTTGTCCGCATAAGGAGCCTGTCTGGTGGCCCGTTTTACCGCCTGCGTCAAGACTGCGGGGGCGGGGAGGGCCATGCGCTTGACGCTGCGCGGCAATAGAATACCCTGCGTCTGAACACAAAATCGACAAGGACAATCCCGATGGCCCATAGCTTTGATCCGGCCTGCGGCAGAGCGCTGCTGGACCAAGGATGCGATGCGTTCAGGCCTTTGGAAAGACTTGATTTTACTTGCAGATATCGCGCCCGCGACCGTGTCCCCGGCAGGGGGAAAACGGCCCCACCGGCGCGCGCGGAGCGCGGGTAGACCCCATGCGGAGATCGCTCAGCCTTGCGGCGTATCTGGCCTATTCCCGTGGGTCTTCTCAGGATATCACTCGCCCCGAGATCGAGCGCCCCCAAGGAGAGCTGATCTGGGCCTATGCTGTCGAGCCGCAGCATGTCGACGCGCTTCAACAACTTGCCGGACGACTGGCAGCACAGCGACCGGGGCTGGTCATGCTGCTGACAACCCCGGACGAACCGATCGAGCAAACGCGCTCGAAAAACGTTCTGAGACAAAGGCTTCCGGCGGATACGACCGCAAATGCAAGGGCGTTTCTCGACCATTGGAAGCCGGATATATGCCTTTGGGCCGGGGGCAACCTGCACCCCGCTTTCATCAGCGTGGCGGATGAAAACGAGGTGCCGCTCTATTTGGTGGACGCGACCGAAGCCTTGCTTGACCACTCGGCTTGGCGCTGGTTTCCCGACCTGCCGCGCGCACTGCTGGAACGGTTCGCGCTGATCATGGCGCGATCGGCCACGACTGTCCGCTTTCTCAATCGTATTGGCGTGAAGGACACCGAGGTTTTGGTCACCGGCCCGTTTCAGGAAGGCGCCATCGCCCTGAATTACAACGAGTCCGACCGCGAAGAGATGGCGTCGCTGCTGCGCGGTCGGCCTGTATGGCTGGGCGCAATGATCCAGCCAAGCGAATTGGACGCGATCATGGAAACGCACCGGGTGGTCAGCCGCCTGGCGCACCGGGCTTTGCTGGTGGTCGTGCCGGATGATCCGGCTGACGGGCCGCGTTTCAAGACCCGCCTGCAAGAGAAGGGCTGGCGGGTTGCGGTGTGGTCGGAAGGGGCCATGCCCGAGGAAACGACACAGATTTTGCTGGCGGATACCTTTGGTGAAATGGGGTTGTGGTATCGGCTTGCGCCGATCACCTTTATGGGCAGCTCGCTGGAAAGCGGGCAATGGGGGCGCGATCCGAATGAGCCGGCGGCGCATGGATCGGCGATCCTGTATGGGCCGAACGTGCGGCGGTACCTGTCGAGCTACTCGCGGTTCGCGGAGGCCGGAGCGGCGAGAATCGTCAAGGATTCTGAGACGTTGGCGGCGGCGGTGCAGAGGTTGATCGCGCCGGACCAATCGGCGGCGATGGCGCATGCGGCATGGGACGTGGCCTCGCAAGGCTCTGAAGTCACTGACAAAATCATGGATCTCGTGCAGGATACGCTTGATGTGATGGGGGCAAGGTGATGCGCGCGCCGGATTTCTGGTTCACGGACCCCGACACACCGGCGCTGAAAGCGCGGGTCCTGGCGCCCCTGGGCGCGCTTTACGCCACCGCAACGGCCCGGAGAGTTGCCGCGAAACCGAAATATTTTCCTGCAATTCCAGTTATTTGCGTGGGCAATATCAATGCGGGCGGCACGGGAAAGACCCCGACGGTCATAGCGCTTGTCCAACAGTTGCAGGCGATGGGCAAAACGGTGCATGTGATCTCGCGCGGGCATGGCGGAACGCTGGATGGACCCGTGGAGGTGGACGAAAAAACCCATACATCCCAAGAGGTTGGGGATGAACCCCTGCTGATTTCGGCCTTCACGAGAATATGGGTCGGGAAGGACCGGGCGGCGGCTGCGAAGGCGGCGGAACTGGCCGGGGCGGATGTGATCGTGATGGATGACGGACACCAGAACCCGTTGATAAAAAAGGATATATCTATCATCGTGGTGGATGCGGTGCAGGGTTTTGGCAATGGGCGCTGCATTCCGGCAGGGCCATTGCGCGAACCGGTGGCCAAGGGGCTGGCGCGGGCGGATGCCGTCTTGTCGATCGGGCCGAAGGCGGCGCAGGAGAGCTTTGTCGACAGATGGGGCAAGGCGATCGCTGTGCCGCATGTCAAAGGCCGTCTGGCACCGCTGCAAACCGGAATGGACTGGACCGGGACGCGCTTTCTGGCCTTTGCGGGCATCGGCAATCCCGCGAAATTCTTTGCGACTTTACAAGGGCTTGGAGGGGAGGTCGCCCGCGCGGAGGCGCTGGAGGACCATCAGCCGCTGACCCAGGCGCTGATGATGCGGCTGGAGGCCGAAGCCAAGCTGATCCATGCCCAACTGGTCACCACCGAGAAGGATGCGGTGCGGCTTCCGGCGGAGTTTCGCAAGAAGGTTCTGACGCTTCCCGTGCGGCTGGAGCTGGAGGATTGGACCCCGCTGGAGGAGGTACTGGCGCGGGTCGGGCTGCGGCAGGCATAGATGTGTATGTTTGGTACGAAACCTACACGCGTTCAGGACGACCTGCGGAGGGATTTCCGGAATTTGTGTCCATCCCGTACACAAATCACCCGGCTCAGCCCTCGCCGGGGTGGCGCGACATGCCGCGTTCGATCGCCATCACGAGGGCCAGACCGGTGCGGGTGCGGGCCGTGAGTTCGATCGCACCGAACATGCAGACATCGGCGCACAGACCGCAATGCCCACAGCGATCAGCCCCCCGCAGAACCGGGTAGCCATCCGGATCGAGCGACAGGGTCGAGGCCGGGCACACCGAGACGCAATCACCGCATCCGGTGCAGCGCGCTGCAAGGCCGTCTTCGGAACGCGCACCGGGAGGGCGCGGCGGACGGCGACGGGCAGTCGGAATGGGATCGGGGGATATGTGATCTTCGGGTGTGTGATCGTCGGTACGCAGCATGGTGCCCTCATATCAGGACGGACGCCGGAACCGGATCAGGTTGCACGCGGGGAGGAGACGGGACGTTATCCGAAACAGGCGCAATAACCCAAGGTAAACCGAATCGGCGCCGGTGCTTTTGATCTGAGTCAATGTGGCGTCGGCAGTGCAGCGGTGTCAGCCGTCTTCGTTCAGTCGCGGCGAGGGGCGGACAAGCGCCAGCTCGGCGCCGGAAAACCGGAACGGCGAGCGCACACCGGGCACGCCGTCAAGCTCGACCTTCATGCCGCGGGCCTTGATCTGCGGGTCTTCGAAGACCTCGGCCAGATCGTTGATCGGACCAGCGGGCACGCCCTGTTCCTCGCAGGCGGCCAGAAGATCTGCCTTGGAAAAGTGTTTCGTGCGTTCCGTTAGCAAATCATCAAGCTTTTTGCGGTTGGATACACGGGCGGGATTGGTCGCGTAGTCCGGATCATCGGCCAGATCGGGACAGCCCAAAAGCGCACAGAACCGGGTGAATTGCGCGTCGTTGCCCACGGCGATGATGATGAACCCATCGGCGCAGTCGAAGACCTGATAGGGAGAGAGATTGGGATGAAAATTTCCAAGACGGCCCGGCGGCGTGCCGGTGGACAGGTAGTTCATCGCCTGATTGGCGGTGATCGATACCGCCACGTCCAGCAACGCCATGTCGATATGCTGCCCCTTGCCGGTGGCGCCGCGCTGGTGCAGCGCAGCAAGGATCGCGGTGGTGGCATAGACCCCGGTGAAGACATCGGTGACGGCGACGCCCACCTTGGTGGGCTGGCCATCCGGATCGCCGGTGATCGACATGAGGCCCGACATGCCCTGAATGATGTAATCGTATCCCGCGCGATGCGCGTAGGGCCCGTCCTGACCGAAGCCGGTGATCGAGCAATAGATCAGGCCGGGATTGATCGCGGCGAGGCTGTCGTAATCAAGGCCATATTTCGCAAGACCGCCGACCTTGAAATTCTCGATCACGATATCGGCGTCGCGGATGATGTCGCGCAGATGCGCCTGCCCTTCGGGCGTGCGGAAATCCACCGCGACACTGGCCTTGCCGCGATTGGTGGAATGGAAATAGGCGGCGGAGCGATCACCGTCGCGCTCGATGAAGGGCGGGCCCCATTGGCGGGTGTCATCGCCAGCGGGGCTTTCGATCTTGATTACCTCGGCACCCAGATCGGCAAGGGTCTGGCCGGCCCAGGGACCGGCCAGGATACGGGCGAGTTCGACAACCTTGAGGCCGGCGAGTGGTGCGCTCATCAGTTGCCCAGCTTCTCGTCGATGATCGCCTTCAGGTCGGCATAGGCAATGTTGGAGTATTTCTGGCCATTGATGACAAGCGTCGGCGTCGAGGTGACGTCATCGGCTTCGGCATTCTTCTGGTACCATGCCACCAGTGTCTTGGCCTTGTCCTGATCGGCGAGACATTCCTCGATGCGGTCCTCGTCCAGACCGGCGACCTTGCCGATGCGGCGCAATTCATTGGCGATGCCCACCGGATCACCCTTGCCGACCCAGTCCTTCTGCTTTTCATAAAGCATTGCGGTCAGGCCAAAGAACCGATCCTGCCCATCGCAGCGCGCCAGCATCGAGGCCCAGAGGCCGAAGCGGTCGAAAAAAACATCGCGGTAGATGAAGTTGATCTTGCCGGTGTCGATATAGTCGGACTTGAGCTGCTTGAACTGACCGCCGTGAAAATCGGCGCAATGCGGGCAGGTGAACGAGGCGTATTCGATCACGGTGACCGCTGCATCGGGATTGCCGATCGACATTTCGGTGATCGTGGAGGTGTCGATCTCGGAGGCTTCCTGCGCATTGGCGGCGAAGGTGAGATCGGGCGGAGTGGTGCTGCCGGAGGTCAGCCACCAGCCGGCACCGGCGACGAGGGCGAGACAGAGGGCCGCGATTGCGGTCAGTCGGGTCATGCGTGATCCCTTTCGGTTTT
The DNA here is from genome assembly GCF_000170875.1 of Roseobacter sp. AzwK-3b. Lineage (NCBI taxonomy): Bacteria > Pseudomonadati > Pseudomonadota > Alphaproteobacteria > Rhodobacterales > Roseobacteraceae > Roseobacter > Roseobacter sp. AzwK-3b. The sequence goes on from NZ_ABCR01000001.1 coordinate 46,345, forward strand.
GTCAGCGTTTGGATCTGGATAGAACGTTCCGCCCCAGGGCTTCAAGCGCCGATCTGAGACCGGCATCGCCGATCGGGGCGGCCAGATCGGCGGCGCGGGCCTGCGTTTGCGGATCGGGGGCGGGTTTTTCCGGCTTGGCGGGGCGGTGTTGAAAGCTGGCCTGCCCTTCGGCGAAGCCGGTGGGCGCGGTCTGGGTCACCCGGATGCGGGCGATGGCGTTATAGCCATACACAGCGTTGACCTTGTCGCGCAGGGTTTCCTTCTGCATCTCGAGCATGGGGGCCTGCGCGCCGGTGGTCAGCACCGTCAGGGTCGCCCCCAACCCCTGCCGGGTGTAGGAGATGTTGACGGGCCGGGCGATGGCGGCGATATCCTCGCCCACGATTTCGGGCCAATGGGTGAGCAGCCGGGTCTGTGCGAAGCCACGGGTTTCCGAGGCATGGCGGATGCGCCCCTGCACAAGCTGTGCGGTGCGCTTGAAACCCCGTGTCGTGCTTTCGCGCCTTGTCATGCTGGCTTCCTCGACTTGCCCGCTATCTTAAGGCATGTGTCGGCTCTTGCCAGCCGGAAAGCCGAAGGTGGAGATAAAGAATGCGTGACAGCGATGGGTGACGGGCCGGATCCCGCCGATCTTCTGGCGTGGTATGACGCGCATGCGCGCGATCTCCCGTGGCGGGTGGCGCCGGCGGCGCGGTTGGCGGGCACGCGGCCTGATCCCTATCGGGTGTGGCTGTCCGAGGTGATGCTGCAACAAACGACGGTGGCGGCGGTGCGCGCCTATTTCGAGCGGTTCACGGCGCTCTGGCCCACAGTCGAGGCGCTGGCGGCCGCGCCCGATGCGCAGGTAATGGGCGAATGGGCGGGGCTTGGCTATTACGCGCGGGCGCGCAACCTTCTGAAATGCGCGCGTGTGGTGGCCGAGGATCATGGCGGGCGCTTTCCCGAAACGCGCGAGGCGCTGATGGCGCTGCCCGGGATCGGCCCCTATACCGGGGCCGCGATCGCGGCCATCGCCTTTGACGCGCCCGAGGTGGTGGTGGACGGCAATGTCGAGCGGGTGATGGCGCGGGTGCACGACATCCGCACGCCGCTGCCTGCCGCCAAGCCCGAACTGGTCCGCGCCGCCGCTGCGCTGACGCCCAAACGTCGGCCGGGATGTCATGCGCAGGCGGTGATGGACCTCGGTGCCACGGTCTGCACGCCGCGCGCGCCGGCCTGCGGGATCTGCCCCTGGTGGGGGGCCTGTGCGGCGCGCAAGGCCGGGGTGCAGGCCGAGTTGCCGCACAAGACCCCGAAAAAGCCCAAACCCCTGCGCTTCGGCATCGCCTATGTGGCACGGCGTGCCGATGGCGCCTGGCTGCTGGAAACCCGCCCCGACAAGGGGCTTCTGGGCGGGATGCTGGGCTGGCCCGGGAGCGACTGGACCGAAAGCGCGCCGATCCCCGCCCCACCGATCGAGGCGGATTGGACCGAGCTCGGCGAAGAGGCGCGCCATACCTTCACGCATTTCCATCTGCGGCTGGCGATCAAGGTGGCGCATGTCCCGCAGAACGCCGCCCCGCTGAGGGGCGCCTTCACCCCCGCCACCGCGTTCCGCCCTTCGGATCTGCCCACCGTGATGCGCAAGGTGTTTGATCTTGCCCGGTCAAGTCTGAAACACTAATTGATCCCCGTGCCGTTCGAGTATCTCATGCCATGACGGGAGCCTATGCATGACCACGTTGCGAACCCTTCCAGCCGACAAGGTGGCACAGGTCCGGCGCGCCCTGCCGTTCTGGCTGTCGCTGGTGCTGGTGCCGCTGGCCATTATCGGCGCGCTGCATGGCGGCTGGACGGTGCTTTTGCTGCCGCTCGTGACCTGGTATTTCTTTTCGATCCTAGATGCGATCCTGGGCCTCAACCTCGACAATGCCGATCCTTCAACCGACGAAGGCAAGCTGACATGGTACAGGGCGATCACCCTGATCTGGGCGCCGCTGCAATTCGGTCTGTTGTTCTGGATGATCTGGTATGTGGCCGGGCCGGGCGACGCGCATCTGTCGGTGGTGGAAACCCTGCTGCTGTTCTTCGGCATGGGGGTGATTTCCGGCACGGTCGGCATCAATTATTCCCATGAGCTCATGCATCAGAAAGACCGCCGCGAACGGTTGCTGGGCGATCTGCTGCTGTCCATGGTGCTTTATTCCCACTTCCGGTCCGAGCATCTGCGGGTGCATCACATTCATGTGGGCACACCAAGCGACCCGGTAACCGCGCGCTACAACGAGGGGTTCTATCGCTTCTTTCCAAGGGTTCTGCGGCAATCGCTGCTGTCGGCCTTCCGGGCCGAGCGGGCGTTTCTGGCGCGCAAGGGGCTGCCCTGGCATGATCGGCGCAACCCGTTCTGGCGCTACTGGGCGCTGCAGGGGGTGATGCTGACGCTGGCCGCGCTGCTTGGCGGATGGGTCGGGCTGGGGCTGTTCCTGTGGCAGGCCGTCGTCGCGATCTGGCAGCTGGAACTGGTCAATTACATCGAGCATTACGGGCTGACGCGGCGGCATCTGGGAGGCGGCAAATACGAGCATGTGAAACCGCATCACAGCTGGAACGCGTCCCACAAGGCGTCGAACTGGCTGCTCATCAACCTGCAGCGCCATTCGGACCATCATTACAAGCCCGACCGCCGCTTTCCGCTGCTCCAGACTTATGCCGAGGACGAGGCACCGCAACTGCCCTATGGCTATCCGATCATGACCATGGCCGCGATGGTGCCGGCGATCTGGCGGCGGGTGATGAACCCACGGGTGCGCCGGTGGCGCAAGACCTATTACCCCGAGATCACCGACTGGGCGCCCTACAACAAGGCGCTCAACCCCGCGCCACGCTGATCAGCGCACCAGTACCGGTGCGGCGCGCTGATGGCTGCCCTGTTCGATCGCGGTCAGGATGAAATCCGCCACATCGGCGCGCGGGATGATGCCGTTGCGCCACTCTTCCGGCGCGCTCAGCACGCGGTAGCGCCCGGTGCCGCGGTTCGAGGTCAGGATACCCGGACGCACGATGGTCCAGTCCAGATCGCTCGCCTCGATCATCGCCTCCTGCCGGGACTTGTCGTCATAGGCCCGCCCCATGATCGCCTTGAAGGGCAGCTTTTCCAGCGCGCTCAGGGCCGTGCGGCTGCGCCCCGCGCCAAACCCCGTCACCGCCACAAGACGGCGCGGCCCGCGCGCCTGCATCAGCGGCAAGAGCGCCTCGGTCGCAGTGGAAAAGAGGTTCACGGGCTTGAGTACGAACCGGAAATCCTTGGCCACGCCAAGGGCCAGCACCACCGCCTCGACCCCGTCGAGCGCAGCTTCAAGATCGCGCGCATCGGTTGCGTCGCCCGGCATCTTCTCAAGGCCCGGATCGTCGATGGCGATGGCCTCGGCCCCGCGCGCCATCGCACGGATGCGGTGGCCACGCGCGAGCCCCTGCCGAACCACCTCGAGCCCGATCCCACGGCTTGCCCCGATCACCAGAATATGCGCCATGTGATGCCCTCCTGAAGGATGCGCCTGTGGGACACATAGGGCAGGATGACGCGATGTCCCGTGGCGGGGCTGTCTGTTTCTTCTGGCCAAAAATATCCCGGGGAGCGCGAGGGGCTGGCCCCTCGCCCCGGGCTGACATCGCGCGCCCCACGCCGGCCCATCCGGGCGCTCACGAAAAAAGCCCCGCCACAAGGGCGGGGCACGAGGTAGATGCCCGTGATGTCAGGCCACAGGCACCGGCGGTGTTGGAAAAATCAGTTGGGGCGATCGGCCATTTCGGCGCGGATCTGCTGGCGCAGGATGTCGATCGGCACGGTCTTGCCGTCGCGCTTGAAGCACCAGTAGGTCCAGCCGTTGCAGCTTGGCGCGCCTTCGAGGGCGGCGCCGACCTGATGGATCGAACCCTTGACGTCATCGCCGATCAGCGTGCCGTCGGCGCGCACCTTGGCCTTGTGACGCCCGTTCATGCTCAGCAATTCCTCGCCCGGGCGCAGCATGCCGCGCTCGACCAGCTGGCCGAAGGGAACGCGCGGCTCGGCGCGTTTCGAGGTCGACACCTCAAGTGCCGCGCGGTCGAATTTGCGGATGCCGGCGAGGCGCTTTTCGGCCACCTTGCGATAGGCGGCCTCGCGTTCGATGCCGATATAGTCGCGGCCCAGCATCTTGGCGACAGCGCCCGTGGTGCCGGTGCCGAAGAACGGATCGAGCACCACATCGCCGGGATTGGTCGAGCCGACCAGCACGCGGTGCAGCAGGCTTTCGGGTTTCTGGGTGGGGTGGGCCTTGTCGCCGTGTTCGTCCTTGAGCCGCTCGTGACCCGTGCAGATCGGCAGCACCCAGTCCGAGCGCATCTGCACGCCGTCGTTGAGCGATTTGAGCGCCTCGTAATTGAAGGTGTATTTCGCGCCTTCCTGCTTGCTGGCCCAGATCATCGTCTCATGCGCGTTGGTCAGCCGCTTGCCCCGGAAATTGGGCATCGGGTTGGATTTGCGCCAGACCACGTCATTGAGGATCCAGAACCCGGCATTCTGCAGAGCGGCGCCCACCCGGAAGATGTTGTGATAGGACCCGATCACCCAGATCGCACCGTTCGGCTTGAGCAGACGGCGCGCGGCATTGAGCCAGTCATTGGTGAAGCAGTCATAGACCTCGAAACTGGCGAATTGGTCCCAGGCGTCATCGACCGCGTCGACGGCGCTGTTGTCGGGGCGGTGAAGATCGCCACGCAATTGCAGGTTATAGGGGGGATCGGCAAAGATCAGGTCAATGGAGCCTTCGGGAAGGCTGTTCATCACCTCGATGCAATCGCCGTCGAGAATCGTGTTGAGCGGAAGCGCGGCTGCGCCTGTCGACTTGGTCTTCGTTTTCATGTTCTGCCTCTGGTCCCCGGCGCTTATGCGCTCTGGTTCGTTGGGACCAAGATGAGTCAAAGCCGAATCGCCGTCAAATTCTTTTTTGAATCAGGTACTTACAGTTTTGTCTTGATACAAGATATTGTGGACGGGTTTGAACGAACGTCTATGGTGAGGGGTCAGCCCAATATTTTGAAGCGCCGCGATGTGGCTTTTGGACGGGTATCCGGCGTTCGTCTCCCAGCCATAGCCGGGGAACTGTTGCGCCAAATCCCACATGATCCGATCGCGGGTGATTTTGGCCACGATCGAGGCCGCCGCAATGGACAGGGATTTGCCGTCGCCCTTGACCACGGCCTGGGCCGGGATCTGCAGGCCACGGGGGATCAGGTTGCCGTCGATCAGCGCCATGTCGGGCGGTGTGGCCAGCCCCGCAATCGCCCGTTCCATCGCCAGATGCGAGGCGCGCAGGATGTTGAGCTTGTCGATCTCTTCGACCGAGGCATGGGCGATGGAGACCTCGGCCATGCCGAGGATCGCGTCATGCAGCACAGCGCGGCGTTTGGCGGTCAGGCGTTTGGAATCGTTGAGACCCTCGGGGATGCGCAAGATGTCCAGCACCACCGCCGCCGCCGTGACAGGCCCGGCCAGCGGGCCGCGGCCCACCTCGTCCACGCCGGCGACGCGCAGATGGCCTGCGGCATGGGCGGCGGTTTCGAGGGTGAAATCGGGAAGGGTGCTCATGGCCTTCCATGCCACCGCGCCACGGAAAATGCAAAAGGGAAGGGCAGAGGCGCCCTTCCCTTCCGACTGCTTCGGCTTTTGACTGCTCGGGTCGGGTCTGCCTCAGTAGCCCATGCGCTTGAGGCAGCGGGCGCTATAGACCGCACGCCCGCCGCCATCGCGGATCAGGCAGGCTTGGGGCAGGACAACACGGTTCCCCGCACGCTGGTGCTTGCCGTGACCGTAATAGCCGTGGCGCTGTGGTTGGTGGGCATTGCGGAAGGGAATGACGCCGGCATGGTTGTAGCGGTTCTGCGCGACATGGGGTTTGTAGCCCTTGTGGTGCGGCTTGGCGTGGCCGTAGCCGTATACCTTGCCACGGTCGTTGTTGCGGGAATCGGCCACGGCGGCGCCGATGATGGCCAGCGCCGCGACACCGGCGATGATCTTGGCGGCATCATTGTCGGCGCGGGCGGGCGCGGCGGTGAAGCTGGTCACCGCCAGAGAGGCGGCGAGGATGGTGGCGATGAAATGACGGTGCAGCATGGTGGGTTCCTTTCGGGATGCAGAAGGCGTCTTGCGGTCGGCAAGAGCGCCGATCCGTTCATGACCCAAAGCTGGGCCAACCTGCCGCGCACAGGCAATAACAGCGGCCTGTTATCGGATAACCGCCCTGCACGGCGCGGCGTTGGCGCGTTGGATATTGAATAGCCGGGGGGCTTGGCGCATCGTGACGCCATGACACCGCAAAAGCGCATCCCCTTGCCCCTTCTTGGCGCCGCCACCGGCCTGATCCTTGCGAGCCTTGCCACGGGCGCGCAGGCGGCCTGCTATGTCGAGTTCAAGGCCAAGAAGGACAACCCGCTGCAACTCTTTCACGAGGTGGTGCAGATCCAAGGTCCGTGCACGCAGGCCAATGCCCGCGCACAATTGCAACAGCGGCTTGCGCAGCAAGGCATCACATTGTTGAAGGTGATGTCGGTAAGGGACGAGTGAAAGGGAACGCAGTGTGAGGACCAGCAACGGCACCGCCGCGGAGGCGCGACGCTCGGGCAACCGGGTCGTGGTATTCGGGATCATCGCCATCGTGGCTATCCTGTCGCTGGCGGCGCTTTTTCTGTTCCTGAACCTGCCGGACGCCAATGCCTTCAACGCGCGGGTCGAGCGGATTTTCGTGGAGAACGACGCGCTGACGGCGGATGCGGATATCAAGCTGCTGGAAATCCTTGCGCTGTCGGGCACGGCATTTTCCGAGACGCTGAAATCCTATCGCATGGTGATGTTCGTGCTGCTGGTCTTTGCCGCGGCGCTGCTGGTGGCGTCGCTGGTGTTTTTGGTGATGCTGGTGGCGATGAACCGGCGCATGGCGCAGATCGAACGCTCGGGCATTCAGGTGAGTTCGTTGCTTATCAGCCGCGAGGAAAACACCGTCTATCTGAACAACATGGGGTTCAAGCTGACCGATGCGGCGATGGAGACGCTGGCGGTGCTGGCCGAGGCGCGGATGGATGACGACGTGCTGACCGGGGCCGAGATCGAGGCGGTGATCTCGGGGCGGCAGGCGGCGGATTGCGACGAGGCGGCGGGGGCCACGCGCATCAAGCGGCTGCGCGACACACTTGGCAACCAGATGGTGAGCGAATTGCTGGTCAAGAATATCGCGCGGCGCGGCTATATGCTGGCCATCGACAAGGACGTGATCCAGGTGTTGTGAGCGCCGGACGTGCCGGCGCTCTGCGATGTGGGTCTAGCTGTCGGGTCGAAGGATGATCTTGGGCGCGTCGGTCACACCCTTGCGGATATCCGAAAACGCCCCCTGCCCTTCGGAGAGACCACGTGTTTCGACCCAGTCGAGCGCACCCAAGCGGCCATCGAACATGGCTTGGGCCGTCTGGCGGAAATCCTGCGCCGTATAGGTGTAGGTGCCGATGAAGGTGATTTCCTGCAGGGTCATACGCCGGATGTCCAGCCCGCCTGTCGCCTGCCCCAGCCCGATATGCAGGATGACGCCACCGGGGCGGGCCGCGGCCGACGCCTGCGCGCGGGTCGCTTCATAGCCGACGCCGTCGATCACGATATCGAAGAGCTGCCCGTCAAGCGCGGCAGGGTCCAGCGCGTGCTGGCCGCAATTGAGCGACAGGTAGCGCCGCCGCACCACGTTGGGTTCCACCACGGTCACATCCGTGATCCCCTGCGCCGTAAGGCTGAGGGCCGCGCCCAGACCGATGGCGCCACCGCCGATCACCAGAGCGCGGGGTGTGTGGCCGGTATCGAGCGAGGCCAGCCCAAGCCGCACGGCATGCCAGCCGCAGGCGATGGGTTCGGCCAGCGCCGCCTGATCGGTGGTGACATGATCGGGCAGCACCACGAGATTGGCTTCGGGCATGGTGAGATGCTGCGCGAAGGCGCCTTCGCGCGGCGGCATCGAGATGATCTGACGGTCGGGACACAGGTTGTCGCGCCCGGCAAGGCAGGCCGGGCATGTGCCACAGGTGACCAGCGGGTTGACGGTGACGCGGGTGCCAGCGCGGGGGCCGGTTTCGATCACGCCCGCCGCCTCGTGACCGAGGATGAGAGGCGCGGGGCGCCGCTCGTCATGGCCAAGATAGGCGTGCATGTCCGAGCCGCAGATGCCGACGCTTTCAACGCGGATCAGCACCTCGCCATCATGCGGCGTGGGATCGGGGGCGTCGCGATAGGCCATCGCCTCGGGTCCGGTGTAGATCAGGGCCTTCATTTCGCGGTGAACCCCCCGTCAACCATGAGCACCTGTCCGGTCACGTAATCCGAGGCCGGGGCGCAGAGAAACAGAAGCGGGCCGTCCATGTCCGCCATCGTGCCATTGCGCCCGATGCAAGTGGTGGCGGCGTTGCGCGCGGCAAGCTCGGGATCGGCAAAGACCGGCGCGGTGAGTTCGGTGGGGAAAAAGCCCGGGCCAATGGCGTTGGCGGTGATGCCGTGGGGCGACCATGCTTCGGCCATGGCGCGGGTCAGTTGCGCCACGCCGGCCTTGCTGGCGCCATAGGCGATGCCGCCGGGAAAGGCGCGGAAGGTCTGGAGCGAGGCGAAATTGACGATCCGGCCCCAGCCCTTGGCCTTCATCGCCGGGACCAGTTGCTGTGACAGGAAAAACGGCGCCGACAGGTTGAGCGCGAGGGTGGTGTCCCAGCCTTCGGGGGTGACATCGTCGGCCCGCTGGCGGGTGTTGATGCCCGCGGCATGGACCACGATATCGGGGGCACCAAAAGGTGCTGCCACGGCGCGGACGAGATCGGGCAGGCTGTCGCGGTCGGCCACGTCATGCGCGACGCAAGCGGCGCGCGGGCCGGTTTCGGCCTGCCACTCGGCCAGAGCCTCGGCGCGGCGCGCCACGCCCACCACCTGCGCGCCGGCACGGGCGAGCAGGCTGGCGGCGTGACGGCCAAGGCCGGAGCTGGCGCCGGTGACGCAGGCCACCTTGCCGGTCAGATCGAACAGCGCAGAGAGGTCAGCCATTGGCGGAGAGGTCGAAGTTCTGGCCGGGGAAGTATTTGCGCAGCCGGATGTCGGCGGTGCGGGCGTGGCCCTCCATGCCTTCGAGCCGCGAGATGCGCGCGGTGGCTTCGGCCACGGGTTTGCAGCCTTCACGGGTGGCGCGCTGCCATGTGACGATCTTCATGTATTTGTGCACGCTGAGCCCGCCGGTATAGCGCGCAGCGCCCGAGGTGGGCAGAACGTGGTTGGTGCCCGACGCCTTATCGCCGAAGGCCACGGTGGTTTCCTCGCCCAGGAACAAAGAGCCATAGCAGCTGAGGCGTGACAGCCACCAATCCAGATCTTCGGCCTGCACGGTGAGGTGTTCGGGGGCGTAATCATCGGAGGTGGCGGCCATTTCCTCGCGGTCGGCGCAGAGGATCACTTCGGCGTAGTCGCGCCATGCGGCGGCGGCGTTGTCGCGGTTCACCTCGGGCAGATCGTCGATCAGGCGGGGGACAAGCTCCATCACCTGCTCGGCGAGGGCGCGATCGTCGGTGACCAGCCAGACGGGCGAGTTGTAGCCATGCTCGGCCTGCCCCACGAGATCGGTGGCGACCACTTCGGCATCGGCGGTGGCGTCGGCGAGGATCAGGCTGTCGGTGGGTCCGGCGATCATGTCGATGCCCACACGGCCGAAGAGGATGCGTTTGGCTTCGGCGACAAACTGGTTGCCGGGGCCGACGAGGATGTTGGCGCGCGGCAGGCCGAAGAGACCGAAGGTCATCGCGGCGACGCCCTGCACGCCGCCCATGGCGAGGATCGTGTCGGCGCCGCACAGATCGGCGGCGTAGATGATGGCAGGGTTGATGCCCACACCGGGGCGCGGCGGAGAGCAGGCGACGATATGCTGGCAACCCGCGACCTTGGCGGTGGTCACGGTCATGATCGCCGAGGCGATGTGGCTGTAGCGCCCGCCCGGCACGTAGCAGCCGGCGCCGTGGACGGGGATGCTTTTCTGTCCTGCGATCAGGCCGGGCACCACCTCGATCTCGATGTCGCGGAGGGTTTCCTTCTGGGCCTCGGCGAAGGCGCGGACATTGGCATGGGCGAACTGGATGTCCTGCCGCAGTTTTTCAGGCACGAGCGCCTTGGCGGCCTCGATCTCGTCGCGGGTGAGGACCACGTTGCCGTCGTACTGATCGAACTTGGCAGCATAATCGAGCGCCGCCTGGTCGCCGCCCTTTTCGATATCATCGAGGATGGTCTGCACCGTCTGGTGCACGTCGGAAGCGCCGGATTGCGCGGTCAGGGCAGCTTTCTTGAGATACTCTCGGGCCATTGAATGTGAGTCCTATTTGTAGATGTCAGGCAGGAGCGACGTGGACAATGCGGGCACATAGGCGATCAGCAGAACCACGATCAGCATGAAGAACACGAACGGCACGGCCCGCACGGCGATCCGAAGGATGGATTCGCCGGTGAGACCGGACACAACGAAGAGGTTGAGACCAAGCGGCGGGGTGATGAAGCCCACGCCAAGCGCGGTGATCATCATCACGCAGAACTGGATCTCGTTCATCCCGATATTGTCGGCCAGCGGCTTGAGGATCGGGGCGAGGATCACGATGTTGGGCGTCGTCTCCATCACGCAGCCGGCGGCGATCAGGATGAAGATCATCAGCAGGATCAGGATGGCCGGTTCATCGGTGATCGAGGTCACGCCCTGAACGAAGCCCTGCGGCACACCAAGGATCGCCAGTGCCTGCGCGAGCGGCAGCGAAAAGGCGATGATCGGCAGGATCACCCCGTTGACCTTGGCCGAACTGACCAGCATCGCCGGGAAATCCGCCAACTTGAGCGTGCCCAGAACGAAGCCCAGGAAGATCGTGACGATCACGGCGGTGGCGCCCGCCTCGGTCGGGGTGAACTTGCCCGAAAAGATCCCGCCAAAGATGATGACGGGCACGATGAAGGCATACCAGCCCCGCGCCAGCGCACCGCCCAGATTGCGCAGCCATTCACCGAAGCCGATGCCGCCGCCGCCTTCGTAATTGTAGATGCGGTTAACGACGATATTGGTGATGAGGATCGACACGAGGATCGCGATGCCGGGGATCACGGCGGCCAGAAAGAGGGTCGAGGCGGAAATGCCCAGAACGAGGCCGATGATGATATAGGCGATGGAGGGCGGAATGAGGATGCCGGTACAGGCGCCCGCAGCCACCAGCGCACAGGCATAGGGGCGCGGATAGCCGGATTCCACCAGCCGGTCGATGGTCATGCGGCCCACGGCGGCGGCCCCTGCGGCATCCGAGCCGGAGATCGCCGAGAACATCCCGCAGACCAGCACCGTGGCCGAGCCGAACCCGCCCTTGGCAAAGCAGGTCAGCGCCTCGGCCACGTCGAGGAACTTGCGAGACAGACCGGTGCGCACCAGCACGTCACCGGTGAGGATGAACAGCGGCACGGCGGTCAGCGCGAAGGCGTCGATGCCGTCGAACAGGCTTTCGCCCACCAGCGAGAGCGGCAAGGCGCCGGACATCAGGAGCATGACGATGGCCGAGGCGCCGATGGCCGCCCAGACGGGGATGGCCAGCGCGCAGAGCACGACGAAAAGGATCACCGGAACGTAGAAATCCCAGCCCAGTTCGACCGATGTGTTGAGGGTCTGCCACATGTTGCGCGCCCCCTCAGTCGAACAGCTTGTCGCCTTCGTAAACGGGCGTGCCGTCACGAAGGGCGCGCAGATCGCGCAGGAAGGATTGGGCGAGGCGCAGCAGCATCAGGCTGAACCCGACGGGCACCGCCAGCAGGAACCAGATCATCGACACGCGCAGACCGTGGCTGACCGATCCGAACTTGGCCGAGACCATGACGGTTTCCCAGGACCAGTAGACCGCGATCACGGCCACGGCGGCCATCACCATGTCCCCGAAGATATAGAGCAGCGCCTTGGCGCGCGGCGACAGGTAATGCATGATCACGTCGATGCGGATATGGCCGCGTTCCTTGACAGCGGCGGCAGCGCCGATCCACGCGAGATAGATGAAGGAATAGCGCACGATCTCTTCGCCCCAGATCGAGGAATAGGAGAAGAGTTCGCGGCGCAGCACCTCGACCGCCATGGTCACGACGAGCATCACGTAGAACACCAGAAGCGCCCATCGTTCCGCGTTTTTGTCCAGTGCCTGAAGCATGTCGTCCTTTCCCGTCCGGACGCCGTGACGCGGACCCGGTGCATTGATCGACTGTTAGGGCAACGCCGGGCGCAGAACGCGCCCGGCGGCGGTGAGGATCAGGCGTCGTGCACGTAGTACTTGCCTTGCGTGCCCGCGGCTTCAGCCAGCTTGTCGAAGGTCTCCATCGAGCCGGCAAGCTCGGTCTTGAAGGGATCCCATTCGGAGCGCTGGAAGCCTGCGGTTTCCTTCCATTCGGTCAGCTGGTCGGCACTGAGCGAGTGGAATTCGACCCCGGACTTGGCCATTTCGGCCATCGCGAAGGCACGCGAGGACGGCACCTTGGCGAGGTTCTGGTGGAAGGTCATCTCGGATGCCCATGCCAGCCCGTCCTGCACGTCGCCGGGCAGGGAGTTGAACCATTCGAGGTTGCAGGCGTAGCACTGGCTGTCGGGCACGGCCTGCGTGAAGGTCACGTGGCTGAGGATGTCCTTGAAGCCGAAGGCATAGAGCGCGCCCACCGACGGATCGAGGGCATCGGCCACGCCCTGCTTGATCGCCGAGGGGGTTTCACCCCATGCGACCGGCGTGGGGTTGGCGCCCGCCATGCGGTAGAACTGCTGGAGCATCTGCGAGCCGGGCACGCGGAACTTGACGCCGGCAAGGTCGCCCGGTGTCATGATCGGGCCGCCGCCGCCCTTGCGCACGGCCATCACACGCGGGTCGATGCAGAAGTAGAAGAGCGGCTTGAAGCCACGCTGCTCGACCATCGCGTTGACCTCGGCGTTCCAGATATCGGAGGTCACGAGGTTCACGAAGCGCTGATTGGCGCCACAGAAATACGGCATGTTGATAAGGTCGACCGCCGGGGCGAAGGGGGCGAAGTTGGACAGCGAGAACTGACCGGCATTGACCGTGCCGCCCTGCACCTTCTGGGCCAGGGCCGAGCCGACGCCCAGCTGACCACCGGGGGCCAGTTTCACATAGACTTTGCCGTTGGTGGCGTTCTGGATGTTCTCTTTGAAGTCCAGCTGCATCATTGGGTAGCTGCGCGTGGTGCCGACGACATATTCGGTGGCCAGCGTCATGACGTGATCGGCGGCCTGTTCACGCTCGCGCTCTTCGTTGGCGGTCTGGGCCGTGGCCGCGGATGACCACAGCACACCGCTTGCACCTGCCACCAGAGCCGCCGTGAAGCTGCCGGTGGCGGCGAGCTTCATGAAATTGCGGCGCTCTTGCGAGGCAAGTTCCTTTTGTTCTTTATTCATTGTCGTTCCTCCCTTGGATGTCCTGTGCGTGTCTTTTGCGGTTGCGGGCGGCTTCGCTGCGCAGGACGGCCACAACGAAGGATGCCACTGCTGCGAACAGCATGAGCATTTCCCCCACATCGTTCAGGAAAACCACGCCGCGGGCCGAGCCGATCGCCACATTGGTCGCGAAGACGCCGAAGAAGACGGCCGCCAGCAGCAAAAACATGAAGTACCTCCCTCTCACCGGTCAGGACCGATGATTCGAGAATAATGTAAGCGCTTACAAATTCTCATGCAAGCGCTTACACTTTGTGCTATCACTCAGCGCCCACGCCCTTTTGCAAAGACAGCTTTGACACCGGAGCCGCCCAGAACCAAAGGCCACGAATGAACGACGACAAAAGCGATATGCCCCCCGACCTGCCGACTCTGGCCGATGTGGCCGAGCGGGCGAATGTGTCGACCGCAACGGTGTCGCGCTGCCTGAATTCGCCCGACAGGGTGGTGGAGGCGACGCGCGAACGCGTTCTCAAGGCGGTGCAGGAATTGGGCTATTCGCCGAATTTCGGCGCGCGCGCGCTGGCGGCGCGGCGCACCGGCACCGTAGGCGCGATCATTCCGACAATGGAGAACGCGATTTTCGCCCGCGCGATGCAGGCCTTTCAGGAAGAGTTGCGCGACAATGGGCTGACGCTTCTGGTGGCGTCCTCGGCCTACAGACCGCAGGTGGAGGAAGAGCAGATCCACGCGCTGGTGGCACGGGGGGCGGATGCGCTATTGCTGATCGGACATGACCGGAGCGAGGCGCTGTATCAGTTTCTGGAGCGACGGGGCGTGCCGGTTCTGGCGGCCTGGGTGCATGATGCGGACAATCCGCGCCCGTCGATCGGTTTCGACAATCGCAAGGCGATGCGCGTGCTGGCCGAAGAGGTGATCCGTGCGGGGCACCGGCATCTGGCGATGATCAGCGCGGACATACATGGCAATGACCGCGCCCGAGAGCGGGTGGCGGGGCTGCGCGAGGCGATGGCGGCGCATGGTCTGGAGGCCGGGGCGCTGCCGCTGATTCAGACGCGCTATTCGATCGAGCATGGGCGGCAGGCCTTTGCCAAGCTGATGCGACGGGTGCCGCGCCCTACGGCGGTTGTCTGCGGCAATGACGTGTTGGCAGTAGGCGCGCTTCAGATGGCGCGCGAGATGGGGCTGCATGTGCCGGGGGACGTGTCGATCACCGGCTTCGACGATATCGAGATCGCGACGCTGGTAGAGCCGCCGCTGACCACGGTGCATGTGCCGCATCGGGCGATGGGGCGGCAGGCGGCGCAAATGCTGATCGAGGCGCTGCGCAGTGGGGCGCCCGTGGCCGAAAGCGTCGAGTTGCAGACCGATCTGCGGCTGCGCGGCACGCTTGGGCCGCCGCCCGCCTGAACGGCGGCGAGCGAGGCTCAGGCCGGCGCGGTGGCAGCGGCGTGGCGCTGGCGCATGGTGTCGGCGGACCGGCGGACGATTTCGGCGATGTCCATCAACTGACCGGCCAGGGGGCTGGTCTTGCGCCAGATCATGCCGACGGTGCGGGTGGGGCGCGGATCACCCAGATCGGCCACCGACACATCCGCAGAGCGGGTTTCGACAGGCACCGCCATTTCCGGAACCAGCGTGACGCCCATACCGGCGCCGACCATCTGCACCAGGGTGGACAAGGAACTGCCATCCAGACCGTCGCGGGGCACCGCCGATTGCAGGCTGCAGAAAGACAGCGCCTGATCGCGGAAGCAATGCCCCTCTTCGAGCAGAAGAAGGCGCATTTCACGCAGGGCGTCGCGGCAGGGCACGGGCTTGCCCGCGTCCGATCCGGGGCGCACCAGCATCATCGTCTCGGTGAACAGCGTCACCTCGGTGAAGGATGGCTCGGACACGGGCAAGGCGACGATGGCGCAGTCGATACGGCCCTCGGACAACTCGCGGATAAGCCGGGGGGTCAGGGTTTCGCGGACATGCACATCGAGCCCGGCATGGGCCGTCGTGAGATCGCGCAGGATCGTGGGCAGAAGATAGGGTGCGATGGTCGGGATGACGCCGATGCGCAAACGGCCGATCATGCCGTCCCGAGAGGCGCGGGCCAGATCGCCCAGTTCATCGACCGAGCGAAGGATGCCGCGCACATGGCGCGCGATCTGATCGCCGAAGGCGGTCAGCCGCACCTGCCGCGCGCCGCGTTCGAAAAGGGTGGTGCCAAGCGACTCTTCGAGATCGCGGATCTGCACCGACAGGGCGGGTTGCGAGATGGCACAGGCCTCGGCGGCGCGGCCGAAATGGCCATGCCGGGCGAGCGCCTCGAAATAGCGGAGCTGTTTGAGGGTCAGATTTTTCATAATCTAAAATTATCGTAACAATCACTAAATGCAACTTAAACCAATGGCCGCGATTTGATAGAAGCTCGTTCATAGCCTTTGAGGAAATCGCCTACCGGATCGCTGCGCACCATCAGTGCAAGGGGATCGGAGGCGAATCATACTCCTCGGGGACACAAGCCCGGTCCCTGACCGAAGCCAAGCAAGATGGAGAGAGAAAATGGACGGAAACGATGTGAACACCTCGGGCAAATGCCCGGTCATGCACGGTGGCCTGACCGCTACCGGCACTTCGAACATGGAATGGTGGCCCAAATCCCTGAACCTCGACATCCTGCACCAGCACGATACCAAGACCAATCCGCTGGCCGAGGTGAACTATCGCGAGGCGGTCAAGGAGCTGGATTTCGACGCGCTGAAGGAAGACATGAAGGCGCTGCTGACCGACAGTCAGGAGTGGTGGCCGGCTGACTGGGGTCATTACGGCGGCCTGATGATCCGTCTGGCATGGCACTCGGCGGGGTCCTACCGTCTGGCCGATGGCCGGGGCGGCGGGGCTGCAGGCAATATCCGTTTCGCGCCGCTGAACTCGTGGCCGGATAACGGCAACCTCGACAAGGCGCGCCGCATCCTTTGGCCGCTGAAGAAGAAATACGGCAACAAGCTGTCCTGGGCGGACCTGATCCTGCTGGCGGGCACCGTGTCTTATGAGGCGATGGGCCTGAAGACATATGGTTTCTCGTTCGGACGCGAGGATATCTGGCATCCCGAGAAGGACACCTATTGGGGCGCCGAGAAAGAATGGCTTGCGCCGTCCGACAGCCGCTATGGCGATGTCGAAAAGCCCGACACGATGGAAAACCCGCTGGCCGCCGTGCAGATGGGTCTGATCTATGTGAACCCCGAAGGCGTCAATGGCCAGCCCGATCCGCTCAAGACCGCAGGTCAGGTGCGCGAGACATTCGCCCGGATGGCGATGGACGACGTGGAAACCGCCGCGCTGACCTGTGGCGGTCACACCGTGGGCAAGGCGCATGGCAATGGCGATGCGGCAACGCTTGGGGCGGAGCCCGAAGCGTCCGACATCGAGAACCAGGGGCTTGGCTGGATGAACGCCAACCTGGGCGGCAAGGCGACCAATGCCGTCACCTCGGGGATCGAGGGCGCGTGGACCACGCACCCGACCCAGTGGGACATGGGCTATTTCGACCTGCTGTTCGGCTATGAGTGGGAGCTGACCAAATCGCCCGCAGGCGCACAGCAGTGGCGCCCGATCGACATCAAGGAAGAGGACATGCCGGTCGACACGACCGATCCGACCAAGCGTGTCATGCCGATGATGACCGATGCCGACATGGCGATGAAGATGGACCCGGTCTATAACGAGATCTGCCAGAAGTTCATGGCCGATCCCGAGTATTTCGCCGATGCCTTTGCCCGCGCGTGGTTCAAGCTGACCCATCGCGACATGGGCCCGCGCACGCGCTATATCGGGCCGGACGCACCGCAAGAGGATCTGATCTGGCAGGATCCGATCCCCGCCGGTTCGACCGATTACGATGTGGCCGCGGTCAAGGCGAAGATCGCCGAGAGCGGGCTGTCGATGGGCGATATGGTTGCCACCGCATGGGACAGCGCACGCACCTTCCGCGGCTCGGACCTGCGCGGCGGTGCCAATGGTGCCCGCCTCCGTCTGGCCCCGCAAAAGGACTGGGACGGCAACGAGCCCGAGCGTCTGGCACGTGTGCTGGGTGTGCTGGAAGGCATCGCCGCCGAGACCGGCGCGAGCGTGGCTGACGTGATCGTTCTGGCGGGCAATGTCGGCGTGGAGCATGCGGCCAAGGCCGCGGGCGTCGATATCGAGGTGCCGTTCACGCCGGGCCGTGGCGACGCGACCGACGAGATGACCGATGCCGCGTCCTTCGACGTGCTGGAGCCGCTGGCGGACGGGTTCCGCAACTGGCTGAAGAAGGATTACATCGTCACGCCGGAAGAGATGATGCTGGACCGCGCGCAGCTGTTGGGGCTGACCGCACCCGAGATGACCGCCCTGATCGGCGGGATGCGGGTGATCGGCACCAATCACGGTGGCACGGCGCATGGCGTCTTCACCGACACGCCCGGCGCGCTGAGCACGGATTTCTTCGTGAACCTGACCGACATGTCCTATCGCTGGCAGCCGGTTGCCGAGAACCTCTATGAAATCCGCGACCGCAAGACCGATCAGGTCAAGTGGACGGCGACGCGGGTCGATCTGGTGTTCGGCTCCAACTCGATCCTGCGGGCCTATGCCGAGGTCTATGCGCAGGACGACAACAAGGAGAAGTTCGTCAAGGACTTCGTCGCAGCCTGGACCAAGGTGATGAACGCGGACCGGTTCGACATCGCCTGATCGCCACGTTTGGATGATCAAGGGGGCGGCGCCGCGATGCGCCGCCCTTTTTCTTTATGCCCGAGGGTGTCCCCCATGCAAAAGGGCCGGCGCATGACAGCGCCGGCCCTTCGGGTTTTCGTGACGGATCGCGGTGACGATCAGCCGATGATCCCGTTCAGCGTCGCCGAGGGGCGCATCACCGCCGCGGTCTTGTCGGCGTCGGTGTGGTAGTAGCCACCCAGATCGGCAGGCGCGCCCTGAACCGCCAGCAATTCGGCGAGGATCGCGGACTCGTTTTCGGCCAGGGCCGATGCGATGGGCGCGAAATGCGCGGCGATGTCGGCATCTTCGGTTTGCGCGGCCAGAGCCTCGGCCCAGTAGCGGGCGAACCAGTAATGGCTGTCGCGGTTGTCGGGCTGGCCGACCTTGCGCGAGGGCGAGCGGCCATGATCGAGCACGCCTTGGGTTGCGTCTTCGACCGCCTTGCCCAGGATGCGGGCCTTTTCGTTGCTGCGCACATCGGCGAGGAACTTGAGGCTTTCGCCAAGGGCGCAGAATTCCCCGAGACTGTCCCACCGCAGGTGGTTTTCCTCGACCAGCTGCTGGACGTGCTTGGGCGCCGAGCCGCCAGCGCCCGTCTCGAAGAGACCGCCGCCCTGCATCAGCTTGACGATCGACAGCATCTTGGCCGAGGTGCCCAGTTCGAGGATCGGGAAGAGATCGGTCAGGTAGTCGCGCAGCACGTTGCCGGTGATGGCGATGGAATCCTTGCCCTCGCGGATGGTTTCCAGCGTCTTGCGCGTGGCGGCACGCGGGGCGAGGATCTGGAACGTGTCAGCCACGCCATGCGCCTCGAGGATCGGTTTGACATAGGCGATGAGCTCAGCGTCATGAGCGCGGTTTTCGTCCAGCCAGAAGATCGCCTCGCAGCCTTCGGCCTTCTGACGTTCGATGGCCAGCTTGACCCAATCCTCGATCGGGGCCTTGCGGGCCGAGGCCGCACGCCAGATGTCACCCGCTTCGACATTGTGCTCGTGCAGGACGTCGCCATTGGCGGCGATCAGGCGCACGGTGCCATCGGCGGGGATTTCGAAGGTGGTGGGGTGGCTGCCGTATTCTTCGGCCTTCTGGGCCATCAGGCCGATATTCTGCACAGCGCCCGATGTGGTGGGGTCCAGAGCGCCGGTCTGTTTGAAATATTCGATCGTCTCGTCATAGACGGGCGCGTAGGAGCTGTCGGGGATCACGCAATTGGTGTCGTGCTGCTTGTTGTCCGGTCCCCAGCCCTTGCCGCCGGCCCGGATCAGAGCGGGCATCGAGGCGTCGATGATGACGTCAGAGGGCACGTGCAGGTTGGTGATGCCACGGTCGCTGTCGACCATGTACATCGGCGGGCGGGCGGCCATCACCTTTTCGATGGCGGCAACGATCTCGGGGGTGTCCTTGACGCGCTGCATCATGTCGCCGATGCCGGAATTGGGGTTCACGCCAAGCGCCGTGAGCTTGTCGCCATAGGTGTCGAACACCGGCTTGAGGAATTCACGCACTGCATGGCCGAAGATGATCGGGTCCGAGACCTTCATCATCGTGGCCTTCATGTGCAGCGAGAAAAGCGTGCCTTCACGGGCGGTCGCCTCGATCTGTTCGGCGAGGAAGGCATCGAGGGCCTTCGCGCTCATGAAGGTGGCATCGACCACGGTGCCGGGGTGATATTCGACACCGTCCTTGAGCACGATTTCGGTGCCGTCCTGCTGTGTCAGCACGATCTTGGCGGGGCCGGCCTGTGCCTCGGTCAGGGTGGTGGCACGTTCATTGGAATAGAAGTCGCCGGCCTGCATGGTGGCGACGCGGGTCTTGCTGTCTGCGGACCATGTGCCCATCGAATGGGGATTGGCCTGAGCGAATTTCTTGACGGCGACAGCGGCGCGGCGATCCGAGTTGCCTTCGCGAAGGACCGGATTGACCGCCGAGCCCTTGATCGCGTCATAGCGGGCGCGCGCGTCTTTTTCGGCGTCGGTCTGCGGCGCTTCGGGATAGTCGGGCAGCGCATAGCCCTGCGATTGCAGTTCCTTGACGGCCGCGACAAGCTGCGGGACAGAGGCCGAGATGTTCGGCAGCTTGATCACGTTGGCTTCGGGGGTTTTGACCAGCTGGCCCAGTTCGGCCAGATCATCGGGCTGGCGTTGCGCATCGGTCAGATGATCGGGAAAGGCCGCGATGATGCGACCGGCCAGCGATATGTCCTTGGTGCCGATGGACACGCCTGCGGCCTGCGCAAAGGTCCGGATAATCGGAAGCAGCGAGGCCGAGGCCAGCTCGGGCGCTTCGTCGACTTTGGTGTAGATGATATCGGGAGTGTTGTTGTCTCGCATGGGTCAGCCACCTTTGTTCTGTCCCGCGCGTCATACGGCAAGACGGGCGAAACGGCAACGGTATACGCGGGTATACCGAAAAGAATTTTCATGACCTGTCGCGATTGGCTTGGCGGGCGCGCTCGGGGGCAAGCCCGCGAATCAGGATGAAGGGGCCGGAGCGGAGGCGCGTTTCCAATATGGAGACAATACGCGTCGAGACGGGGGAATATAGATTGATGCCGATTAAGCGGTTCACCCTATGGGCGTGAATTTCTACCCAAGCGGGCGCAGGGAGGAGGTTTTTGGGCCTTTGGCAAAAAGGACTCCAAACTAAGGCGAAAATGTGGCAATTTCGACAACCGAGGGATGGAGTCCGTGGCGAGTTTGCTTTACCCGGCCCCATTTAAAGTAAAGATTCCCATTGTTATCCCGACATTGCACGTGGCCTTGGGCGTTCTGCCATTTACCAGAACATAGCCCTGTCCGCTTGAGCCAGACATCTCTGGCACAACGATTTCAAAAGGGGGTGAACGATGTTCAGCCTGAATTTCAAAAACGCGATGCCACTTGCGATCATGGCCATGTCTGGAGTGATCTCATTCAGCACCCACGCAGAAGCAGTTACTGCGAATTACACGTCCAACCTTTCTTGCGACGTTGTGGATGTGACCGGCGGTGGAAGCAATTCCAGCGATTGCTTTGGAACGGTTAGTGGCAATCCTTCGCAGATCGGCGAAAGCGCATTCGAAACAGCTACTTTTGTAGGTTATTTTTCCGATAATTCTCTGTCTACGACAGGATTATTCGGCAAGACCGATTGGAACCTGATCGCGAAGAAAGACTTTGACCCGGTCCAGATAGACGGGTTGAACGGCACAGAAGGCACTACTCCCACAACCGGCTCCGAGCCAGGAACATGGTCGCTGATCGATGCCACGGCATTGAGCGCCTATGGCTATTCGGCCGTGATGTTAAAGCAGGGCAGCTTCTTTGCCGCATATCTTTTCGATGGCGCCCCGCTTCCGACCTCGGGCGAATGGTATACCGCATGGTGGACCAATAATCCTGGAGACGTGAGCAACATCACCGTTTGGGCCGGTGGCAAGAGTGTGAACGGTCAAATCCCAGTTCCCGCAGGTTTGCCGCTGCTGCTGACGGCGATGGGTCTGGGTGGCTTCATGAGCTGGCGAAAGCGGAAAACGGTCTGACCCGAAACCCATGAACCGATTGGCTGGGGCGCCCTTGTCGGGCGCCCCTTTGCCGTCGGGGGTGTTCCCGACGAGGTCAGCTTGCTCCCCGGCAGAGACTAGCACTTGCCTGTTGCGGATCGACATCCGGCCCTGAGCGTTGGCAAGACAGGTCAAGAACCAAAGAGTTTCCCTAGACCGAACAATGGCGGCGGACGTGGACGCGCTTGCGCGGCGGATGCGTCAAGCGCCTGATAAAACGTTGAAAATCATAGGCCTGCCGACACCCTGAGCCCCTGACAGGCGTTACCGCCGCTGGACGGGTTCGCCCGAAGATCATCACAGACGCGTCAAACCACGGGATTTATTTGGTTTTCGGTCAAGAATCCGGTAACACTATGGCAGATTAATCCATGGTTTTTTTGCGCATTTCCGCGCCTCGCATTACAGGGCCTTTTTCGACCCATGACCGATATTCCTTCTGTTTCTCGCCGCACCGATATCTTCGGACATTTCTTCCATTGGGGCACCTTCTGGCTGATTGTCGCCACCGTCGCCGCCGGGCTGTTCTTCTGGGAAGGGATCGCCGAGCTGCTAAAGGCATGGAAGATGCCCGAATACAGCCACGGCCCGTTGATCCCGGTGTTGTCGGGGCTGTTGTTCCTGCGTCAATTGAAAACCGTGCCGGTCAATGACGGCCCGGTGACCGACCGCTGGCCCGGTGTCGCGCTCTTGATCGTGGCAGTGCTGATGGGGGCCGCCGGCAAGATGATCGAGATCCGCGACATCGTGGCTTATGCGCTGATCCTGTGGGTAGGCGCGGTGCTGCTGATCAGTTTCGGCTGGAACACGGGCAAGCATTTCTGGCCGCCTGTGGTGCATCTGGTCTTCATGCTGCCGCTGCCGGGGGCGCTCTATTACGGGTTGTCGACCTATCTGCAGGGGATTTCGTCGGAGCTGGGGGTGTATTTCCTGCAGATGCTGCGGGTGCCGGTGTACCTCGAAGGGAACATCATCGATCTGGGCGTCTTCAAGCTGCAGGTGGCCGAGGCCTGTTCAGGGCTGCGGTATCTGTTCCCGATCCTCAGCTTTTCCTACATCTTCGCAGTGCTCTATCAGGGGCCGATGTGGCACAAGACCTTGCTGCTGATTTCGGCCGCACCGATCACGGTTTTCATGAACTCGGTCCGGATCGCGATCGCGGGTTATATCGTGAACAATTACGGGCTGGAATGGGTGGACGGATTCACCCATTTCTTCGAAGGCTGGGTGATCTTCATTTCCTGCGTGCTGATCCTGTTCGCCTTTGCCTGGGTGCTGGTCAAGCTGCGCCGTGACCGGATCGGCCTGATCGAGGCACTGGATCTGGACACCGAGGGCCTCGGCACACAGGCCAAGCGCATCGGGCTGGTGCAGCCGTCGGTGGCGATGATCTTCGCGGCCCTTCTGGTGGGGGGGCTTGCCGCCAGCTGGCAGGCCATTCCGACACGTGAGGCGGCACAGATCAACCGCGAGCCTTTCCTTTTGTTCCCCTCCCAAGTCGGCGAGTGGCGCGCAGGTCCGCACCAGCCGCTGGAACAGCAGGTGGAACGCATTCTGGCCGCCGACGATTACCTGTCGGTGTCTTTGGTGAACGCCGCCAGCGCGGCACCGGTGGATGTGTTCATGGCCTGGTACAAGGATCAATCCGGCGGCGGCGTGCATTCGCCCGAAGTCTGCCTTCCGGGAGCGGGTTGGGAGATCGCCAAGCTGGACCAGATCGAGGCGCAGGGCCTTGCGGGCGAGACGTTCACACTGAACCGCGCGATCATCCAGAAGGGCGTGGACCGGATGCTGGTCTATTACTGGTACGATCAGCGCGGCGTCAGGACCGCGTCGATGTATCAGGCCAAGCTGCAGCTGATGCTCGGGCGCCTTGTGAACGGTCGAGACGACAGCGCCATCGTGCGCCTGATCACCCCGATCGGCCCGAAAGAGGAAATCGCCGTCGCCGAAGCGCGTCTGGTGGACAGCATGAACGCCCTTCTGACGCCCCTGCCCCGGTTCGTGCCGGGAGGGTGAGCGGGTCGACTGTCAGCGACACAGACTTTGCCGACTCCGGCGCGGATATTTCTTTTCGGAGCACAGCGTAAATGGACCGTATCCTTGTTATCCAACATGGTGATTTTCGCGAGGCCTATCGTCGCTTTTCTGATGGCGGAAAGGAGACTTATCGCGACCAGAAGCGTTCAGTAGATTTCGTTGCAGGCTTGGCGCCGGACTCTGTGGTCACAACCTTGGCCTTCTCGCGAGAACGTTATGAAGAAGAGCTTGCTCCAAATCTTTGGGCCACGGGTGCTCCGATTGGTGCGATGAAACCCCAAGCCATCAAGACTATCTTCGATCACCTGAACCCGACCCGTGTAATTCTGCGCACACCACATTCCCGTCTCATCGCTGAAGTTCGGCGCCGGCAGATCCCGCTTCTACCAGTGTTTGCGGATATCTTCTCTGCCAAGGGCTTAAAGACAAGGCTGCGTTATTGGTACCTTCGCAGGTCTCTGCTGAAATGTCGTGCGCCCTGCATTGCCAATCACAGCCTTAACGCCACACGTTCTCTTATTACCGAGTTGAAGCTGCCTGAAGAACGTGTTGTCGCTTGGGACTGGTCGCGGGTGCCTTCGGGCGGTGACGTCAAGCCTAGCGTAACTGACACGACCAGACCCAGCGCGTTCTTTGCCGGTATTTTGACGGAGGCCAAGGGCGTCGGCGACTGCTTGCAAATGGTAGAGATACTTAAGCGGCGTGGACAGTGGATAACGATGCGCTTTGCAGGAGGGGGTGATCTAGAGCATTGGCGCAAAGAGGCAGAACGTTTGGGGATCGCGGACAGAGTTGATTTTCTGGGTCTGTTGCCCAATGATCGCGTGCGAAAACTGATGCGTGAACATGATTTCGTAATCGTCCCATCTAGGCATGATTATGCCGAGGGGTTACCGAATACGATTTATGAGGCTCTAGCCTCGCGGTCAGTTCTGGTCCTTTCAGATCACCCAGCTTTCCAAGGCCGTTTTGCTCCGAATGAAGAGGTCTTGGAATACCCTACCGAACAGCCTGAGCGACTTGCTGATTGTCTGTCACGCGCAATTACTGATCCGACTCTTTATCAAAGACTCTCGCAAAATGGCGCAGCTGCTCATCAAAGGCTTTATATTGGGATGGAGTGGACCGAATTGGTTGCAGCTTTTCTAGACGATCCTGAAGACCGCAAAAGCTGGGTTGCTCGTAACCGGCTGCTAATGCATTGCATTTGAGTCTCTTTAATTTGATGGGATAGCCAACGCTGAGATAATCATGAAATTATCCCGTTCCGTTCTACTCTGAAGACATCTTGCTGCGATTCAACGGCACGTCAGTCGCTTATGACGCGTAGATTTTAGAAAGTTAAATCGCCGCAATTTCTAAATCGCAAATTAGGACTCTGCAGCAGCATTATTTAGATAGCACTTGGTAAACTGGATAGTCCCAGTTCCGGGGAAATTAATCCGAAAAAATGAAATCGTCGCTTTGCAGAATGGTCTGGACACCATTTTCCGGTGCCGCGAGTTTGGGTGTGTTGACCAGACGCATTGGCTCGGGCCGCGCTGAGGGCGCGGGGTGCGAGGGTGTGTCGACCGCGGCGTTCAGCATATGGAAAAGGCCCTGGCGCGTGCCGCGAAGGTGCTCGGGGACAGGTTGTGCCGCTTTCAGAAACTGCTCTTTTTGCATCCGATCCTCTGACATCAAGTCGAGTGATTTCCCGTTTTGATTACATTACGCGGAAAATTGTTGAAAAGAAGGCGAAGATGCAGAGCTATGCGGGTTTTGGCCTAAAGCGTTCCGCCTTTGACCTGAGGCATCAGCTAAAGGCGGAACGCGTGCAACGATGGAACGGGGCACTGCATTTCGCGAAAATCTGTGAGTCAGGTTTTTCGCGAAACGCTTTAATCCCGCCGGGTCATGCGCGCGCGACGGGCCGACCAGAAGAGCCCCGGCAGGATCGCAAAGCACTGTGCGTAGCGTTTGGTCAGCCGGACCGGATTGGTGGCCATGCGCCAGAACCATTCCATCGCGATCCGGCGGACCCAGAGGGGCGCGCGCCGTTGCGTGCCGGCGATGAAATCGAGCCCGGCGCCGATCGACACGAACCCGCAGCGAGGCAGCTTCTCCGCGCCTCTTATGGCGAGGATTTCCTGTTTCGGCGCGCCAAGCGCCAGAAAACACAGCCGCGCATCACTTGCGTCAAGTTCGGACAGGATGCGGTCCGCCTCGGCGCCTGAAGGATCAAAGCCGAAGGGTGGTGCGATCCGCGCCACGATCCGAAGGCCAGGGAGATCCGCCTGCATGCGCGCGGCGGCAAGCGCGAGAGTGGCATCGGTCGCCCCCAGAAGGGCCACGGGAACATCCGCCTCGCGCGCCAGATCGGCGAGCGGCATCACCAGTTCGGAGCCGGGCACAAGCTCGACCGGCTGCCCCATGACACGTCGCAGCCAGACGATCGGGTTGCCATCGGCCACAACATGCGAATGCCGGACATAAGCGTCGCGAAAGGCGGGGTGCTGACGGAGCTTCACGATATGGTCGAGGTTGAGAGTGGCGACGGTGAAGCCTTTGCCGGTCAGGAAATGCGTGTGCACATTTTCGAACAGGGCCTTTCTATCCCGCGTGTTTACGAGAGACAGGGCATGGGAGGGAAACGAGGTCGAAGTGTGACTGGACATGTTTCAGTCGTTCCCATCCAAACACGCCAAAAACCGCTCTGCCGCGTCTTTCCAGTCGCGGCGCTCTACCGACTGAAACGCGGCCAAGGACATCGCCTGCCAAGCATCGTTGTCGCGGCGTAGAATATCTATGATCGCCTCGGCCATCGTCCCGGCATCATCCACATCAACCAAGTGACCGGATTTTCCAGGCGTTATGAAGTCCGGGGCGCAGCCGGCACGGGTGGCAACGACGGGGCAGCGACAGGCCATCGCCTCGAGCACCGGAAGGCCGAACCCCTCGACCCGGCTGCCGAAGAGGTAAAGATCCGAGGCGGCGTAGATGTCGCGCAGCGACGTTTGGGGCGGAGACAGATGATAGGTGGTGTCCGGTGGCAGGGGAAGATCGCGGGTGGGCCGCTCTGTGCCGAAGGCCACCAGTTGCAGGTCAGGCAGGGTCTCTCGGGCCAGTTCGACGGCTTTGAGGCTGACATCGGTGCCTTTGAACGCCTTGCCGGAATACATCATGCTGACGGTGGGCCTTGGCTGCTTGTCACGCGGGCGGGCGAAAAACAGTGACGTGTCCACGGCGTTCGGCACCAATGCCACATCTTCGTCACCGTAAACATCACGCATCACCGATACGAGCCAGTTCGATATGGTGATCTTTTTCAATGGTAGGTAATATGAACCGGCGATGAGGTGATTGTACCGTGGGTAATGTACCTCGTGATGCTGGACGAAATAAAATTTCCGGCCTTTCGCAGCAGACAGACCCGCAACCACATAGGCTGTATCCCATAGCGTCGCGATGACGGCGTCGCCATCGGGAATGTCCGTGTCGGTCAACGGCATGTCCGTTTCCACCAGATGCAGCCGGGCCTTGAGGCCATCGTAATGGCTTTGGCTCCGTTTTCCGGGAAGGCGTCCCTTGATCAACCCTTTGGCGATAGCTTTCGCGCCCGGCCTTGGCGGCACGGGTGCCACGACGGTCACGTCATGGCCCATCTCAGTCAAAAGATCCGCGTAGATCGCAATCACGCGGATACCCCCGGAAAGATTGGGCGCCGGGCTGACGAAGGTGATTTTCATCGCGTACTGGCTCCGCGTGGTTGACCGGATACCTGTTTCGCGGCAGCGAAACAGGTGGCGAGAGTTCGGGCGTTGGTGTCGATGTCATGCGCGCTCTGCACGCGGGCGCGGCCAGTGGTGCCCTTTTCGGCAAGCGCCTGGGGCGGGGTGGCAAGGCAGTAGGCCATCGCCTCGGCTATATGGTCGACCGACCCGGCCGGTATGATCCAGCCACAGCTTTCATCCACAAGTTCGGGGATGCCCGCGATATAGGTCGAGATGGCGGGACGACCGAGCGCGAGGGCTTCCATGATGACGACCGGAAGACCTTCGGCAAAGCTGGGCAGAAGAAGCGCGCGGGCGCGGCCCAGTTCGGCACGCACCACGTCATTGGCCTGCCAGCCCATGAGCTCGATATTGCCCTCGAGCCCATGCTGGGCAATCGCCGCCTCTACATCGGCACGGCTTTCACCATCGCCGATCAGACGGATCTTCACTTCGGGGTGGGAGCGAACGACGCGAGCGGTCGCCTCGACGATGAGCACCTGCGCCTTTTGTGGACAGAGCCGGCCCACGCAGACAAACGGCGCCGAGGCGTCAAAGCCCGCCTTGCTTGGCGGAAACTCGGACAGGTCCAGCCCGCAGCGCACAATATGGATCTTGTCCCAATGCGCCATCCCGGCGGCAAGCGTCAGCTGCACCCGGCAATAATGCGAGATCGCGGCGACGAACCGGGCCTCGGCCACCTTGAGCGCGAGGGACGAGCGGCCCCAGTCGATGAATTCATCGGGGCCATGCGCGGTGAAGCTATAGCTCGGCCCGCCCAAGCGATAGCAAAGCAGCGCCACCGCCGCGGCATTGGTCGAGAAATGAGCATGGATATGCTCGATCCCGTCTGCTTTGGCCTGCCGCCTGAGCGACACCGCCTCGAGCAGATAAGCCGCGTGCCGCACCACCCCGCCGCCCGCATTGCGAACGAGCCTGCCCCAGATGCCGATGGCGCGCACAAGGCCAATCGGATTGGTCAGGGCTTCGGCTAAGACCCCGGTGATCAGGCGCGGAACCTGACCGGAGAGAAGATACCGGGTCTTGGCCTGTTCCTCGCGGTCGAGCGGGTCCACAAGCGCATCCGCCCAACGCCGGACCGCATAGCGCATGACCGTCACCCCCTGCCCTTCAAGCGCCCGGATTTCCCGGCGGATGAAGGTGGAACTGGTCGCTGGATATGTGTTCAACAAATAGCCGATCCGCAATGCACAAAGCCTTTTCATGAAACCGATTTATGAAACTGCAAGAAGCTAGGCGCAAAAGCTCTGCCGTTGCAATGCCCTGATCACCTCGGTGCGGGACATCGCCCCATGGGTCAGGCATCGTGCAGCACTGGCCGGATGAAACACCGGCCTAAGCGTCAACGCCACCAGAGCAATTTGCCAAGACCGCCCGCGCAACGCAGATCAAATTCCGTGGCCTTCGCCGGGCTGAACGGGCGAAGGCCACGCGATGCAAGGCCATAGCCCAGTACCTGCACCGCGCCCACGGACATCCAGAACGCGACCCGCGCAGTGCCGCGCAGATCCCGCGAGCCACTTTCGATCTTGCACCGCAACTGCCCGTTCTTGAATATCCTGCGTTTCAGATACTCCCTCGACATCCTGTCTTGTGGGATGATTTCATCGACGATCGCGTCAGCGCACCAGATCAAGGAGATGCCTTTTTCCTGCACCAGTTCTCTCAGGAACCACACATCCTCTCCACCGTCGTTGAATCCGACATTGAAAGGCAGGGGGCTGTCCAGACAGGTCGACTTGCAAAACATCGAATTGCCGGTACCCAGCCATGCGCGCAGATGGGAAACGTCCTGACCTGTCCGTGCAGACAATCTGCGGCTGAACAATCGTTCAAGGGTTGGAGCAAGATCCGGTGCCGGTTTGCCCTCAAAAAGTGGTTCGACCGGACCAAAGCAGGCGTCGGCACCCTTATTCGCGGACTGGATGAATGCCGAAAGCCAGTTGTCTCGCGGCAATTCATCATCGTCCAGAAACAAGACATACTCTCCAAGCGCCTCTGCAACCCCGCGATTGCGCGCATTCGCCACGCCGGGCGCGGATTCGGAAAAGTAGCGAACCGGATCGCCGAAAGCCGTCACGACATCCCGTGCCGACAGATCGGGGCAGTTGTCGACAACAATGAGTTCAAGCATCGTGCCTTGGGGCAATCCCGATATCTGGCTTAGCACCAGCGGCAGCAAGCGTGACATCCTTTCGGCGCGCCGGTAGGTGGGGATCACGATGGAGATGGCTGGTCGGTGTGTCGACGTCATGAGTCCTCTGCCGGTTTGCACCGGTTTTATCAGTCTTCCTTGATATCCGGGAAATAAAAACCAACGTCCGACAGAAGCTCCATAAGGCGGTTTTCAAGAGCAGCGCCCTGATATCTGTCACTGACCAGCACCGCATAATTTTCGATACCCGACGCATGCGCGAAAAACAGGTTCGCGTTATGCCACCAATTCTCGGTCGTGATCTCGATCAGG
This sequence comes from Roseobacter sp. AzwK-3b, assembly GCF_000170875.1. Taxonomy (NCBI): domain Bacteria; kingdom Pseudomonadati; phylum Pseudomonadota; class Alphaproteobacteria; order Rhodobacterales; family Roseobacteraceae; genus Roseobacter; species Roseobacter sp. AzwK-3b. The sequence continues at coordinate 76,399 of NZ_ABCR01000001.1, forward strand.
TTTTTGGTTTGCCATTGCAGAACTCCGAAAATTGCTGACCCCTGGTCGGCGATGACGGTTTCGGCGCGCAAGGCGATGCGCGCGAAAGCCTCGGGCGACGCATAGCGCGTATCGAACACCTCGCCACCGAGCCTGCGAACGATCCCAGCGATCTGGGCCGACGGGTAGACCCGGTCGACCGCTTCGCTTTTGATGCCTTCGCGGGACAGATAGATCAATGATCCCGGCTGGGGTTCAATCAGACGAACCTGGAAACGATCACGATAAGCGTTCACCTGCGCTTTGCCCCAATAATAGCTGGGCAGCTGTTTGCGCAGAACATGCGCTTTCAGGATCATCAGGGGCTTGTCGGCGGGGACAAGGGTGAACCCCAGGCGCCCCACATCCCGTTGGACATAGGACTTCTGCGCAAGGTCCAGAGGCAGGACAACATGCCGAATATCAAGCGGAGCCTCCACAAGCGCCCTGATATGATCGCCGACCCAATCACCATAGGTATAGGGAGTTTCACTTTCTATGATATAGGCCTGCTCGACGATATGGGCCTGATTGACTTTGGGTCGGTCAAGGATTTCACGGATACTGGGACGCCGTGAACTGGCCTTGCGCAGCAGACAGCCGTTATGCCACGCGTTACCTGAGGGCGTGTAGAGGATCTTGTCGAGCGTTTCGACCATCGGCCTTGGTTGGGCGTAGGATAGGGCATTCTGCGAATTTTGCAGGCCGGCAACACTGGGCACGTCGCCGATGAATGAGACGGTCGCGCCGGTTGTCTTTACCGTTTCGCAGGCCGCGTAATCCTTGGAGCGCCCTGTGATTTCCATCGCTTTACGGATCGGACGGGTCAGTCTGTTCTTCAATCGGATGCCGGGCCTCCGCCAATCCTGTGCAGGCATTTTCAAAGGCTCCCAATTGAAATTATCCGCTGTAAACATAATGCTCATCCGGACTGAGCTTGATTATTTCACACTCACAGAAATGCTGGAATAAGGACGACCACCTAAAGATCTGTGAAAACGATATCGGACCAAGGGACTCGGTGTCGATTTAAGAATTGAACCGGTTCCTTAACCCACGAAAAAGGCCCGCAGCTTGGGCAAATCCAGGCATGACATCATACCACCTATTGCCGTGTATATCAGTCCTTGAGGCGCGTTGTACGGCGATCGCGGGCTCGAAGTAGTATGCGTCCAAGGCCGGATTGCTTTTTCTGAACCAGGAATATGCTCCATCGACATGCATCGGTCCGCCTTCCGGATGGCCAGGTGGGCGAGATGCTATCGTCTTTAAATATGCGGCGGCGGACGCAATCGCGGGAGCAGAAAGGCCGATAAAATGTGTCTGCGTCAAAGCAGCCTCCGGCGAGAGCGCCCGAAGGACAGGCTCTGCGCTCTTGGCTTTCGGCGACCTCAGACCGCCATGGATAAAATGCCACGTTTTACTGCCCAATTCATCCAATATGCGCATACCGCCATCAATGAATCTGGGTGACCAATCCATATCGTCTTCCAATATCAAAACGTTATCAAAGCGGCTTTCCAGTGCCTCCTCGAGAACACCCAGATGGCTCATGAAACACCCATGGGCACCGACAGAAGGCCAGCCACCGGCTTCGGATGGTTTGACAGCCTTGAAAAACGATATCGAAGGATGCGCGCTGCTAAGGCCTAATCGCGCCAATTGGCCTTCTATTTCGCGGCGCCGGTCTGCACGCTCGGGAAGATTGATGATGTAGACTTGCTGGAAAACCTCCAACAGTTTTTGTCCCAACTCTTCTTTCGCATCGAAGCTACGAAACATGTTTTTCCCGAAAAATCGATTGTTGAAATATAAATCTGTCAGCTTCATACCCGATAAAACCAAGGCACAAAAGTCCACGACGGCAAACAGGTTCGCATGGGATCAAGCTGATGTCTTGCACATCACTTGTATTCAATAAGCGCCTTGCGTCGTCCTGTTGTCAAGTCCAGCCAGCACTGCACGACCCCCAACGCCTCAGCAAACTTCCCCAACACCATGAAAAACGCCTGTGGCCAATCAAAGGGCGGGCCGGATTTGAGGGCGATCCGTACGATTTGCAACGGATATAGGACCATCCCCAGAAGCGCCCAAGGGGTGATCAAAACCGCTGCCAGAAACAGCACCGATGGCAGCACTGCCCCCCAGATCAGAGCGCGGCGGGTTTCCCTGACCCAGTGGCGTTCGGGAGGGGCGCCATGGAGCGAGGCGCCCAAGGCAAAGGCATAGCCGCCACGGCGGGTGCGGGTCCACCATTGCGAGAGCCGCATCATCGCGGCGTCGTGCCATGTCATCTCGTGATCCAGCCGCCAGACCTCCCATCCGGCGGCGCGAAGGCGGACGCAAAGCTCTGGCTCTTCGCCGGCGATGAGGCTTGGGTTGAAGCCGCCCACAGCCTCGAACGCCTCGGCGCGCATCAGGGCGTCCCCGCCGCAGGCCTTGGCGCGACCCACCGGCGTGTTCCATTCAGCGTCACACAGGCGGTTGTAGACGGATGCTTCGGGGAACCTTTCGCGTCTGCGGCCGCAGGCAACGGCGGCCTTGGGATTTTCCACAAGGAAGGCTGCAGCATGGGCGATCCAGCCGTCGCGCAATTCGCAATCACCATCCATGAACTGGATCGCATCGGGCAAGCCCGCCTGTAGCAGCCGGTCGACGCCTGAGTTGCGGGCGCGAGCCGCGGTGAAGGGCTGTGTCATGTCGAGCGTCACCACCTCGGCACCCGCCGCACGGGCCGCGTCGACGCTGCCATCGGTCGACCCGGAGTCGACATAGACGATGCGGTCCACCCCGTCAGGCACCGAAGCCAGAGCACGGATGAGGCGCGCGCCTTCGTTCCTGCCGATGATGACCAGCCCTATGGTCAGCCCGGCGATCATGAGGCCACGAACGGGTAGCAGATGTCGAGATCGGGGCGGTCGGGGAAAAGCCTGCGCAGCTGTGCATAGTCCTCGGTGAAGACCTGTTGCAGCCGTGCGACGTTTTCAGGCGACAGGCTTGGCCGCTCAGCCATCTGGCGGCTTTTCCTGATCCGGTCCCGCAGAGCTTGCGGGATCAGCGCCCGGCGCAGGGCTTGGGCGATCACGTTGTCAATCAGAAGCCCATGCAGCGGGAAGCGGCGGATACGCTCGGATGAGGCGTTGGTGCGTGCCTTTTCCTCGATCCAGACGGGCGGGGCGGTGTAGCCGATGAAGTCGCAGACGCGCTGCAAGCTGTGCTGTGGCGCGCGGTGCATATCCTCGAGCGAGAGGATCAGGATGTTGTCCCCGCCGAAATGGTCCACATAAGGGGCGATCTGGCGCGCATAGCAGCCATAGGAGATCAGTTCCGGGTGGCTGTCCAACGCGGCATCCAAGGGGTCGGTGATGACGCCCATGGTCCATTCATGGATATAGTGGCTCACAGCGCGGGCCAGCGGATCGCGGATCATATAGATCAGCTTGGACGCCTCAAGCGCCTGCGACATGCGGGCAAGGGTTTCGGGATAGGTGGGCAACTTGGTGTAATGCGTGCTGGCCTCACCCTTCAGGTCTCCCGGGGCGGCATCGGCAAAAAGGCTTTGATACCAGCCCATCCCCTTGGCAAAGACGGGATCGTCGGAAAAGAAATTCGGCTCTTTGGGGTCGGTCATGAACAGGCCCGGCTGCGTGCCCAATTGCGCAGCCATGGTGCTGGTGCCGCATTTCATCGCGCCGAGGATGATGAAATCGGGCAGATTGTCCTGCGATCTAGCTGTCACGGCGATCCCCCAACGGCGTCAGGACATTGATCCAGATATCGCGCGCCTCTTGTGCGGTGGCGGGCGGGACGGGCTTGCCGACCAAACGCCGCAGGTGCGCGATGCCACGGCCCAGATGCCACATGAGATTGGCCATCAGCAGGCCCGCACGGCCATGCATCTTGTAAAACACGCGGGTTCGGGAGGCGTAGTAATAGGCCGGCAGGCGCTTGCGGGCGGCTTGCGACGCCTTGACCGGCCCGCTGCCGCCACGGAAATGCACCGCGCAAGCCTCGGGGGCCAGGCAGATGCGCCAACCGGCCTGACGCGCGCGCCACGAATATTCGACATCCTCGAAATAGAGAAAATAGCCTTCGTCCATCGGGCCGATCTGTCGGATCATGTCATCGCGCAGAAGGATGCAGGCGAAACTGGCCCACTCGACCTGCGTGGGATCGGGGGGATTGTCCAGCGGCACGTCGCGGGACCGCAACAGCCGGGTGATCGGCCCGGTCGCGGCCCCGCGGATCAGCTCGCTTTTGGGCGTGGGAAAACGAAAACAGCTGATCTGGCGGGTGCCATCATCATACTCGATCCGTGGCGCGATCAGACCGCATTCGGGATGCGCCTCGGCTGTGGCGAGGATCGCATCGAGGAACCCGGGCTTGAGGACCGCATCGGAGTTCAGCACAAGATGATAGGCCGCCTCGCAGGCCGCGATCCCCTGATTATGCCCGCCGGAAAACCCGGAATTGGTTTCTGAGGCGACCAGTTGAACGCGTTTCGGATCAGGGAGCGAGGCGATGAAGCCGCGCAGTTTGTCCACCGAGCCGTCGCCCGAGGCGTTGTCGACGATCGTGACCATGTATTGTACCTGCGAGCCATCCTCGAGAACTGAGCGCACGCATTGCAGCGTCAGCTCCGCCGTGCGGTAGTTGATGATCGACACGTTGATCCGGGCACGGGAAATGGGTTTGGTTGAGTTATCAGGCGGGGTCACAAATTGCTCCGTTCAGGCATGGCATCAGCGCGTCCAGACCGTAAAATTCACATCAGTATTTTCAATTCTTGGAATAAAGCGTTTCACGAACAAACTTAATCACAGATTTTCGCGAAATGCAGTGCTCCGTTCAATCGTTGCACGCGGTCTGCCTATAGCTGATGCCTCAGGTTAAAGGCCAACCGCTTTAGTTACGTCCATTTTCAGGCCATTATAAAGGCTGTGATGCAGACAGGAAACGCTTCGTTCGGGTATTCGAACTTTCGAAGTCTGCGCCGGAGTGCTATTTTGATCCATATTTCTGCCAAGGTATGTGGTTTTACATGCCGTGGATTTAACGGGCGGCCATTATTCGAAGCATGTCAAATTCCTTTGCAGACATAGTCCTCTATTCATGGCCCATCGTGGTCTACATCCTGTTCCAGCGCTTGCCCTTGCGTGAGGCACTGGTCTGGTCGATCGTGGCAGGATATCTTTTGCTGCCGCTACGGACCGGGTTCGACCTCCCGGCATTGCCGCCAGTCGACAAGAACCTCATTCCGGCGCTTATGGCGGCCTTGATGTGCTATCTGGTGACACGACAGGCGAAAACCGCACATGCGGTTGCTCAGCGTGCCGGGTCAGAGGGTGTCGCGCGCAAGATGACCGTTGCTCCGCCGATCTCTTTCGAACCTGTCAGAGGGCAATGGCTGTTCCGGGGCTTGGTGATCCTGCTTTTCGTGCCACCATTTATCACGGCCTTGACGAACGCGGAGCCGATCATTCAGGGCGCGCGCTTCATAAGCGGGCTGTCGCTTTATGATGCGCTTTCGATGAATTCGGAGATCCTGTTTTCCCTGATCCCCTTCTTTCTTGCCAGACGATTTCTGGCCTCGGATGAGGCACACAGGGTTTTGCTGAAAGTCATTGTCATTGCGGCCCTGGGATACTCTTTACTGGCGCTGTACGAAGTCCGCATGAGCCCACAGCTCAACAGGACCTTCTATGGTTTTTTCCCGCATTCTTTCATTCAGCATATGCGCGGAGACGGTTTCAGACCCCTTGTATTCCTGAACCATGGTCTATGGCTCGCCATATTTTTTGCTCTATCAGTCGTCAGCGCCTTTGCACTGTTCAAAGCTACGAAAACACGAAACAAGCCGCTTTGGTTCATGGCGGGGCTCTGGCTTTTCATGGTGCTGTTCTTGATGAAGTCCCTTGGGGCCTTTGCGCTGACCTTGCTGGTCGTTCCCGGGGTGCTGTTTCTTTCTCGCAAGACACAGCTCTTGATGGTTGCATGCCTCGCACTTTTTGTTCTGCTTTTCCCCTTCGCCAGAACGTCAGGGTTGGTCCCTTTGACACCAATCCAAAATCTTGCGGAAAGCATCAATCCAGCACGCGCGCAATCGCTGAATTATCGATTGAACAACGAGGACATTTTGCTGGCCAAGGCCAGCCAAAAACCGCTTTTCGGCTGGGGAGGATGGGGTCGCGGGCGCGTTTACAACGAGAGCGGGCAAGACATCAGCACAACAGACGGCTACTGGATCATCATCAAGGGAACCTATGGCTGGTTTGGGTATCTGGGTCGGTTCGGGTTGCTATGCTTGCCGCTCATCATTATCGGCTTCATGCTGCGCAGACTTGAATTCTCATATGCGACCACAGGCCTTGCAATGGCGATGAGTGTCGGCATTGTCGATCTTATCCCAAACGGAACGATCAGCCCCGTTCTTTGGCTGGTCGCCGGTGCGATCATGGGGCGATATCAAACGGTACGCGGCGCGGTTACCGCCAAGATTGCAGCCGACCGAAAGCCGCAAAATCGCGCGCAAGGCGCTTTGGGGCCTGAGACGCTGCCAACGGATACAGGCTATGCAAGACCTTTACACACAAGACAGCCACGGCGGTCATGATCAGGTGCGCGGCAGGGTCTATTCGTTTAGTCTTCAGTTTGCAGTGCCCAAGGCTTTACAAGACGCAAATGTGTCTGGCCTGTCGCGTAATTGCTTAGTCACGGAAGGGCTCTGAGTTCGCCATGGAAAGTTGTGGGCGGTCGCCGTTCATCTCAAGCACATGCTGGGGTGCAGGCTTGTTGGCTCCGGTGACGCCATCGGAAAGAAGCGTCAATGTCTCTTCCGGGAAAACTCGGTTCCATCCGGTCATTTCTCCATTCACGTTATACTCGAACTCATCTTGCCAATCTGCAGTCCAGTGAAGCAGCGGGTCAAAATATTTCAAGCGGTCTTTTCCGCTATAGTCCACTGACATCAATCGCATGACCGAACCGTCACCAACGGACTCATACATTCTCGATTGATGCAGCGGAAAACTGATCGAAACAAATCCCGGAGCACTGTCATGCACTCCGTTCGACGCGAAGACACCTATGTCGACGCGGTTCGACGTTCGTTCCGCATTTGGCGTGATGCGCATGTCATCATGCCAGTCCACGCTGATGCGAACCTTTGAGCTTTGCTCGTTCAAAGGGGTGATACGAACCTTTTGAGGATCGCCGCGCAAAAGAACCCATTCGAATACAAGAGCGCGACCGTTGGGGTCTTCTGTTTTCGCAGCGGACACCGTCATGGTTCGGCTGAAAGCGTCTGAACGCCATATTCTGGCAATCGCGGACGGCGTGCTGAAGAGCCGTTCGGACAAACCGGCAAGGCCGGCAGCATCGCTGAAATCCTCGGCCTCAACATCGAGGCGAACCATTGGCGGAATTTCATCAGCTTTCAAAGCAGCCGCCAGTGCCACCATTCTTTCAGGCGCAAGATCGGCCGCCGCAAAAACCGTGGGGTGCGCCAAGGACGACAAATATTGGTCGCGGGTATACACACTTTTTTGGGTTCGACGAAAAACCATCTGCAATGTCGGTGCGACGAGGCGTTCATCTTTCAGAAAATCTCGCGTCTCATCCGAAAACGCAGCCATGGCCATTAGAAGCGCCTTGACGAAAGGCATGTCGGAATATGACGAACCTTGGCTGACGAGCATGTAAGGCCAGTTGGCTGGAAATACGTCAGCCGCATCGTGGTCATGATGCTCAGGATAAACGTAAATATGGTTGTTGCTGTAAGTCAGGAAGGCACGCTCGGGACCTCCTGCGGCGGTCATGGCAAAGCGGGCCTGACTTCTTTGCGAGGGTCTTCTGGTCAGGGCTGTAGACGAGTTTCCAATGACAATCGCCGGCAGGATTATTCTGCCCGCCAATCCGTAATCCATTCCTTCGTTGCGCAGTTCAGGGCCATAAATCAGATGTGTAAGAGTTGGAAACTGCACCGGTGGAAGCTTGGAATGGTCTCGATCGCGATTATCGTAAATCACATCTTCGAAGCCACCAGCAAGTCCTCGCGCCTGATACCGGCGCAACAGACTTGCGGCGGGAGTTTTGTCATTAGGGTCAACAAGAGGAGCATTCTTGTCAGGGGCAGGAGGCTCAAGTCGGGGCGCAATCCATCCAAGAGGTCCGATGGATTGCAGTTGTTCGCGTCCAAGCAATACGTCATTGGCTTGGCCCGGATGGCCGCTTATCACCAGAACGAGGCAGAGTATCACAGGCAAAATGCTTTTCATTAGATGCATGATCAAAAAATGAGCCAGGGAATTGATTCTTTAATAATATTTGATACCGCTGACTTGCACATCGCGCCCTTGTTTTTTGTTTGCCGCCAGCTGGGAATTGGCCAAGGTCCGTTTTTTCATATCACGTTCAAGGCAGACCATCTACGATAGGATATACTCCTAAGTGGCAATCGATTGCATGGACCGGTTTCACAATTCACCTTCTTGTCACAAAGGCGCCTTGTGCCTGCCAGGCGCTTTTAGCATGGTCTCATAGAATTTCAGGCACGAAGCGGATTTGGTCAAATGCTAGACGTTTTCAATAAATTGTTTGCGCTTCTCAGCGTTCGGGAAAAGCGCCGTTTCTATGTGCTTTTCTGCGTGATGCTTGTCATGAGTGGCGCCGATGTCTTTGGCGTCTCGACCGTGCTCGTGCTTTTGAATGTCCTCACCAACCCCGCCGTGATCCAAGAGCAAACCCAGCTGCAATGGGCCTATAATTTCTTTGGCTTCACATCAGATGCGAATTTCCAGTTCTTTCTGACTTTGGGCGTTTTTTGTGCTGTTTTGTCCAGCCTAGCAATCAGGGCACTGGGAAACTATGCGATCGTTCGCTATTCAGCAATGCGCGGATACACACTATCAACCCGGCTGCTGGAAACATATCTGAACCAGCCATACGTCTGGTTTCTCGAACGCAACAGTTCCGAAATCAGCAAGACCGTGCTGCAGGAAGTTGGACGCCTTGTAAGCATCGTTCTGATCCCGTCTCTGAGTATTCTTGCGAACTCCGTTCTGGTACTGTCGCTGTTCATCCTACTCATATTCCTCGAGCCGATTATCGCGACGGTCGCGGCTTTGATCATCGGCGGCGGCTATCTGATTGTATATTTTTTCACGCGGCAACTTCTTTCACGCTATGGGCAAGATCTCGTGACGGCGAACGCCTTGCGATTCAAGTTGACCCAAGAGGCAGCAGGCGGCTTCAAGGAAGTGAAGCTGTTGGGGATCGAACAACACTATGTAAACCGTTTCGTGCAACCAGCGCGCCGGATCGCTTCGCTGAACGCGATCGTTCATGTGATACGGGAACTTCCGCGGTTCGGGCTGGAAGCTGTCACCTTTGGCGTGATGCTGGGTGCCGTACTGTTTCTTCAACTGAAAAATGATGGGCAATTGTCGGCGGCGATCCCGATCCTTGGGACGTTTGCATTTGCGGTCATGCGGCTTTTGCCCGCAGCTCAAGGCATTTATCACAGCGCAGCGTCTATCAGAAACGGCAAGCCGCTCTTGGACGAGATTTTCAAAGACTATCGCGACGCCCAAATGCGTATCAAGGATACAAAGCTTGGCTGCTGCGATGGTGGGCGTATTTCTTTCTCTGACAAGCTTCAAATTCGCAACGCGACATTCGCGTATCCGAATACCGACAAGGCCGCGCTTCGCGGTCTCGACATGATCATCCCGGCCAAGACGACAATCGGCATCGTCGGTGGCACTGGCGCGGGCAAGACCACGCTTGTGGATGCCATCCTTGGCCTGCTGACACTGGAACGCGGCGAGATCATCGTGGATGGCACGGTCATAAATCGCGACAACATGCAAGCCTGGCGCAACGCCCTTGGCTATGTTCCCCAATCAATTTATTTGACCGACAGCACGCTCGCTGAAAACATCGCTTTCGGGATCGATCCTGACAAGATCGACATGGCTGCAGTCGAACGCGCCTCGAAAACGGCGGCTCTGCACACGTTTGTCACCGAGGAACTCCAGAATGGCTACAATACCATGGTAGGTGAGCGTGGGGTTCGGCTATCGGGTGGACAGCGTCAACGGATTGGCATAGCGCGGGCTCTCTATCACGATCCCAAAGTGCTGATTTTTGACGAGGCCACATCGGCATTGGACAACCTGACGGAACGCGCCGTAATCGAGGCAATTCAAAACATTGCGCATCAAAAAACCGTCATCATGATCGCCCACAGGTTGAGCACGGTTCGGAATTGCGACAGGATTTTCCTGCTGGAACACGGGAAGGCCGTTGCAAGCGGAAAGTTCAACGAACTCGTGGAGTCAAATGCGACATTCCGAGAGATGGCTAGCACAATTTAACGGATCGAGGCTTGGAACCGGCACGTTTTGAGAAGCGAAGCAAGGCTTCAGATGGGTAAGCGAGCGATGGACATGAGGAAACCGCAATGAACGAAGCGCGATCCATCGACATCTACAAGATCACCTCTGATGCTTTGTCCGAGGTGGAAACAGAGTTCGGCCTGCATCGCATTCAGCCCATTGAAGGCGCCAAGCTCGACGCAAATTCATATTTCGGTAAGATACTTGATAACTATCGAGATACTGGAGAATTGTTATCCCCTTCGGAACTCGGCTGCACGCTCAGCCATATTTCTGTCTATCAAAGAGTTGTCGAGGCAAACCGATGCGCGATCATTCTAGAGGCCGATATCTCACCTCATGGCATGCACCTGGAGGATGCTATCGCATTTTGCAGCGGAACCGATTTGGATTTCGTGCATTTGGGATGGCATCCGCAAATCAGTTATAACGTCTATTTCGTCGGACGCTTTGATACACGAAAACAGGCTTTCCGGATCGAACCCTCAAGAAATTTCTACGGCGCGTTTGCATATTATGTCTCACCGACGGTCGCCTTTGAATTGCTTGATTTTCATCAAGCGACGCTCCGAAAAGCCGACTACTGGAGTGAATTTTTCGAGACATCCAAAACCAAACCCTATTTTCGCCCGTTTTTCGAACACCCTTTGGAGCGCGGAGAACTGGACAGGCAAAGGAAAAGCGCGTTCGTCAAGACGAAACGAATGCCTCCCAAGCGACTAAAGCGGATTTTAAAATCGAGGTTAAGGACGTTCTTCTGCAGAACATTTTCAGGATACCGACCCATCAAGCCAGGCGAAGCGCAGCCACCAGTCAGGTGAGACGCCGACCGGATTAAGTCTGTACATTTCTGGTGCTATTCCAACAGACGAGGTATTTTCGTGCGCATTTCAGTTATAACGCCGACCTACAATCTTGTGACGAGCAACCGCACCGAACAATTCAAGAGAGCGGTGCAATCGGTTGTCGATCAGACCTATGCAGATATCGAGCATATCGTAGTTGATGGAGGGTCTACCGATGGCACGGTCGATCTGATCAAGGCCGAAGAGAATAAAGGTAAGATCACAAAATACATCTCCCGCCCGGATAGTGGAATCTATCAGGCGCTGAATCGTGGGATCGAACTCGCCACGGGAGAGTATATCATGGTTCTACCGTCCGACGATTTTTACCATGATCCACAAGGTTTGGAGCGGATAGCAGCCTGTGCATCACCAAGATTACCTGAAATGATCTGCAGCCCAGTTCTTGTTATGGAAAACCCGATCCGAATTCGTCATGCATCATCTCTGTTTAGATCGATCTTTGTTTCCATGCCATGTTGCCATCTCGGCATGGCAGTCAGAACCGATACCCTCAAGCGCATGGGCGCTTTCGATGAAGAACTTAAAATATCCGGAGACTTTGACTTGGTTTTTCGGTTGCTTCTCCACGGGGCCTCGAAAGCAAGGCTAGACTACTGCTTTTCCTCATATGAACCTGGCGGCGTGTCTTCAGACCACGCAAAAATAGCTCTAGAAACCAAGTCACTTTTAGAAAAAAATCTTCGTGCAAAATTAGAAATTTCTCCGGAAACGTGGCACCAAAACTCTGTCGCATCCGAACGCCTCCCCAATTGGATATTATTCAGAGTTTTCCTCTGCCGCACAATCGGGTTGCAAATGCGATGGCTGGCGCTTTTACAGATTCTGTCGCAATCCAGCCCAAGATTTCTTCAAACCGCTTTCTCATGGCGACCATGGCGACGATTGCGTTGACCCTTATCTTAGAATGGTCTTGGCGCGAAGGCAGAAAAACCGGATACACTTTGGCTAACCCGCTGCAAAGTCCTGAAAACCATGATGACTTCATGGGAAAAAATAAACGCGCCAAAATGTCTAAATTGTAAGAATCCTGTTAAAGGTCCAAAATGCATTTGTCATCATTACACCCGTTGCGTCGTTGAAAAGGTTCGATGCTCTATAGAGTTGAGCATACTTTTTTATGGCAACGTTCGAATGGCTAGCCCGTCAATTCCATGACTCGAGACGACATATCCTTGATCTACCAAGAAACCATTAAGACGTAGGGCTTTTTCCACGCTCAAATGCGTCAGCTCAAAATGGATTATCTTTGGACGATACTTTGGAATATCGCTCGCATACAGAACTTGATCATCAAAGCCTTCAGTATCGACTTGAAGAATATCGATTGTGTCAAAAAGGCGAGCGCGCGCCAGAAGCTGTTCCATGTCTACGGCTTCAACAGTCACTTCTTCAATCAAATCCGAAATTGGCAATTGTCCCTTGTAATGCTCGGAAAGCCACGCAGATACATGTGGATATTCAGCTGATGTGACGCCTGTCGGCGCTCGATAAACCGGCCAGTCCGCGGCATAAGGAACGACCAAATCCTTCCAATATTCTTCTCGTACTCTGAACAAACGCAGCTCAGATTGATTGCCAAGAGCGCCGTTAAAAATGAATTTGGCGCCATGGAACTTATAATTTTCTTCAAGGTATGGGATCAACTGGCTCTGAGGCTCAACCAGAACGACTCTGGTTCGCTTTGAATACTGTGAAACAAAACTGAATAGTGGATCATTAATCGCCCCGTCGTTTGCACCAATTTGAACAATGTTGAGATAATCAGAAGTGCCCATTAGAAGATTCAAACAACATTGAAAGTGCGTCAATTCAATTCGGGTTTGGGACGTCGGTATCCGACGGATCTCATAGCCTAATTGCGATACCGTCGACTTAATTCTGTTCTTCAAGTAACTCAACTTTTTCATTTGACGAATTTCCTATCAAACTCATTACCTGCAATTATTTACCTAAAAAGCATGAGACTCACTGGTACCCAATATTTGTTTGTAAAGGGCTATGTATTCTGCCGCGATGACATTGGTCGCAAAGTGTTCGACCACATGTTCCCTAGCCATTTTTCGGACAGAGTGCTTGTCCTGTAGGCTAAGGTTCAACACCCAGGAAATTCCCCTTGCAAGATCCTCAATATCGAAAGCTTTCGCCTTGTATCCGGTAATCAGGTGACTCACGATATCAGCCGGGCCAGTTGAATTGAAACAAACCACAGGCGTGCCGCAGGACATCGACTCAGCGACAGTCTTCCCAAAAGCTTCCATCCGAGAGGGTGCAACGAACACATCCGCCGCTGAGTATGCTGAACGTAATCTCGCGTCATCGCGTATCCAATGCAGATGAACAATATCTGCAGCCCGAAAGGACGGGTGATTGGTAAAGTCAACTCCCCCGAAGCCCGTGCTAAAAATCCGATCCGTGCGGCGGGGATAAAAAAGCTTCCCAATTCCTCCAAGTCTACGGGACACTTTCAGTTTTACTTCCTGATCTTTTGAACGAACAAGCGAGCGAACTGAGGGATCCGCTTCTTCATCAAAGCTTTGCCCCAGCAGAACCGAGTCAACGCCAAGCTGTCGCAACCCCTGATGCAGCCAGTATGCACCGCGGGCGGCTCCACCCGAAAGGTCGCCAGCCATCAAGTGAATTATCCTCATCGGCCCACCACAACTAAATTGTCGGCACCAATTCAATCTTTAGATAACAAAACGCGCATCGCGCTCACGACTGAGCACGGATCTTGAAGCGTCCCTTGTTGTTCTCGAATGTGCCGATCACTTGTGTCTTCAGCTCGATCGAAGCGCGCCAGCAAACCAACATGTCGAACGCCACCGCCGCAATCAGCACGGGTTTTTTCAGAAATGCCTTCCAGAGCGGGCCCTGGAGCTGTCTTACTCTCTTGAAGACGTATCGCCTCGGCACCGGCAGCATGCTCTTGGCGGTTCCGCTTTTCACGATATCCGCCACCCAATTCGGGCGCGTTTCGTTCAGCCGTTTGATTTCTTCCATCCGGACATCAAAGGACGGTGGCAGCTTGTTCAGAAGATCATACACATAGGTGTAGACTGTCGTGCTCATGGCTTGCCGTTTCTCGTATCGAAAACGGCTGGAGAGTTTCGTATAGGCCGGGTGCAGATGATAGGCATCAGGCACCGAGCGCACCCTTTCCAGCTGCTCAGGCTCTGTCAGGGCGGAGGTCAACACCATCGCACGGATGAATCCATCCTGAGACAGCAGCCCGACCGGCAGCGTGATCTGTTTGAGCTTTTGTGCACGGGCGCAGTAGAATTGCCCACAGATCGAGTGACCGCCCCCGCTCACCGTGCCCGCGACCATCGGTGCCACGACTTTCATGAAGCTCGGTCCCGAATTCTCTGGAAAGACGTTGCGCGACTCGTCGGACGCGATCCAAGCGTGAGGATGCGCCTCAAGCGTCGCGATGCTGCGCTCCATGATGTCGGTTTGAGGGAGGCTGATATCGGCGTCGAGAAACAGCAGATAATCTGCATCTTCCGCCGCAATCTCATGCACGAAGACATTCCAGGCGTTTGTCTTGCTGGGCTGCTCCACATCTACAACCTGCCAAGTCACATGTTCGGGAAGGTTCAAATCCGTCAGGACTCTCCGACTGGTTTCAGAGGTCGCATCTGTGCACCCGTTGGGCACGACGCAGATCTGCACCTCCACCCCCTCGGCCCCTGATTGAAGGATCGACTGTCTTGACACATCCTGCAGCAGGTTGCCTATGACGTTCGCCTCGTTATGGGCAAGGATGCCGATGGTAAGCTTGGTCATCTTCAATTCCCCGGGCCATCAATAACCTGCAAAGACGGAGTGTTCTTGCTCCGGGCGCCCGTATCCCGGTTTGAACCAAAAACGTTCAATCTGCTGATGCATTCCCCATCCCCTCCAGAACCTCCCGCGCCCGGTCGAATTGCGGCAGGGGTTCGTCGCCTGCCAGTTCCAGCGCACGGGTCAGGGTTGCGCGGGCCTCGGAGGTGCGGTTGAGTGCATGGTAGGTCATGCCAAGGTGATACTGCACCAGCGCATGTTCCGGCAGGCCCGCGGCTGCGGGTTCGAGATGTTCGAGCGCCTCTTCGTAATTGCCGCGGCGATATGCGATCCAGCCATAGGTGTCCTGAAGGGCCGGGATGTCGGCGCTGCTCAGGCGGCGGGCGATGTTGTAGGCGCGTTCCAGATCCTCGGCGCTGTCGCGATGTGTGGTGATCAGGCTGGCGAGGTTGTTGGCAACGAGCAGGTTGTTGCTGTTTTGCGCATAAAGGTCTTCATAGATCGCGATGGCGCCTTCGAAATCCCTGTCACGCTCAAGGATTTCGGCCTTGAGCAGCAAGGCGGCGATCGGTTCGGGCGCGGCTTCGATCTGCGCGTCGACCATGGCGCGCGCCTCGTCCTGACGACCCTCGGCCATCAGGATCGCGAACAGCGTGCGCATCACGCGGGGATGTCCCGGCACCTCGTCGAGCAGGGCCGAATAGATCTCGGCCGCCGCATCGCGATCCCCATCGAGCATGTGCAGCCCGGCACGCAGATAGCGCAGGATCCGGCTGTCGGGATTTTCGGCCAACCGCCGTTCCACGAGACCACGCGCGTCATCGATCTGACCTGCGCGAACCCGTGTTTGAACCAGTGCCGCCAGGGCCGCTTCCGAGGAAGAGCCATCCTCCTGCGCCAGACCTTCGAGGAACTGAATCGTGTCATCCACGCGTTCCTGTCGCAGCATCACATCCGCTTCAAGCCCGTTGGCGATGGCGGTGGCGCGCTCGTTTTCCAAGGCGCGCAGTCGCCAGACAAGGCGCGTGACCTCGTTCCAGTCCTCGGTCTGGACATGCAGGATGGCAAGGTTCTGCAAAAGGTCGATATTGTTCGGCGCCCGGTTCAACGCCTCGGTCAGCACGGCCTTGGCTGCCGGGACACGCTCTTCCTGAACGAGATACTGGGCATAGCGCAGCGACTCGGCGGGGGCCTGCATCGACACCTCGACCGCCATGGCATAGCGCTCGCCCGCCAGATCACGCGATCCCGCCCGCTCATGCGCGCTGGCCATCAGGGTCATGATATCGGCATCGCGCGGCTGTTCAGCCAGCGCGGCGCGCAGATCGAGGATCGCATCGTCGGGCTTGTCTTCATCGATCAGCCACGCGGCACGCATCTTGAGCGCATCGACATTGGTCGGGTCATCCTGAAGAATTTCCTCGACCTGAGCACGTGCGCCCACCGTGTTGCCGGTTTCCAGCAACATACGCGCAAGAACCACCCTCGCCCTGAGGCGATCCTGTTTGGTCTCGCTTTCGGCAGCGTCTTCGGCCTCGGCCTCGTCGGCGGCTGCTGTCGCGTCAAGCAACGCTTCCATGTCGGAAATCGCTTTTGCCCGGTCACCCTCTTCGAATGCGATCGAGGCCAGCAAGGCACGATAGGCAATGTCGTCTTCTTCGGTGTCGACAAGCCGCTCGAGTTCCGTCCGGGCGGCCACAAGCCCCTTTGTCTCACGCAGGAAACGCACCACGGTCAGCTTTTCGTCCTTGCCGGCACTTTCCGCAGCGGCGAGTTCGCGCAGATACGCCTCGGCGCTGTCCAGATCATCGCGCTCGATGTAATAGGTGATCAGCATCCGGCGGGTATTTTCATTGGCCGGGAAGCGATCCACCATCGTCCGCAACGTGCCACCGATGGCATCCATGTCCTGGCGGTTGGCCTGGATCTGAAGCTTGGTGGAATGAAGCTCGAACACGTCGGGGTGCATCTCCAGCCCGGTTTCCACGGCCGCCATGGCCGCATCCAGATCTCCGCTGCGCAGGTATTGATCGATGACCAGCTGACGCGCGATCAGGCTTTCGGGATTTTCCTCCAGAAGGTCGCGCGCCTTGAGCGCCTCATCCGCGGCGGCCACGGGGTTGTCGTCCCGAAACGCCTTGGCATAGTCCAGAGCGGTGATGACGATCCGAGTTCTAGGATTGTCTGCATCCAGCTCGGCAGCGGCGCGGCCATGGCGTTCGGCCTCTTCCCAATTGCGGGCGTTGATGGCCATCTCGGCCAGCTCGATCCGGGCCTCGAACGTGTCGGGGAACTGTTCGACCACCCTGAGATATTGTGAATAGGCGTCGCCATATGCCTCGTTTTCAAGCTGGGTGCGCGCATAGGTCAGGCGCGCTTCCTTGTGAAGCGGGTCCAACTTGAAGACGTTGCGGAATTCCACCAGCGCGCGGGCCACATCGCCCTGTTCCAGAAGGGCCATACCGGATTCGAAATGCTCCTGCGCCCTCTCTTCCGAGGTTTGGCAGGCGGCAAGGACAAGCGTGGCAGACAACATCAAAGCGGCCAGTCGGCCAGACTTCTGGGACAACTTCATTTCAGTTCCTTCAAAACCATTTTCGGCAAATTTTTACGAACAATGTCATCGCATGATTTCATCGTATCATAACTTGTCCTTGTGTCCCGGACTTTGATCCCTTGGAACTTCGTTTTCTGCTGCGATCAGCAACCTGTCCCTCGCATCACGACCGACAGGGTCTTGAGGATCACCCAGGCATCCGTCGAAAAAGACAGCCGTCTGTTGTACATCTCGTCGTAATCGGCGCGTGCCGCAAAGGAGCTGTTGTTACGGTCCGAGATCTGCCAGAAGCCCGACACGCCGGGACGCAGATAGAAATACGCGCGGCCGGGATACAGCGTCGCCTGTTCCGGCATCATCGGCCGGGGGCCGACAAGGCTCATGTCGCCCTTCAGGACATTCCAAAGCTGCGGAAGCTCGTCCATCGACGTTTTCCGAATGGCATGGCCAAAGGTGGTGATGCGCGGGTCTTCGGTCAGCTTCTGCTTGACCTCCCATTCCTCGCGGGCCTTTTCACAGGCATCGAGGTGATCTTGCAGTTTTTGATCCGCGTTCGGCACCATTGTCCGCAGCTTCCACATGGTGAAGATGCGGCCATTGCGGCCAACGCGCTTTTGCCGGAAAAACGGATTGCATCCATCGCTGGCCACAAAAGCCGCGAGGATCAGAACGGTCGGCAGCACGATCGGCGCGGCCAACATGACAAGAACCACGTCCAGAACGCGCTTGCCTATTTTGCGATAGAGACCGTGTTTGCGAGTGCCAACTCTGGAGCGGAGTAAATCAATTGGCGCGCTTTCACGACGGAGAAAATTCTCATTTTGAACAGTCACTTTAAATATCTCCAAATTAAAAACTTTAACACGACCCTTAAAAACACGGGCCAGAATAACAGACTGCTCCGATGAGATTATTGTCCGGTAATAACGTTCCGAAACTTTATATTGTCCAGCTATCAAAATTACTGGTGCCTGTATCGGAAGCTTAACTCCAAGCCCGCTTTTCAACAACAGTAAATAAAGCGTTAACAACCCTCGGGAGAGAGCTCTGCTGTAAAACGTAGCGTAGGCTGCTACATTGTGTTTCATTGTGAGGTGAATATTGTCTCATTTTGCCGATTGTTTCCAAATCGGACCAACTTGCGGCCACTAAGGTTGCGCAATCCGGGCGAATCGACGCCATAATCGAATTGTCTAATGTCGTGAGGTGGATGTTTACAAAGTATTAACGGGCCTGCCATGAATGGGTACGCATTTGCCAAGATTGTTTGAATTTTAGTGCCGGTACGTTTGGTTAAAGTAACAGAGCCTTTGTGATCGTGTGTGGGGAGGATATCCCGGCACGGACCCGGGGGGCGAATGAATGAGTTTCGACAGGATGAACCAATCACCCCGATTCAGATTGTTCGGCGCGGCGTCAGCACCGGCCGACCCTCGCGGTGCGCGCAGCGACGCCGACGATGTCTCGGGGGCAACAGGCAATGTCCTGGTTCTCGACAACCCGATTGTTCCGCCTGAAGCGCAGAGCGAAACCCAGGCCACGGACACGGCGCAGACAGGCAAAACGGCAAACGCCGGACATATTTCGAGCCGCATTGATCGGTACGTTGGACAGCATGAGGCGTCTTCTAGAGACAAGGGTGAAGGTGGAGCCGATGTTCATATGAGCAATTCCGATACTACGTTCGATATTTACACCGAGCATTTCGGCCTGCACTCGCGCCCGTTTTCCCTTGTGCCGGACCCTGATTTCATTTTCTGGTCCCCCGCTCACCGGCGGGCCTACACGATGCTGGAATACGGCCTGCTGACCCGCGCCCCGATCACGCTGATCACCGGCGAGGTGGGGTCGGGCAAGACCACGCTTCTGCACCACCTTCTGAAGTCGCTCGACAGGTTTACCAAGGTCGGCCTTGTCTCCAACGCCCATGGCACGCGCGGCGAATTGCTGCGGTGGGTGTTGATGTCTCTCGATCAACCGGCCGGCCCGAACGCGACCTATGTGGATCTGTTCGATGCGTTCCAAAAATACCTGATCACCGAATATGCCCGCGGCAACCGGGTGGTGGTGATCTTCGACGAGGCCCAGAACCTCAGCCGCGAGTCGCTTGAAGAATTGCGGATGTTCACCAACATCAATTCCAACAAGGACGAGCTGTTGCAGCTGGTCCTTGTCGGTCAGCCCGAGTTGCGCGACATCATCCGCAAACCGGACCTGAGGCAATTCGCCCAGCGCGTGGCCTCGAGCTTTCATCTGGGGCCGATGGATGTGGACACCGTTCAGGCCTATATCGGGCATCGTCTAATCAAGGCCGGCGCGCGCAAGAACCTGTTCACCCGCCGCGCCTGCGAGCTGGTCCACGAACAGACCGGCGGCGTGCCAAGGCTGGTCAACCAGTTGGCCGACCTTTCCATGGTCTATGCTTTTACAAACAACCAAAGAACCGTCACGGATCGAACGGTCCAACAGGTTCTGGATGATGGCACCTTTTTCGGTGCGGGCGCTTTCGAGCAAACGGATGATTTTGATTGATGCTTGATGATATGAAGTTCTTCCTGTCTCTGTTCATGAGACGTATTCACTATTTTCTTCTGGTGTTCGTCGCGGTCGCGGGCGTTGGCCTGACCACCGCCTATACGCTGCCCCCGGTTTACGAGGCCGAGGCCCAATTGCTGGTGGAATCGCCGCAGATTCCCGGAAATCTCGCGGCATCGACGGTCGAGGTTTCGGCCCCCGAAATTCTGCAGATCATCCGCCAGCGCCTGCTGACGCGCGCCAATCTTCTGGATATCTCGCGCGAATTCAGCGTCCATGCGGACCGGCCCGGCATGTCGCCCGATGCCATCGTGGAAGACATGCGCAAACGGATATCCATGGGCCTGCCGCGCAGCCGCGACGCCGCTGCGTTCGTGTCGCTGTCCTTCAAAGCGTCAAACGGCGCGCTTTCGGCGCGTGTCACCAACGAGCTTGTGACCCGCGTGCTCGAAGAGAACGTGTCGATGCGCAAGGCCGCATCGGGCCAGACGCTGGAATTCTTCGTTCAGGAAGTCGCGCGATTGGATCAGGAATTGGCCGATCAGGGCCAGCGCATTCTGGAATTCAAGCTCAGAAACCAGAATGCCCTGCCCGAAAGCGTCGATTTCCGTCGCAACCGTCAGGCTTCCTTGCAGGAACGCATCCTGCAGATCGAACGCGATCTGAGCAGCTTGCGAGACCGCCGCGACCGGCTGACGGAAATGTACGAGCGCACGGGCAGCATCACCATGTCCGAAGAGGAGATGACGCCGGAAGAACGCCGGCTGATCCAGCTTCAGGACGATCTGACCACGGCACTGACGGTCTATTCCGAGCAAAACCCCCGCATCCAGAACCTGCAACGGCGCGTCGAAGTGCTTGAGAACAAGGTCGCTGAACAGCGCGCCGCCGAGGGCCAGGGCAGCGAAGACCTGTCGCCTTATGAAATCCAGATTGCCGATATCGAAGGTCAGATGGAGTTCCTGATCGAACAGCGCACCACGATCGAAGAGGATCTGACCGAACTCAACGCGTCTCTCGAAGCGACCCCGGCAAATGCCATCACCCTTGGCACGCTGGAACGCGACTACGAGAACCTGCGCATACAGTACAATCAGGCCACGGCCGATCTGTCCACCGCGCGCACAGGCGATCAGATCGAGGCGCAATCGCGCGGACAGCGTATCACGGTGATCGAACAAGCCGTGGCCCCGCGCGAGCCTACTGCCCCCGATCGCCGCAAGATCGCGATCATGGGCATCGGCGGCGGGATCATCATGGGCGCAGGGCTCGTGGCACTGCTGGAACTGTTGAACAGCTCGATCCGCAGGCCCGCCGATCTGACCAACCGGCTCGGTATCACACCGTTCATGACCATCCCCTATATCCGCACGAAACGTCAGAGGGTCGCGCGCCGAACGCTGATTGGCCTTGCGATTGCGCTTGTCGCCATAGGCATTCCGCTCACTCTGTATCTGTTGCACACCTATTACCTCCCGATGGACCTGCTGATCGAACGTGCGCTGGACAAAACAGGCTTGTCCGGCCTTCTCGAACAGCTTGGCCTGTCCTTGTGAAGAAGGGACGCTGATCATGGAACGAATCCAATCCGCCATCGAAAAGGCACGTCAAGCCCGCCAGCAAGGCACACGCCCCGAGCCACAGCAGGCACCATCGGCAGCGCCGCGCGACACAACCGTGACCGCGCCGCAAGTCTCGGTCGTTGAAAAGGAAGCAGACCCAAAGCGTGATGCGCTTTGGAAAACCGTCCGGACATTTCAGCCGAAACCCGCAAAGCTGACGCATAACCGCATTCTGGCCTATCAGGCCTGCCCCGAGGCGGCGCCCTATGACATGATGCGCACCAAGCTGATGCAGAAGATGCGCAAGCAGGGCTGGCGGCGGGTCGGGTTCACTTCACCGGGCGCGGGCAGCGGCAAGACGATGACATGCCTCAACCTGGCCTTCAGCCTTGCGCGGCAAAGCGATCTCAAGATCATGGTGGTCGAGCTCGACATGCGCCGCCCCTCGATCGCCAGGGTTCTGGGCCTGAAGGAGCCTGTGCAATTCTCCGAAGCCCTCGCCGAAAAGGAGCCGCCCGAGGATCACCTTTTGCGCTATGGCACCAACCTGATCTTCGCGGTGAACCAATCTTCGAAACGTCATTCGGCGGAACTCCTGCAGGGCAGCAGTGCGGCTGGTGTGCTGGACCGGCTCGAAGCCGCTTATGCGCCCGATGTGATGATCTTCGACACGCCACCGCTGCTGGTCAGCGACGATACGCTGGCGTTTCTCGATCAGATCGACTGCGCACTTCTCGTGGCCGAGGCCGAGCGCACGCGCCCCGCAGAAGTCGACAAATGCGAGCAGGAGCTTGCCGCGCGGACCAATGTTCTTGGCGTCGTTTTGAACAAATGCCGCTACATGGATCGCAGCGACAGCTATGGATATTACGGGTACTGACACCCTGACCCGGTTGCCCCTATCCGCACGGCGCACGCCTGCGGGCGTGAGACACTGGCACATTGTCGCCGATGCCGCCTGACGGGGATTCTACAGGTCTGCGCCTTCTGATAATGTGAAGCTAGGCAGGGTGAGTGCAGGCTCACAATTAATAAAGGCCGAACGCGTCATGAGACCGAGGCTTCTTTTTGAAGTTTTGCTCGTTTTGATATTGTTGTTTGCCCTGCCGTCCAATGGTCACGCAATGACCCAAAAAATATTGGAAAAAGGCATGAACGCAGGCACGCAATTCACTCTCGGCGAGTTTTTCCCATCTGTGGCCAAAACCGGGCAAGCCCCTGTTATTCTGCCACAATCAAGCCAAACTGACACCACGAACGCATTCTATGCCGACAGTTCATATTTTAGACTGTTGGAGATTGCAGAGATGTCGATTTTTCAAATAATGGCTTCTTCACGGCTGACGACAAGCAATGGCAACTCATGGGACGCCAGTGTCACCGAAACTCATGAAGAGGTCGGCCCGTTTCAGGATATCGCTCCAGTCGCCTGGACAATGCCAGTCTTCAGCATGTCGTGGTTCTCGTGGCCTGTAATGGCCCCTGCCGCAGTTCCGGTTGTCAATGTCAGTGTCAGCCCCGCAGCCTATTCCTGGAGCAACCCCTGGACCAGCGTCAATACCTCTGCCACCGATCCATACATGTCGGGAAGCGCCCTCTACGGAACCTCCTCGTCAGGCTCCTGGAGCGGGGCTTCCACCTCATCCTCGGACACGAGCACACGCGGTGGGGTTGAGACCGGCGCAAATCAGGGGATTTTCGCAAGCCTTTACCAGCCATTCTACGCCTTTGATTTCTGGAACGGGATCTTCGGGAATACGGCACGCCCCGCAACGCCCAAGGAAACCCCGGTCAGTCAGCCCTCCTCCCCGCCCGCAGCCGAGGAAGAGCCCCCCGCCCCCGAGGCCCCGGCGCAGGATGATACGCAAACGGATGTCAATCCTTCTCCGGATATGCCGACAATGGGCGACGATACGGGCGACCATATGTCGGGCGGCGACACAACCGATCATGGCTCTCACGACATGAGCGATGACTACACTGATCATTCTGACCATGACATGGGAGACGGGACAACCGATCAACCCTCCACCGATATGGGCGGCGACATGACCGATCATGGATCCCATGACATGAGCGGTGACGGCACCGATCATTCCGGTCATGACATGGGAGATGGGACAACCGATCAACCCTCCACCGACATGGGCGGCGACATGACCGATCATTCGGGCCACGACATGGACGGCCAGCATGATCACGGCGACATGGCACAGACCGGTGGCGGCCTGCCCCATGGTGCGACACAGGCCGAGATAGACGCCTTCGTGCAAACGGTCATCACGGCGCCGGATATGGATCACTCCATGCATATGGATGACATGGGCAAGATGATGGAGCATAGCGAATTGCTCGATCTCGTGCCCCGTGCCGAGGCGACCCATATCGCGATCCGCAATGGCGACTGGTTCGATTCGGCCACATGGCACAATGGCCTGATCCCCGGCGAAGATGCCAAGGTGCTGATCCCGAAGGACATCTCCATCCGCTACAATGGCGAAAGCGACGCGTCTCTCTTTACCCTGCGCGTCGATGGCGATCTGAGCTTTGCGACCGATATGAACACCAAGATGCTGATCGACACCTTCGTGGTCGATAGCAGCGGGCGGCTGGAAATCGGCACCAAGGACAATCCCGTTCAAAGCGGTTTCGACACGAAGATCATTTTCGCCAATAACGGCGATATCGATGTCGGCTGGGATCCCACACTCCTGTCGCGCGGCCTGATCTCGCATGGTCAGGTGGACATCCACGGCGAGGAAAAGACCGAGTTCCTCAAGGTCGCCGATGCCCCGATGGCTGGCGATACGCAGATCGTCCTGTCCGAGATCCCCGAAAACTGGTCCGTCGGCGATACCATCGTCATCACCGGCACGCACAAGGAAGGCTGGCGTTGGGACGGCGCGAAGATGGCGCATTTCGAAAGCCAGGACGAAGAGGTGACGATCACCGCGATCGACGGCAACACGATCACGATCGGCGAGCCTCTGCAATTCGACCACGACACACCGCGCGCCGATCTGGCCGCTTATGTCGCCAACATGACGCGCAACATCACCTTCACCAGCGAAGATGGCGAGGCCTCGGCCCTGCATCACCGCGGTCACGTGATGTTCATGCATAATGACGATGTCGACGTTCGCTATGCCGCCTTCGACGATCTGGGACGCACAGACAAGTCGCGCCCCGCCGGGGATCTGGACTTCTTCGACACGATCGAGGCGGATACGAATATCAAGAGCCGGTATTCCTTCCATTTCCACAAGACCGGCACCGAAATCGACAACGACCCGGCCTATGCCATTGGCAACACTGTGAGCGGCTCGCCCGGCTGGGGCTTCGTGCACCATTCAAGCCATGCGGATTTCGTTAGCAACGTCGCCTTCGACGTCTTCGGCGCCGCCTTTGCGGCCGAGGATGGCGACGAGACGGGCATCTGGCGCGAGAATTTGGCTATTCGGTCGGTGGGAATTGGGGCTGGCGATGCAGCGGTCAAACAAAGCCCAGATGTAGAGATGGATGACAACGGGCGCACTGGTGATGGCTTTTTCTTTGCTGGTCGTCTTGTAGAGAGCATGGACAATGTTGCGGCGAATACCACCCATGGCTTTGTCTGGCTCACCCGTGGCCCCCGGACCGACAACGAGGCCGAAACCCTTGAGCATGGTGAGATGGCCATTGGCGAGAACAGCATATCGCCGAGTGCTGCACCAATTCAGGAATTTTCCGGGAATGAGGCCTTCGGGACGGAGCACGGGTTGATCGTCGTCAAGTCCTCTCCAAATCAGGGGCATGATTTCCGCACAATTCTCGAGGATTTCGTGAACTGGGAAACCCGCAATGGCATAAACCTGACCTACACCAGTCACTATACGCTCAAAGACATCGATATTCTTGCGACCCAAACCGATGAATGGTTTGGGCGTCCGCAGACCGGGTTCATATTGGGCACGAACACGATCGATTTGGTCGCGAACAGAATATCCATTGAAGGATTTGAGACAGCGATCAACTTCTCGGATCATTTTACAATGCCCGTGGAAGACAAAGATGTGGGGCATGTGTTGATTGATCTGACGCTTGTAAACAACACGAATGATTTCGCACATTACGACCCCGCGCGGCACACCCTGATGTCGTCCGATGACCTTGTCGAAGGCCGTCTTTCCTTCGACCTCGCACATTCGGGCCCGATCAGCATATATCCCGACCATCTGCAACTGGCGGGCTTGAAGACGGACTCGATTGGAACGACGGAACGCGGTACGGGCGCTGACAAGCACACCGTGTTTTTCTGGGACCTGAAAAACTTTGTCCGGGAAAACGGCTACTGGGAGACCGAAGACGGTCGCACCGTGCTGCTTGTTCCTGATGCGATTACAGACCGTGCCACGGGCGAAATTCTGAAAATCCAGCATGTGGTTGAAATTTCCAACAGCAGAAGTGTGCTGGACAACAACCTCGCCTCTTTCAGCAACGGCATTCTGCCTTCCGACAATCAGGCGCCTACGTCCGGTGATGACCAGGCCTCGACCTCTGCCAATACCAGCGTACTCATCGATGTGCTCGCAAACGACATGGATCTCGATGGCGACATGCTGATGATCGACAGCTTCGAAAATCCGGCAAACGGGCGGGCGATCATTCTGGACAACGGACTGCTCGAATACACGCCGGACCACGATTTTACCGGCAATGAAACCTTCACATATTGGGCAACCGACGAATACGGGTACAGGTCAGCGGCGACCATAACTGTGGATGTCTGGGATATATAGTCCCGGGCGACCAGCAGCGTTGGCGGTATGTTTCGCCAACGCACATTTACGGTTCACGACCGCAGACCCAAAATCACCAAATTCACTCCTCCGGCTGCAAAGAAATAGGCCCTCCCACTCCAAGTGGAAGGGCCTTCATTCAGGGCTTCAGCCGGTGAAGTGCGGCGCCTGTCAGGCTGCTTTCTTGCGCTTGCGCGAGGCAACGCCCAACCCGCCGAGAGCCGTCAGCAGAAGCAGACCTCCCGCAGGAAGCGGAACCGCTGCAACAACATTCGAGAACTCGAATGCGGGTTGATCCGTACCGCCGCTCAGTCCGAAGTTCGAATAGAACTTAACCTCATCGAAGTTAAAGCCCGAGATCTTCACAAAGGCCGCGCCACTTGCAGCCGGCTCTCCACCAGACGCAAAGATATCCGCACCAGACACCGTTTCTACCAAGCTGCCACCGGCGTAGAACTCGATAGCGTTGTAAAGGTCGACGGACCCCCAGAGCAGCGAAAGAAACGCCGAATTCGGCGCGACGGTCATCACCGCCGGGGATTGAACCAGATTTGGCGAACCCACGGTGAAATACTCGATCTGCTGCCAGTTGGCAATTTGATCCGCTGCAGGCACATCGACCCCGTTATCGGCGCTTCTCGGATCGAAAGGCGACTTGTACTGCCCACCGAACGAGTTAGTCTCAGTCGACGGAGCCGCCATCCAAGCCGCACCCGGGCTAAGCGTTGTCGTGTTGTTGAGGTCCACTTCAGACCACGATTCAGGTGCGTTTGCTCCAACCACCACAAAGGTCGCAGCACTCGCCGCGCCAGTCAGTGCAAAAGCTGCCACAGCCGCACCCAACAAAGTTGATTTAATTCCCATTTCAATTCCCCCTTCAAAGGTCAATACGAACAAAAATAAATTTCACACCCAAGGGTACACACAGAATTGCCTTATTCAAAGAAGAATTGGGCCGTTTTGGCCGAGAAAAGCCTTAATTACGCCATTTTTCATGAAAATTAGCGGGAGCGCATGCCCATGGGCGCCGCAAGCCGCGCGGGATAAGACGTCAGGCCGTATAAAATACGGGCCAAATCGTCTCATTGTTTCCAATTCGTGGATATAAATCTGTCAGAAATGACGCGAATCGGCGTCAGGGCCGGACGCACCCAGATGTCAGGGGCGTCTGCCGGCGCGGCTGGACGCGGTCACGCCGCCTTCCATAGCGGTTTCGCGGCCGTCTTGCAGGGTTTCGAGCATCGCCTGCGCAATAAGCCCCATGAGGACCAGAACACCCGTTCCGGCGTAAATGCCCATGGCCGCCAGCACACCATGGCCCATGACCATTGCACCGGCCCCGGTCACCAATCCCGTCATAACGGCGAGGACGACAAATCCGATCATCATGAGCGCTACCTCCTGGCTTGTGCCGGGCCGCCTGCAGCGGCTGGCGTATCCTGTGTCATGGTCATCTTTTCGGGCCTTTAAGGCAGCAGTAAGGCCGACAGATGTTAAATGTCCCTCATTATTGCCCCATTTTCGCCAAAAAGCTTGACGTGATGGCTTGCCCCTACGCGTTCGCGTGAAAACCCTCGAAATTGTTGCATCAATGGCACGCGTGTTTTAACAGTGGCTCCAAGCCTTTACCAAATTGTGATATGTCTTGGGTTGTCCGGTCCACGCAGGTATTTTGAGGACTGGGGGTAATAAGACGGAAACGGGAAGAGAATTTGACATGAAACGCATTATTGCACTGCTTTCCGCCCTGGTTATCGTGCCGTTCATGGCCGTGCAGACCTCGGCCCAGGAAAGCTACCGGATCAAACCCGGGGACGTTCTTCGCATCGAGGTTCTCGAGGACAGCAGCATCAACCGTGATACGCTTGTTCTGCCTGACGGGCGGATCTCTGTTCCTCTCGCAGGGACAGTGGCCGCAGCCGGACGTACTTTGACACAGGTTCGCGAGAACGTAACACAGGCGCTTGCGCCGAATTTCTCCAGCGGGCCGACCGTGTTTATGTCCATGGCGCGGCTGGCGCAGGATGACCTGCAAATGCTCGCTCAGGCGGATGAAGACACGGTGCCGATCTACGTGATGGGGGAAGTTGCCAATCCCGGCAAGGTCGAGGTGGCGGAAGGCACGACGATGCTGCAGCTTCTTGCCGAAATCGGCGGATTCTCGCGCTTCGCGGCCACGCAGCGGGTTCAATTGCGGCGTGTCGGCAAGGACGGCAAGGAGCGTGTCTACAACGTCAATTACAAAGACATCCTTGCCGGCAAATCCGGCATCGGGATGACAGTCATGGCACCCGGCGACGTCATCATTGTTCCGGAGCGCCGCCTGTTCGAATAACAAAAAACTCTATTGATAGGCGAGAGAGCAGTTTTGAAAAGCAGGCATTTCATACCGATCACCTTGGCAGGGGCTTCGGCCCTTGCGGTGTATCCGCTGTTTGCTCAGGAACAGGACGAGAGTGCGCTCAACGCATCACTCTCGGTCAGCCAGAGATTCGAGGCGGGCGACAATATCGCGCTGGACATCCCATCCTCCGGCAGCACGCAGCTTGCGACCACATCGCTGCGCTTCAATCTGAATTCCGAAACGCGCACCCAAAGCCTTTCGCTGTCGCTTGGCGGCGTGTTCCGTGAAGGCAATGTGCCATCCCGCTCCGAGATCTCGACCGGGTTCGCGGATCCCGACATTCGCCTGTCCTACAGCCGGGGAGGCGCCAATGCATTGTTCAGCATCGATGGGCGCTTCAGCCAGTCGGATGTGGGCTTTGTGCGGTCGATCGAGGACTTCATCGATCAGGATGGCGAGATCGTCCTGCCCGACGATTTCGACGAGCTCGATGGCCGCGGCAAGCGCAACAATTACAATCTGTCCACCCAGCTGCAAACCGGGCGCAACGCGCCGATCGGCTTTGTCTTCGATGCGGGCGTCAGTGGACTGTACTACACCGACAACGCCCGCGCCGGCCTGACCGACTCCGAGCGCAGCCGCGTAGGTGTGACCGCACTGCTTCGGTTTTCGCCGGTGACCACCGGTCGCGTGGCCCTGAATTACGACCGGTACGACTCCGACGACACACTCCAGACCAAGCGCGACACCTACTCGGTGAATTTTGGCGTCGAGAACCAGCTCTTCGATGGCACCGTCGTGGATGCCTCTCTCGGCTATACCGAAATCGACACGCGCGAAACCATCGGATCGACAACGAGATCGGGTGTGATCGGTCAGATCGGGCTTCAACGCCCGATGACCAACGGCGAGATCACCGCAAGCCTTGCCACAACGGTGGATCAGGCCGGGGACCGTGTGACCCTGCGCTTTGGCCGCAACCTGCAATTGCCCAACGGGTCGCTCTCGGCCAGCCTTGGCGCCACCAGCTTCGAAGGCGGCAGCCCCGATCTTGTCGGGTCGCTCAACTGGCAATACCAGTTGGCCAGAAGCGCCCTCAGCGTCCGCCTGAACCGGACCGTCAGCACCAACGACGAAGACGAAGAGCGTCTGGCAACCAGCGCCGTGGTCAATTACAGCTACGACATCAACACCCTGTCCAGCCTTGGCCTCAGCATGGATTACGGTCTGACCGACGGCACCGGCACCACCAATGAAACCGAACGCGCAGGCATCTCGCTCAGCTACAACCGGTCGCTCACCCGCGACTGGACGCTCAGCACGGGCGTCAGCCACCGCATCCGCGACGAAGAGCGTCTCGGGAATGCTGACTCGACCTCGGTTTTCGTGAGCCTGAGCCGCAGTTTCGACCTCTTGCCTTAAGGCACTTCACGCATAACTGCGACCTTGCAAGCTAACCCTGACCAATCCTCAAAAGGATCGTTTCGAGGAGATCATTCTTCTCAAGACTCTTTTCAGCAGTGGCTCGGAACTCAAAAAGCTTGAAAAAGCGATGCGGGCGACCCTGTATCTTATGGAGTCGATGCTGCTTCGTGACGCTCCGTACGCCAACTTTGTTTCTTCAAGTCGTGCTAGATGCCGACTCAAATCCCCTTGATCTAGAGACCGGTATCCGGGAAGCACAGGCATTGGTGGGACCACGGTCCTGAAGCCCTGTCGCAGCACATGACAAGCAAGGCGTTCTTGGATGAAAACTTTGAAGGGATAGCCCGATTTATCCAGATAACTCGTGGCGTCTTCATGTCGTTTACCTGCGGAAGAATTTTGGACAAAGTCGAAATATTCTTCCGCCAATTCCCTCCAGGAAAGCCAGAATGACCGGTCTGCAATCATGTAATTCGAAGTAACCGATGTCGAGTTGTCACTGACATAATGCGAAAGATCAACAGATTGACCAATCGCATCAAAGAACTCCGAGGCGCGTTCGATCAGGCCCGGGTGATGGTACTCGCCTTGGAGCCACGGGTTCAGAAAGAAATGCCGCATCATCCACTGCGAAGAATACAGAAGGACCTGAGCATCTTCTTGTTGCTGGGCAAAACTTATAGCCTCGCGGACCGTGACGCCGGTTTTTCGCACAAACTGAGGCGACACGAACCCGTAAAGCGTGTCGTCCCGCAGATCGTTTTGACGCAGATAACAAAGGATTGGCCAGAATTCGAACCAATCCGGCGGGCCATCCGTGTTGTCCAACGGCCTTGCTTCGGGCGCTAAAAGAGCAGCAGATTCTGCATCGTAGAATATTTGATGTAATTCAACTTTTTGCAATCCTTTTCCTTACCTAGAGAATGAACTAAATCCTTGAATTCATTTTAAAAACGCAGCGAGTTGACCGAAAATCCGTCGATATCGTACAAGCCAATTCCCCTTTTGGGTAGCTCCTATTGGCAGGTTATCTCAACTGAGTGATGGCTGATTTTCAAAAGACCATCGTGAGTCGATTGCGGACCACATCTGCAGTCTTGATGGCAGACGAAAAAGATTCGAAAAGATGTTCCGGCGTTCAAACGCGTATTTCAAACCGCAACATTACATTCGAAATACATGCATCTTGCCAAGCCGCGTTGAAGCTGCTTTTGGGCATGTGATGAACGCGTTCTTGCCCTCCGAGCGCCGGGCGCGCCTTGTGCTCCTTGCGCTGCTTGCGGTCTCGGTGCTTCCCGAGGCAATCTTGCTTGGTGCCGATTGGGGCATCTGGGGCAGCCCGCGCTGGCGCCGTTTCACCTATGAACATTTCGCCTTCTGGACGGGGCTTCTGCGGGGCTGGACACCGAACTATCCGCTGCAGCCCTGGCTCATGTTCGTCACCTATGCCGGTCTTCATGCCGGGCCGGGGCATCTGTTGGTCAACATGGTCACGCTTGTCTCAGTCGCCCATGCCGAGCTTGACCGGGTCGGCGCCTGGCGCTTTGCCACGATCTATGCGCTGTCGGTTCTTGGCGGGGCCGCGGGCTTTGCCCTGCTCAGCGACAAGCTGCAACCCATGGTCGGGGCCTCGGGTGCGCTCTTCGGACTGGTTGGCGCCTGGGTGATCTGGGACATCTCCGACACGCTGCGCGCGCGGCCGGGTATCACGTCGCTGGCCTATGCAATCCTGTGGCCGGTCACGCTGCTGGTCGTTCTGAACCTGCTGATGTTCTGGGCCACCTCGGGACATCTTGCGTGGGAAACCCATCTGGGCGGGTTCATCGCAGGTGCGCTTGCCGCACCGTTTCTCGACCGTCGGCGAAATCAGGCCTGAACCCGGCGTCCACCCGCCACGCGGCATAATCGGTAATGCACGCGGGTGCAGCTTGCGCTATGCTTGCCCCTATCGCTTGCAGATAACCCAAAAGCACATTTCATTGCCCCACGCGTTCCCTTCCCCCCGATCCAGAGGCCACCCGCAATGCTCCGGCTGATCGGTCGACTTGTTGTCTTTGTGCTGGTTGCAGGCGTTCTGGCTGGGTCGGCGATCTATGTCATGGTGCTTGACGATCGTCCGCTGATCGCCGAAAGCAGCGCCCCCAAGCCGCAGGATGTGGTGGTCGCCCGCAGCTTTGTGCACAGCATCCGCAGCGCCGCCGGAAACGGCGCGACACCGACCGAACCGCTGGTCATGTCCGACACCGAGCTCAACAGCCTGCTGCGCCTCGGTGCGCGGTTCGTGCCGGGCTTCCGGAGCGATCTGCGCATTGCCGGGGACAGCGCCGTTCTGCGCGCCTCGATCCCCGTGCCTTACACACCTGCGGTGAAATTCCTGAATATCTCGGCCCGTATCCCCGAGTTCGAAGGGCAGGTCATGCCCACCGATATCCGCGTGGGGCCGGTCCCGATCCCGCCCGGCCTTGCGCTTGAAATCGCACGTGTCGGCGCGAATACCGCCATCGGGAACGGGGTCGGCGACACAGTGCTCGGCGCCGTCACCCGGATGACGATTGACGACCAGAACCTCTCTTTCGATCTTGCCATGGACGACATGGGCAAGAACGGGATCATGCGCGGCCTGTTCGGCACGATGCGCGGCGCCGACATGCCGATGGCCTCGCAAATCGACCGCTATTACCTGATGATCCGTGAGGCAATGGAGCGGGGCGACCTGCCCGCGACCGGCAGCTACCTGCCCTATCTGCACTTCACCCTGCAGGCCGCACTTGACGGCAGCACGCCCGAAACCCTGCCCAATGCCTATACCGCCGCCATGTTCGCGCTCACCCGGGTCTGCGGCGCGCGGGACTTTCCGCTGATCGTCGGACGGCTGATCGGTGGAGATCTGGTGGCCGACCGCGACTGGCGCAGCGATTGCGACGAGGTCACGCTGAATGGCCGGATCGACAGTCGCCGGCACTTCACAACCGCCGCCGCGTTGCAGGCGGCCTCGAACCGCGGGTTCGCGGTGTCGGTCGGTGAATTCAAGGAGCTTTACGACACCCTGCAATCAGGCGGGTTCGACTTTACCGATCTTGCCGCCAACAATTCCGGCATACGAATGTCCAACCGCCTGATGACCGCGCCGCCGCAGGATTGGCCCGCTCTTCTGGCCCGCCTTCAGAGTGAGAATGACGTGATCGTGCCTTTTGACGATATCCCGCAGATCATGTCCCAAGCCGAATTCGACAGCCGCTACGGATCGGTAGACAGCGCCGAATATGCCGCCGTTCTGGACGCCATCGAAGCCCGGATCGACACGCTTGCGCTCCATGCCGCGCGCGACTGACCGTGCCGCACTAAAACACTTATTGGAACGACAGCAGGTCCACCGACAGTTCATCCCGGCTCGACACGGTCGCGGCATCTTGGTTGATCGGCATCCGGTCAACCGTCAACGGATGGCCCCGGCCAAGTGCGACATAAAGCTGAATGAAGGCCGAAGCGACATCGCGGGTGTTCTGCGCCAGCGCCGTGCGCGACGAGGACAGCGCGCGTTCGCGGTCCAGCACATCCAGCACGGTGATGTTCCCGCCGCTGCTCAGCAACTCGCGCGACAGATCAAGCGCCTGACGGTTCAGGGTCACCGCTTCGCGCGCCGCCGCAACCGACTTGCGGGCCGATGTCAGAAGGGTCTGGGCGTTCTCGACCTCCTCGACCGCGTCCAGAACGGCGATCCGCCACTGCAGATATGTCTGTTCGACCCGTGCCGCTGCGGCATCTTTTTCGGCCAAAAGGGCCGGCTGATTGAACACCGGCATAACAAGCCCGGCCAGCAGCGTTTCGGTCCGCGATCCGCCATTCGTGGGCGCCGATATCAGCCCCGAGAGGTTCAGACTGGGATAGCGGGCCGCGTCTGCCGCGCCCACATCTGACACCGCCGCCGCATATAATTGCTCGGCGCGCCGAATGTCCGGGCGCGCACGCAGAAGATCGGCAGGCACGCCCGCATCGATCGTGCCCTTCGGCATCGGTTGCTGCCCGCGATATCCCAGATCTATGCCAAGGCTGCCCACAGGCACGCCCAGCAATGTCGACAGACGGTTCCGCATCTGGATGATCCGGGCATCGAGCTGGGGAATTTCGGCGCGCGTCTCGGCCAGCAGGGACTGCGCCCGCAACAGATCAAGCCGCGTTGCAGCCCCGGCCCCAAGCTGGGTTTCGATATCCGTCAGCGTGCGCTGCCGCGAGCGCAGATCCCGCGCCCGGAAGGCGCGACTGCTCTGGAAGAACCGCAGATCGGCATAGGCTTGCGCCACTTCCGAAAGCACCGTGCGGCGGGCCTCGATCGTGTTGAACTCCGCCGCCTCGAGCCGGGCCTGCGCGGCACGGCTCCGAAAGCCCGTCTCGCCTGCAAGATTGATCTGGCCGTTGATCGAGAATTCACTGGTTTCCGAGACATTCGACGGCGCCCTGACGCTGGCATTCGCGTTTCCGCTCACCGGCACATTCGCACCGCGTGCGTTGGCCTCGGCCTCGCGCAAGCGGGCGCGGGCCTCCGCGACGCTCAGATTGTCGCTCATGCCGCGCACGACAAGCTGATCCAGAACCGGGTCGTTGAAATTGCGCCACCATTCCGTGTCTTCACGGGTCGGTGCCTTGACGGGGGCCAACACGGAATACCTGTCGGGCAAATCCGCCTCGAGCGGGCGATGCGCCATACCGATCTCGGCACAGCCTGCCAATAGGATCCCGAGCGGGATCATCATGATAATCCGCATGTTGAGCACTGCTCTCGACTGCCTCTTGATCGGCCTTGCCACATCTGACGGTGGCTTGTGACCGTTCTTATTAAGTCAAACTAACATGGATCGCCGCGCATTTCCATATTGCAGCCACTTTGTTGCAATCTTGTCTGATATGTGGCTTTTCTGCCAAGTGAGAGCAACGTCATTCCCGGAAGGCGCGGTTGAAAAAGCCCAGCATCGGCTCAGCCAGATACGCGATGGGCGAGCGTTCCCCGGTCTGGATGAACGCCTCGACCGGCATGCCGGGCAGCAGCCTTTCATCGCCCAGCTTGGCCAGTTCCGTCTCATAGGGCATGATCTCGGCCGCGTAATAGTTCATGCCGGTGGCTTCATCCTGCACCACATCGGCCGAAACCTTGGTCACCTGACCGAAAAGTTCGGGCGTTTTCTTCTGATCAAAGCCGGGAAAGCGCAAGGCAGCCTGCTGCCCGACGTAGATGTCGTTCACATTCAGCGACTCGACACGCGCCGCCACGACAAGCGCCTGATCCTGCGGAATGATATAAAGAAGCGGATCGGCGGGGCGCACGACGGATTGTTCAGCGAATACCTGCAGGTTGTAGACCAGACCGCTGACCGGCGCCCGGATGTCCAGCCGCGACAAGGTATCCTCCAGATCCAGCTTGCGCTCGGCCAGTTCGATCTCCCGGAATTGCAGATCGCGCAGGGTGCTGACCGCCTCTTCCCTGCGACGGGTCTCAAGCTGCAGCAGGGAAATGTCGTTGCTCGCCGCCTGCCCGCGCAGCTCGGCCATCTGTGCCTCAAGCCGCCCGATCTGCCCCAGCAGGTTGGCCTCTTCGCGCTTGAGTTCGTTGACGCGCGCCACCTGCGTCAACTGGTTGGCCAGCAGTCTTTGCTGATCGCGCAATTCCTCTCCTACCAGATCGGCCTGGGTCTCCAGCGCCCGCAATTGCGCATCGATGCCGGTGATCCGCTGATCGATCTGCTTGTTCTGCTCGCGCAGCAAACGGGCCTCCTGCCGAAGCGAGTCGCGCCGGGCCTCGAACAGGGTCCGTTCGCCCTTGACCATCGCAGCGACCTCGGGGCTGGTGGCGGCATCGGTCAGCAGCTGGTCACTGTAATTTATGGTGTCCGCACCGTCGCGCTCGGCCACAAGACGCGCCTTGCGGGCCGCGATCTCGCGCAGCTGTCCCTCGACAATCGCCAGTTCCGAGCGCTGTTTGCGCCCATCGAGGCGGATCAGCACCTCGCCCTTCGCCACGGTGTCGCTTTCATCGACAAGGATTTCGCCCACCACACCGCCATCGGGATGTTGCACGACCTGCCGGTTGGATTCCACGGTTACCGTGCCCGAAGTCACGACCGCACCCGAGATCCGGGCCATCACACTCCAGACGCCAAGCCCCCCGACCAGCACGACCAACGCCAGCACGCCGGCCAGAACCGGCTTGGTCGCACCCCATTTGGGGATGCTGTCCTGCCTGTCGTCGGTCAAAACGCCACCTTGTTCTTGCCTTGCAGCGATGTGCGCACAGGCTCCACATTTTTCAGCGTTTTCTGCATGACCTCGTCGCGCGGACCAAAGGCCGTCGCCATGCCCTTTTCCACCACCATCAGCAGATCGCATTCCGCGATCGCCGCGGGCCTGTGCGTCATCACGATGACGGACCGCCCCGAGTGCTTGAACCCGCTTACCGTCCTGTTGAGCGCCTCCGAGCCTTCGGCATCCAGCATCGAATTCGGCTCATCCAGGATCAGCAGCACCGGATCGCCATAAAGCGCCCTGGCCAGCGCGATGCGCTGGCGCTGACCGCCCGAAAGCTGGTTCTCGTTGCCATCAAGGAAGGTGTCATAGCCCTTTGGCAGCTGCATGATCATGTCATGCGCATTGGCCTGTTTGGCCGCCTTGACCACGGCTTCCGATGACGGATCGCTTTCCATGCGCGCGATATTCTCGGCGACTGTGCCCTGAAACAGCGACACGGTCTGCGGCAGATAACCGATATGCTGCCCCAGCCGGTCGGGATTGTATTGGTCCAGCGTGGCCCCGCCAAGACGCGCCTCACCAGCGGCCAGCGGCCAGTATCCCGCCAGCGCGCGCGCCAGCGTGGATTTGCCAGACCCGCTGCGCCCGATCACGCCCAGCGCCTGCCCCGGCTTGATCTCGAAGGTGATGTTGCGCAGGGTCGGCTTGCGCTGCCCCGGCGGCACCACCGTCATCGCCTTGGCCACCAGATGCGCTTCGGGTTTGGGTAGTTCGATCAGCTTGGGCCGGGGTGGCACGGTCTGCAGATACCGGCCAAGCGATTGCCAGCCCGAACGCGCCCTTTGCAAGATCGGCCAGTTGCCCATCGCCTGCTCCACCGGCGCCAGCGCCCGGCCCAGAAGGATCGACCCCGCGATCATCGAGCCCGGCGTCAGCTCGCCCTGGATCACGAAATAGGCGCCGGCGCCAAGCATCGCCGATTGCAGCAACAGCCGGAACGATTTGGTAAAGGCGGTAAAGCTTCCCGTCCAGTCATTGGAATGCACCGTCTGATCCAGCGCGATGTTGCGCAGCCGCATGAACCGTTTGCGCATATTGCCCGCAAGCCCCTGCGACAGCACCACTTCGCTGCCTGCGCGGGCGTGATCGGCGAATGTATGCGCCTGCTGGCTGGCCGCCTGCGATTTGCGCACCCGGTATCCGGTCAGATACTGGTTGAGCAGCGCCACCACCACGATGATCAGCCCGCCCGCCACGGCCATCCAGCCAAGAACCGGGTGAAAGATGAAGATCGCTGCGATGAAAACCGGCGTCCACGGCATGTCGAACAGCGCCAGAAGAACCGGCGACACGAAAAGCGCCTGCACAGAATCCAGATCGCGCAGCGCCGCACCCGACGCCGCATGCTCGCGCGGGTCCGAAGACCGATACAACGTCGCCTCGAACAATCGCCCATCGAGCGCCGACTGAAACCGCGCGCCCACCCGCGCCATCACCCGGCCCCTTGCATAATCCAGAACCGCCATCAGCGCGTACAGCCCCAGAACCAGAACCGACAGCGCCACAAGCGTCTCGACCGACCGCGACGCCAGCACCCGGTCATAGACCTGCAGCATGTACAAAGGCCCGGTCAGCATCAGGAGGTTGACGAAGATGGAAAACACGAAGGCCCAGAAAAACAGAACCAGTCCCTTGCGGCGCGCAGCACGCATTTCCGGAAAACCGGGCTTGGCCTGTCCTGTCATGATCCTGCACTGCTCCAGGGTCGAATGAGTATCGTCATGCTATTCTTTGCCGGAAAAATGGAAACAGTTTCTAAATATACGCTATGTTTGTTTTCATTTACGCGATTACGCCGCGGCGCGCCACCATTAACCATATGCCGCAGCCCTTTGGGCGGAGCATGGCTTGATTTTGCGCGCGATGTGACCGAGACAGATGGGAATGACTGGTTTGAGCAGCCTTTTGCACCGCCTTGGCCTTGGCCGACCCGGCTTTGATGCGGCCCTTGCCCCTGACCGCGCCTTCGTGGCGGTGGGCGATATCCATGGCATGCACGACCTGCTCGACGCGCTCATCGCCAAGCTCGCGACCGAGGCGCCGGACCTGCCGCTGGTCTTTGTCGGCGACTATGTCGATCGCGGCCCCGACAGCGCCGGCGTGCTGCGCCGCCTGATGGAGCTGGACCCCGATGCCACCGGCGGCGGCTGTCTTCTGGGCAATCACGAAGCGATGATGCTCGAATTTCTCGACACGCCCGACAGCGCCGGCCGCCTGTGGATGGCCAATGGCGGCGCGGAAACGCTTCGCAGCTTCGGCATCGCCGACCCCGAGGATCACCCCTTCGAGACGCTGCGCGACAGGCTCCGCGCCGCGGCGGGCGACGCCCTGCTGGATTGGCTATCGCAGCGCCCGTTGATCTGGCAAAGCGGCAATGTCGTGGTCAGCCATGCGGGCGGCGATCCGAACCTGCCCATTGAGCCGCGCCGTGGCCATGGCCTTCTGTGGGGGCATCCTCATCTGTTCGACACACCCCGCAAGGACGGGCTATGGATGGTGCACGGTCATTTCATCCTCGATGCCCCCGTAATGAAAGCAGGCCGGATCGGCATCGATACGGGCGCCTTTCAAACCGGGCGCCTGACCGCCGCGATCATCGAACCGGGCTATGTGCGCTTCATCCACAGCTGATCCCGCTCAGGCCATTGCAGCCTGATCCGCCATCAGGAAATCCTCCAGCATTGCGTGAAACAGCCCCGGTTTTTCCAGATGCACCGCATGGGCCGTGCCGGGGATCACCGCCAGCGCCGCGTCGGGCAGACCCTTCCACAGCGTCTCGATCTGCGGCCAGCGATAGGACCTGTCGCCATCCCCCCACAGGATCAGCGTCGGCATGGTCAGGCGCTGCATCTGCTGGCGTCCGTCCCAATGGGCCATCGCATCCAGCCCCGCAAGCGCCGCCGCTTCGCTGGCCTGCGCCCCGAGGCTCGAGACCACTTCGAAGCCCTGGGCATGTTCGCCCTCGCGGAACCATGTCGCCCCGATCCGACGGACAGTGTGCCCCACCCCCTCCGCGCGGATACGCTCGCGCGAGGTTTCGATCGGCTCGAACCTGTCCGGCATCAGACCCAAGGGCCCGGTTCCATAGAGCACCAGCCTCTCGATCCGCTGCGGATGACGCGCGGCCAGCTCCTGCACGATCATGCCGCCCATGGAATGTCCCAGCAGCAGGATCCGCCCAAGCCCCAGATCATCCATCAGATCGATGATCGCCTCGGCAAAGGTGCCGA
The DNA here is from genome assembly GCF_000170875.1 of Roseobacter sp. AzwK-3b. Taxonomy (NCBI): domain Bacteria; kingdom Pseudomonadati; phylum Pseudomonadota; class Alphaproteobacteria; order Rhodobacterales; family Roseobacteraceae; genus Roseobacter; species Roseobacter sp. AzwK-3b. The sequence goes on from NZ_ABCR01000001.1 coordinate 116,194, forward strand.
TCCGGTCCGCCGCCGGCAGATGGGCGGCACCCGCGAAGCCCGGCAAATCGGGCGCGATCACGTCGAAGCGCTTCGAGAACCGGGCGATCTCGGCCTGCCATTGGCGCGATCCGCCAAGATAACCGTGCACCAGCACCAGCGGCGTGCCGGACCCGGCCCGCCGATAGGTCAGACCCCGGCGGCTGGTCAGCGCATCTGTTCGGGCAGCCACAGCGCAGTCTCCGGAAATAGGATAAGGATCACGATCAGCAGCACCAGCGCCGCGATGAACGGCAAACACCCCGAGATCACGTCCCCGATGCTCACCTTGCCGCGCCCGATCCCCTGGATCACATAGAGGTTCAACCCCACAGGCGGCGTCAGAACCGCGATCTCCATGGTGATCGTATAGACCACCCCGAACCAGATCAGGTCGAACCCGGCGGCCGCCATCAGCGGATAGATCGTCGGCAGCGTGATGAAGGTCATCGACACCGGCTCGAGGAACATGCCCAGCAGGATATAGAAGGCCAGCACGATCATCAGCACCACGTAAGGCGACAGATCGAAGCTCATGAACAGCTCGGTGAACTGGTGCGGTACGCGGTAATAGGTCAGCACGAAACCAAACAGCACCCCCGCCGACAGCAATAACCCCAGATAGCCCATCGTCCGCATCGTCGCGAACAGCGCATCCTTGAAGCCCTGCCACGTCAGACCGCCGACACCGAAGGCAAGGATCACCGTCAGCAGGGCCGCAACGGCCGCCGCTTCGGTCGGGGTGGCGATACCGGCATAGATCGCAACGGTGATCACCAGCCCGATGGCCGCGATCGGCCCGATCGTGGCAGCGATCTGGATCAGGCTCATCTTGGCCGAAATTTCGTTGCCCGGAATGTCCTCGGGCCGCACGATCCCCCAGATCAGCACGACCACGCAGAACGCCGTGACAAGGATCAGGCCGGGGATCACGCCGGCAATGAACAGATCACCGATGCTCTGATCGGTCACAATGCCATAGAACAGCAGGATCAGGCTTGGGGGCAGCAGCACACTCAGCGTGCCACCCGCCGCCAGAACGCCGGAAGACAGTTGCTTTCCATAGCCAAGCCGCAGCATCTCGGGCAGCGCCACGCCCCCGATGGTCAACGACCCCACCATCGATGAGCCGCACACCGCGCCGAAGCCTGCGCAGGCCCCGATTGAGCCATAGGCCGCCGATCCCCGGATCCGCACTCCCTGATGCAGGAATTGATAGAGGTTCGGCCCGATCCGCGACCGGCCGATCAACTCGCCCAGGAACACGAAAAGCGGCACCGCAAGCAGGATATAATCGATCCACACCCCCCACAGCTTCAGCTCCGCCGACACGATCGAGGTGTCGAAACTCTGGATTTGCCACAGGAAGGGCAGCGATGCGGCCGCCAGTGCGAACGGGATCGGCAGGCCAAGCCCGATCAGCAGCATCAACAGCCCCAGAAGGCCAAGTCCGACTTCATACCATTCCATCGCTCAGACCTCCTCGGCCGGGGTGCGGATCAGCTTGATGAGCCGCAATGTCGCGTAGATCGAGAACACCACCAGCGCCAACGCCCCCGGCGCCCAGAAGGCATAGCGTGGCCACAGCAGGATCTCGGAGGATGCGCCGGAATTGAACGATCGGATCGTCGCGTTGACGCCCGCCAGCGAAAAGAACAGCCCCACCCCCAGCATGATCGCAAGATTGAGGATCGCCACCACCTTGCGCCCCGCCGCGGGCAATCGGTCGGTCAGCATGGTCACCTTGGGATAGGCATCCTCGCGCATCGCATAGGCCAGACCTGCAAAGGCCACCGGAAACAGCAACAGCGCGGTGGCTTCGGTCACCATCCGGTCCGGAGCATTCAGCGCATAACGGGTAAAGACACCATAGCTGATCCACAGCATCTGCACGAGAACCACGATCGCGCCGCCAGCCGCCAGCCAGACGACAGCGTGCTCGAACCGTGCGATCAACCGATCCAGTCCGGTCTGCATGACGACCTCCATATTTCCGGGGGATGACGCAAGCGCCGTCGGCCGGACCTCTGCCCGCCCGACGGCATGAGCGCGTCAACTCAAGGGGCGTGCTGGGCGAACAGATCGCGGATCTGGCCGGCAAGCTCGGGGCCACAGGCTTCGTCCACGGTTTCGTTCCATTTTCCCTGAACGCTGGCGATCAGCTCCATCCGCTTGTCCTGACTGATGGACACGGCAGCACCACCGCCTTTCATCACGGCATTGCCCACGCGCTGGTCAACCCAGTCCTCATAGCGCGGCTTCAGCCATTCCTCGGTTTCCTTGGCGGCGGCCATGACGGCGGCCTGCTCGTCGGCGGTCATCGAGTCGAACTTTTCCTTGTTCATCATGTACTGGATATTGCCATAGAACAGGTTGGCGTTGACCATGTAGGGCATCACGTCCCACAGCTTCCAGCTGGAATAGGTAGCAACCCCCATGTTGATCCCGTCCACGACGCCGCGCTCGGCGGATTGGAACACTTCCTTGGGCGCCACGAAAACCGGCGCGCCGCCCCAGCTCTCGATCATCAGGCTGACCAGCGGTCCGATCGAGCGCACCTGCTTGCCCTGCAGATCGCCCAGATCAGCGATCGCCTCTTCGAACCACCATTCCTGATCGTAGGAATAATTCGAGTTGAACACCGGCACCAGATTGACGTTCGCCGCCTCGTCACGGACCAGATCGGCATAGGCCGCATCCATCTCGATCTGCTTTTCCAGATCCACAGCCACCGGATAAAGCGAGGTCACGCGATAGCAGGGCAGACGGTCATCAGCCGGAATCCAGCTCATGTCCGACACGCCGCCCTGTACGGCGTCAACGCCCTCGGACCAGCCATGCAGGGTGGCCGACGGGAAAATCTGCACCTCGACGCTGCCGCCGGTCTTTTCCTCGACCAGCTTGGCGAAATGGACAAAGCCGTCATAGCGGATATCGGCCTCGTTCACATAGGTGGACAGGCGTATCGTTGTCTCGGCCAGTGCGGGCACCGTCGCCGCAACGCTCAGGGCCGTGGCCGATGCAAGGCATTTCCAGGTAAGTGTCATGTCGTTCTCCTTGTTGTGTGCGATGCGGAACCGTTCATGCGGTCCTCGTCGTTTTATCCTCATGCTGGTGCAATGCCTCGGCAGCAGGGAATTATGGCTTGAATGCTAGGTCAGGGTGGCACGGATTGGCCAATTCAAACATATCATCAAACCATTCCAATCTTGCATAATTCGGCCCCATGGCGCATCCTTGTCGGAAATTTCTGGGAAAGTGTCATGGATATCAACTGGTTGCGGGATTTCGTCTGTCTTGGCCGCACGCTCAACTTCACCCGCGCCGCCGAGGAACGCAACATCACCCAATCCGCGTTCAGCCGCCGGATCAAATCGCTCGAAAACTGGATCGGCGTGCCGCTGATCGACCGGGCCACCTATCCCGTGCGCCTGTCCGAGGCCGGGCAGCAATTCCTGCCCGTGGCGCAGGCCACCGTGGCCGAGATCACCGACGCCCGACAGGCGATCCGCGAACAGGCGCGCGGCAATGCCACGTTTCAGCGATTCGCGGCCCTGCACGCCATTTCCGTCAATTTCCTGCAACCCCGCATGGCCGAATTCGAGCGCCAGTATCCCGAGCTTCGGACCCGTGTGATTTCCGACAGCCTGACCGCCTGTTGCCAGCTTCTCAACGAGGGTGGCTGCGAGTTTCTGCTCTATTACCGTCATCAGGACGTCTCACCGATCCTCGACGAGACCCGCTTCGTGCGCAAGGACATCTGCGACGAGCGCCTGATCCCCGTGGCCCAGCACGCCGCCGCCTCTCGGTTCGGCTGGGCCTTGCCTGGCACGCCGGGCCGCGCCGTGCCCTATCTCAGCTATGATCCCAACACCTTTCTGGGCACCGTCGTGGATCAGACCATTGGCAACCGCAAGACTGCGCTCGATGTGCGCTACATGGATGCTCTGGCCGAGGCGCTCAAGCGCCGCACCCTGGCCGGGGCCGGTGTCGCTTGGCTGCCCGAATTCTCGATCCGCTCCGAGTTGGACAGTGGCGATCTGGTCCGCATGGGCGGGCGCGACTGGACGGCGACGATGACCATTTCGCTCTTCTGCTCGCCCGAACGACTGGACAAGATGGGTCAGATGATCTGGGACCAGTTCTAAAGCGTTTCGCGAAAAACCTGACTCACAGATTTTCGCGAAATGCAGTGCTCCGTTCATGCGTTGTACGCGGTCCGCCTGTCGCTGATGCCTCAGAGTAAAGGCGGAACGCTTTGACAGCCAGCCACCTTTCAGCCTGCCAAAACCGCGCCGATCACCAGATACGCCCCCGTCACGATCAGCAATCCGTGGATCAGTTTCATGAAGCCCGCAGGATTGAGCCTGCGAAACAGCAGCTGTCCGATCACCACCCCCGCCCCCGTTGCCGGTGACAGGAACAGCGCCGCCTTGAGCACCTCGAGCGACGAAGACCCCACCACGATCTGCAAGATCAGGCTGATCGAATAGGTCACCAGAAAACACACAAGCGTCGTGCTGCGCAGAACGCTCGGCGTCAGGGTGGTGCCCGCGAAATACACCATCAAGGGTGGCCCCGGCATTCCCAGCCCGGCGGTCAGCGCTCCGGAAAAGCCACCTGTCATAAGGTCGCGACGGCGGGTTCGGGTAAAGCGCAGCTTTCGCAGCACCAGCACGCTGAACACCAGCAGCAGCACCCCGATCGCTGCGCGCAACTGATCGGGATTGGCATAGACATAGATCGCGATGCCCACAGGCGCCCCCATCAGGCTGCCCAGTATCAACCGCCCCAGCAGCGGCCGGTCCACATCGGCCACCAGCTTGGGCATCAGCACCAGCGAAATCAGGATCGACAGCGCGATGTTGATCTGGATCGCGTCCGCCGTGTCATAGACCAGCAACAGGAACGGCGTCGCCAAGACAGAAAAGCCGAACCCCGTGCAGGCGTGAAGGATGGCCGCCAGCATCACGATGGCGCTTGCCGCAATCAGTTCCATGAGTGTCGTCCACCTGCCCGAAGATCGCCCTGACCAAGGGCCGTCAACTCGTCATTCGCACCGGGCGTCAACCTGCCCCGTCAGACCCCGTCGCTGTCACTCACCAGCTGCGACAGATCCGCCGCAGCCTCGCGCATCGGCTCCAGAAAGCCAAGCGCCCGCTCGATATCGAAGCGCTGCGTCGGCGCGTGAAACGACAGCGTCGCCATCAGCCGTCCATTCACATCGAGGATCGGCACCGCAAGCGCGATCATATCCTCCATGAACTCCTCGCGGTCGAGAGCATAGCCATTGCGGCGCACCTGCCGGATCTCGTCGATCAGCGTCTCGGGATCGGTCATGGTGTTCGGCGTGCGCCCGAGCAGATCCGTGGCAGCAAGGTATTTCCTAAGATGGTTGCCCGCCAGCGAGCTCAGATACATCTTGCCGCTGGCCGTGCAATAGAACGGCACCCTCGTGCCGATGGGTAACTGGATGCGCAGCGGCCATTCGGTCTCGATCCGCTCCAGATAGGTCATCGCGTCCCGCTCCGGCAGCGCGATGTTGCAGGTCTCGCCGATCTCCCGGCTCAGCCGGGTCAGGATCGCCTGCCGTGCCGTCCGGATGCGCAGCGAGGACAGGATGCCCCCCGCCATGATGCGCAGCCTTGGTCCGGGCGAATAGGTCCGCCCGTCCATGTCACGTTGCAGGAACCCCTCCTCTTCCAGCGTATGGAACAGGCGATGGATGGTCGGCTTCGGCAATCCGATCTCGTGGTTCACATCCGTCGGTGTCACCGGAACCCCGGCTTTCGCGATCTGTTCGATCACCATCAACAACCTCAGGTTCGTCGGGATCGTCTCCGATTTGCCGTCGTCACCATCCATCTACGCAGCATCCTCATCTATGCGGGATCAGCGCCGTCGAAAGAACCGGCACCATCGCCACCACCATCCAGACCGCAATCAGAGCGACCAGATAAAGCAGGGTGTAGCGCAAAAGCCGGAAATAGGGAACGCCGGTGACACCTGACGCCACATAGAGGTTCAGACCATAGGGCGGCGTGATGAATCCGATGGACGCGCCCACAAGGAAGACGACCGCGAATTGCACCGGCTCGATCCCCACCGAATGCGCGATCGGCGCCAGAATGGGGGCCAGAATGATCGTCACCGGCAGGCTTTCCAGAACCATCCCCGCGACAAAGACAATCGCCATCGAGGTGAAGAGAACCGCGTAATACCCCCCCATCGAGGTGACGAAATTGCCGATGATCTCCTGTGCGCCCAGCACCGACAGCATCTGCTGCATCACCACCGACACCGCGATCAGCGGCGCAAGGATGCCGGTGATCTGCGCCGAGCGCATGGTGATCGACGGCAATTCAAGCGGGCTGAACCCCTGCACCACCAACATGGACCCGATGGATTTCTCCGAGATATCCGCGTCCTTGCGCCCGCCCATCACCTTGTGCAACGGAAGACACAGGAAGCCAACGATCACACAAAAGCCCACGGTGACGCCCGCGGCCTCGGTCGGGGAAAACTTGCCGGTATAGATGCCCCACAGCACAAGGCCGATGGCGAAAAAGCCCAGCCATGCGCCCACCGCCGTCTTGATGACCCGCATCGGGCTCAACTTGATCAGGAACCCCCAGCCGTTCTTCCAGCAGACGAGGAAACAGGCAAACATCATCCCGCCGACCATCATGGCGCCGGGAATGATCCCCGCAACGAACAGGTCCGAGATCGGGAGGTTGAGCAGGAACCCGTAGACGATGAAGATGATGGAAGGCGGGATGATGATGCCCACCGTGCCGCCGGCGGCGGCCGTTGCGGCCGAGAAGCGTTCGTCATAGCCTCCCTTGACCATTTCGGGATGCAGCATCGAGCCGATCGTCGCCGTGGTCGCTGAATTCGACCCCGAGATCGCGGCAAAGAGACCACATGCGCCCAAGGATGCCATCGCCAGACCGCCCCGGATCCAGCCAAGGCAGGAATACGCGAAATCGCTCAGCCGTCGGGCAATCCCCGACCGGTTGATAAGATCGCCCGTCAGAATGAACAGCGGCATCGCCAGCAGCGCGAAGCCGTCGGTGAACACATCCGCCAGCGCGGCGCCGATATTGTCCAGCGGCATCGCCAGAAGAAAGGACATGCCCAGCACCCAGTAGCCGATCACCAGAAAGACCGGGACGCCCAGCATGAACAAAAGCGTCACACCGACTGAAATGAGCGTGATGATGGTTCCGTCGGTCATGTCAGTCGCCTCCGATGACGGCTTGCTGGATCAGGGTCTCGCCGGACCGGAAATTGGCGATGTCGGTCAGCAGGTTTTCAAGCACACGGGCCACCAGCACCGTGAAGGCCAGCGGCACCGAAATCAGGAACCACCACTGCATCACATTGTCGGTGCCCAGCATGATCTGGAAATTCGACGCTGAATTGGCCACCACCCGGGTCGAGGTGACCACCACCACCCATGAAAAGCCGATCCACAGCAGCGCATCCATGACCAGACAGGCCATTTGCCCCGCGCGCGGCATGGCGTTTCGGAACTCGGCAAAGGCCAGATGCGTGCGCAGCTTGACGTTATAGCTGCACCCGAACCACGTCATGATGAGAAAAAGGAAAGGCGGGATCGTCGTCGACCACGGCGCCTGCTCGGACAGCACGAAGCGCCGGAACACCTCGACAAAGATGATGCCCCCGATCGCCAGATACGAGACCACCATGATCGTGGTTTCAAAATTGCGCTCGAACCAGTCGCTGACCCTGTAAAGCACAAGGAACAGGATCGACACGGCCAGCATCGCGATCAACCCCAGCGGCCAGACCGCAGGTTGCTGCATCGCGCTGCTCAACATCCATGAATCGCCTGAAGCAACGGCACTCAGGATCTCTCCCGTGCCCTGGAACACACCGGTCATTCCCCATTCCTCCCTTTGGGTCGCCCGTATCTGATCTTGACCGACCGTGGCCTCTTGCAGCCTCGGTCGGGTGTCCGGGCCGCGTCCTGCGCGGCCCGGTGTCTTGTCAGCTCCGGATCAGGCCGACCGCCACCAGCGGCGCGGCTCGACATTTTCCGGCAGCGTGTCGACCGGGATCTGCCGTGCGACGTCATAGATGCCCTGATAGGTGTCCAGACCGCCCGACCAGTTGTTCAGACGCTCGCGCCACTGTGCCCACGGCTCGGGGTTGAACTCGGGCGAGCACATTTCCTCGGCCATGCGGATCTGATCCTCGGCAAGGAAGGCCGGACGCACGTTGTTCTCGGCAAAGATCGTGCCGGGCAGCTGCGGATCGCTGAAGCCCACGGTCTTGACCAGCGCGGCCTCGTTGGCGGCCTGCACATGCACCTGCGCCAGATAGGCCGATTCCATGATCGCATCCTGCAGATGCGGCTCCATCGCGTCGAACACCTTGGCCGACATCGACGTGTGCTCGGTGCCGCAGAAGAACTTCAGATCCACCGACTGGCTCACGACCGGCGCCATGTTGGCATAGGCCACCGCCGATGCCCATGTCTCGGCCCCGTCGATCAGACCCTGCTTCAGACCGTCGAGCGTCTCTTCCCATGCCACCGGCACCGGGTTGAGGTTCAGAAGCTGCATGGCGATCCGGCCAAGCTGCGTGCCCGTCACCCGGTTCTTGGTGCCGAACAGCTCTTCCAGCTTGGTCACCGTGGGCTTGTCGGCAAAGGACTGGCCCAGCTGGATGCCGCGCAATTCGCAATGGCTGAACAGGAACTTCAGACCGTGCCGCTTTTCCAGCGGCTCGCGCAGCAGCGCCATCGATTCCGGGCTGTAGAGGAAGTAATACTGCGCCGCCCGGCTCGGGAACATATAGGCATAGTCCAGCACGTTCAGATAAGGCGCGCCACCGGCCGAGTTCTGGGTCGATGCGGAGTACATGTCCACCACGCCCAGCTGGGTTTTCTCGACGCAGTTCAACTGACCGCAGATCTGGTTGTCGCCGATGAACTCGACGCGGATCTCACCTTCGGTCCGCTCTTCCAGATCGCGGGCGAATTCCAGAACGCCGGCGCGCTCGATCAACAGGTTGCGTGCGTTGAAGCCGGACGCGCCCAGCTTCAGCGTGTGCTTGGGCTCTTTGGCGAAGCGCTTCTCATACGAGCTTTCTGCCGCCCGGGCGAGCGACGTCAGGCTGACCGTGCCGGTCAGTGCGCCCGCGCCCAGAAGAACGGATGACAGGCCGAATTGACCCGACAGACGAAACAGATCCCGACGGGAAATCCCGCTCAGGGCTTTGGATACTTTCATGATCTCCTCCCAGAGTTTTGCAATTTTGATACTTGCAGTCTCAATATTGATAGATTTATGTTCGATCTGGCAAGGAAAATTTTTCCTCAGTACGCGACTTGGAGGAGGGGGAGCGGAAATGTCGGAGATTTCAGCGGATTACGTCATCGTCGGAGCAGGCTCTGCCGGATGCGTTCTGGCGAATCGTTTGTCGGCCGACCCCTCGATCAAGGTTGTCCTTCTCGAGGCCGGTGGCCGCGACTGGAACCCGTGGATCCACATCCCCGTCGGCTACTTCAAGACCATGCACAACCCGTCGGTCGACTGGTGCTATCGCACCGAACCCGATCCCGGCCTCAATGGCCGACAGCTCGATTGGCCGCGCGGCAAGGTGCTGGGTGGCTCGTCCTCGCTCAATGGCCTGCTCTATGTGCGCGGCCAGCCACAGGACTATGACCGCTGGCAGCAGATGGGCAATCCCGGCTGGGGCTGGGACGATGTGCTCCCGCTCTTCAAACGCTCCGAAAATCAGGAACGCGGCGCCGACGAGTTCCATGGCGAAGACGGCCCGCTTTCGGTCTCCAACATGCGCTTGCAACGTCCGATCTGCGATGCATGGGTCGCCGCCGCACAAGATGCAGGCTACCCGTTCAACCCCGATTACAACGGCGCCAGCCAGGAAGGCGTGGGGTATTTCCAGCTAACCGCGCGCAACGGCCGGCGCTGCTCCAGCGCCGTGGCCTTCCTCAATCCGGCGCGGTCCCGGCCCAACCTGACGATTGTGACCCATGCGCAGGCCAGCCGCATCACCTTCGAGGGGCGCCGCGCAACCGGCGTCGCCTATCGCGACCGGTCGGGCGCCGAGCATGTCGTCAAGGCGGGGGCCGAGGTGATCCTCTCCTCCGGCGCGATCGGCTCTCCGCAACTGCTGATGGTCTCCGGTCTGGGCGAAGCGGCGCAGCTGCAAGAGCACGGCATCGAGGTGCTGCGCGACATGCCCGCCGTGGGCAAGAACATGCAGGACCACCTGCAGGCGCGTCTGGTCTTCAAATGCAACGAACCGACGCTGAACGACGAGGTGCGCAGCCTCTACAATCAGGCGCGCATCGCCCTCAAATACGCGATGTTCCGCGCCGGTCCCATGGCGATGGCCGCCAGCCTTGCCACCGGGTTCATGCGCACTGGCGACCATGTGGACACCCCCGACATCCAGTTCCATGTTCAGCCGTGGTCCGCCGACAGCCCCGGCGAAGGCGTCCACCCGTTCTCGGCCTTCACCATGTCGGTCTGTCAGCTGCGCCCCGAAAGCCGTGGGGAAATCCGGCTGGCCTCGTCGGATGCCGCCGTCTACCCCCGGATCCACCCCAACTACCTGTCCACCGAAACCGATTGCCGCACCGTCGTCGAAGGCATGAGGATCGCCCGCAAGATCGCCCGGCACGAACCGCTCAGCCACAAGATCTCCGAAGAGTTCCGCCCCGACAGCTCGCTGGATCTGGACGATTACGACGGGATGCTGGACTGGGCGCGCAACTACTCGACCACGATCTATCACCCGACCGGCACCTGCAAGATGGGTCCATCGGGGGATGCCGTCGTGGATGCGCGGCTGCGCGTGCACGGCATTGCCGGGCTGCGGGTGGCCGATTGCTCCATCATGCCCGAGATCGTCTCGGGCAACACCAACGCCCCCGCGATCATGATCGGCGAGAAAGCCTCGGACATGATCCTCGAAGATCGCAAGCAAGGCGCGCTGCAAGGCACCGCCTGACCATTTCAGAAAACGCGCAAAAGGACTGAAAACCATGAAGATGACGACCGAAGAGGCCTTTGTCAAAACCCTTCAACGCCACGGGATCGAGCATGCGTTCGGGATCATCGGGTCGGCGATGATGCCGATATCGGATCTGTTTCCGCAGGCCGGGATCACGTTCTGGGATTGCGCCCATGAAGGCAGCGCCGGGATGATGTCGGATGGCTACACCCGCGCCACCGGCAAGATGAGCATGATGATCGCCCAGAACGGCCCGGGCATCACCAACTTCGTCACCGCCGTCAAGACCGCCTATTGGAACCACACGCCGCTCCTGCTGGTCACACCGCAGGCCGCCAACAAGACCATCGGTCAGGGCGGCTTCCAGGAAGTCGAGCAGATGAAGCTGTTCGAGGACATGGTCGCCTACCAGGAAGAGGTCCGCGATCCCTCGCGCATGGCCGAAGTGCTGGCCCGCGTCATCTCGAAGGCCAAGAACCTCTCGGGGCCCGCGCAGATCAACATCCCGCGCGACTACTGGACCCAGGTGATCGATATCGAGCTGCCCGACCCGATCGAGTTCGAGCGCTCGCCGGGCGGCGAGAACTCGGTGGCCGAGGCCGCGCGCCTGATCTCCGAGGCGCGCAACCCCGTCATCCTCAACGGCGCCGGCGTGGTGCTCTCGGAGGGCGGCATCGCCGCCTCCCAGGCGCTGGCCGAGCGGCTCGATGCGCCGGTCTGCGTCGGCTACCAGCACAATGACGCCTTCCCCGGCTCGCATCCGCTCTTTGCCGGCCCGCTTGGCTATAACGGCTCGAAGGCGGCGATGGAGCTGATCAAGGACGCCGATGTGGTGCTCTGCCTCGGCACGCGCCTCAACCCGTTCTCGACCCTGCCGGGCTATGGCATGGATTACTGGCCCAAGGACGCCAAGATCATCCAGGTCGACATCAACCCCGACCGGATCGGTCTGACCAAGAAGGTCAGCGTCGGCATCATCGGCGACGCCGCCAAGGTGGCCCGCGGCATTCTGGGGCAGCTGTCGGACAGCGCCGGGGACGAGGGCCGTGACGCACGCCGCGCCCGGATCGCCGAAACCAAGAGCAAATGGGCGCAGCAGCTCAGCAGCATGGACCACGAGGACGACGATCCCGGCACCAGCTGGAACGAGCGCGCCCGTGAGGCCAAGCCCGACTGGATGAGCCCGCGCATGGCCTGGCGCGCGATCCAGTCCGCCCTGCCGCGCGAGGCGATCATCAGCTCGGATATCGGCAACAACTGCGCCATCGGCAACGCTTATCCGTCCTTCGAAGAGGGCCGCAAATACCTCGCACCGGGCCTCTTTGGTCCCTGCGGCTATGGCCTTCCGGCGATCGTCGGCGCCAAGATCGGCCGCCCCGACGTGCCGGTGGTGGGCTTTGCCGGCGACGGCGCCTTCGGCATCGCGGTCAACGAACTGACGGCGATCGGGCGCAGCGAATGGCCCGGCATCACCCAGATCGTGTTCCGCAACTACCAGTGGGGCGCGGAAAAGCGCAACTCGACCCTGTGGTTCGACGACAATTTCGTGGGCACCGAGCTTGACGACGACGTGAGCTACGCCGGCATCGCCAAGGCCTGCGGCCTCAAGGGCGTCGTCGCGCGCACCATGGACGAGCTCACCGACGCGCTGAACCAGGCGATCAAGGACCAGATGGAGAACGGCACCACAACCCTCATCGAAGCCATGATCAACCAGGAACTCGGCGAACCCTTCCGCCGCGACGCCATGAAAAAACCCGTCGCCGTCGCAGGAATCAGCCGCGATGACCTGATCCCGCAGACGGTCTGACCGGGACATGATCCTTCCTCCCCGCGTCCTCGCGTCCGGCCAGAACATGGCCGGGCGCGCGAAATCCTATTTCCCCGGCGTCATGGTCGCCGTGCTGGTGGCGCTTGCCGCGCAATTCGTGGCCGAACATCACGGCGCGCCCGCCATGCTCATGGCGCTTCTCTTCGGCATCGCGCTGAACTTTCTGGGCGAGCCGGGACCGACCGCCGCCGGCATCGGCTTCACCGCCCGCAGCGTGCTGCGCTTCGGCGTGGCGATCCTTGGCGCGCGGATCAGCGTCGAGATGCTGACCTCGCTCGGCTGGGGCATGATCGGGCTTCTGGTCGCGGGTGTGGTCGCCACCATCCTCTTTGGCGTGGGCCTTGCGCGGCTGATCGGACAGGGGCCGCGCTTTGCGATCCTGACCGCCGGATCGGTGGCGATCTGCGGCGCCTCGGCCGCCATGGCCATCGCCGCGGTGCTTCCCAAGGACGACCGCTCGGAACGCAACCTTCTGTTCACCGTCCTGGGCGTCACCGTTCTGTCGACCGTGGCGATGATCCTCTATCCGATCCTGACCGATGCGCTTGGCTTCGATGACGTGACCGCAGGCGCCTTCATCGGCGCGACCGTGCATGACGTCGCACAGGTGGTCGGCGCGGGCTTTTCGATCTCCGACACGGCGGGCGAAACCTCCACCCTGGTCAAGCTGATCCGCGTGTCGTTTCTGGCCCCTGTCGTGATTATCATCACGATCTGGTGGCAGCACGCCGAACCTCAGACCGAAGGCAAGCGCCCACCCATCGTTCCGGCCTTCGTGCTGGGCTTTTTGTGCCTCGCCACGCTCAATTCCCTCGGCCTCATTCCCGCACCCATCGGCGCGCTTCTGGCCCAGTTGTCGTCATGGGCGCTGCTCGCTGCCATCGCGGCGGTCGGCATGAAGACCGACCTGCGCAACATCATCAAGGTGGGCGGTGGGGCCATCGCCCTGATCGTGGCCGAAACCTTGTTTTTGGCAGGGCTGGTGCTGGCCGGGATCAGCTTTCTGGACCTGTCTCCCTGATCCCGTCAGCTACCTCAAACCACTGACAAAAAAACACAATTCCAACATATCCGCGCATCACGCACCCCCCGTGGGACAGAGTGTCACACGGGGGGTGCGGGTGCGTTCGGCATCTGACTGCATACATCCTTGCCAACGCGCGACGATGAAAAAGGAGCGAAAAAGATGACCGATCGCAGCACAAGCATCGAGAACCTGCAAACCGCCCTCGCGATGGAGCTGACCGCCGTGAACCAGTATCTTCTGCACGCGCATACGCTGGAAGACTGGGGGCTGGACAAGCTGGCCCACCGGATGCGCGACGAAATGCACGAAGAGCTGGGCCATGCCGGGCAGTTCATCGAACGCATCATGTTTCTTGGCGGCACGCCTGAACTGAAGCCCACCAAGACCCCAAAGATGGCCACCAACCTCAAAGAGGTGTTCGAGGCCGACAAAGCCGAGGAAAAAGGCGCGATCGACTTCTACAGCAAGGCCGCGCGCGACGCCTCGGACAGCAACGATATCGGCACCCGCACCCTGTTCGAGACCATCGTTCTGGACGAAGAGGGCCATTGGGACTGGCTTGACCGGCAGCTTGGCACGCTGGACCGCATGGGCGAGCCGGCCTTCATGTCGATCTACATGAGCGGCGACAACTCCGAGGCGTAGGCCCTGCCGTTTCCTTTCGGCGGGATATCGCCCGACTGACAATCATCAACGCAGGCGGTGCAGTCAAATGGCACGCTGACCTTGGCGCTGGACCATGGAGCCAAGGCCCTTTCGCCTTGTCCCGGCGCCGCAGAAAAAGGAGGACACCATGACACCAATCACCGGATATCGCGGCATTCTTTCCGCCGCCGCCCTTGCCTTGGCCTGCACCCCGGCCCTTGCGCAAAGCGATGATGGCCTGATGACCACCAAGGAACTCAAGGCCGAAATTTCCGAAGCGATGGACGCCGTCGCCGACTATTCCGAACAGGAACGCGATCAGGCGCTCACCACCGCCCGCGAGGCGATGACCCGCCTCGACGCCGAGATCGAACGCCGCGAACAGGCGCTGCGCAACGACTGGGCCAACATGACCGAGGCCGCCCGCGAAGAGGCCAGCAACCGCATGGCCGATCTGCGCGAGGCCCGCAATGCCCTGAGCGAACGCTATGGCGCGCTCACGGCCGGGACAAGCAGCGCATGGGATGAACTCAAAGCCGGGTTCGCCGGGGCATGGGATGCCTTTGCCGGGGTCTGGACAGATGACGAGGGCAGCAACTCGGCCAATTGACCGCGGCCTGCAGGGCACAGCCCGGACCGCAGCAAACCGAAGGACAACCACAATGCAATGGGATCAGATCGCCGCAAAATGGGACCAGATCAAGGGCAGCGCCCGAATCCGATGGCCCGATATCTCGGAAGAGGACGCCCTTGCCACCCAAGGCCAACGCGAAAAGCTGGTGGCCTTGGTAGAGCGTACCTATAACATGCCCAAGAAAGACGCCGAAACCGAGGTCGAGGACTGGCGCTGTCGCGTCTGATCCATCGCCACGGCACCGGTCACACGGCCCAACGGCCATGCGAAAGGAGATGTCCCATGATGGAGATTTCAGGGCTGGGCGGCCTTATCCTGCTCATTCTGAATATCTGGGCGATCGTGTCGATCATCGGCTCGCGCGCCACCACCGGGCGCAAGGTGATCTGGGTCGTGCTGGTCCTGCTGCTGCCCTTGCTGGGCTTCATCATGTGGCTGCTCGCCGGTCCCCGCGCGGCGCGTTCGCCCTGAGGCATTTCGCCTTCACCCTGAGGCATCAACTAAAGGCGGACCGCGTGCAACCGGTGAACAGAGCACTGCATTTCACGAAGCGCTTTGGTGCGGCACCGCGCGCCTCGTGCACCTGTCAGGCATGAAACGGCCGCCGGGCATCTGCATGCACCGGCGGCCGTCGCGTATCTGGCGGGCGGGCCTGCGCTCGACACGGCGCTGTCAAGCCGTCATGCCCCCGCCGCTGCAGCGCGGTCCCTTATTCGACCACGTTGCCGTATTTGTCATATACAGGTTCGGCAATCACAACCGGTTCCGCGGGTTCTTCCTGCTGCGCGCAGGCCGACAGACCGGCGATTGCAGCAAGGGCGGCAGCCAATACAAATTTGCTTTTCATTGAACAGATCCTTTCAAGTTTCAACATCACGATAGTCCTGACGAATTTGTGACCCGTCAACAGCCGTGAACACTTTCAAGCCTCCATTGGGCGAAAATTGCCGGTTCCCCGGCCCTTCCCCCCCTTTGCTGCATGGCCTTTCCTGCCCTGATGCCACCGCCCGACATGTGGCCCAGCGCCCCCGGCCTGACCCCGAGCAAAAGGCCACTTGCTTGACCTCAGTCGTGAACCAGATACGTAAGGCTCGAATGAACGGGCCAGACATACCTTCGCCCGTCCGGCCTTGCAGGCTTGTGGTCGGTGCACCGCTGCACCCGGATTGAAAATCAAATATGGAGGTTTCGGGGTATGCTGCGGCTGCTATCGGCTTTGCTTGTTTCTCTCTTGATGACATCGACGCTCGCCATGGCACAGGCAGAGCCGTCCAGTTCCGGCGACCCGCGCTCCAGCGTGGATCTGCTGATCGATGTGATCGAGGATGACGCCGCCCGCACCGAGCTGATCGACCGACTGCGCGCCTCAGGCGCTGTCGATCCCGCGACCCTGACCGACGAGGCCGCAACCACCACTGCTGGCCCCTCGCCGGATCAGTCCTTCGGTCGCCGCATCGCACTCGTCACACAGGAAGCCGCCGAGAATATCGCCGACTGGGCCACGGGGTTCTGGGCACAACTCTCCCGTTCGCCGCAAGTGTTCGACGGGCTCAGCGGCGGCGAGGCGGGTGTCCTGCTGGACGCGCTCAAGGATCTGGCGGTGGTGATCGCCGGCACCGTCTTCGTGTTCCTGCTGCTGCGCTGGTTCGGAAAATCGCTCTATGCCCGCATGAGCGCCTCGGCGCGGGATGGCGGGATCGCCCGCACGATCACGCTCTTCGGCGCCTCTGCCGGGATCGACGCGCTGATCGTGATCCTCGCATGGGCGGCGGGCTATGTTCTGGCGATCCTCGCCTTGGGCGATTTCGGTCAGATCGGCATCCGCCAGACCCTCTATCTCAACGCCTTCCTGCTGGTCGAAATGGCCAAGGTCGCGGTGCGTCTGGTGCTCTCGCCCTCTGCCCCCTCGCTTCGCGCCCTGCCCATCGGGGACCGGGCCGCCTCTTACCTGTCGTCGCGGATCAACCTGATTGTCGGCGTCGTGGGATACGGCCAGCTTCTGGTGGTGCCGATCATCAACAGCAACGTGTCCTTCGCGGCCGGTCGCGCCGTATCGGCGCTGATCGCCTTCGCCGTTCTGGCCTTTGCGATCTGGCTCGTGCTGCGCAACCGCAAACCCGTGACCGACTGGATGCTGGATACCGACCAAGCCCCCGCCCCCAGCACCCCCGAGACGCCCCGTCAGGGGCCGCGCGGCGCTCTGGTTTACCTTGCCCAGCACTGGCACTGGCCGGCTCTGGCCTATTTACTGGCGATGTTCGTGATCGTGCTCATCCGGCCCGGAAACGCCATGTTCCAAACCTTCCTCGCCTCCGGGCAGGTTCTGGTGGTCGGGCTTCTTGGCTTTGTCGCCTCGGGCTTTCTCAGCCGCCTGATGCTGCGCGGGGTGATGCTACCGCCCGGTCTTTCTGGCCGTGTGCCGCTGCTGCAAACCCGCCTGAATAGCTTCTTGCCCAAGGCGCTTTTCGTCCTTCGCGGGCTGATCTTCGCGATCGTCGTGCTGATGGCGCTCAACGCCATCGGCCTCATCGACCTGCGTGGCTGGATGGTCAGCCAACTGGGCCTGCGCCTGACGGGCATGGTCCTGTCGGTCTCGCTGGTGCTGCTGGTGTCCTTCGGCCTTTGGCTGGCGCTGACCTCCTGGGTGGATTACCGGCTCAATCCCGAATTCGGCTCGGTGCCCACCGCGCGCGAACGCACCTTGCTCACGCTTCTGCGCAATGCCGCGACCATCGCGCTGGTCATCATCACCCTGATGTTCGTTCTGGCCGAGATCGGGCTTGATATTGCCCCCTTGCTGGCCTCCGCCGGGGTGCTGGGCCTCGCCATCGGTTTCGGCGCCCAGAAGATGGTGCAGGACATCATCACCGGCATCTTCATTCAGTTCGAGAATGCGATGAACGTGGGCGATGTGGTCACCGTCGGCGGCACCACCGGCACGGTGGAGCGGCTCACCATCCGCTCGGTCAGCCTGCGGGATGTGCAGGGCGTCTATCACATCATCCCGTTTTCCTCGGTCGACATGGTGTCGAACTACGTCAAGGATTACGGCTATTTCGTCTGCGACATGGGCGTGGCCTACCGCGAGAATGTCGACGAGGTGAAACAGGCCATGCTCGACGCCTTCGACGAATTGCGCTCCGATCCCGAACAGGCCAGCGGCATCCTCGACGATATCGAGTGGTTCGGCGTCAACAGCTTCGGCGACAGCGCGGTGATGCTGCGCGCCCGGATCAAATGCGTGCCGGGTCGGCAATGGGGCGTGGGTCGCGCCTATAACGGCCTGCTCAAGCAGGTGTTCGACGCCCGCAATATCGAGATCCCATTCCCGCATCAGACGATCCTCTTTGCCGAAACCAAGGACGGCAAGACCCAGAACCTCATGGTCGAGACCCTGAAAGACGCCTGAGCCTGACAGATCCGGTTGCATTCACGCCCGTTTCGATTTCTTTAGCCTTCCAGACGAGTGTGAAAAGGGTGATTGCCATGGCGGGCTGGCTCAAACGACACGCGCAGGCGTTGCAGGCTGCAGACGCGCCCCCGACCAGACGGCAGTTGTTGACCGGCATAGGGGCTATGGTGCTCGGCGGCAGCGCCATTGGCCACACCCATGCGCGGACACCCCGCCGCAGTCTCGTGATCGGCGCGGGCCTGTCGGGGCTGTCGGCGGCCCGCGCCCTCCACGACGCAGGCCAGTCCGTGACCGTGCTCGAAGCCCGCTCCCGCATCGGCGGGCGCATCCATACCTCCCGCCTCTGGCCCGATTTGCCGATGGATCTGGGCGCCAGCTGGAGTCACGGCCAACGCGGAAATCCCCTGACCCAACTGGCCCGTGACGCGGGCGCGCGCCTTGTCGCCACCAGCTACGACGCCAGCCTCCTGCTCGGCCCCGATGGCGCGCCCATCGACCACGATCTGCGGCCCGCCGAAACCCTTCTGCGCCGCGCCCTCGCCGCCGCCGAAAATCAGCCGCGCGATCTCTCGTTGGCTCAGGCGCTCGAAGCCTCCCCCGACTGGCAGCGCGCCGATGCCAGCCTGCGGCGGCTGGTCACCTATCTGGTCAACAGCACGCTGGAACAGGAATACGGCAGCCCCGCGCAGCAGCTTTCGGCATGGTATGGGCAAGAAGCCGAGGAATTCGGCGGCGCGGACATGCTCTTTCCCGACGGGTTCGACCAGATCACCGCCCATCTGGCGCAGGGCCTCGATATCCGCCTCTCCGCCGAGGTGACCCGCATCGCGCCCGGCGCAGTAGAGCTGGCCGACGGCAACAGTCTCACCGCCGATCACGTGATCTGCACCCTGCCGCTTGGCGTTCTGCAATCGGGCCGCCTGCGCTTTGCAACTCCGCTCGCCTCGAGCCGTCAAAAAGCGATCGACACGCTGCGCATGGGGCTGTTGAACAAATGCTGGTTGCGCTTCGACCGCATCCACTGGCCCGAGGATGTGGACTGGATCGGCTGGCTTGGTCCGCGCGCGGGCTATTGGGGCGAATGGGTCTCTCTGGCGCGTGCGCTTCGTGCGCCCGTTCTTCTGGGCTTCAACGCCGCCGACGCTGCACAGACGGTGGAACGCTTGAGCGACCGTGACACCATCGCCGCCGCGCATGAGGCGCTGCGCGCCATGTTCGGCAACCGCTTTCCCGCACCGCAAGCCGCGCAGATCACCCGCTGGGGACAGGATCGCCATGCGCTCGGCAGCTACAGCTTCAATGCCGTGGGCACCGGTCCTTCGACCCGCCGTGCGCTTGCCGGCCCCGATTGGGACGGGCAGCTGTGGTTTGCGGGCGAGGCGTGCTCGGACACCTATTTCGGCACGGCACATGGCGCGATCCTCTCCGGTCAGACCACCGCCCGCAGCCTTCTGTCCCGGCCCTGACCCCGCCACATCCGGCGCGCTCACCTGATGCCACCCCTCTAACACCGCCCACCATTTTTCCGTTAAGCACTCAGACTCATCTGTCCCAAAACCAGTGACGGGCGATGGGAAAAATGGATAAGATCAAGGCCATATCGGCCCAAAGGGTGTCTGCGTCATGTTCGAAGTCATTACTATCAGCTTTGCATTCGTGTTCGGTCTCGCCGTGCGCCAGATCGGCTTGCCACCGCTTGTCGGCTTTCTGGCGGCGGGTTTCGCCATCAACCTGTGCTCGCCACTTCTGGGCGTGCCGACCTATACCGGCAAGACGCTCGAGCATGTCGCCCATCTCGGCGTGCTGATGCTGCTCTTCACCGTCGGCCTGAAGCTCAAGATCGGCCAGATCGCCCAACCACAGGTCGTGGGCGGCGCGCTGGTCCATTTCGCCCTGTCGGTCCTTTTGTTCATGCCGGGGCTGAAATTTCTCATGGGGCTGGACTGGAATACCGCCCTTCTCATGGCCATCGCCTTGTCGTTTTCCTCCACCGTGCTGGCCGCGAAACTCCTTGAAACCAAGCGGGAACTGGGCGCGTTTCATGGCCGCACCGCCATCGGCATCCTGATCGTGCAGGACATCATCGCGCTAGCGGTGCTGGCGATCTGGTCGGGGCAGACCCCCAATATCTGGGCGCTCATGCTGTTCGGCCTGCCGCTGTTGCGCCCCGTTCTCCACCGACTTCTGGACATCGCCGGGCATGACGAATTGCTGGTGCTGATGGGGATGCTGCTGTCGCTGGTGATCGGCGGCATGGGCTTTCAAGCGATGGGCCTCTCGTCGGAAATCGGCGCTCTGGTGATGGGCGTGCTCTTGTCCACCCATCCCCGCGCCAAGGAATTGGGCGCCTCGCTCTGGTCGCTCAAGGAGATCTTTCTCGTCGGCTTCTTCCTGCAGATCGGCCTGACCGGCCTGCCCGACTGGGGCGCGATGGTGTTCGCCATTGCCGCCGGCATTGCGCTGGCGCTCAAGGGCGCGCTGTTCTTCGCCCTGCTGGTGGCCTTCAAGCTGCGGGCGCGCAGCGCCTTTCTTAGCGCCCTCAGCCTGACCGCCTATTCCGAATTCGGCCTGATCGTCGCGGCGGGCGTGCTGCCCGAATACCTCGTGCCTCTGGCCATCGCCGTGTCGATCTCCTTCGTGATCTCGGCCCCCCTCAACCGCTATGCGCATCCGCTTTATGAACGCTACGAAACCCGGCTGCGCCGCTATGAGCGGGACACGATCCACCCCGACGAGCAGCCCAAGAACATGGGCGACGCGG
This sequence comes from Roseobacter sp. AzwK-3b, assembly GCF_000170875.1. Lineage (NCBI taxonomy): Bacteria > Pseudomonadati > Pseudomonadota > Alphaproteobacteria > Rhodobacterales > Roseobacteraceae > Roseobacter > Roseobacter sp. AzwK-3b. The sequence goes on from NZ_ABCR01000001.1 coordinate 137,535, forward strand.
ATGTTCTGATCTTCGGAATGGGCCGCACCGGCAGCGCCGCCTACCGTGAGATGACGGAACAGGGCTACAAACCGCTCGGGCTGGATGCCGACACCTACAAGGCGCAGGCCCATCGCGACGCCGGGCGCAACGTGATGTTCGCCGATGCCGAAGACAGCAATTTCTGGCGCAGCTGCTCTCTGGGTCAGATCAAGGCCGCGATCCTTGCCATGGACGATCTCGAGGCGAAACTGATCGCCGCCCGCTCGCTGCGGCAACGCGGCTTCACCGGCCCGATCGTGGCCCATGCCCTTCACGAGGCCCATTTGGAGCAGATCCGCGAGGCCGGTGCCGATTACACCTATCTCACGATGAATCAGGCCGGGATCAACCTTGCGGAACAAACCGCCGAAGCCATGGCCAGCAAGGGATGACGCGCCCGCGTCCGGCGATCTCCCCGCCCGGACCACCCCGGCCCCGGTGACCTTGACCGGCCATCCGCCTCACGACTGCGGGGGGCAGGCAGTCACCAGCGAGGGCGGGACAGGTGATAGGCCCGCACATCCTTGGCCGCCCACAGCAACAACCCCAGAAACGACAGTCGGAGAATAACCGATATAGCCCAAAGCTCGACACCGTATCGCTGGAGATATTCTTCAAAGCGACTTTCGCTGTACTGAACCTGAACGGAAGAAAAATAATCCGACATCACACTGATCGTCACGAGCAAGGCCAACAGGCTGAGAACCGTGAAATAATACCTGTTCACGACAAGGCAGACCGCAAGAGCGCCCAAGCCCACCAACGCCCTGTAATATCTCAATTCGATGGTTGCCAGGGCCTCGTCGTCGTCCTGTCCATGAACAAACGCGTATCCTCGAACGAATTCATCTTCAAACGCCAGAAGCAAAGCGCCCCCGCCCAGGACCAGAACAAGCATGGCGACCAAGGCTGGAAGCAGCGTCAGACGCAAATCATTTGCGCTTGACTGCAGGTCGCAACGAAAGACCCAAATCAGGTCATGAAACAGTCGCGCCATGTAATGTCCCCTCAGGCGGCTCTGATCGATCCTCTTACAACATGTCACTGATACGGGCGGTTTCGCGGGCGTAGTTGAATGCCTTGCGGATGCAAGCTTTTTTGATCAAACCACCTCACCTTTTATCACCTGGTATAAATCTGGCGCCCGCGCCATCAAAGCGCGCCCGCCCCCGCGATGCTTTTGGATAGGATGATTTGGCCCTTGGTGACCCCGGCAGGATTCGAACCTGCAACCTGCCCCTTAGGAGGGGGCTGCTCTATCCAGTTGAGCCACGGGGCCGTCGGGGCCTCGTTTAACGCGCCTGTGCAGCTTTGTCATCGTCAGATTGCGCCTACGCGTCGCGCTTGATCCCGTCTCCGTGTTCGCGGTAACACTAGGTAAAAGACCCTCAGGAAAAGACACGTGACCAAGCCCGATCATCGCCCCCTGACCTTGCGTGATGTATCCGAAGCATCCGGCGTGTCGGAAATGACCGTGAGCCGCGTGTTGCGCAATCGCGGCGACGTGTCCGATGCCACCCGCCAACGTGTGCTCGAAGCGGCCAAACGGCTTGGGTATGTGCCCAACAAGATCGCGGGCGCATTGGCCAGCCAGCGGGTCAACCTCGTGGCGGTCATCATCCCGTCGATGTCCAACATGGTGTTTCCCGAAGTGATGACCGGCATCAGCAAGGTCCTCGAGGAAACCGACCTGCAGCCCGTCGTGGGCCTGACCGATTATCTTCCCGAGAAAGAAGAGAAAGTCCTCTACGAGATGCTGTCCTGGCGGCCTTCGGGCGTCATCATCGCCGGGCTGGAACATTCCGACGCAAGCCGCGCCATGTTGCGCGCCTCGGGGATCCCGGTGGTCGAGATCATGGATGTCGACGGCACGCCCGTGGATTCGGTGGTCGGCATTTCGCATCGCCGCGCCGGTCAGCAGATGGCGCAGGAAATCATCCGCGCCGGATACAAGCGGATCGGCTTTGTCGGCACCAAGATGCCGCTCGATCATCGCGCCCGCAAACGCTTCGAAGGCTTCACCGAGGCTCTGGCCAAGGCCGGGATCGAGATGGCCGATCAGGAATTCTATTCCGGCGGCTCGGCGCTTGTGAAAGGCCGCGAATTGACCGAGGCACTGCTTACGCGGACGCCCGATCTGGATTTCATCTATTACTCGAACGACATGATCGGCGCGGGCGGGCTGATGCACCTGATCGGACAGGGCGTCGATATCCCGGGTCAGATCGGGCTGGCCGGGTTCAACGGGCTCAACCTGCTCAAGGGATTGCCGCGCGAGCTGGCGACGATGGATGCCTGCCGTCAGGACATCGGCCGCCGCGCCGCCCAGATCATCGCGGCGCGGGTCGATGACCCGACCAACAGCGCGCCGGTGCGCGTCGCGCTGGAACCGACGATCACCGAAGGCGACACCCTGCGCCGCGACTGACCAACCGGGCCGTCAGCGCAAGGCGTTTCGAAACGCCTTGGCGCAGGCCCCTCGTCACAAGGCGGGACGCATGCAATTTCGACATTGCGTGCCCAAGGCCGTTCGAACGGCCTTGCCCCCTGACCAGCGGTAGTGCCCTCTGACCAGCCCAACAAAAAACCCCGTCCAGAGGACGGGGTTTTTCGCTGTTTCATTCTGTCGGATAGCCCGGATCAGGCAACGTCCTTGCGCTTGATCGGCGCCCAGATGCGCTTGTTCGTCAGATACAGCAACACCGTCAGCACCGTCAGGAAGATCACACCGGTCAGGCCCGCCTGCTTGCGCGCCATCATCTTCGGCTCCGCGGCCCACATCAGGAAGGCCGACACATCCTCGGACTGGCTTTCGATGGTATTGATATGCCCGTCGTCGAACTCGACATCCTCACCGTAAAGCGGCGGCGCCATGGCGATCCAGCCACCGGGGAACGCCTTGTTCTCATAGAGGGTCGTCCCGGCTTCTTCTTTGGTCTCACCGGTATAACCGACCAGCAGCGAATAGATGTATTCCGGGCCGCCCATACCTTTGAACAGCTGCGCCATCCCGGTGCCATACGGCCCGTGGAAACCGGCGCGCGCCTTCGCCATCATGCTGAGGTCAGGCGCATTTTCCAGTGCCGACATCGGAAAGTGATCCGTCGGGCGCGCGGCGCGGAAATCGTCGATCTCCGCATCGTAGACCTCGAACTGCTCGGCATAGGCACGCATCTGGTCCGCAGGAAGCTGCGGCCCACCCTCATCCGCCAGCGTGCGGAACGGAACGTACTGCATGCCGTGGCAGGCCGCGCAGACCTGGGTATAGACTTTCAGTCCGCGCTGCAGCTGGTTCTGATCGAACTTGCCGAACGGTCCTTCGAACGAAAAGTCCACATCCTCGACATAGCCCGCAGCGCCGGCAGCCATTGCGCCCCCGGCGGAAAGGGTCAGGGCGGCAACTGCGGAAATCGCGAGTTTCTTGAACATGATCCCGTATCCTTTCTTATTCAGCCGGCGCAGCGGCAGCTTGGCCCGCATCGCCCGCTTTCTTGGGGTAATGGGCGTCGAAATCGGCCTCGATCGTGTCAGGCTGCGCCAGCGGCTTCTCGATCACGCCCAGCAGCGGCAGGATGATCAGGAAGTAGGCGAACCAATAGGCCGAGCCGATCAGCGCGATCACCGGATAGATACCTTCGGCAGGCATCGCACCGACCCACATCAGCACCATGAAGTCGACGATCAGCAGGGCGAACCACCACTTGAACATCGGACGATACCGGCCCGAGCGCACGCTCGACGTATCGAGCCACGGCGCCAGCGCCATCACCACGATTGCACCGAACATCGCCAGAACACCGAAGAACTTCGCGTCGATGATGCCACCGGTCAGGAAGCCCGCCAGCTGCACGATCCACACCGTGTCGTCGAAGGCGCGCAGGATCGCGTAGAACGGCAGGAAGTACCATTCGGGCACGATATGCGACGGGGTGACCAGCGGGTTCGCCTCGACATAGTTGTCGGGGTGGCCGAGATAGTTGGGCATGAAGCCGACGACAGCGAAGAAGACCACCATGATCAGGGCCAGCGCGAACAGGTCCTTGATCACGAAATAGGGCCAGAACGGCACCGTGTCCTTCTCGGCCTCGGCCTTCGATCCGCGCCGCACCTCGACACCGGTCGGGTTGTTGTTGCCCGTGGTGTGGAAGGCCCAGATATGCACCGCGACCAGCGCCGCGATCACGAAGGGCAGCAGGTAATGCAGCGAGAAGAAGCGCGTCAGCGTCGCGTTGTCCACCGCCGGTCCGCCCAGAAGCCAGGTCTGGATCGGCTCACCGATGAAGGGAATCGCGCCGAAGAGGCCGGTAATCACCGTGGCGCCCCAGAACGACATCTGACCCCAGGGCAGAACGTAGCCCATGAAGGCCGTGCCCATCATCAGCAGGTAGATCAGCATGCCGATGATCCACGTCACCTCGCGCGGCGCCTTGTACGAGCCGTAGTAAAGCCCGCGGAAGATATGCAGATAGACCGCGAAGAAGAACAGCGATGCGCCATTCATATGCAGATAGCGGATCATGTGGCCGCCATTCACGTTGCGCATGATATGCTCGACCGACGCGAAGGCCATGTCGACATGCGGCGTGTAATGCATCACCAGCACGATGCCGGTCACGATCTGCAGCACGAGACAGAAGGTAAGGACGATACCCCAGATCCACATCCAGTTGAGGTTCTTGGGGGTCGGCAGCATCAGGGTGTCATACATGAGGCCGACGATCGGCAGACGCCGATGCAGCCACTTGGCACCATTTGATTGCGGTTCGTAATGATCGTGCGGAATTCCGGACATGAGCGCGTTTCCTTATCCCAGTTTGATCGTCGACTCGTCGACGAATTCTGCGACGGGCACCGGAAGGTTTTCCGGCGCGGGGCCTTTGCGAATACGGCCCGATGTATCGTAATGTGAGCCGTGGCAGGGACAGAACCAGCCGCCGACGCCACCTTCCAGCGCAAAGTCGCCGGCATTGCCCATCGGCACGCAGCCCAGATGCGTGCACACACCCATCTGCACCAGCCATTCACCGCTTTCATCCATCGCGCGGTTCTCGTCCGTCGCCGGCACGTCGCCGCTGATATTGTTGTTGCGCGCGATCCCGTCAGGCAGATCAGCCACATCGACCGAGCGCGCATCCTCGATTTCCGCCGGGGTGCGGCGGCGGATGAACACCGGTTTGCCAAGCCATTTGACGGTGATTTGCGAACCTTCCGCAATGCCCGAGACATCCACTTGGATCGAGCTCAGGGCCTGCACATCCGCCGAGGGATTCATCTGGTCGACCAGGGGCCAGATCGCGGCCCCGGCGGTCACTGCCCCCGCGCCTGCGGTAGCGTAGTAGAGGAAGTCTCTGCGGGTGCCTTCGTGGTCTTCTACGTGGGACACAGGGTCTACTCCATTTTCAAAGCCGAACACGTGCCCCGACCCGATCCACGGAATCCACGGCCGGAGATCCGGGGCATGTTTGGAACGCTATTTAGCCGGGTGTGCGGGGGTCGTCCAGTGCGCAATGCCGCCGATTTGAACGGGGCGCGGAAGTGTCGCGCTTGAGACCTTGTCATTAAAGGTTTAGGACCTTCTGGCATATATTGCGGATTTGAAAGACTTCAGCATGAAAAACAGTCTCACCTCATTGGGCCTGGTGGCCGCCGCAGCGCTGGCCACGCCCGCCGCCGCCGAAATGGAACTCAGCCTCTATGTGGGCATCCAAAGCGTCGATAACAGCACCCTCAGCGGCACCCTGCCCGGCGGCGCCCCGATCAGCCAGTCCGTCGACTGGGCCGGCAAGCCCCTGGACAACCCCTTCTACTATGGCGGCCGCGCCATCTGGTGGATGGACAACAATATCGGCTTCGGCCTCGAAGGCACCCATGCCAAGGCCTATGCCTCGTCCGGCGATCTTGCCGCCCTGGGTCTCAGCCGGTTCGAATTGTCCGACGGTCACAACATCATCACCGCCAACGTGATGAAGCGCTGGCCCGGCGCCTTCGCCAAGACCCCGCGCTTCACGCCTTACGTGGGCGGCGGTGTCGGTGTGGCGATCCCGCATGTGGATGCGCAGGTCATCGGCTCGCCGGTGCGTACTTTCGGCTACGAAACCACCGGCCTCGCGCTGCGCGGTCTGGCGGGTCTGAAATACGAGCTCAACGAAAACTGGGCGCTGTTCAGCGAATACCAGGTCACGTGGTCCGACAACGACATCACCATCGACCCGGCCCCCGGACAGCTCGCCGGCAAGGCCAGTGTCGAGCTTGTCACCCATGCGGTGAATTTCGGTATCAGCTACAATTTCTGACAGGCCAGATTCTGACAGGCCAAATCCTGACAGTCCGGACCGGTCTTTTCCAAGACCGGTCCGCCCGGCAAGCCGATGCAAGCGGGGTTAGGCCGCATCCGCCGGCGCCGTGAGCTTCATGCTCTCGCGCTGCGAAAAGACCGCGTACCAATCGTCCAGCGCGTCATTGCCCTTGCGCCAGCCGCGCGCGTCATGGCGGAAATCCAGATATCCCAAGGCACAGCCGACCGCGATCTGGCCCATGTCCAGCGGCCCGCGCAGATGGCTTATCCAGCGCGCATTCAGCGCCGAGACCGCGCGCTCGATCTTGGACCATTGCGCATCCACCCAGCTGTCCAAAACCGCTTCCGCCGGGCGCAGCTTGTGCTCGTAAAGCATCAGCACCGCTGCCTCCATGATCCCGTCCGCCGTCGCCTCCAGCGTCAGCGTCTCCCAGATGCGCCCGTCGGGATAAAGCCCCGCCTTGGCGTGATCGTCCAGAAACCGGCAGATCACCCGACTGTCATAAAGCGTCGGCCCATCCTCGCGGATCAGCGCCGGGATCTTTCCCAACGGGTTGGCTGTCGCCACTTCGGGGGCGGTGTCGAAGGGGCTGGTCGGTTTGGCGTAGATGTCGATCGCTTCGTACTGTCCGGTTTCGTGCAGCAGCACATGCACCTTGCGCACGAAAGGCGAGGTCGGGGACGACATGAGTTTCATTGGAGCCTCCTGAGGGTCGGATGATCGCACGATCCGACACCTGACCTTAGGGGTGCTCCGCCGCCTTTGCCAGCCCTCTCGATGCGCCCTGTTTCGGGCTGTCCTTTCGGGGGCTGGAGCGCGGGTTTAGACGCCGTTGTGTACGGGATGGACACAAATCCGGGGGTTGCCTCGTCGTTTGGTCCCAAACGCGTGTAGGTTTCGTACGGATCGTACGATCTTCAGGCAGCGACAAGCTGATGGCCGCGGGTGCCTGCGATGGTGGCGGTCACGATATGTCCCTCGCTCTGATCGGCGTCGAAGGTCACTTCGGTGAACTGTTCCGTCCGGCCCATGCGCGCGCTTTCCATCAATATATAGTGGGTGCGCCCCTGCTGCTCTGCCAGATGTCGTGTCACCTGCCGCTCACCCGCCGCCCTCAGCCGCGCCGCGCGCTCCTTGATGTCGCGCCCGTTCACTTGCGGCATCCGTGCCGCCGGCGTGCCCGGCCTTGGGCTATAGGGAAAGACATGCAGCCATGTCAGGTCACATTCTTCCACTAATTTCAATGAGTTGGCAAAAGCCGCCTCGGTCTCGGTGGGAAAGCCCGCAATGATATCCGCCCCGAATGTCATCTCCGGCCGCAGCCCCCGCGCCTCCTCCACGAACCGGATCGCATCATCCCTGAGGTGCCGTCTCTTCATTCTTTTGAGAATCAGGTCATCGCCATGCTGCAAGCTCAGATGCAGATGCGGCATGAGGCGTTTCTCGGTGGCGATCGCCTGCATCAGGTTGTCATCTACCTCTATGGAATCAATAGAGGAAATCCGCAGGCGCGGAAGATCGGGAACCAGTTTCAGGATGCGCATGACCAGATCTCCAAGCCTCGGTTCGGCGGGCAGATCGGCCCCCCAGCTGGTCAGATCCACGCCCGTGAGCACCACTTCGTTAAAGCCCCGGTCGACCAATCGCTTGATCTGATCCACCACAACCCCCGCCGGCACCGACCGCGAATTCCCGCGCCCGAACGGAATGATGCAAAACGTGCACCGATGATCGCACCCGTTCTGCACCTGCACATACGCCCGGCTCCGCGTCCCGAACCCGTCGATCAGATGACCCGCCGTTTCGGTCACCGACATGATGTCGTCGACCTGGCAAGCCTCTGTTTCTCCTATGAAATCTGCGGCAAGCCCAGCCCAAGTCGAAGGCTGCATCTTCTCGGTATTGCCGATGACGGCGTCCACTTCGGGCATGGCGGTGAAGGTTTCAGGCTCGGTCTGTGCTGCGCATCCGGTGACGATCAGCCGGGCGGTCGGGTTTTCCCGCCGCAGCCTTCTGATCTCCTGTCGTGCCTTGCGCACCGCCTCAGCCGTAACCGCGCAAGTGTTTACAATAACTGCATTTTCCAGCCCCGCCTGCTGGCTCAGTTCCTTCATCGCCTCGGTTTCATAGGCATTCAGGCGGCACCCAAGCGTGGTGAATTTAGGCGCGCCGGTCATCCCAGCCCCTCCAGAAACTCTTGCGTCAAAACCCCGTCGAACACATGCGCCGTCGGCCCCGTCATCCAGACACCGTCCTCGCGCCAGTCTATATATAGTGTGCCGCCGTCCAGATCTATCCGCACCTTGCGGCCTGTGAGCCCCCTGCGGGCCGCCGCGACCGCCGCCGCACAGGAAGACGACCCCGACGCAAGCGTATGCCCAACCCCACGCTCCCACACGCGCATCCGCAAGTGATCGGGGCCAGTCACGCTGACGACCTGCACATTCGTGCGTTCAGGATAAAGCGGGTGATGCTCATATCGCGGGCCAAACTGCTCAAGGGGAATCGCCTCGGCATCCTCGACAAAGAACGTGCAATGCGGGTTGCCCATCCCAGTCGCTGAAGGCCCTCCTTCGATCGGAAGTTCGACAGTATCCATGGCTTCGGCAAGGGGAATATCCTGCCATTCCAACTGCGGCTGGCCCATATTGACCGCAGTCATACCCTCTCCCCGATCCAGCGCATACAGATCGCCGCGATCAGTAGTCAGGCAGAGTTCGCCTTGTCCTGATTCGTCCATCAGAAAACGCGCGATGCAGCGCGTCGCATTCCCGCAAGCAGCCGAGGTCGACCCATCTGCATTATAAAATGTAAGATGCGCGTCTCGCTGGCCCTGGCTGATGACGGCAAGCTGGTCGAACCCGACGCCTTTATGCCTGTCTGCAAGGGCAATCGCGAGGGCAGGCGTGACCTCGAGCGAGCGCGCACGCGCATCCAGCACGACAAAATCGTTGCCAAGCCCGTGCATCTTCATGAAAGGCAAACCGGTGTCTTTTTGCATGCTCATGCGTGGCATATAAACCCGGCGCCGAAACGAATCCAGCACCCGCATCCAAATCGCGCAATTTCGGGGTTGACCCCCTGCTCTGCTCTTTCTAGATAGGCCGCCTAGTGGGCCGTTAGCTCAGTTGGTAGAGCAACTGACTTTTAATCAGTGGGTCGCAGGTTCGAATCCTGCACGGCTCACCACTATCGCAAAAAATAATTCATGTGGTTCTCCGCAATGATCGGGCGTTGGCAGGGCTGTTTGTCTGGTCAGGGACGTTATTCCGCTGTCAACAGCAGGCTGACGTCACCAAGTCCGTCTATGTGGCCATGGACCTGTTTTTCAGCCAGGACCCACGGCAAGCCGTTAAGCGAGCCTGTGATGACCACCTGTCCAACCTGCAAGCCGCCGCAATGCTGTCCTATGGCAAGGGCAAGTTTGTAAAGCGTCTCAAAAGCATCTCCGCCGGGGACTTTCGCGACGCCATCCAACAGCACCTCGTCACCGGCTTTCAAATGGCCGCTGGCGCGGGATGTATCGAACGGTGCCCCCGCTGGAAGAGGCGTCCCAAGAACAAGCGCGCCGTTGAGTTGATTATCCGCCATTTTCAAGGTCGGATCCGCACTTGCAGGGTCTTCCAGCCGGGACTGAACCAGCTCGATCACGGGAAGCAATTCGACCGATGAGCGCAGATGGTCCTTGAAATCAGGCGCTGTCGCGGACGGCAGTGGTGACGTCAGACGATAGGCATATTCCAGCTCGATGCCCACGCGTTCACCGGGCGGGACCGCAAACAGCCCCGGGCTTTGCACGATATTCTTTGCAAAAATCGGGGCAATCACGATCGGGGCATCCGGTGGGCAGGCCACTTTGAACCCACCCACTGGCCCAAACTCGGCGATCAGACGCGACTGGACGTCAAAGGCCTGCTCGCGCGCAAGGCCCGTGCCCGCCGCCAAGGGGACCTTTGGGCCACCACGCCGTGCCACGGCCAGCAAGTCGGCCAGCTGCTCTACTTTCGAGGGCTCCGGGCGGGTCACGGCACTCAGGGCGCGATGACGGCACCGGCTGAGATCATCGCATCGATGGTCTCGCCGTCATAGCCGGCTTCGGACAAAACCTCACGGCTGTGCTGGCCCAGGACAGGTGCGGCACTGCGGATCGAAGCAGGTGTCTCGCTGAATTTCACCGGATGGCCGAGTGTTTTCACCGGACCCGCACTCGGATGTTCCAACTCGACGATCATGTCGCGCGCCAAGGCCTGCGGATCGGCCTGCATTTCCAGAATGTCGAGTACTGGACCAGCAGGCAGCCCCGCTTGTTCCATCCGGTCAAGCCAGGTGGCTGTCGTCTGGGTGGCCAGCTTTTCGTTCAGGATGCCCTCGAGCTCGGCAAGGTGCTGCATGCGGTCGTGATTGTTGGCGAATCTGGGGTCTTCCCCCAATTCCGGCGCACCGATCACCTCGAGAAAGCGCAGCCAGTTGCGTTGATTGGCAGCACCCACGTTGATCCAGCCATCCGCCGTGCGGAAGGATTGGTAAGGCGCGTTGAGCGGATGGGCGGACCCAAGCGGACCGGGCGCTAACCCGGTGGCAAAGGCGATGGCGGATTGCCAATAGGTCTGGGTGATCGCCGCCTCGAACAGCGACGTGTCGACCTTTTGCCCCTGGCCGGTCTGCAGCATTCGGGCGTAGGCCGCCGAGACGCCCATGGCGGCGATGATACCGGCGGTGATGTCGGAAATCGGGGCACCGGGCTTGACAGGCGGGCGTCCCGGACCTTCGCCGGTGATCGACATCAGCCCCGACATGCCCTGCGCGATCAGATCAAAGCCCCCACGTTGCGCATAAGGACCGGTGCGGCCAAAACCCGAGATTTCACAGTAGATCAAACGTGGATTGAGGGCGCGCAGCTCGTCATATCCCAGACCCAGACGTTCCATGGTGCCCATGCGGTAATTTTCGATCACCACATCGGCTTCTTCCAGCAGACGCCGCAGCGCCGTGACCGCTTCGGGCTCTTTGAGGTTCAGAGCGATGCCGCGCTTGTTGCGGTTCATCATCATGTAGGCGGCGGATTCACCGTTGATCGCGGGCGGCACAAATCTGCGGCTGTCATCACCATCCGGTTTTTCCACCTTGATGACATCGGCCCCCATATCGGCAAGCATCAGCCCACAAACGGGGCCGGCCATGATATGAGCCAGTTCGACGACTTTCATTCCAGCCAGAGGGCCGTTTTCGGATCCTTTGGTCATGTCCCTGTCCATTCCGGTTTCTGCTTGGCAAGAAAGGCCTCGAGCCCGTGCCGGAAATCGTTGCTCATGTAGCATAGTTCAATCAGGTCGGCATCCTCCGCGCGGGCGGCAGCCTGCGTGCGGCGCATCGCCTCCTTGGTGGCGCGCAGGGTCAGGGGCGCCATGCCGGCAAGATGGTCTGCCAAGGCGACGGCGCGCTCCATCAAGGCGGACTCATCCGGCAGGATCTCCGAGATCAGGCCACAGCCATGGGCTTCCTCGGCCCCGATCAGCCGGGCCGTGAAGATCATTTCGCGAACGCGGCCCGCCCCCATCAACGACGAGAGCCGCGCCAGATTCGCCGCAGCGAGGCAATTTCCAAGCGTGCGTGCGATCGGGAACCCGAACTTGAGGTTCGACGCCGCGATCCGCAGGTCGCAGGCCGCGGCGATGGCCGCTCCGCCTCCTGTACAAGCCCCATTGATGGCAGCGACCGTGGGCAGAGGACAGCGCTCCACGGCATCCAGCACCGCATCGATCCGAGCCTCGTAATACAGGGCATCCTGCGCTTTGTCGAAGGCGCGGAACTGGGTCATGTCGGTGCCGGCGGCAAACGCCTTGCCACCCGCACCCGAAAGCACCACTGCCCGCAAGCTGCCATCTGTCGGAACAGACCGGCACAGCTCTGCAAGCCCCTCATACATCTCGAAGGTCAGGGCGTTGCGCGCCTGGGGTCGGTTGAATGAGATCCACAGGGTATGCCCGCGGATCTCGTGGGTCAGTTCGGTCATGCCAATCCCTTACCTGTAGAAATATTCGACAAGGAACAGAGGAACCGACGGCACATAGGTGCACAACATGAGGACAGCCAGCAGAACCAGAATGAACCAGATGTTGACCTTGGACACCTCCCAGATGTTGGCACGCGCCACCGCGCAGGCGGTGATAAGTACCGATGCCACAGGCGGGGTCTGCTGTCCGATCGCTAGGTTCAGGGTCACGACCAGACCGAAATGCACGGGGTCGATGCCAGCTGCGGTAATCAGCGGAATGACGATGGGAACCACCAGGATGATGGCCGCTGCCGAATGCAGGAAGAATCCGATGATCAGGAAGAAGAAGTTCAGGATCAGCAGAATCATCCACTGCTCGGACGTGATGGCAAGAATGCCTTCGGCAAGCTGCTGAGGAATCTGGGCCCGGGTCAGGAAGCCGCCCATCAGGACAGACGCCGCCACCAGAAGCATCACGACAGCGGTTTGAATGCCACCATCCAACATAGCGCGGCGCAGGTGCTTGAGATCGATCTGGTTGTACCAGCCGGACACGACAATCGCACCGAGAACGGCAAGACCGGCCGCTTCCGTGGCGGTCACGAAACCGCCGAAGATGCCGCCGAGGATGATGATCGGCAGCGTGAAGGCCGGCAGCGCATCGACAAAGGTTTCCCGAAGGCGGGGGATGTTGAACGCATCTTCGGTGGGCAGGTTGTAGCGGCGCGCGAAGATATAGGCCACCAGCATCAGACCACCCGCACCCAGAAGCCCCGGGACAATGCCCGCCACGAACAGCTGCTCAACCGAGGTGTTTGCCGAGGCCGCATAGAGGATCATCGGGATGGACGGTGGAATGATGATCGCAAGCGAGGCCGATGACGATGTGACCGCAGCCGACAATTCCTTGGAATAGCCGCGCTTTTTCATCTGCGGGATCAGGATCGAGCCCATTGCAGCAACGTCGGCCACAGCAGAGCCGGAGATTTCGGCGAAGAACAGCGACACGCCGATGTTGACCATCGCCAGACCGCCACGGATGAACCCGATCAGCGCGGAGACGAAGTTGATGAGACGGTCGGTGATACCACCCGCGTTCATAATGGCACCCGCCAGCACAAACATCGGGATCGCAATCAGCGAAAACTTGGTCGATCCGTCATACATATCGAGAGCGATGGTCACGAGGCTCGAAGGCCCTTCGGACACCAGCAGCCCAAGGACACCGGCGAGCGCCAGTGCCACGGCGATCGGCACGTTGATGCAGATCATCGCCACAAGGGCCAGGAAAATGGCAAGCATAAGCATCAGGCGCGATCCTTGTTCTTTTGGAGTTCGGTTTCGACCTCTTCCTCGATCTCTGCATGCTCAAACGAGATCCCGCGTTTGGTCTTCATCCAGTAATCGGGCAGGCTGACGATCTGACAGATGATGAACAGGATCGCCCCGATCGGAATGACCGATTGGGTGAATTGGATAGGCACCCAAGTCAGCGAAACAAGCCTGTCTCCGGCCAGAACCTCGAGGACCTGGAACCCGGCACGCGCCATAAGGACGAAGAATGTCAGGACAAGCAACTCGCCCAGCAGAACCGCGCCCATGCGATACTGCGGCGGCAAAGCCAGCAAAACCGAGTCGAATCCGATATGGCGGCGATGCAATGCCGCAAGGGCCGAGCCGTAATAGGTGATCCATGCCAGCATGATCGCGGCAACTTCGTCATACCAAGAAAAGCTTTGTCCCATCAGGCGTGCGATCACCGCAACGATGACCATGACTGTGAGCATGACCATCAGAAGTATGGTCACGCCCTCCAGGATCCTGCTGAGAAACTGGTGGATGCGATTCAGACCTGTCATGTTTGCTTTCTTTTCGCATAAGTCCCGACCTCAACCATCCCACCCGCTGACGGGCAGATGCGTGTCGGACAATGGCAGAGAGAGTAAGGGCCATACCGGCGGCCTTTTCAGGCCGCCGGCGATCTATTCAGGGATCAGCTTGACTGACCGAGGGCAAGAACCTGGTCGATCATTTCCTGAGCGCCTTCGACTTCTGCTGCGAAGCCCTCGTAGATCGGCTGGGAAGCTTCGATGAAGGCATCCTTGTCGGCTTCGTTCACCTCGACGCCTGCATCCTTGATAACCTGAAGAAGTTCGGTCTCAAGCGTAGCGGCCTTCTCATAGGTGAAGGTCTGGGTGTCAGCGGCGCAATCCGTCAGGACCTGCTTCACCTCATCCGAGTAGCCCGAGAATGTCTTGTCGGACGCCAGGATGTAAGCCGGCGTATAGACGTGACCGGTGATCGACAGGTATTTCTGGACTTCCTGAAACTTGGCGGAAGCGATCTGTGCATAGGGGTTCTCCTGACCGTCGATCACACCCGTCTGCAGCGCTGTGAACACGTCCGAGAAGGCCATCGGGGTCGGGTTTGCACCATACTGCTGGAACATCTTCACACGCCAGGCGCCATTCGGTGTGCGCAGCTTGATCCCATCGAGATCAGCCGGAACAGTGATCGGGCGCACGTTGTTGGTGATGTGGCGGAAGCCATTTTCTGCCAGACCGACGATGTAGTAGCCGTTTGCCTGAGCCTCGCCCTGCAACTTGCCCATCATGGCATCCTGGACACGGCGCATATGATCGCGGTCCTTGATGATATAGGGCATTTCAAAGATGCCAAAGACGTCGCTAACCGACGACATGATCGAAGACGGCAGAGCGAAATCGACCTGACCCAGCTTCAGCTTCTGAAGCAGTTCCTTGTCCTTGCCCAGCTGGGACGAGCCGAAGGTCTGCACCTCTACGGAGCCGCTGGATTTTTCACCGACGCAGGCCGCGTAATGATTTACCGTGGCTTCGAACAAAGAGCCCGGCGCGCCGACATGGCCGAACTTTAATGTCAGGTCCGCCGCAGCGGCCGGTACGGCCATCAGCGAAGCAAGTGCCGTTGCAAGCAATGTTTTTTTCATTTGATCCTCCCATAGGTTTCGATTTTGCGCAGCGACCGGTGCGATGCCCGAGGGCTGTTTCGTCGCCCGGTTTTGCGCGGTTCTCTTTCTTGCTCATCCCCTTGACTAGTCGCGGGGTTATCGCGGGCGGCCCTCCCTCCGCCCGCGACCGTCGTCAGTCTATATCACGCCGCGGCGCGTTCGGCGCCAAATTTACGCCCGAGCACATCAAGCGCCGCCTGAACGCCCCCTGCCCTGTGCGGGACACCAGCATCGCGCAGGCCCATTTCCACACCCGAAAGGGTGCCGCACAGCATCAGGTCGTTGAAATCACCCAGATGACCGATACGGAACACCCGGTCAGCGACCTTGGACAGACCATTGCCGAGCGACATGTCGTAATTCTGCAAGGTCACCGAACGGAACCGATCAGCAGAGTGGCCTTCGGGCACCATCACAGCGGTCAGAACCGGCGAGCGATGCTCGGGCACTTTGCACAGCACCTCAAGACCCCAAGCCTCAACAGCCGCGCGTGTCGCCTCGGCGTGGCGCTTGTGGCGGGCAAAGACGTTGTCCAGCCCCTCTTCGTGCAGCATGTCGATGGCTTCATTTAAGCCATAGAGCAGGTTGGTCGCCGGGGTATACGGGAAGTAGCCCGTCTCGTTTGGACCGGCCATTTCATCCCAGCTCCAATAGGAATGCTTGAGACCGGCTGTTTCCGCCACCTTCAGAGCCTTCTCGCTGATGGCGTTGAACGACAGGCCCGGCGGCAACATCAGACCCTTTTGCGAGCCCGACACAGTGACGTCCACGCCCCATTCGTCATGGCGGAAATCAACCGACGCCAGCGATGAAATCGTGTCCGCCATCAACAGCGCGGGATGTCCTGCAGCGTCGATTGCCTTGCGCACCCTTGCAACCGGCGTCACCGCACCGGTCGAGGTTTCATTGTGCACGACGCAAACCGCCTTGATCTCATGGGTCTTGTCATCCCGCAGGCGGGCTTCGATCGCATCGGCATCGGCGCCCCCGCGCCAGTCGCCTTCGATGAACACCGGGTTGAGACCCAGCTTTTCCGCCAGCTTCTTCCACAGGGTCGCGAAATGACCGGTCTCATACATCAGCACGGTATCGCCCGGCGACAGCGTGTTCACCAAGGCTGCCTCCCAAGCGCCGGTTCCAGAGGACGGGTAAATCACGACGCGGGACTCGGTCTTGAAAATCGACTTCATACCTTCAAGGGCCTTGCGGCCTACATCTGCAAAGGCAGGACCACGATGATCCATTGTCGGATAATCCATGGCGCGCAAAATGCGGTCAGGGACATTGGATGGGCCAGGGATTTGAAGAAAATGGCGGCCGGCAGTCATGTGGTCGTTCTCCCGAATAACGTCAGAGCCTAGCATTGCAGGCTCGTGAATTGTGTTGAAGTGAATTATGAATTCAATATTATGTCAAGACGTCACGAAATATTTTTGCGGGAATGAATGGAATGTTGAAAGAAAAGACCTTGGCTCATTTGGCGCGTGAAGTTCAGGGCGAGGTTTTGGTCGATTCCTTTTCCCGTGGGCGCTATGCCACGGACGCGTCCATCTATCAGATCATGCCGGCCGGCGTGGTGATTCCCAAATCTGCGGATGATGTGGCCGCCGCACTTGATGCGGCACGCGGCGCGGGCATTCCCATCACCATGCGCGGCGGCGGCACGTCGCAATGCGGACAGACGGTCAATGCCGGGCTGGTTGTCGACTGTTCGAAACACCTCAACCGCATACTCGAACTCAATGTCGAGGGACGGCGCGCCGTTGTGGAGCCAGGGATCGTTCTGGATGATCTCAACCGTCAGCTCAAATCCCACGGACTCTGGTTTCCGGTGGATGTCTCGACCGCGTCGCGCGCGACGATCGGTGGTATGGTCGGCAACAACTCCTGTGGCTCACGTTCGCTTCGCTATGGTACGACGCGGGACAATGTCGACCGGATCGAAGGGCTTCTGGCAGACGGAACACCGTTCGATTTCGGCCCCGGAAGCGGCAACCGCGTGCCCGAAATCCTGCTACGGCAAATGCTGGATTTGGGCACAAGGGAAGCGCTTGAAATCGCCGAACGCTTCCCGAAGGTGCAGCGCCGTGTCGGTGGCTACAACATCGACGCATTGGTGCCCGGCGAACGGCCGATCAACCTTGCGCATCTGCTGATCGGGTCGGAAGGGACGCTCGCCCTGTCCACCGCAATCGAGATCAAACTCTCGCCGCTGCCTTCCAAAACACGCGTTCTCGGCGTCTGCCACTTCCCGACGTTCCGCGCCGCGATGGAGGCGGCCAAGCCTCTGGTCGGGCTTGCGCCCACCTCGGTCGAACTTGTGGACAGCACGATGATCGGGCTGGCACGGTCGATCCCGATCTACGCAAAGACGCTGGAAGAATTCGTTCGCGGCACGCCTGCCGCAATGCTGTTCGTCGAGTTTGCCGACAGCCAGGCCGAGAACGAAGAAAACATGCGCCGCCTGCAGGATACGATGTCGGATCTGGGATACGGCTTCGGCAAGGGCGCAGAGCGCGAAGGCGGCGTGGTCGAGGTTTGGGACATGAACCTTGCCGCCGATATTGGCGAATTGCGCAAGGCGGGACTCAACATCATGATGTCGATGAAGGACGAGGGCAAACCCGTCTCCTTCGTCGAGGATTGCGCCGTCCCGCTTGAGCATCTGGCAGATTACACTGACCGGCTGACCGAGGTGTTCCACAGTCACGGCACCGAGGGCACATGGTATGCGCATGCCTCGGAAGGCTGTCTGCATGTGCGGCCCGTGCTGAACCTCAAGCTGGAAAAGGACGTTCGCGCCATGCGCGAGATCGCCGAAGCCGCATTCGACATGGTCAGCGCCTACAAGGGCTCGCATTCGGGGGAACATGGCGACGGGATCGTGCGCTCGGAGTTTCACGGCAAGATGTTCGGACCGCGCATTCTTTCTGCCTTCGAAGAGGTCAAGGCCGCTTTCGACCCGGAAAGCCGCCTGAACCCCGGCAAGATCGTGAATGCGCCCAAGATGGATGATCGCAGCCTGATGCGGTACCCGCCCGATTACAGCTTTGACGACGTCAAGACCGGGCATGACTGGTCGGCATGGCCCGGGAAGGGCGGCGGATTTCAGGGCGCCGTCGAGATGTGCAACAACAATGGCGCATGCCGCAAGCTCAAGGGTGGCGCAATGTGCCCCAGCTACAGAGTGACGCGCGATGAACGCGACGTGACACGTGGCCGTGCCAATACCCTGCGGCTGGCGCTGTCTGGACGGCTTGGCAAGGATGCGCTCTTCTCGGACGAGATGGCCGAGACGATGAAGCTTTGTGTCGGCTGCAAGGCTTGCAAACGCGAATGCCCGACCGGGGTCGACATGGCCAAGATGAAGACTGAGGTGCTGTATCAGCGCGGGCAGAAACTGGGCTATGGCCGCCGCGAGCGCCTGATCGCCGAGATGCCGCGATATGCGCGGTTGGCCGTAGCGCTGCGGGGGTTCATCCGCCTGCGAAATAAAGTGCCTGCATTGGCAGCCCTTGGGGAGAAGCTGTTCGGGTTGGCCCGCCAGCGGAGCCTGCCCGAATTTCGCGGCGATTTCTTTCGCGACGCCGAGATCGGCAAAACGGCCGGCCAAGCTTCCAAGGGGAAGGTTCTTCTGTTCACGGACACCTTCAATCGCTGGATGGAGCCGGGAATTCCCCGCGCTGCCCTGAATGTCCTGACACGCGCGGGATACGACGTGATCGCCGCCGATGCGCCGGGCCGTCCCTTGTGTTGCGGGCGCACCTATCTTGCCGCTGGCATGATCGACAAGGCCCGCGCCGAAGCGCGCAGGACACTTCAAGCGCTGATGCCGCATGTCCACGCAGGTGTGCCCATCGTCGGGCTGGAGCCGTCCTGCCTGCTGACCCTTCGCGATGAGTTCCTGACCCTGTTGCCGGGTGAAGAGGCCAAGGCCCTGTCCGAAAACGCCTTTCTGTTCGAGGAATTCATCGCCCGCGAGGCCAAGGCTGGCCGTTTCGATCTGCCGATGACATCTCCCGGCATATCCGCACGCGTGCATGGCCATTGCCACCAGAAGGCCGCAGGCGTGATGTCGGACATGGATGCGGCCCTTGCGCTTGTTCCCGGTCTCGACTCGCAGACGATCGAAAGCAGCTGCTGCGGCATGGCCGGTGCCTTTGGCTATGGAGCGGACACCTATGACGTTTCGATCCGCATGGGGGAGCTGTCATTGCTACCCGCCGTGCGCGAGGCGGCAGCAGATGACCTGATCGTGGCCAATGGCACCTCGTGTCGTCACCAGATTTGCGATGGCACGGGACGTCATCCCCTGCATATCGCGGAAGTTTTCGACAGGGCGTCGCAAAATGCGGTAAAAGATGGGGGATGAGGTGAGTAGCAACCAGCAAGAGCCCGAAATGAGCCAGTTGAAACCAGATCCGATCGGGCGCACCGCGCTGGCCGTAGAAATCACCAACAGGCTGCGGCAGATGATCCTTGAAGGGGTCATGCAGCCCGGCGAAAAGATCAACGAAAAGGCTCTCACCACGCAGTTTGGCGTCTCTCGCACGCCATTGCGCGAGGCGCTCAAGGTGCTGGCCGCCGAAGGCTTGCTGGAACTGATCCCGCATCGCGGAGCGGTCATCACCCGTCAAAGCGAGGCCGAGATTGCCGAAGTCTTCCATGTTCTCGCGGCACTTGAGGGTTTGGCCGGAGAACTGACTGCACAGGTGGCCAGCGATGCCGAACTGGCGCAGATCACCGCGATGACGGAAGAGTTGCGCCAATCCTATACTCAAACCGACCGGCCAAGGTATTTCCGTATCAATCAGGCCATACATCAGGAAATTCTTGCCGCTTCAGGCAATGAAACTCTGGTCAAGTCACACGAGCTTCTGGCCCACCGGGTTCAACGGGCGCGGTACCAGGCGAACCTCACCCCACAGCGCTGGCGCGCCGCGGTCGAAGAGCATGAAGCCATCGCAAAGGCCCTCGCCGCCCGCGACGCAGAAACCACCAGCCGGTTGATGCGGGATCATCTTCTGCAGAAATTGACATCGATACGCGTGAAAAGCTGATCCGGCAGTCAGATCCGCGCACCCCGGTCAGGCGTTCCAGAGCACCGCACCCAAATCCTCAAGCCGGTATCCCGCCATATGACCGGCGTGGGACTGGAAACTGTCACTGCGGCAGAATGCAAGCAGCCGTTGCATTTGCGGCTCGAACCACGAGCGACGGTCCACCAGCAGATCAAAGCGTTCCTCGATGACCGGAACGAAAGGCAGGTTGTACTGCCGCGCCAGCGCCTCGAGCCCGAAGGTCGCGTCTGCAAGCCCTTCGGCCACGGCGATCACGGAATCGGTTTCACTTGGCGCCGTGTCGGTGACGCGCAAATCCTGCAAGGACAATCCCGCGTCTGCCGCAAGTGCCTCGAACAGCCTTTGCGTGCCGGTATCTTTCTGACGCGGGATAAAAATACGCCCCGCCAGATCGAACAGCCCCGTCACGTCCCCATCCAAATCGGGGCGCAGGACCAGCCCTCTGGATCGTCGCGCCCATGACACCAGCACCGCGTTCTCGCCCGAACAGCGGTTGGCGACATGTGGCAGGTTCCATTCGCCGCTGGCTTCGTCATGAAGGTGAAGCCCTGCCATAACACCCTCGTCGGCACAGAACCGGTTCAGACCGTCCAGACTTCCTTCGAAGAAGGACGCCAGCCCACAGCGCGATTGTCGGATCGCCCATTCCAGCAGCGGGTCGTGACTGCCAAGACAGATCGCCGGTCTGGGTCCGGAGCCTTTGGTCGCGCCGCCGCTGCTGGCATTTGCGATCCATGCTTCGATCTCTCGGCGGGGAAACAGCAGCTTGCCCGTCGCACGCGACACCGGCACATCGCCCGATGCCGCAAGATCATAGACCTTGCGCTCCTTGATGCGCAGCAACTCGGCGAGTTCGCGCACGGTCAGAAATTCATGTTGTGTCAGCTCGGGGTGATCGTTCATCGGCATCTCCGGTGCGATCATCCCTCAGGATGGCCGCGCCGACAAGTGCCGGCGCAGACCAAATGGTCAGTCTTCGCGGTTAATCCGCGTTGGGGAAAAAGAGCTGCTGACCATTCAATTGATACGACGCGATTGCGGTCTGACCGGCATCCGAGATCACCCAGTCGACAAAGGCCTGACCAGCCTCGGCATTCACGTTCTCGCATTTCGCTGGATTGACCAGGATCACACCGTACTGATTGAAGAGATCCTCATCGCCTTCGACCTGGATCTCGAAGTCGGACTTGTTCTCGAAACTGATCCAGGTGGCGCGATCCGTCATCGCATAGGCATCCATGCCCACAGCGACGTTGAGCGTGGCCCCCATGCCCGATCCGGTTTCCCGATACCATGCACCCGATCCCGACGTCGGATCGACGCCTGTAGAGGCCCAGAGGCTCATTTCCTTCTTGTGTGTACCTGAATCGTCGCCGCGCGAGGCAAAGACCGCACCGCTGGACGCGATCTTCTCGAGACTTGCCTGAACATCCTGCATCCCGCCCACGCCGGCCGGATCCTCATCGGGGCCGACAATGACGAAATCGTTGTACATCAGGTCAAAGCGTTCCACCCCGAAACCGTCAGAGACGAATTTCTCCTCGGCGGACTTGGCGTGGACCAGCAAGACATCCCCGTCGCAATTTGCTGCGTTCTTGATCGCTTGTCCCGTGCCGACAGCGACCACATTGACCGCAATGCCCGTTTCTTGCGTGAAGACCGGAAGCAAGTGATCATAAAGGCCGGAATTTGCCGTCGAGGTCGTGGATTGCACGATGATCGACTGCTCCTGCGCCGCCACGCCTGAAGCGGCGATACCGGCCACGAGTGCCGTGGTTGCGAGGATACGTGTCTTGAACGTCATGAGATAAGTCTCCCTTTGGTATTGAGTGGTGATCAGACGACAATCCGGCCCTGCAGGAAGTCACGCGCCTCCTGCGTCACGGGTCGGGACAGGAACAGGTCCGCGGGGCCATATTCGTGCAGTCGGCCCCGATTCATGAAGATGACATCGTCCGCCAGACGCCCGGCCTGACCAAGATCATGGGTCACGAAGATGATCTTGGTGCCTTTGGCGCGTGCCTCCTGAACGATCTGTTCGATCTTCAGAACGGATGCAGGATCAAGGCTTGCCGTGGGCTCATCCATCAGCATGACCTTCGGCTCGGTCGCCAGGGCACGCGCCAGCGCAAGCCTTTGCTGTTCGCCCCCCGACAACAGGCGTGCGGGCTGACGGGCATGATCCAGAAGACCGACATGTTCCAAAAGCGCATCCCGGCGCGCCGGATCCCGGACGCCGCGTGCCTTCAGCGCAAAATCCACGTTGGCCGCAACGGACCTGCGCAGAACAACGGGTTTCTGAAACACCATCGACTGATCGCGCCTGAGATCATCCGAAAGGGTCCGCCCGCCCCAGTGAACACGCCCCGAACTTGGCGGGATCAATCCATGGATCAGCCTGAGCAACAGGGATTTCCCCGCCCCGTTCGGCCCCATAACCATGGTGATCCCGTCCGGCGACAAGGACAGGGTCACGTCTCGGATCAAAGGCTTCTGGTCGATCGTCAAACTCAGATCGCTCGTGGTCAAGGCGCGGATGTCCGGCACCATCTGCGAAGCAGCGGCATCGGATGCCTCGCGGCTCATCTCGGTATGCAAAGCAACATCACGCATAGGCATGGCGCACAGCCGTCATGCGCAGGGATTGGACCATTGCATTCACGCCAAGCGCGATCACCATAAGCACCAGACCAAGCGCCAGTGCCAAGGCCAGATCACCTTTGGATGTCTCCAGCGCGATCGCCGTGGTCATGACCCGGGTCAGATGATCGATATTGCCTCCGACGATCATGACCGCGCCGACTTCGGCCACGGCGCGACCAAAGCCTGCAAGCCCCACGGTCATGAGCGAAAACCTCGCATCCCAGATCAGCGCCCTGACCTGCTGCCAGCGCGACAGAACCAGCGAGCGGAACTGCTCGGAATATTCGGCATTGAGATCTTCGAGCACCTGCCGCGA
This sequence comes from Roseobacter sp. AzwK-3b, assembly GCF_000170875.1. Lineage (NCBI taxonomy): Bacteria > Pseudomonadati > Pseudomonadota > Alphaproteobacteria > Rhodobacterales > Roseobacteraceae > Roseobacter > Roseobacter sp. AzwK-3b. Next base: position 160,876 of record NZ_ABCR01000001.1, read on the forward strand.
CAGCGCCATGACAATCGGCGTGATCAGGATCGTCTGCGCGATGATCATGGCCGTCGGCGTGTAAAGCAGCCCAAGAAAGCCCAAAGGTCCGGCGCGTGACAGGTGCAGATAAACGAAGAGACCGACGACAACAGGCGGCAGCCCCATCAGCGCGTTGAACAGGATCAATACGGCATTGCGCCCCGGAAACCGGGTGATCGCGACAAGCGCTCCAAGGGGCAGGCCGATGATGCAGGCCAGCGCCGTGGCGGTCAGGCTCACCTGCAAGGAAAGCGCAACGATTTCGACAAGGTCAGAATCGCCTGAGAAAACAAGCGACAAAGCCAGTCGAAATGCCTCGCTGAAATCCTGCAAATTTACCTCCCGATCCGCTTTTTCCGGAAATTATACAAATTTTAACGTAAAATTGCGGCCATCCGCAAGTATGGAAACATCCAACGTGATCCGCCGCTTGGAAGGCGACAGAGCCATCGCGCCGACAAGCGCGCTTTATTCCAGCGATTGATCAGTAGTCGCCAGAAGGCGGATGCCCTCTGACAGAGCCGGAATATGTTCAATCCTGTTTATTGTGAGGTGGTGGCGCGACTGCATCGCGATGTCGACGGAATGAGCGATGCGTGCGGCAGCGCGATGTTGACCGTTCTCACACCGCGAAAGCATCGCCAAGACGCTCGGTACGAAGCTGCGTTTCGCGGGTTCAGGCACGCTGCGGGCGCCTTGGATGACGCCCGCAGCGCGGTTTGTCTCAGCCCAAGGCCTCGTTGCAGCGCTTGCAGGTGCCGGTATGGGCGTGTGTGCCCACATCTGGCAGTATTTTCCAGCAGCGCTGGCATTTTTCGCCCATTGCCCGCTCGAAGACCACGCCAAGCCCTGCCACTTCGGGCATGCGGAACGCCTCGTTGGGTGCGGGATCACCGGTCAGCACGATATCCGAGGTGATGCAGACATCCTCGAAGTTGACCGCCTTCAGCGCGGCCAGCATCTCGGGGTTGTCCACATGCACCACCGGTGCCGCTTCCAGGCTGGCACCGATCACCTTGTCGGTCCGCTGGATTTCCAGTGCGGCGGTCACCACGCGGCGGGCCTGACGGACACGGGTCCATTTCGCAGCCAGCGCGTCATCGCGCCACTCGGAAGGGGTTTCGGGAATATCGGTCAAATGCACCGAGGACTCGTTGCCCGGATAGCGTTCCAGCCAGACCTCTTCCATTGTGAAGACCAGCACCGGCGCAAGCCAGGTGGTCAGCCGGTGGAACAGGATATCCAGCACGGTGCGCGCGGCGCGGCGGCGCGCGGTGTCGCCATCGCAATAGAGCGCGTCCTTGCGGATGTCGAAATAGAAGGCGCTCAGCTCGACCGTCGCGAAGTTGAAAAGCTGCTGGAACACGCCCTGGAAATCATAGGCGTCATAGCCCTTGCGCACCACCTCATCCAATTCGGCCAGGCGGTGCAGCACCCACCGTTCCAGCTCGGGCATGTCCTGAAGATCCGTGCGGTCCGCCTCGTCGAAATGCGCCAGGGCGCCCAGCATGAACCGCATCGTATTACGCAGGCGGCGATACCCGTCGGCAACCCCCTTGAGGATCTCGGGACCGATGCGCAGATCTGCCGTATAGTCCGACTGCGCCACCCAAAGCCGAAGGATATCGGCGCCATATTGCTTGACCACCTCTTCAGGCGCGACGGTGTTGCCGAGCGATTTGGACATCTTGTTGCCCTTCTCGTCCAGCGTGAAACCGTGGGTCAGCACACCGCGATAGGGCGCCCGGCCGATGGTGCCACAGGCCTGCAGCATCGAGGAATGGAACCAGCCGCGATGCTGGTCGGTGCCTTCAAGATAAAGATCGGCCAGACCATCCTCGGACCCGTCCTCGCGGTCGCGCAGAACAAAGGCGTGGGTCGATCCGCTGTCGAACCAGACATCCAGAATGTCATCCACCTTGCTCCATTCTGCAGGATCGTAATCATTGCCTAGGAACCGCTCCTTGGCGCCGGGCTTGTACCATGCGTCCGCACCTTCGGCCTCAAACGCCTCGAGGATACGGGCATTCACCTTTTCGTCACGCAGCAGATAATCGGGGTCATTGGGCATGGCGCCGGTTTTGGTGAAGCATGTCAGCGGCACACCCCAGGCACGCTGGCGGCTGAGAACCCAGTCAGGGCGCGCCTCGATCATCGAATAGAGCCGGTTGCGCCCGGTCCGCGGCGTCCATGTCACCAGCTGGTCGATAGAGGTCAACGCGCGTTCGCGGATCGTCTTGCCGTAGGTGTCCTGCCCGTCGCCCACGGGGCGGTCGATGGCGGCGAACCATTGTGGCGTGTTACGATAAATCACCGGCGCTTTGGAGCGCCATGAATGCGGGTAGGAATGCTTGATCTTGCCGCGTGCCAGAAGGCCTCCCACCTCGATCAGCTTGTCGATGATGGCCTTGTTGGCGTTTCCTTCCTTGCCCTTGCGGTCAAGGATGAATTTGCCGCCGAAAAACGGCAAGTCAGCCCGGAAGCCGCCGTCATCCATCACGTTATAGGTGATGACCTGTTCCAGCATTCCCAGATCGCGATAAAGCTCAAACTCCTCCATCCCGTGGGACGGGGCGCAATGGACAAAGCCGGTGCCTTCCTCGTCGGTCACGAAATCAGCGGCGCGAAAATCGCGCGGATCGTCCCATTCGCCGTTGGCGCCATCGGCACCCGCGAGGGGGTGGGCGAGCGACAGGGTCGACAGCTCATCGGCGGTCACGTCACGGACACGGGTCCACATACCATCTTCCAGCCGGGCGCGGGCCATCACGTCGGTGGCCAGCTTGTCGGCCAGGATGAAACGATCGCCCACATTGGCCCAGCATTCCTCAGGCGTGCCGGTGACCTCGTAGAGACCATAGGCAAAACCGTCGCCATAGACGACCGCCTTGTTGGACGGGATCGTCCAGGGCGTCGTCGTCCAGATGACGACATTGGCACCTTGCAGATCACCTTTGGTCAGCACCTTGAACTTCACCCAGATGGTAAAGCTTTCCTTGTCATGATACTCGACCTCGGCCTCGGCGAGCGCGGTCTTTTCCACGGGCGACCACATCACCGGCTTGGACCCTTGGTAGAGCGTCCCTGTCATGAGGAATTTCTGGAACTCCTCGGCGATGATCCGTTCGGCACGGAAGTCCATGGTAAGATAGGGTTTTTCCCACTTTCCCGTGATCCCGAGGCGCTTGAACTCGTCGCGCTGGATACCGATCCAGCCTTCTGCGAACTTGCGGCACTCCTGACGGAAATCGACCACGTCGACCTCGTCCTTGTTCTTACCCTTCGCGCGATACTGCTCCTCGATCTTCCATTCGATCGGCAGGCCGTGGCAGTCCCAGCCGGGGATGTAGCGCGCGTCGCGACCCATCATCTGCTGGCTGCGCACGACCATGTCCTTGAGGATCTTGTTCAGCGCGTGGCCGATATGCAGGTGGCCGTTGGCATAGGGGGGGCCGTCATGCAGGGTGAAGGGCGCGCGGCCCTCGGCGCGGTCGCGGAGGCGGTCGTAGATGGCGAGGGTTTCCCACCGCTCCAGCCATTCGGGTTCGCGTTTGGGCAGGCCGGCGCGCATCGGGAAGTCGGTCTGCGGCAGGTTCAAAGTGTCTTTGTAGTCGGGCATTTCGGCGCTCATCGGGGGCGTCCTCTGTCACAGCGATGTCTGAAAAGCGTATGTGGTGCAATGGCTTACACCAATAGTCCCGGCAACTCCGATCGGTCAGAGCGCCGGGCCGGTAATTCGGGAGATGATCGCCGGTATTTTCAACATGGTGGGGTTATAGGGATGGGGGCGGGAATGGTCCAGTGGGTGCTTGCACGACGGCGACAGGCGGGCCACATAGGGGGGATGAACACCGCCCTGCCTCCGCGCTTCGAGATCACGCGGCCCGAGATAGACCGGGTCGTGAGAGCGTTCTACGCGGCCGCCCGGACCCATCCCGGACTGGGGCCGGTGTTCGCCGCGCATGTCGATGACTGGCCAGCGCATGAGGCGAAAGTCGTTGATTTCTGGGCAAATTCCATCCTGCACGAGCGCAGCTACACAGGCAATCCGGTGGCGGTGCATGTCCGGGCGGGGAACGTCAAGCCGGGGATGTTCTCGACCTGGCTGGACCTGTTCGACACGATCCTGAAGGCCGAATTGACGCCCGAGAAGGCCGCCGCATGGTCGCATCTGGCACACCGGATCGGCCGCTCGATGCGCGCGAGCGTGGTGGAACGCGGGACCCTGTCCGGCGGAATCCCCAAGCTCAGGTGAGTACAATCCGTACGAACCCTACGCGCGTTTGGGACGAACCCCGGGTCCGATCCCGGGATTTGTGTCCATCCCGTACGCAAATCGGTGGGTTGGAGGTGAGACGGTCGCAACCCGGCGGCGCGATTTAGACATCGCGTGGGCAGGATTTTTGGAGATCTTGTTTCCCCGATGGATGGGGTTGGGGGGTCGTTCGTGGGATAGGCTTACGGCCCAGAGATGCCATCCGACCCGTGCGTCTTGAACGACCTCTTTTCTGCCGCTTCTCCGGAATACATCTTGCGATGCAAAGCATTCTCCAAGGCAATTACCCTTTTGATCGTCAGGATGAACCACTCAAGCCCGGCCCGAAAATCCACCCCCCACACAGCGCAGTGACAGAGCTGCATGGCCGCGCTCAGTCGGGATATTTCAATCAATATTCTTCGAAGTTTTCGCCTCTGACTGCCGCGAAGAAGGCCCTCATTTCGTAGGACTGTCTCTTCCTCAAGCTGATAGCTTTGCGAACAGCGCTGCGAGAAGTAGAAATATTCCGCTTTGGATCGTAGAATACGATATTATTGACATCCATGGCGGCAAAGAAGGGCTCTTTCAGAAGCCCGTGTTTGTCGTTCAGCCAGCCTTTACGGAAAGCCTCGTAGGCAAGAAGCCACGACCAATCTCGAAGGACACTATCGGAAGAGATTTGCGATTCCCATTCATTTCTGGGCAGCGTGCCGATCCCCATTCTCATTCGCTTCATATCAAGTAAAAGCAAAGACAAGGCGCTGGAACATGCTGTCTCTGAAAGCTCACAGAGCCTTTCCGACTTGAACGGCCTTTTCAGACCCCGCAAGGTATAGAGAAGCCATATAGCCTCAAAGTGATGACCCTTTTCAAGGTTTCGCTCAGCCAACAGCACGAAACGTTGCCCGATCCTTTCCGCTGACACACCTGAATTGTGATCAAGATTGAGAATAATCCTGCAGATTTTGTCCATAGAACTCGGTGCGACGACCGCCGCTTTCAGGAGAAAGCTTTCGATTTCACGAATATCCGGATTCAAAAGACCAGTCCGCTCAATCACCGAAAGTGCGTAGCTTATGACTGGTTCGGATTGGAACTCCGACTGTAGCCTGAGTGATAGAACAATGAATTCTCTCAGCCTTGCGCCGCGGAGAGAGCCGCTTCGATGTGAGAGGAAGGCTCCTATCTCAGAAATCCATGTCTTGCGTCTCGATCCAACAATATGATCAACAGAGGTCTTGCTGCCATTTATTTCAAGGCCGTAGCTTCGGTATATTGAGCTTATGCATGTTATGACATCTTCGGCTTCTTCAAGGGTCTTCGCCCCAACACTCCAGTCATCTTGCAGCCGATCGACGCTATGAGCGGCGAGATCGAGTTCGTGATCTTGAAAATCTGCATCAATGCGAGAGGAGATAACTTCCGCAATAATTCTGGAAGTTTCAGGGCCAATCGGTATGCCTACAGTTTGATTTCGGTTGCATGCACGAACCAACACATCGATGCGATCGGCGAATGATCCCTTGTAGTAGCCCAGTCGACTTTTCACTCTTTCCTTGCCGTAGGCAGCCCAAGGGATGGAATGCGTGTATATTGAAGGGTAAAATCTGGTGATATCAGTCTTTACAAGCCAGTCCGCTGTTGCCTCGAGGTAGAACGATTTTTCCCGGTGGGCACCGAAGTTTATCTCTTTTATTCCGCGCTCGTATTCCTTGGAGGCCTTTATTTCATCTAAAGAAAAGGCCTGTTTGGATAACCATTTTTGAATTGCTTTCCAATTATCGGAAATTTCCTTAACCAGGAGAGCTTGAGGTATAGGATGCGTTATATGCAAATTTCTGCGCTCGTATCCCCTCTTGGGCTTTGAGAGAATTTCAGCCTCAGCGCTTTCGAGGAAATAGGTGTATGCGTCTCGACGTTTCTTTTTGCATGGCGTCTTGCCGAGTGATTTTACATCAATTTTAAAAACGCCGTCGGATTTCCATCTAGTCAATACATCTTCCGACAGGCTGCCGAAATCTTCTGTAGTGAAAACGGGAGGCAGTTCTTTCGGGAAATATCCCTTTGAAAGCAAGGCTTGTCGTATCGTCTTACTTGACACGTAGGCACTCCACAAATCATCCAACGGTAGTTAAGCGCAACCTTTGCACTTCATCAACATCCTGCCGAAACCTGTGCTGCAATTGCATCGGAGGTGGCCTTCCATGCATCTCCATTGTGATGCGCACTTTTGGCTTTCTGCGTATAGTCGCCGTTTGCGGATCACGCAGCGAAAGCCTGCTTCCCACCCGATCCCACCACCGCGCCCCGCTCCACATAAGGAATGCCAGTGAGGACTCAGGGTGCCGCCTGCCCGCCGAACGCACCGGTGAGCAAAACGTGACGAGGTCAGTGGCCGTGGCGGAGAGGTGGTCGAGAGGCCCCAGCGCGGAATAAAGGCCGAAGGCCGCCGCGCATCGCCGGGCCGCCCCCCGGCACGGCGATTTGGCGAGGCCGGGTGCTCCGTTAATCGAATATTCGGATTTGGCGGGGATAAAGGGCCATAGGCCAACCCGTGGGTCGCCGCAGCGCGGCCCGACGAGGCGGGGTGCGCTGCGTCACGGCGCGGCCCGCAAGGCTGGCCATCTTGCGAGCCGTGGCAGGACCGGCCACCATCCTCGCCCCGCCGCGCCTGAGACGAGAGGGATGGGTCAGAGGGGGGCCTGCCCGCCGAAGAGACCCGTGAGGGCGCGTTTGACGAGACCCGAGACCGAGGGGCGGCGGGCGCGGGTGAAGGGGAGGGGGCGGCAGACCTCCATCGCGGCGACGCCGACACGGGCGGTGAGCGCGCCGTTAACCAGACCTTCACCGAATCGGCGTGATACTTTGGAGAGCAGTCCTCCTCCCGCCACGGAGCCGATCAGATCGTCGCCCACCGCCACAGCCCCGGTTGCCACCAGATGAGCCATCACCGCCCGAGCCAGACGCCAGCCCCCCAGAACGCCCGAGCGGCCACCGTAAATCTCGGCGATCCGGCGGATCATGCGGATATTGGCAGTGAGCGCCGCCACCACATCGGCCATCGCCAGCGGCACCAGTGCCGTGACGGTGGCGACCTGCCGGGCGGCGGCCTCGATCTCGCGGGTGGCGGCGCGGTCGAGGGGGACCAGAAGCTCGATCTCGGCCAGGCCCAGAAGGCCTGCGGCGTCGAATTGATCGGCCTGACGCTCGGCCAGGCGGTTGCGACCCCAACGGGTGTCATCGCGGGCAGCGTAAAGCCGGGTGAGATCGGCGACGACGGCGCGGGCGGCGGTCAGGTCATCCTCGGCCAGGGCGGATTGGGAGGCGCGGTGCAGGCTGTCGATGCGGGCAAGGCGGGAGAAGGCGGCCAGCTCGCGCAGGGCGATGACGAGAAGCACGAGAAGGAGAGCGGCGATGAGCGCGGTGACGCCGTAGCCGAGGATCGGCGCGCGGGCGACGAGGCCGGTGGCGAAATCCCATGCGGTGATCGACAGGACCGCCCCGAGGAGCGCCAGCACCAGCCCCCAGAAGAGCCGCGACAGGCGCGAGGGGCGGCGCGCGGCCAAGGTGGCGGCGGTCTGCATGGCGCGGCCCTGCGGCGTGTCGGGAGCGGGCGTGTCGGGATCGGGCACGGGGGGCGCGGTGTCGGGGCCGGGGGCGGTGTCGGCCTGCTCGAGCTCGATCAGGATGGGGCCTTTGGGTTTGGTCATGCCGGGTCTCCTTGACGGCCGGTGTCGGCGCGGGTGTGCCAGACCATGCGGATGTCGGGCAGGTTTTCGTCATTGCCCTGCCCCCTGCCCTGCCCGGCCTCGACAAAGCCCTGGCGCGCGTAAAAGCCACGCGCGGGGCGGTTGGCGGCCAGCACCCAGAGGATGAGGCGCGGCTGATCGCACTTGGCCTGATCGAGAAGCGTGCGGCCAAGCCCGGTGCCACGGGCGCGCGGATGGATGTAGAGCGCATGGATGCACTGCCCGTCGCGGGCAATGAAGCCTGCGGGGCCCTGCTCATCGAAGGCCACATGCACCCAGCCCCGGCGGATCACCTGCAGCATCATCCGCAGATCGGTGAGCCGCGAGCGGACAAGGGGAAGCCAAGGGGTGTGCCGGGTGAAGGCCCAGAGGATCGCCAGAAGATGCGGGGCATGGCCGATATGGGCGGGTTTCGGGGGGTGGCTGGTTTGAATTTGAGGGCTGATCCGGGCAGCGGGAGACAGGGGAGATGGCGGGTCGGCGCGTGGACCGGGCGGCGGCGCGGATGACTGGCCGGTGTGCAGTGCGGATCGCGGATTGGGCGCCGGGGCGGATGACGGACTGGGCGTCGGGTCGGCCTGCGGACAAAGGCGGGGGGCGGATGGTGGATTGGGCGCCAGGTCGGCCTGCGGATCAGGGCGGGGGGCGGATGGCGGATTGGGCGCCGGGTCGGCCTGCGGATCAGGGCTAGGGGCGGATGGTGGGCCGGGGCGGGAGGCGAGAGGCGCGGCCTGTCTCATAGCCGGTCGCCGATCAGGAATTGGGCGGCACGGTCGAGCCGGATATGCGGCGGGCCTTCGCCGGGCTTGAGCGACAGGGGCACGGGCGCGAAGCGCATGATCCGGTACTCGGCATCGAGCCATTTCTGCGCGCCCTCGCGGGCGGGCGCCAGAAGGCGGGCGGGATCGTCGGGCAGATCACCGGCATGGAAGGCGGCCTGTCGGCCGCGGCTGCCATCGGGGTTCAGCAGGGTGCCGCGCACGCAATCGAGCGGTGCGCCCTGATGCGAGATCGTCTCTTCGGTGGTGGCGCGCAGGGCGGCGAGGGCCATGGACTGCGTCTCGGCGCCGGCGAAATCGGCGCGGTCGCGGGCATCGCGGGTCAGCGCCGACATGATCCCGGTCAGGCGCTTGTGCTGGGAGTGGTGCAGGTGATCGGCCTTGGTGGCGGCGAAGAGGATACGCTCGACCCGGCGGCCCATCAGCAGGCGGGTGAGAAAGGCGTTGCGACCGGGGCGGAAGGCCGAGAGGATGTCGGACATCGCGCGGCGCATGTCGTCGATGGCGGCGGGGCCATCATGGATCGCGCTGAGGGCATCCACCAGCACCACCTGCCGGTCGATCCGGGCGAAATGATCGCGGAAGAAGGGTTTGACGACACGGGATTTATAGGCCTCGAAGCGGCGCTCCATCTCGTGCCAGAGGGATTTGCGACCGGGCGCCGCCGGCTTGGGCAGCGGCGCGAAGGTGAGCACCGGAGAGCCGGCCAGATCGCCCGGCAGCAAAAAGCGGCCCGGCGTGCAATCCGAGATTCCCGCGGCGCGGGCCGCGGTCAGATAGGCGGTGAAGGCGCGGGCCAGCGCTTGGGCCACAGGCTCGTCCAAAGGGGCGGCGGCATCGGTGGCCTGGGCCAGTGGCAGGTAGTCGGCGGCTTGCGCGCGCGGTGCGATGCGGTCCAGCACATCGGCGGACCATTGGGCATATGTCTTGTCCAGAAGCGCCAGGTCCAGAAGCCATTCTCCGGGATAATCCACGATGTCGAGATGCACGGTGCGCGGCCCCGACAGCCCGGCCAGAAGCCCGGTGGGACGCACGCGGAGCGACAGGCGCAGTTCCGAGACGGCCCGAGTGCTGGCTGGCCAGCTCGGCTCGGGGCCGGTGAGGGCGGCGAGATGCGTCTCGTAGTCGAAGCGCGGCACGGTGTCGTCGGGCTGGGGCTGCAGGAAGGCCGCCGAGATCCGGCCATCGGCGGCGGCCACCAGCCCCGGCATGCGCGCGCGGTCCATCAGGTTGGCCACAAGCGACGTGATGAACACCGTCTTGCCCGCCCGCGACAGGCCCGTGACGCCAAGACGGATCACCGGCTCGAACAGGGATTCCGAGAGCGTGTCGGTCACCGTCTCGACCCGGCGCGTCAGCCCCTCGGCGATATCGTTTATAATCAAAGGCCCGGTCCCCCTTGCCTGCTGGCCCGTCGCTGGCCCGTCGCTGGCCCGTCGCTGGCCTGTCGCTGGCCCGTCCAAGATAGGCGCGAGGCGCGACGGTTGCCAGAGGGCAGGTTTGGGGGGATTGTTCGGCAAGCATCTGCAGGGTAAGTGGCGGCCATGCCAAGATATGCGTTGAAAGTGGAATATGACGGCGCCCCCTTTGCAGGGTGGCAGCGACAGGCGGAACAGCCCTCGGTGCAAGGCGCGATCGAGGCGGCGCTGGCGCGTCTGGAACCCGGCCCGCACAAGATCGCGGCGGCCGGGCGCACGGATGCGGGCGTGCATGGGCTGGCGCAGGTGGCGCATTGCGATCTGGTCAAGGACTGGGAGCCGTTCAAGCTGATGGGGGCGGTGAATTATCATCTCAAGCCCGCGCCGGTGGCGGTGGTGGCCTGCGCCCAGGTCGCAGAGGATTGGCACGCCAGATTTTCAGCGCTGGAGCGGCGCTATCTGTTCCGGTTGCTGATGCGGCGTCCGCCAGAGACGCTGGAGGCGGGGCGCGTCTGGCGTGTCCCCCAGAGCCTAGATGTGGCAGCGATGCGAGAGGGGGCACGGCATCTGCTGGGCAAGCATGATTTCACCACGTTCCGATCGTCGATCTGTCAGGCGAAAAGCCCGGTCAAGACGCTGGATGCGCTGGAGATCGAGGAGGCCGAGGGGCTGGGGGGACCGGAGCTGAGGTTTCATCTGAGCGCGAGGTCGTTTCTGCACAATCAGGTGCGCAGCATCGTGGGCACGCTGGAGCGCGTGGGCGCGGGAAGCTGGGCGCCCGAGGATGTGAAAACCGCGCTCGAGGCGAAGGACCGCGCGGCCTGTGGCCCGGTCTGTCCGCCGCAGGGCTTGTATCTGGCGGGCGTGGGCTATCCGCAAGATCCGTTCAGCTGAGGGCTTGGGGGCTGAAGGCTGACGCGCGCCGGGTGGCAGGTGGCGGGGCGCCCGGATCATTCAAAAGGCAAACCGCAAAACGAGATCGGCAGCCGGAGGGTATCCGGCTGCCGATGGTGTTTTCATCCGAGTGAGGATCAGGTGATCTGATCGTAGTCGAAGCGGCCACTGACGGTCAGTTCGAATTGGTCATCCTCGATGGTTCCACTGATCTTGGTCGTACCGGCTTCTTCTCCTCCGGAGAAAGACAAGCCGTCCTGCATGTCAGTGTCACCCCAAGTGAGCTCGAACATGTCGGCCCCTGTGCCGAACTGCAGGACATCGCCGGCGTTGAGGCCGTTGATGTGATCGCCCTGCGCGCTGGCCGCGGTTTCGAACACAAAGGTGTCGTTGCCATCCCCGCCATCGAGCACGTTGGCCGCGTCGCTGGCGAAGATGGTGTCGTCACCCGCACCACCGACGAAGTTCTCGATGCTCCAGATCGTGTCGCGACCGCCTTCTTCCGTGGTGACCGAGCCACGATCCGTCCCGGTATTGCCGAGGCGCACCGTGAGGTCGGAGGTGACCGACGCCATATCGATCGTGTCCGTCCCTTCGCCACCGTAGATGAGGTCGTTGCAGTCGCCATTCGTTCCAAGGAACGTGTCGTCGCCTGCATTGCCCATCAGGATATCCGAGCCGGTTCCGCCGATGATCATGTCATCGCCGTCGCCGCCGAGGATATGGTCGCTGCCGGCACCGCCCGAGAGCATGTCGGCGCCATCGCCACCGAGCATGTCGTCACGGCCCTCGCCACCGAAGAGCATGTCGTCACCGGCATTGCCCACCAGCATGTCGTCGCCAGCCATCCCGCTGAGGATGTCGTCGCCTGCCGCGCCGACCAGGGGGGCGCCCATATCGGTGTCGCTTTCGACTATCCCCTCGGCCGAGGTGTCTGTGTCAGGAGACATGGAAGTGTTGTCTTCAGGCATTTCCTCCTCGGTTTCTTCCTCTTCGGCCTCCAGGTCTGCTCCGCCGGATGCTGCACCCATAGCGTTTTGAGTGGCGTCATCCTCCTCGGTTTCTTCCTCTTCGGCCTCCAGGGCTGCTCCACCGGATGCTGCACCCGTAGCGTTTTGAGTGGCGTCATCCTCCTCGGTTTCTTCCTCTTCGGCCGACTGCTCTAGCGTTGAACCTGTCACATCGGCATCAGGTTGTTCAGCCTCGCCGCCTTCACCTTCGCCAGCTCCTTCGGACAGGGCGTTCACCTCAGTCTCCAGGGGATCTGGCTCATTATCGCCTTCTGTAGCTGCGGCTTCGGTCTCATCATCCGCGCCGCCTGTATCGGCACCTCCAGCATCGTCAGGAGACATGGAAGTATTGTCTTCAGGCATTTCCTCATTGGTTTCAGAAGACGTGGCCTCCAGGTCTTCTCCGCCGGATGCTGCACCCGTAGCGTTTTGAGTGGCGTCATCCTCCTCGGTTTCTTCCTCTTCGGCCGACTGCTCTAGCGTTGAACCTGTCACATCGGCATCGGGTTGTTCAGTTTCGTCAACTCCTCCTTCAACAGCTCCTTCGGACAGGGCGTTCGCCTCAGTCTCCAGGGGATCTGGCTCAGCGTTGCCTTCTGTAGCTGCGGCCTCGGTCTCATCATCCGCGCCGCCTGTGACGTCGGTATCTGTCGTGGTTCCACCACCTTCAGTATCCGCTGTGTCGATCGCAGGATCATCTGTCCGATTTGCGTTCTGATCGGTCTGGATCTGCTGATTTCCAGCATCTGCAGCTGCGCCCTCAGGCACTTCTGGAACATAGCTGAACACATCCAGCGGCAGATCGGTCATCCCGGTGTTGCGGGTCACGATATCCCCGAAGGTGAGGTTGGAGATGAAGTTGTTGTAGACGGGCAGATCGCCGATCCGGTCGATGTAGTAGAACCGGTCGCCTTCCTGCAGACGGTCCAGCTGTTCATGGATCAGCACCCAGAAGGTATGACCCACGACGCCACCCTCGATATGGGGTTCTGCCAAACCGCCGACCCACATGTCGACCCGGTCGATGCCCTGAACGATCATCGCACCGTTTTCACCCGGGATCAGCGTGATATCGGGGTTGACCTGCTGGAATGCTGCGATCGCGTCACCTTCCAGAACCAGATCCGGGTAGGCTGTCTTGAACTTGGTGATCTCTGTTTCCGACAGGTTGTTGCGCCACTGGAAGTCATCCCACGAAGCATAGGGGTCCATGTTCATGTTCGACTGTTCGATCGCTTCCACGATGTAGGGGTCGGTGGACGCCGCCAGATCGGCCTTGACCTGGTTGAGGGTTCCAAGACCCAAATCGCGGCCCCGTGCAGCGTTGAAGGCAAAGAGGTCGGCACTGACCCGGACAAGATTGTCGCGGACCGCATCCACCACTTGCAGATCAACCTCTTCCGAGGGCTGTGCAACCAAACCGCCGAGGATGCTGTTCACGCCGTATTGAGCGTACCCATCCTGCGGCACGTAGTCCATTTGAGCCAAGGCAGCCAAGGCGGCCTCGCCGGTCACCAATTCACCTGTTTCGCGATCGACATACTGGAAGGCATTCGGATCACTGGTCGGGTTCAGGAACAGGTCGATCAGGGGCAGCTCAACCATCTGTCCATCCTTTTCGACCAGCATCGTTTCGCCGATCTGGGAATGGCCGAAGCGGTAGGCGGCGGCGGCAAACTCGTGGCTGATGCGGGCATCAGCGTTCGGGTTATACTCGTTGTGCCCATGACGGCCAGAGCCCTGCAAGCCACCGATCAAGGCATCGGCAAAGTCGTTGAACACAACCTGCTGATATTCACCGATGTTCAGGATCCGCGCAGCTTGGAACAGCTGTTCGGGGGTGAAATCCGGGCCTGCCTGTTTGTTGATCTGGTCCACGTGGTAGTTGTGGTTACGTGCCCAAACCGTGTGCATCGAGGTGAGGCCCACGTTCTCGTTCGCGCGCCCATCGCCGCCCACAAAGTGGTCGAGCAGGTTCATGAACGGGTTGGTGTCGATCAGAAGCGGCCAGCCCTCATCCATGAAGTCGCCAGAAAGCTCTTTCACCAGTGCGGCATCGTAGTTGCGATCGGCGTCACGCAAGCCCGGGTAGTAGTCGAGCAGCGTCATGCCGTTTTCACCAAGACCCGCACCCTTGAACACGGTGCCCGCATCGATGTGGTGATCGAGCGTTTCACGCAGCGTGGACAAGATCTTGAAGCCCGGTGCTGCCGAAGGATCATCGCCACCCATCAAGATGCGTGCGCCGACACCCATTTCGCCATCGCTTTCACGCAGCAACTGACCGATCAGGCTGGACGAGCCATAGACCTGGTTCTGGTCAACCACCGGCGAGGTGATGTTTTCCTGCAGCGGCGTGCCATCCTCATCATAACCGATCACGCTACCGCGGGTCAGGTCGGCCGGGTTGTCGGCCATCGGCCCACGATCCATGCTAGGCCCACCGATTTCGATTTGACCAAGCGTTTGACCCATCGGACCGCTGCCCTTCGGAATGAAGGTCAGGCCGTGGTCGAAGTACTGACCAAAGGACATCATGAACATGTTGGCCGAGGCCGCCTTGGCCGCGTCAAGATCCTGAGCGCCCAAGGTGTTCGAGATATCCCGGGTATCAAGCCTATCAAAGACGGGGTTGATGATGCCTGCACCGTCTTCGCCGATGCCAGCATAGCGGGCTTCAGTGACACGCATGAAGGGCAAGGTTGCGCCTCCCGAAATCTCCGCGTTCTGGAGATTGTTGGTCAGACCTTCAAGATCGCGCACCTCTTGCAAGAGATCTGCTGGCTCGTTGTCGGCAGGCTCACCCGCTTCGGGCGGCAAGATCGGCGCGACGTTGGATGCACCGACCATGTACTTGAGGGCGGCGATATCATCTGCCGTCACAAGGGTGGCACCGCGCGTCAGCACACCGAACCCGAACCCTTCTTCCGGCAAGCCGGTCTGTTCGTTGACAGTGGCCACACCCCGCAGAGCGTCGCCATCAGCGTGCCGGACTGGACCAGAACCGGGATCGTGTCCACGTCATCGACCGTGTAGTCATGACGAAGTTGTCCGACTTCTGGGTCACCGTGAGACATCGACCGTCCGGGTCAGGGTTGTCGGATCGACCGGGATCAGGAAGACATCGCCTTCGGTTACAACACCCGCCACATTCAGCGACTTGGGCACATCCTGTGTGTTGCCACCCACATCAACGAACACGCGGTGCGTGGACAGACGCTGCGTGACATCGACGCTGACATCATCACCCGTCACCGCGATGGTGTTGAAGTTGAGAGCTGTCGGGTTGAAGTCACCGATCACCTCGACGTTGTCGACACCACCGGCTGTGTTGATCTGGATTTCCTCGATGTTCTGAAGCTGACCGATCACCTGTTCGCCGGCACCCGCGTCGCGGGTGATGACGATGTCGGTTCCGGTGGCCAGGGGTGCCCCTGTCCAGGAGTCCGCCGCGTAGACGCGGAAGGTTTCATCAGACGCATCGCCGTTGATGGTGTAGGTGTCTTCACCTGCCCCGCCATCGACCACATCGCTGCCGCCGCCGACACTCCAGGTGATTTCGTCGTCTCCCGCACCAGCGTTCAGGATATCATTGCCTGCGCCACCGGTGATGACGTCGCGACCGTCACCTGCATCCACCACAAGACGCTGGGTCGAGGTGAAGCCAGAGAAGTCGATCACTTCTCTGCCTGCCGTGCCGTTCACGTAGATCGTGTTGGGCGCCAGCGAGGTGCCTGCGAAGTCACCAACCGCGTTGATCGTTTCGATCCCCTGCACCCCGTTGATTGCGACCTCTTCGATGCCGCGCACTTCCATGATCGCGGTCTCCACACCGGCCACTGTCCGGGTGATGATGATCTCGGAAGACGGATCGACAGGGGCCTGACCGGTCCAAGCTGCCACGGTGTACATCGTGAAGCCGTCCTCAGTGCCATCGCCGTTGATCACCAGCATGTCGGTGCCGCCGTCATTGACGATGCCATGACCCACGACCACGTCGTAGCCGCCGTTGGGCGCGTTCCATGTGATGGTGTCGGAGCCACCTTCGCCAAAGATCACGTCATTTCCGGCAAGGCCGTTGATCACGTCATTTCCAGCGCCTGCGAAGATCGCGTCGCGACCGTTGCTGCCATTGAGCACATCATCGCCATCGGTGCCCTGGATCAACCCGTTGCTGGCCGGATCAGTGCGCAGATCAATCTCCATATCCGCGAAGCGCAGGATTTCGACATTGGTCAGGCGGTCGGTGCCGTCACCACCTTCCACGTTGGGCTGACCGTTGATCGGGTCAATGAACGCGCCTTCGATGGGCGGTGCGATATGATCGACCGTGACGCTGCCATCGGCGTTGGTGCGGATGTTGTAGTTGGCCCGCACATCGAAGTAGACAGCCGTGTCCACATCGCCTTCCTGACCGGCATCGAGGATTTCCCGAACGATCTGCAGCTGGCCGGGGCTGATCGAGCCATCAAGCAGTTCGTTCGAGATTTCGAACAGGCTGTTGATGGAGCGCAGTTCCACGGTCGGATCCTGGGGATCGCGGACCGAGATGCGCACGTTGAGCGCCTTGTCGCCGTCGATAACGTCATCGCCGCCGCGGCCCTGGATCACGTCGCTGCCGCCACCACCGAGCAGGATGTTGCCGCCGGTGAAGGTATCAGCGGGATCGACCCCCATCATGTCGGCCAGCAACTCGCGCAGACCTGCAATCCGGTCAACACCAGCCTGGGTCAGTTCGTTGGCGAAGAGCGTCGCGTCATTGGCCAGCAGATCAATCCCGTCCGGCAGCGCCGCGCCTTCGCGGTCATCGCCGTAGAGGAAATCGTCGAACTGCGTGCCCGATGCCGCCTCGACCAGGTCGTAGCGATCGCGGAGTGCGGCCTGCGTCTCGTTGGTTTCCAGACGACGGCTGAGGTCGATATCGGCGCCGGTCATGGCGTCTTTATGCGCCACCCAGTCGAAGCCGAGATCGCCTTCGTTGACATGCACGCCCTCGCGCTGGATCAGGATATCGTCGCCACCTTCCCCGAGCAGGTCGTTGTCGTTGGCGCCGCCATCCAGAACGTCATGGCCCACAACCCGCGACCCACCAAAGGGATCGCCGTTGTCACCCATGACCATGTCGAAGCCGTCGCCGCCTTCGATCCAGTCATCGCCTTCGCCACCGAACATGAACTCGCCACCGGCACCGCCATAGATGAAGTCGTTGCCGTCCATGCCGAACGCCGTGGCCGCATCGTCTGACCCCATGAGGATGGCGTCGTTGCCCTTGCCACCGAACATCAGTTCGCCGATACCGCCGCCGGCCGAGATCACGTCATCGCCATCTTCGCCATGCAAGAAGCTGACATCGTCGCCATCCTTGAGGATGTCGTTGCCGGCCCCGCCGCGCAGGGTGTTCACGCCCGCGTCACCGATCAGCAGGTCATCGCCCGCGCCGCCCCAGAGCGCATCGTCACCGAGGCCGCCGTTGAGGATATCGCGCTGATCCGTGCCGCCGAGCACCGCGTGTTCGCCGCCGTTGAACTTGAGGAAGTTGTCGTATTCGCGCACCCCGTCGATCAGTGGCGCATCCACCGTGGCCGTAGCCCGCTCGACCATGGTGGTGCCCATGGCGGCAAGGAACGGATCGACATCGGTGGACACCGGGTCGGGCATGGACTGCACGGCCTGATCCACCTCGAGGATGACATCCATCGACGAGAAGATGTTGGCCGGGATATGCGCGCCGCCGTCCTTGATGTCGGTGTTGCGCACGATCATCGACGCAAAGGAGTTGTTTTCCAACTCGGCAATCATGTTCATGCCGGCGGTCCGTGCCAGATAGTAGAAACGGTCGCCGTTCTGAAGCGCCTCCATCTGCTGCTGGAACACGAATCCGAAGCTGGAACCGAGCATCCCGCCGAAGGGCATAATGTCCTCGGCCAGACCGCCGATCCAGAATTCCACATCGTTGATGCCGGTTTCCGCGTCGGCCCAAGCGCCGGTGCCGTTGACGAAGTCCAGACGGTCCGCCGGGGCGTTATCACCGCCCAGAACCAGATCGGTGGCCGCAGCGCGCTTTTCCACCACGGTCGTGGCGTTCACGATGGTCTCGTGGGTGCCGTAGGACGCGATGAAGTTGATGATGGAAGCCGGGTTCTTGAGGTTCGCGGCAAATTCCGACCAGCCTTCATAGGGCTTGAGGAACTCGCTGCCGGTGGCGGAGTAGAACTGCTCGCGGGCGGCATTGAGTGAGGGCACACCGGTTTCCCGACCCCGCGCGATGTTCAGCGCGGCAAGGTCCAGAGGCAGGCCCACAAGGTTGTCGCGCAGGGCGCTGGTGATGAACTCGTCGATATTGGCGCCGGTTTCGCGGGACATGCCACGGGCCACGGCACCTGCCGCCTGATCCGAGGTCAGGGTCTGGTCGAGGTCGAAGGCGACCGGGTTCAGGAAGGCTTCGATCAGACCGTTCGAGGTGTTCACGCCGTTGGGGTCCATCGTGTGAACGTCTCGGTCAGCATCGAGTGGCGAAGCGGTACACCACATGGGCGAATCGGCCATGACTGCGCAGTCGATCTCGGCACTGCCATTGACGCCGAAGGCCGCGATCTGGGGCTGCACGGTGCGGCCGAACTCTTCGAAGGCGAGGTGCTGATACTGCATCTCGGTGGTGAACTTGGCGGCCTGGAACAGACGCCCGCCATCCCATTCGACGGTGTCGACGGTCGCGGTGGCCAGGTCAGCCTCGGTGATCGGGGTGGCCAGCCATTCGTTGATGAAGGCCAACTCGCCACTGTCCAGGATGGTCTGCTTCATCTCGGCTGCCTGGCGGTTGTGTTCGGTGTGGAACACATGGTGCACCGCCGTCAGACCGAAGTTTTCGTTGCCACGGCCATCACCGGCGATGAAGTGGCGGTCCAGCAGTTCGTTGTCGTAGGTTTCGTTCATGCCGAAGATGTTCGGCATGATCGCGTTGCCGGTGTCGGTATCGGCATCGGGCAACACTTCGATTTCAGGCGTCATCGGGTTGCGATCGTGGTCGATCATGCCCTTGGGGAACGCGGTGTGGGAAATATCCTCGAGGAAGGCATGGCCGTTGCGAAGCGCCTGGCTGGCATCGACGGGGTTGGCCAGATCGCCTTCGATCAGGATATTCAAAGGCTCGGTGCCGCCTTCGACATAGGCAGGGTTCGGCACGACAAGCTGCGGCAGGCCGTTGGCGCCGGGGATGAAGTTGCCGTAGGGGTCGGTGGCCAGCAGCGGGCCATCGAGCACGTCGCTGTCATTGAGCTGAATGCCCAGCTTGGTCGCAGCCTGCGCCTTGACATCGCCCCAGGTGGCCATGCCGCCGGTCTGGCCGTGCAGCAGGTAGCCGTTGGAGACAGGGTTTCCGTTGGCGTCGATATCGTATTCGCGCAGGAACACCTGATGCGAGGGGTGCGAGGTGTAGGTCTGGTTCTGGTCGACCCAAGGCGTGGTCTTGTTGAAATGCTCGCGGATGTCGTCCGCGGTGCCCAGGATACCATCCGGGCCAGGCTGGTTGGTGGCGCGGGTCAGCACCATGAAGTTGGTGGGCGAGTTCGCATCGTAAAGCGGATCATCGGGCTGCAGCGGAATGTAGACGGTGCCGCTCCCCCCTTTGCCGACCAGGTCGAGGCCGTGATCGAAGAACTGACCAAACAGCGTCATCCACGAGTTGTAGGGTGCGGACAGACCTTCATCGGGGGTCACGTCGGGCAGCAGAACGTTGTTGCCGTCCATCGTGATGTTATGGGTGGTCAGCAGCGTGTCGAGCGTGGTCTGCGCCTCGGCGGCGGTGGCCTGAGCGGCGGCCAGGGCGGCTTCAGCCGCACCAGGTGCCGTCAGGGCATTGAGATCACTTGTGGCGGTGTCGACCGCGACCTGCTTTGTGGCTTCCACGCCTTCGGCCGCGGTCAGATCCAGGGCTGCCTGAGCGGCCGTCGCTGTCGCCTCAGTGAGCGTAACGGTGGCATCTGCAATCACGTCGAGCTGCGCGAGGATGGCGGCATCGGCCATCTGCGCCGCCGCAAGATTCTGCTGAGCCGTGGTCACACCACCTGCAGCCGTTTCCAGATCGGTGGTTTCGGTCTGAACCACGCCTTCGAGACGGGTGACTTCGGCGTCGGCGTTGCCGAGATTGGTGTTCAGCGTTGCAAGTTCGCCTTCAGCAACCCCCAACTGTGCCACGAGGCCATCGACGATCCCTTGAGCCGCATCGACATCGGCCTGGGCCAGATCAACGGCGTTCTGCGCATCGACATAGCCTGATTGTCGTCCTGGGCCGTCTGGAGTGTCTGCTCGGCGGCTGTCAGAGTGTTTTGCGCGCTGGTCAAGAGGCCGTTTGCCTCGTCCAACTGGGTGCTCAAGCCGTCACGCGTGGTCATATCGTTATCGCGCTGCGTGGTCAGGGTGCTGACCCGAGATTGCGCCGTGGTGAGAGCGGCGGTTTCGTCGATGACCGCCTGATCGGCCTCGTCATCCGCGTCGATTGCATCATTCAGCGCCGTTTCGGCGGCCAGTTTTTCTTCGCGGGCAGCAGAATAGGCCGCGGACGCAACCGAGAAATCGGCCAGCGATCCACCGGTGATATAATTCGTGAGGGCGCTGAGCATCTCGGCCTGTGCGGTGGCAAGCTCGCTCACCTCTGTGTCAAAGAGAGCCTGAGCGTCCTCGCGGTCCGCCTGGGTTGCCGCGGCGGCCTCCTGAGCGGCCGTAACACGTGTCTGAGCCGCATCGCGGGTCTGCTCTGCGGCCTGAAGTTGCGTGTTCAGATCAGCGAGATCCGCCTCAGCCTGCGTGAGCTGTGCGTCAAGCTCGTTGACCCGCGTCTGCGCATTGCTAACCGCGGTGGTGGCGTTTTCAACCGCCGTCTGGGCCTCGGTGACCGCACCAGCTGCGTCGGTCTCCAGCGCCAATGCGGCCCGGGCGTCGGACAGCAAACCCTCGGCGGTGGCCAGCTCCTGATCAGCCGTTGCCTTTTGCCCCTGCAGGTTGGTGACGGTGGTCTGTTTCGCATTGTGCATGGTCAGCATGGATGCGGCCGCGCTTTCGGCTTGCAACAGCTCATCCTGCGCCGCCTTGAGATCAGCTTCGGCCTGCGTATGCGCCGCGACAGCGGCATTCAACGCAACCTGCATTTCGGCAACCTGGCCCTGACCTTGCAGCGTGACCATCGTGGCGGCTGCATTGTCGAGCGTGTCCTGAGCCTGCGTCACGGCCTGATCGGCCTCATTCTTGGCAGTTGTCTTGGCCGCGACATCGCCTTGTGCGGCGGTCAGTTCAGCAGTGGCAGTGTCCAGCGCTGTCTGCAGTTCCTGGCGCTGCAGCTCGAGCGCCTGATCGACGTTGCCGGCAGCAGCCTGCGCATCGATGACGCGCTGATAGGCCTGAACGATTTCATTGGCCGTGGTCAGCATCGCCTGTCCAGTCATGCCGGCATGGCTGAGCGCCGCCGCGATGACGGCGGGGTTGGACAGGGTCTGATCGGCGATCAGGTTCGAGATCACACGAGGCTCGGCGTCATAAACCGAGCCGGAAGTCTGCAAATAGGACGTGGGCTCGGCACCCGGCGCACCACGCGGGCTCGGATCGGCCAGATGTGCCGCATCAGGCTGCGTCAGGAAGGTCGACTCAAGCAGGCGCGGCATGACCTGATCCGCCGAACCCCACTCCTCACGGCCAGGAGTCAAATTGTTCAACGTGCCGTCAACAAGACGCAGGCCATAAGGCAGCAAGGGGTTTGCAACCAGATCAGTCAGCGGCGTGCCAGCCGCATGCTGTTCTGCGATGCGGATCTGGTCGAGGATGTGCTTCAGGTCGTTTGTGTTCACGAAAACCATCTTGGTCTCTCCTGGCTATAAGGTCTGGTCACCCGACAAAATTCGGGCGGTGTGTCATGATGCATTGATACCAAGGAGGACCGTTTGCCGGAGGCGCTCAAGGTCGCGCCAAAAACCCTACGAAGGTAGGATGGTCGTCAGACCAAAGTCGGAGTTTGGGGCGTTTTTGCGGCGCTAAAGCGCATAAACAGGCTGTAAAACGACAGGGAACGGGCAGGGCTGGCGCAAAACCCGAACCTTGGGTCCAAAGCACCAGAACATGCGACGCTGGCGCAAGACCTTCGTATAGCCCATAGCCGAATCGGATTCGTCAGGCTAGCTCAATGGCGTTAACAAACTGCGTCAGGCGTGCGCGATACGCAGGGCCTTGGATTTGGGAGCAATGCGCATGATCCGGCACGCGGCGCCGTGGGCCATGAGGCACAGGACCGGCGTGACCACCAGGCTGAGCAGGGTCGAGACCGCGACGCCGCCGATCACGGTCAGCGCCAGCGGTTGACGGAAGGCCGATCCCTCGAGCCACGGAAGGGCCGCAGGCAGCATCCCGGCAATCATCGCAACGCTGGTCATGATGATCGGGCGCGCGCGGTCCGAGGCGGCGGCGATCACCGCCTGCGCCATGTTGCCGTGCCGCGCGACCAGGGTTTGCGCCCGGTCGATCAGAAGAATCGCGTTCTTGGCGACGATGCCGAGCAGCAGGATCAGACCGATCAGCACCGGCAGGGACACCGGCAGGCCGGTCACCGACAGGACCAGCATTCCGCCACTCAACGCAAAGACCAGCGAGACGAGAATCACCCCGACCTGCGCCATCGAGCGGAAGAGCGCATAGAGCACCGCGATAAGCAGCAAGAGCATGCTGCCCAAGGCGCGGCCAAGGTCGGACATCATCGCGCGCCGGGAGGCGGTGTCGCCTGCAGGCAGCAGGGCCAGACCGGGCAGATCGGAGGACAGGCGGGCAACCTCGGCCTCGGCGATTTCGGTGACGCGGCGCGCACTGGCCGCCGAAGGGGGCGCGGCCAGAAGAGGCAGCACATAAAGACCATCGCGGCGGTCGAGCCGCAGATGCGCGAACTCCAGATCGAACCGTCCAAGCGCGGCAAGCGGCATGGTGCCGCCCCCCGGCAAGGCCACGGGTGCGAAGCTCAGGTCATTCGGCGCGGGGGCGTCGGGGCTGGATGCCACCAGCCGACTGCGCAGGCCGAGCGGCTGTTGGTCATCGCCCTCGATCCTCGCGATCAGGTGATCGTCGGGGTGTGCATGGCCCTGAAGGGCGGCGACAAGATCCGCCGCGCTGAGGTCAAGCTGTCGCAAGAGCCCTTGATCGGGCAGGAAACGCACCTGCGCCTGTCGGGCGGCCATTGGCGACAGGATGGGAATATCCTCGGGGAGTTGCGCGATGGCGGCCAGAATCGCAGGCGCCGCGATTTCAAGGCTCTGGCGGTCCGGGGCCGCCAGATCGAGCACCAGCGCCGGACGCCCGGCACTGGTGAGCGGCAAGGCCCGCGCATCGGCAGTCTGGCGGAGCGCGTCGCGCACCCGGGCCGCGATCGGGGCGGTGCCGTCGGTTTGGATCAGCAGGCGGAGTGTATCGTCGGGTTGATCCGAGGCGATCACCGTCAGGCCGCGCACGCCCTTGTCCGCCAGAAGATCGCGTTCGAGCGCGGCAAGATGGTCCAGACGCGCCTTGGGGGGCATTGTGGGTGGCAGCGCCATGTCAAAGCGCAACAGCGCGTCGCGGTCCAGAGGAATGAACGCCCCGGGATGATTGAGCGCCGAGACCACAGAGAGCCACGCCACAAGCCCAGGCCCCTGCCTGACAGAGCCACCGTAAGCGCAGCGCGCGGATGACCACCGCACGGTAGCGCCGGGCCAGTCGCCGGGCCGAGGGAGCTGCGGGACGGGCCACGGGGCTGCCCGCGAAGCGCAGGGCAAGGCCCGGGATCACGAGCCGCGAGACCAGCAGGGAAAACACCGTCGCGATGCACAACGTGTAGCCGAACGCCTGAAAATAGAGACCGGCCTCGCCCGGCATGGTCGCGACGGGCAGGAACACCGCCAGAAGGGCAAGGCTTGTGGCAATCACGGGGCGGGCCATTTCATCGACCGCGCGCGCCACGGCCTTGCGGGAGTCGCGGCTGTGGTGCTGATGAGTGTGGATATTCTCGATTTCGACGATCGCGTCGTCCACGACGAGTCCCGAGGCAAGGGTAAGGGCCAGCAAGCTGACGATGTTCAGGCTGAGGCCAAGCACCTGCATCACATAGAGCGTGGGCAGAACAGAGAGCGGAATGGCCAACGCGGCAAGGGCCGTCGCGCGCCAGGATTTCAGCGCAAGCGCGATCACCGCGATGACCAGCAGGCAGCCTTCCAGCAGCGCCTGCCGGGTGGCGCCAAGCGAGCGGATCGCCTGCTTGGCCGGGCGCGCGACAACGTCGAGCGCCAGATCGGGGCGGCTGTGCCGGAGATCGGTCAGAACACGGTCCATATCCCGGCTGAGCGTCACGAGGTCGGCGCCGGTCGCGGCATGGATCTGTGCCAGGATCGCGGGGGTTCCATTGTGCCGGGTGAGCCAGTCGCGCGGGGCGGGCGCAGTCGACACACGCGCCACGGCCGCAAGCGGGATCTTCTGGCCCGAGGCGGTGGTCAGCGACAGGGCGGAGAGTGTTTGCGCCGCCTCTGCGGCCAGCATGTTCTGCGGCAGCGAGAACAGGATGGTGCCCGCGGTCGGGACAGAGGACACCGCCACTTGTGCCGCCACCTGCTGCGACAGCGCCTGCGTGATCTGGCGGTTCAGCGCGGCGAAGGTCAGCCCGACCGAGGCAAGCTGAGGGTCGGTTGTCTGGATCACCAGTTCGGCGCGGGCGGTGCCCTGAACCTCGATCTCGGCGATGCCGTCGATCTTGCGCAAGGTGGGCAGGATGGTATCGCGCAGCGCATCGCTGGCGGTGACGATGTCGCCGTCGCGGGGCAGAATGGCCAGCTCCAACGCGGCCTGACGGCGCGAGGAGGTGGCGCGGATCTCGTCGATGGAGACCGCCAGATCAAGATCGGGTCTGAGCGCCTGAAGCCGGTCCTGCACCTTGGCGAGACTGTCCTGGGCCGTACGGGAGTTGCGCAGGCTGAGGGTCATGACCAGTTGTCCGGACGTGATCTGCGCGCGGATCGAGGTGACGTCGGGCAAGGACGACAGCGCGCGATAGACCGGCTGGGCCAGATCGTGATCGGTCGCGGTGAGCGAGGCATCGGGCGCCGTCAGGCGCAGCACGATCCGGTTGTCACCGATATCGGGCAGATGGGTGAGCGGCAGGGTCAGACCCGCGCGCAAGCCCAGAAGCGCCAGAACGGTGATGACGATGACCGCCAAGACCGCATGGCGCAGGATGCCGTCCGTGAAGGTCATCGCCGGGCCAGCCCGAGATGCAGCGCCGCTGTCTGTTTCACGCCGATTTCGGTCAGCGCATCCATGTCTATCAGCGTCTCGCCATCCCGCAGGAGGAGCGAGGCGACAGCGACATAGACCGCGCCTTGGGGCAGGCCCGAGACGATCTCGGCGTCGGCGCCGCCGGGACGCATGGACAGATCGACCGGTGTCGCGACCGTGCGCCGATCGACCACGCGCAAGACGCCGGGGCCGGTCTCGAGCGCCACGAGGGCGGATGTGGGCACGATGATCGCAACGCGCTGATCCACGATGATTTCGCCACGCAGGCTGGCCCCGGCAAGATGGGAGTGCCCATCGGGCAGGTCCACCGCGACGCGCGCCAGACCGGCATCGGGGCCGGTAGACGGGGTGATCCGCGTGACATCGGCGGCGATCATCCCGCCATCCGGCGCCCAGAGGCGGACCGGATCACCGACAGAGACGCGGGCAAGGACATGCGGGGGGACGGCCAGCACCGCCTCCATCCGGTCGGCGGCGGCAAGACCGAGGACAGGGCCGCCCATGACCGGGGTGTCACCGGGATCGACCATGATCTTTGTCACGCGGCCCGCGACCGGTGCGCGAATATCCATCTGATCGGTCAGAGTGCTGACGCGCTCGACCTCGAGCCGGGCGAGGGTTTCACTGGTCTGCGCTCCGGCAAGACGGGCCTTGGCGGCCTCGTGTTCGGACATCGCCTGTTGCAGCGCGCGGGTGGCGTCCTGCCGCTGCACCTCGGAGGAGGCGCCGGTTTTGGCCAGACGTTCGAGCCGGTCGAGTTCGGCGCGGCGCTGCGCGATGTCGGTGGCCGCGACCTGCAGACTGGACCGGGCGATGCGGATATCGGCGCGGGTGGCCGAGAGCGTGGCCTGAGCCTGCAGAAGATCGCGCTGGATATCGGTCCGGTCGATGCGGACGAGGAGCTGCCCGGCGTCGACCCAATCGCCTTCGTTCACCAGAATGTCCGTCACCGGGGCCGCATGGCGCGGCATCGACACGCGGATGATATCCGCAGGGACGACATGACCGAAGGCATGCAGCACGTCTTCGACCCGAAGAGGATCCGCACGCCGCACCGAGGCCGTGACCGGGGCCGGCGCGTCGATGGGCCCGGCCATTTCCGTCGCGGTCAGCCGCGAAATCCCCAAGGGGCACAGAATGGCGACGGTGGCGACAACGGCGCCTCGCGTGATCCAGCGCATCGGTCAGGCTCCTTCCTGGTGGTGATATCAGCCGGCGAGGTCGATGCGGTTGAGCGCGCAATGGCTCCAGAGGGCGTCCATGGCGTTGACCAGCGCATCCATTTCGCGCGGGCCGTGGACCGGCGAGGGGGTGAAGCGCAGGCGCTCGGTGCCCCGCGGCACGGTCGGGAAGTTGATCGGCTGGACATAGATGCCATAGCCCTCGAGCAGCATGTCGCTCAGCTTCTTGGTATGCACCGGATCGCCCACGATCACCGGCACGATATGGCTGCCGTGATCGATCAGCGGCAGGCCCATGCCCTTGAGACGGGTCTTGAGGATCTTCGCCTGCGTCTGGTGCGCCTCGCGCAGCGACCCGTCGCGCTTGAGATGCGCAACACTGGCCGCAGCCCCCGCGGCCACCGCGGGCGGCAGCGAGGTGGTGAAGATGAAGCCCGGCGCGTAACTGCGCACGGCGTCACACATTTTCGCACTTGCCGCGATATAGCCGCCCATCACGCCATAGGCCTTGGCCAGCGTGCCGTTGATGATGTCGATGCGGTGCATCAGGCGGTCGCGCTCAGCCACGCCGGCGCCGCGCGGGCCATACATGCCCACCGCGTGCACCTCGTCGATATAGGTCAGCGCGCCAAACTCGTCGGCCAGATCGCAGATCTCCTCGATCGGGCCGAAATCGCCATCCATCGAGTAGACCGATTCGAAGGCGATGAGCTTGGGCGCGGCGGGATCGTCCGCCGCCAGCAGCTCGCGCAGATGCGCCATGTCGTTGTGGCGGAAGATGCGCTTGGCCCCGCCATTGCGGCGCACGCCCTCGATCATCGAGGCGTGGTTGAGCGCGTCCGAATAGATGATGAGCCCCGGGAACAATTTGGGCAGCGTGCTCAATGTCGCGTCATTCGCGATATAGGCCGAGGTGAACAGCAGCGCCGCTTCCTTGCCGTGCAGGTCGGCCAGCTCTGCCTCGAGCCGCTTGTGATAGACCGTGGTGCCGGAAATGTTGCGCGTGCCGCCCGAGCCCGCGCCAGTGGCATCCAGCGCCTCGTGCATCGCCGACAGGACCTCGGGGTGCTGGCCCATGCCCAGATAGTCGTTGCCGCACCAGACGGTGATCGGCTGCTCGGTGCCGTCGGGGCGGCGCCATGTGGCATGCGGAAACTGGCCATTGCGGCGTTCGATGTCGATGAAGGTCCGGTAACGGCCCTCCTGGTGCAGACGATCAAGGGCCGCATCGAGGTGAAAGTCGCGGCCGCGGTGACAGCCAAGGCACCCTGAGCAGCTTGGTCGGGATATGATCTTTTGCTGTGACATGCTGGCCTTCCTGCGAAACTTAAACTGATCCATTGATGTGCAGGAAAGCTAACGGCGATGCGGGCCGGACCACAGATGAGAAGGTCCAAGCGAAACTCATACCAAGGTCCAAGGCGAGGTCCGCACTATGACTGACGACCATGCGGACCATCGGGGCGCGCAACGGCAAACGACCCTGAGCCGCGGAGCGTCAGGGCCGGGAAACCGGAGAGCCGGAGCATATGGCTTTGGGATAGAGGGGTGCGGCGCGTTCGCGAATGCCTGAGACGCCATTACAAACGCGCCGCTAAATGGTCGGGCTTTAGGGAACCATGACCAGACCATTCAGAGACGGGGGCGCCGGGCGGCCACCCCCGAAAACCGGGATCAGACCCCGAGACGCTGTGCTTCCAGAACCACCTCGAGGCGGTTGGCGGCACCAAACTTGTCCTTGAGAGAGCCGACATAGTGCTTGACGGTTTTCTCGCTGATGTTGAGTTCGACCGAGATCTGACCGTTGGTCATGCCCTGCATCAGATGGCGGACTACCTGGCTTTCGCGGGCGGTCAGGCGCAGGCGCTCGGCCTCTTTGCGCTTGGCTTCGGCCTGACGCAGCTTGGCGAAGATATCCATTGCCATGTCGGGCTGCACATAGTTGTCGCCATTCATGACACGGCGTGCCGCGACACGCAGATCAGACATTTCACTATTATAGGTCAGGATACCCGATGCTCCCGCATCCAACGCGTCAACCGCCATGTCTATACCCTTCTCAGAACAGAAGGCCAAAATACGGACCATGTCGCACGACTTGCGAACGGCGCGGAGCACCTTCATCGGCTGGTCAAGGGATCCAAGATCGACGATCACCACCTCATATCCATCGCGGGCGCACGTCTCGACGAGTTCAGGGCTGTAGGCAGCAGCCGCCTGCAAATCAAAACCTGCACACGGCTCGATAAGGTGTTGGAAGCCGGCACGCGTGAATGCGTGATCGCAAATCACCATCGTTTTAAACATCAATCTTCCCCAAAGTTCGGCGCGCCCGCAGCAGAAGCGGTGTCGGCACTGTTTCCCAAGTCAGTTAAGGTTTCCGTCTTTCCCAAAACGACAACGTCGCAGCCTTTGTCCCATTCCACCCCATTGATTCCGAGCTATCTTTGGAGAATTGGGAGACTTTTGTAGCGCAGGCGACCAGGCGAAAGTCGCGATTCGTCTTACCCGTAAGTAGGAACACCACGTGAGACCATCACATTTCTTATGGCAAAAATATACCTATGCCTCTGATATTAAACAACTTTAAATGTAGCGCCACATGTCCAAAATTGATCCAAATCAAGGCACAGCTGCGGCGGCGCGTTATAATTGTGTTCAAAGCGCCTTTAATCATGTGACACGCTCGCAGCCCATGGTCCGGCAAGACCTTGGACTTTAGTCTGACTCCGCAGCCATGTGCTGTTCTGCCGCTCCCGACATGCCAAAAATCATGGATGTGCGATTCGGAACATGGTAGCGATTATGAAGCCGTAGAACCGCGCTCCATATGCGCCTCAAGAACCGGGGCGATGCCCATGAACGCAAATTCTCGGGATCATCTCCACGGTCATCGCGACAGCACAAAGCACGCTCCCCGCAGGGCAAAACGCTTGGCCAACCGGTCCTGTCCCTTCCGAACATCCAGACTGACCATGTCTCGTGATATTTCGCTCAGCAAAGTCTTTGTTGTTTTGGTCACGCTCGTTGGGGCCGAGCTATGCATCATGCTTGCGTTGGCCGAAGTCGCAAAACAGGTGCCTTGGCTGACAGAGTACGTCTGGGGCGAAGCCATTTTGGATGCCCTATTGCTGTTCTGCATTATGGCGCCAGTCTTTTATTGGCTTTTGATAAGACCACTGCAGCGATCAAATGCCATAAAGCTGCGCTTTCTCGACATGGTGAGCGATGATCTGAGAAATCCGCTGAATGCCCTGCAGGGCATTGCCATGGCATCGCGCGAGGATCCATCTCTCAGCCCCGGATTGGAGCCCGCACGTCAGGAGGCCCTGCAATGGATGCAATTGCGCGTCGAACGCGTGGTCGCGTTCAGTGCCCTTGAAGCGGAGGCCTCGCTCCCAACAGGCCTGCCCACCGATCTGCAGGGATTGGCCGCAGAGCTGCAAAAGCGCTTCGAGTTCATGTTCAAAGCCAGTGGAAACAGGTTGGATATTCGCTGCGAGGGACCGCCTTTGTCCATCGGACCTGCACAAAGCGAGATTCTCATGCAATTGATATTCTCGATGCTGGAAATCGCCCGTATGTCCGCAGGCGATGCCGCAACCAACATCACCATTCGAACCTCAGATGAAGACGCGGGGAAGATCCATATCAGCGCCGTGCACGAGGGGAAGACAGCGCCTTGCAACACAAGCACCGGCGCTATCCTCGGGCCATTTGAACGCATCAAGCTGGCCCGTGACATACTCGAGCATATGGCGTCGCGCGCCGGCTGCGACTACCAGGCCAAAAGCGACTGTTCGCAAAGCCTGATCATGACGATCAAGCCATCAGACCTTTAGATCCACTTGGGGCCACGGCACAACGATGCGCCACACTCAAGCGATGAAAAACTCATCAAAGAACGGCTGTTGTTCTGGCTGTGCCGTGCCATTGGCAAAGTCTACCGCAAGTGCGTAGGCATCCGCGCCGATGGTGGCGCCGGCGCTGAGCCCATCAACGTTACCGTCGCTAAAGTGAATCCCGCCATAGATCCGCGACGCACCACCATCGATGGCTGCCTCGGAAAACGTATCCCATTGAAACTGGTAAACATCGCCCGGCAGGGCTACATCAAAGGCGCTGGTCTGAGGAGGCACGGTGATATGTGCATCCAGATTGTCCGACCCGGTGAACGCCTGAAGCACGGCCGCACCCGCCGCCGAAAACGTACTGTGTCCCGAGGTATATTCTGCGAAGGGGGGAGACTGTTCACCGCCAGGCAGCTGGTAGGTGATGAAGTTCTCGGCCGGGATCGTGCGGGTGCCAAGGCTAGTGCCGGTGTTGGGGTCGATGCCGCCGAACGCCTGGATTACATATCCGGGCTCGCCGGTCAAATCGTCCACGCCGGGCTCGCCGATCAGGCCCAGATGACCCAGGTCACGGATTGCTGTGACAGGGCGTGCATAATCAAAAAACACCTTGGCATCCCAGGTCGCAATCGCGGCATCAAACATGGCATTGCCCATCGTCATGAACAAAAGCGCGTCAGTTGCTGCGTCATGCTCATCACGCTGAGAGACATATTGCGTTAGCGTCATCCAAGCGCCAGGGGGGAAGCTAGTGCCAGGCCCATCTTCCCAGAATTCAGCGACCATCTTCTGATCCTCGGTCAGCGTCGCACTGGTCTGCACGATGGCTTCGGCCTGAGCGATGAAGGCCGGGCTGATGACCGGACCGATCAGGGACTTGTCCACAGATATCGTAGTACCGGCCTCCACCGCTACGCCATTTATCTCTGCCGGAGCCGCAAGCGTGATGGTCCTGGCATGGAAATCAAGCACCGTATCCACATGCTCCGGCGTAAAAAACGGCTCAGGGCCGTCCGGACGGGTCAGCGCCGTGTCAGTATCACCGGTGGGCGTTTCAGGCAGCGCGAACCCTTCAGCCAGGCTAAGCTCAGGGGTCAGGAAGGTCTGCAGCGCCTCTGGTGTAGGCGACAAAATACCCTGTTTTTCGGGTGTCCAGCGCGCGATGTCCTTACGGGTTTCTGGCGCAGGATCAGAATTGACAGGCGTATAGAGCCCGTCAGACTGCGCGGCAAGTTGTGCCGCTTCCGCCTGACGCGGGGTCAGACCATCCTGGGCGGCATCAATCCCCACCTCGTAAGCCCGCGAGTCATCAGAGACATCTAGCCCAAGACGCTGTGACAGCACCTGATCGAATTTCTCCTGATATTGCGGGTAAAGTTCCGACAGCACATGGTGGGCCGCAACATGCATGGCGGTCTCGATCTCGGCGCTGGAGGAATCAGAAAGGCTGGCGATATCGAGGTTGTCACCTTCCAGATCGATCGATACGCGTTGCGCGACCGGGTCATAACTGGCCTGCGCATCATAGATGGCTGTATGCATGATTGAGAGGGACCGCGCCGCGTTGGTCGGTCCCCCGCCGCTTTCGACAATAATCGATTGCAGGATCTGGTCCCAGATGACGCTCGGAGTCGCCTCTGGCGTATTGACCATCATCAGACGCGGACCGCCTTCGGCCAAAAGGTCGGGGCCAGGCTGTTCAAGTTGTGCCAAGATGTCGGCCGTCCGGAAGGTTTCCGCACCGGCAATGAAGCTGTCAAATTCCGAAAGCGATTCAACCTCACCATCAAACCGATTACGAACCGCCAGCGCACCATCCTGCAGCAGAAAATCGAAATCATGCAGAGGGCCAGACAGTGTCGCGACCCGACCAGGTTCGGGGCTGCTTTCACCCGGATCCACCGGATCTTTTTCAGAATCGAAAGACAAGAATTCGAAGCTCTCCACATCCTCGAATTCCCATTCGAAATCGCCCTCACGTGCTTCGATTTCAAGCTCGCCATCTTCATACTCGAAGTCGTAGTCCTCGCGACGGCCTTCAAGCGTAATCACACGTGTCTCACCATCTTGGGTGAAACTGACATGCAGGGGGCCGGACAGTGTCGCGACCCGACCAGGTTCGGGGCTGCTTTCACCCTGATCCACCGGATCTTTTTCAGAATCGAAAGACAAGAATTCGAAGCTCTCCACATCCTCGAATTCCCATTCGAAATCGCCCTCACGTGCTTCGATTTCAAGCTCGCCATCTTCATACTCGAAGTCGTAGTCCTCGCGACGACCTTCAAGCGTGATCACACGTGTCTCACCATCTTGGGTGAAACTGATCTGAAACCTGTCGTCCGACATGCTGTCCCTCTCGATATCCCTGTCTCGTTTTTTACAGCCCATAGCCGGAGCCCTCTTGTCGCGTTTCTCATTGCAGCCATTTGTCCGGCACGCACAGCTTAGCTATAAACATTGCGAGACAGTTTTCCTGTCAAAATACTGATCAAACGTCACGCGGACCTGGTGGTGGCGTCGCATAAGTCGGCATAGCATCGAAACGTGGCGCTAGGCACTCTTGGTCACGCCGCGGTCTGCACAGGTCGCTGAACACCAACATCTGGCTAAGCGTCAGCCCATTATTACCCCGTTTCGCGCAATCCACGAGCTCGCTTCCATCCTCGAGCAATGATGTGGCACAGACCACGATACCTCCGCGCAAGAACGTGTTGGCGAGTCGCTTGGCACTCATGCCAGAGGCAATCCTGGGAGACGGGCAAGAGATGCCATGGACCTGCATGATCCTGCCGTTCAAATTCAGCCTGTCACCTTCAAGCGCCTTCCAAGTCATGTTCTTCTCTTGAGCTGTAGCAGACGAGGCTGCCAGAACCATCAGAGTCGGAATAACAGTGCGCAGCATGGTGTTACCTTTCCTTGAAGGCCCGCGCGAACTGATCGCTGAAGGGCTTGACGAGATAGGAGAGCGCCGTGCGTTCGGCCGTGGTGACATAGACTTCGACCGGCATGCCGGGGCGCAGTTCCTTGCCACCGAGGCGGGCCAGCTGATCGCCGGAGACATCCACCTTGATGGAGTAGAAATCACCCGGCATTTGCGGATCGCTTGTCGCGGCGGCGGCCACGTAGGACACGGTGCCCTCGATCTCGGGGGTTTCGTTCTGGTCAAAGGCGACAAAGCGCATCCGGGCGGCATATCCTGTGTCGACCTGTTCGATCGACACCGCCGGAACGCGGGCTGTAAAGACCAGCTCCGCCTCTTCAGGCACAATCGTCGCCAGAATTTCAGCCGGGCTGATGACGCCGCCCACAGAGTTGACATTCAGGTCGTTGATCAGCCCCGAGATCGGCGCGCGGATTTCGGTGCGCGACAGGGTGTCTTCGATGACGAAACGCTTTTCGGTGAGTTCCGACAGCTGGGTTTCGATCTCGCGCAGTTCGCGCTGCGCATCGGTGCGCAGTGTTTCCTGCATCGAGAGGATTTCCAGCTCCAGCTCGCTGACGCGGCTGCGGGCGCGGCCCAGTGCCGATAGGATCTCGCCGCGTTCGCCGCGCAGGCGGACATTCTCGCGCTCGATCGAGAAGGCGACATTGCGCACGGTCAGGCGACGCTCGGAGAGGTCTTCGACGCGGGCGCTTTCGGCCTGCACCAGCAGGATTTCATCCTGCTTGGCGTCAAGGCGGGCTTCGAGGCCATCGATTTCAGTGCGGACCTGTTCGATTCCGAGATCGATCTGTTCCTTGCGGCTGACGAAGGACGAGATGTTGCCCTGGAAAATGCGGCGCTCGCCGACATAGATGGCCTGCAGTGCGGCGGGCGTCACGATCAATTCATCAAGACCGGCGGGCATGGGGAATTCCGCCATCAGGTCGCGCTGCGCTTCGAGACGGCTTTTGCGAATGGCCAGCTCGGCGATTTTGCCGTGCAGGATCGCGCGTTCGGTGCGGGCAGATGTGTCGTCAAGCCGGAGCAGGATGTCACCCTCGCGCACATAGTCACCAGCACTTGCCGGGATCTCTTTGACGATGCCGCCGTCGCGGTGCTGGACGACCCGCAGATCGCGGTTGACCGACACTTCGCCGCTGACGACGACCGCGCTGGCAAGGTTGGCATTCGCCGCCCAGCCAAAGATCGCAGCGACCAGAAGGGTTGCCATCACCAGGCCGGCGATCACCCGCCCGCGAATGGCATAGACGGCATCCTGCGGTGCGTTGGGGGTTTTGCTGTTGCGTATCATGGTGTGGCTCCTGTTCAGGAAGTGAAGTCTTGAGAGGGATCGGACTCGCGGTCGGGACCGCTGATCCAGAGGTCGAATTCGATTTCGCCGGTTTCGTTTTCCTGGCGAAGTTCGATGCGGCGGATCATCAGGGCGTCTTCATCATCCTGACGGAACCCGGGGCGGCCATGGGTTTCGGCCACGGTTTCGGGATCAAAGACCGAGATCCGGGCCTCGAAATCCGAGCTGTCCTTGCGGATGTCGCGCGTGTCGGTCACCGCGTGCAGATCGGACAGCGCAAGATGGATATCGTCGGTCAACACCAGAGTATCGTCGTAGTCAAAATCCGTGATCTGGAACGTGGTTCGAGGGATTGCGCCAGCTCCGGGGCTGAAAAAGCCCGACAGGTCGAACACTTCCTTGCCGGCGCCTGCAGCGAAGACTTCGATGCCAGTGAAACTGTCCTGCGGAACGCCGGGGCGGGTGATCGTGCCTGCGGCGATGTCGATATGAGCCTGTTGGCCGGTGGTGGACAGGTCCAGCGTATCAATCCCGTCGCCGCCATGTACCGTATCGGCGGCGTCGTCGGCTGCGAGGTGGATCGTGTCGTTCCCGGCATCGCCAAACAGAAGGTCCGCGCCGGTGCCGTCCCACAGGATGTCATCGCCCGCGCCGCCGGTCAGGATGTCATCGCCCATGCCGCCATCGAGCGTATCGTTACCCTGCTCGCCGGCAAGACGGTCGTTGCCGCTGCCGCCGGTCAGGATGTCGTCGCCTGCCGCTCCGATCAGCAGATCATCGCCTGCGCCGCCCAGAACGGTGTCGGCCCCGTCGCCCGCATGGATGAGATCGTGGGCGTCGGTGCCCGACAGGTCGTCGTCAGTGGACAGGCCGAAGGTGATGTCACGGGCGGCTTGCATCGGATCTTCAAAGCAGTCCGCGTCGGTGCCCGCAATCGGATCGCAGCTGTGATCGGCATCGCACTCCGTGGTTGCGTCGCAGTCCGAAGCTGTATCGCAATCGAGGTCTGAGGCGCAGTCGGACGAGGCGTCATCACAGGAGTCGCCTTCGGCAGAGTCGTCATCGCAGGGCGCGTCGTCATCGCAGGGTGCATTGTCATCGCCAGGCGCCTTGTCCTCGCAGGGTGCGTCGTCTTCGCAGGGCGCGTCGTCCTTGTCGTCATTCCCGCCAGCGTCCTCATCGTTCGGGCCGTCTTCCACTGGAGGATTGCCGGATGGGGGCGGGTCTTGCGGACCGTCCTCGTTCTCGATCTCATCTTCGGGATCAGGACCGGCGGGCGGAGGTGTTCCGTCGCCACCACCGGGGCCTCCACCACCCGTACCGGTACCGGGGCCTCCTCCACCGGACGGCGGGGTGCCGGGATCGGTCCCGGGGCCCGGCTCGAGCCCGGGCTCCGTGCCTGTTGCAAATGCCAAGGGCTGGAAGTTAAGGGGCGCGGGTTGAAGGCCGGACGCATCGAACCGCTCGGGCTGCAAACCCGAATTGGCGGGCGACAGCACCGAAGAGGGAGAGGATTGCGGCGACGTCAGGGTCGCCCCATTTTCATCGTCGCGCGCGGAGGCCTGGAACAGCGCGGCGTTGCCGTAGGACATGCGACCGCTGTTGTCTGCCGACGAATTGTCCGTCTCGCAGATGGGCGCGGCACCGTCGTCACCCGCGATGGGTGCGTCAGGGGCGGCTTGCGCTGCAACCTCGGAGCCGCCGAGCAGGGTCTTGATATAGGCGACCAGACCGAACAGGGCCATCATCGCCATACCGATCTTGCGCTTGGGGATGGCTGTCACCGTCTGGCGCAAGCCGTCCATCGCGGCCAGACGCTCCTTGCCGGGTGTCTGGACCTTCTTGGCTGATTTTACCTCGATCATGTGCCTGTTTCCTCTGGTGCCGAGGCGGCCTGCGTGGCGGCGCCTGCTTCGCGGAGGGGCTTGGCGGGCGACACCGGTGCGGCCTTGACGCGCATGATCTCGGATTTGGGACCAAAGCGGCTGAGGGCACCATCCTGGACGACACCGACCAGATCGACATGCTCGAGTGCGCTTGGGCGATGGGCAACGACGATCACGATGCCGCCACGATCACGGATGCTCTGGATGGCATGGCTCACGGCGCGTTCGCCTTCTGCGTCAAGGTTCGAATTCGGCTCGTCCAGCAGGACAACGAACGGATCCCCATAGAGCGCCCGTGCCAGAGCGATGCGCTGACGTTGACCGCCCGACAGGCTGGTGGCGCTGGCGCCCAGTTCGGTCTCGTAGCCGTCGGGCATGGCGAGGATCATTTCATGAACGCCCGCCGCACGCGCCGCCGCGATGACCTTTTCGGGATCAGGATCGGCAAGGCGCGAAATGTTGCGGGCAATCGTGGTGTCGAACAGGGTGTAGTCCTGCGGCAGATAGCCGAAGCTGCGCGAAATCGTGTCTTCGCCCCATTGCACCAGATCGGCGCCATCCAGGCGGACATGGCCGCGCAGCACGGGCCAGACCCCGGCCATCGCCCGCATCAGCGAGGATTTACCGCCACCACTGGGACCGATCAGGCCAAGTGCCTGCCCGGCTTCGAGCTGAATGGTCACATCCGACAGGAGCACACGACCGGATCCGGGGGCCACAACGGTGATCCCTTCGGCCGAGAACGACTGCTTGGGATCGGGCATCTGCAGGGGGCGTGCCTGTTCGGGCAGGGCGGCCATCGTCTGACGGATGGTGGCCATGGCGTTGCGGGCCGCGATCAGGTTCTTCCAGTTGGCGATGGTCGAGTCGATCGGTGCAAGGGCACGGGCCGAGGCCACGGAGGCGGCGATGATCGCGCCAGCGGTCATCTCGCCCATGATGGTGAGATAGGCGCCAAGGCCCAGAACCGCCGATTGCAGCATCATGCGCAGCACCTTGGACAAGGCGCCGACGGTGCGGGTCACGTCGCTGGACCCGGATTGCAGGGTCAGGTGCGCGTCGTTGGCCTGCTGGAACTGGGCCAGAGCCTGCGACGAGAACCCCATCGCCTTGATGACATCCGCGTTGCGGGCATTGGCCTCGGCCACCGAGCTGCGCTGAACGGCGGCGCGGCTGACCTGGGCGTTCGCCTTGCGGGTCATCAGCTCGGTCAGAACGGTCATCAGCGTCAGGACCACGGCACCGCCGATGGCCAGAGCGCCCAGATAGGGATGCAGCACGAACACGAAGGCCAGAAAGATCGGCATCCAGGGCAGATCGAACAGCGACACAAGCGCCGGTCCGCCGAAGAAGTTGCGCAGGGTGTCGACGGTGCGGCCCCTCTCCATCGCTTCGGCAACGGAAAAGCCATAGCGCGGCATGTCGATGCTCATGCGATGGATATCGGGGGCAACGCGGGCATCGAAGCGCGCGCCGACCCGGTGAAGGATCTGCGAGCGGATGACATCAAGCCCGCCCTGAAACATGTAGAGACCCAGAGCCAGCGCCGAGATCAGGGCGAGCGTCGGGATGCTGCCACTCATCAGGGCGCGGTCGTAGATCTGCATCATGTAGAACGCGCCGGTCAGTGCCAGGATGTTGATGATCCCGGACAAGCCGAAGATATACAGGAACACCGGCCGTAGCCCAGCAGTCAGGCGGGCAAGGCGTGCATCCTTATCAGACTGTCTTGAAGAGGATCGGGCCATGTCATGTGCTCCTTTGGGTCAAACGTGTCCCAAGGCTTATGACGCAAAGCCGCAGATCGGCACTCCACGCTATGTCGGATCAAAAATCAGACCTTCGTCCGTGGCGGCACCCGGACCATCGACCCCGCATCACCCGAGCATCGAGCGACCGCAGCGCGGCGATGCGACCCGGCATATCGGACTTTGGTCTGATACAGCATCAGACCAACGGGACTGGTTCGATAAACCCTTGAGTGTATAGTCGGCGCAGGTAACCTCAGGAGGTGTCGTGAGCGCGCACGCAAATACACCCGAGCGAACGCTGCCAAGACTGTCTGGCAGCGCGGCAAAGCAGACCCGTATCAAGGGATGGGTCTGGCCCCTGCAACAACAGATTGCCCTTATGGTTCTGGCTGCGATCCTGGTGTTCGCGTTGGTGATCCAGCTATGGAACTATCGCACGTTCATGAACACCGAGATCGAGCGAACGCAGGAAAAGCATCTTGTGATCGCACAGAACGTGTCGTTGTCGCTGTCACGCTATGTCACGGATGTGGCGCGTGTGTTTGCCCATGCGGCGACCGAAGTCAGCAACAACAATAGCCAAGAGACGCGGGTTGCCCATATGTCATTGCTGGAATCGCTGAACGTGGAGAGCATGGCCTTGTTGCCAACCTTCTCAGCGGACCAGCCCCCGCCCAATTGGTTGGGCCAAAATTTGCCCCTACCAGAGCAAGCGGTATTGGATGATCTGCGCGCGGGCACGAATGCGGCCCTCGGCGGCGTTCAGATTTCAGGTCTGCAACGCATCGGGGACGGCAAATATTTTGTTCTGGGATACGAGCTTCCCGATCAGAGGCTTGCGATCGGCTATATGAGGACCGACTACATCAAGGCGGTGCAGAGTGCCATCGCCTTTGGTGAGTTCGGGCATTCGGCGATCTTCGACCAGTTCGGGCGCGCCATCGCGCACCCGTCGCCCAAGGTCGAGGAAAACATGGTGGATGCTTCCGGCATCTCGGCGGTGCGGCGGATGCTGAACCGCGAGACCGGGGTCGAGATGTTCTTTTCGCCGCCCATGCAAATGGACATGATCGCGGGGATCACCTTTGTGCCCGAGACGGGCTGGCCTGTCATGGTTCCACAGCCGATCTATGAACTTTCCGACGCGGTGAACGGCAGTCTGTCGAAATCCTATCTTCTGGCGGTGGTGGTGGCCGCCCTTCTGGGCGCTGCGGGCTGGGCCATGTCACGCCGCCTTGCGCGACCGGTTCGGCATTTCACCGAGATCAGCAGCAAGATAAGCGACGGGGATTACACCATCACCCTGCCCGACGAAGAACGCTCATCTACCGAGATGTGGCAACTCAACGAGGCCCTCAAGACGATGATCCGTCACGTGCGCAGCTCGGACAAAAGCTGCGCGAGGCGCTCAGGCTGGAAGAGGAAGAGAACAAGCGCAGAGCGACTTTCTGGTGATCGCCGGCCATGAGCTGCGCACACGCTGAGCGGCGTGTGGGCATGTTGACGATCTGCCGCGAGCAACGGACGATGCGGACCGCGACCGATTTCTGATGTGCGTGTCGTCGGCAAAAGAGTGACGCGCTGTCGATCACATGGTGGATTTCGCCGAGGGCACAACCGGGTCGATCCGGCTTGACCCGGTGACGTTCGATATCGAAGCGCGGATCCGTGAGATCGAGGCGCTTTACGGAAACCTTGCCCAAACTGCAGGGCTGGAGTTCCGACGCGCCGGGCTTGGCGATGGCAGCACGCAGATCGTATCGGACCCCGCGCGCATATCGCAGATGATTCGAAGGTCATGGAGAACGCGATCAAGTTCACAAAAGAAGGCAGCATCACGCTGCATTCAGAAATTTTACAGCAGGATGATCGCAAATGGCTTAAGGTGACGATCAGCGATACCGGGATCGGGATCGATGAGACGCAGCTGGAGCGTATTTTCATGCCGTTCGAACAGGTTGAATCATCCTTTACGAGATCGTATCGCGGAATGGGCATTGGACTGTCCGTTGCGCAGGCCATTGCGACTAAATTCGGAGGCCACATCACCTGCGCAAGCAAAGTTCACGAAGGAACGCGGTTTGAGATATGGACACCCATCGAGCTGGCATAATCCTCTGGGTGAGACGCCTGGAAGGCGTCTGGCGCCCGTGAGCGATCGGCGAAATATCCTTGTTGTCGATGACGACGAGATCAACCGTATGGTTGTTCGCGTTCTCATGGAGCGCAGGAACTACCGTGTGGTCGAGGCCGCAAGCGGGCCTGAGGCACTGGATCTGGTCAAGGAAGAAGCTTTCGACGTTGTTCTGATGGACCTGAGCATGCCGGGCATGGACGGTCTTGAGACGACGCGCCACATCCGCAGCGATGCCGCAGGCAGCCAATTGCCTGTGGTGGCACTGACCGCGCATACCAGCCACAAGGAACAGCAGATGTGTCTGGAAGCAGGCATGAACGCCGTGTTGCGCAAACCGTTTGATTCTGAACAGGTGGACAGGCT
This sequence comes from Roseobacter sp. AzwK-3b, assembly GCF_000170875.1. NCBI lineage: Bacteria > Pseudomonadati > Pseudomonadota > Alphaproteobacteria > Rhodobacterales > Roseobacteraceae > Roseobacter > Roseobacter sp. AzwK-3b. Next base: position 201,699 of record NZ_ABCR01000001.1, read on the forward strand.
TTTGGGGCTTCTGGACCATAGCGCCAAAGGGCCGGACGCCTGAGGGAACGCCCCCGCCAAATCGAATGACAGAGCGGCGGAATGACATCGACAGGGACTGACCGGCAGGCGCATCGCCCCTGTCTGGGCCGGCCTTCGGACATACGGCGCCGCAGCGCGCTTGTCAGAAGTCGATCAAGGCGTTGTTTCGAGCAATGACGACGGCCTGCACCCGGTTCGATGCCCTGAGCTTGCGGCAGATTGCCCGCATATGCATCTTTACGGTTGTTTCGTTCAGACCAACCTGACTGGCGATGCTCTTGTTGGTCATGCCCTCGGCGGCGAATTTGAGGATCAGAAGCTCGATTTCCGTGAGCTCATCGCCATCCGAGCCGTTCACGGGCGCTTCGATCACCGAAGACGGCAGGAAGGTCTGACCCGACAGGATCAGGCGCAATACACTCTCAAGGGAGTTGAGAGGCATCGTCTTCTGGATGACGCCATGCACGCCCAACTCTATTGCGCGCTTGACGATATGGCGGTCGGCATTTGCCGTAAACAGGGTAATCCGCGCGACCGTGCCCAAGTCGATGACACGCTTCAAGCTGTCGAGCCCTTTGACGCCGGGCATGCGAAGGTCCAGCATCACCAGGTCATAACGCGGGCCGTCCGTCATGGCGGAGATCGCATCGGGCAGGTTTTCCACAGTATCGACGGTAAACAGCCCATTTTCCATCAAAACACTGGCGACTGCCTGCGCAATCAGGGTATGATCGTCTGCAAGCAGAATGCGGATCGTCTCTGAATTCGTTTGGTCTAGTGCTTGGGAATAATGCACACTATTTCCTTCGGCTATAACGCTTTTTCAAACCTCCAAATACCTTTACAGAACAAACTGGATACCTCACCCGATGGGCGGACCAACGGCAAAACGCGCGGTAGATATCGTACGTGCCTAATAACCGTTTGCGGGTGTTCCTTCGCAAGAGCAAACTTATCTTATAACGAAAGACACGCATAGATATCACTTGATAATATTGTGACATCTTTTGACTGCCTGCTATATCGGGGCGCAACTTGAGAAAATTATTAACAATTGATTAGGAAGGACTCCATTATGCCTGTAAGACATATTTTTTTTAGAAGTGCCCTCGCCGTCCTGCTGACTTTGGGTGCGGCGGCGCAAGCGCAAGAGACGCTCCTGAGACTTTCGGGCGCGATCGACGGCACTGCACCTGTTTCATTTTCAGACGCGGACCTGACTGCTTTGCCGTCGGTGGAATTCGTGACCGGCACGATCTGGACCGAAGGGGTCAGCACGTTCAGTGGTCCCTCGCTCAAATCCGTACTGGAAGCGGCGGGTGCGGGTCGCGGCGATCTTCTGCTGGTGGCGGCGAATGACTATAAGGTTTCGCTGCCGAGGGACGTGATCGAGGATGACTATCCGATTATCGCCAACCGGATCGACGGCAAAGCCTTCGGCATCCGGGACAAGGGGCCGCTTTGGGTGGTGTTTCCCTACGATGTGGAGCCGCGATTCCAGTCCGAACTGATATATTCCTACAGCATCTGGCAGTTGACCCAAATCGAAGTAATGGAGGAGTGAAGCAGCACTGATGCAAAAGGGTCTTGCCACTCCTTATCGCAGCCCCAAACGCGCAGTCGCGATCGTGCTTCTGGTGTTTCTGGTCCTGACATGCATCGCGCTGGTGGTTAGCGCGCAGTCGCTGCGCGGCCGGATCGACGCCGTAAGGGCCGCCGATTCCGACAACATGGGCTGGCTGATCTCGCAATTGGACGTGGACTACAAAGCCATTCTGCTGGCGGCAAAAGGCTATGTGATCGCCACGCGTGACCCTTCCCTGAATGAGATCACCAGCGCTGACGACTTTGACGACGTCAGGTTCAAATTCGATATCTTCTACAGTCGCGTGGACACGGTGCTGGCAGCGATGACGCGCTATGATCTGCCCGCCGAGCTGGCGAAGGCCCTGGATCAACTGCGCGAGGCGCGGGCCAGCCTGACCACAACGATCGACGCGATCACGACACCAGATCGGGACAAGGTTCTGGCCTTCACCACAGAGCTGCAACAGAGCGCGGAGCTGATAAGGGATGTCACGGTCTTCTCTCTGCAATACCAGGTGGGACAGACAAAAGCGGCACGCACGCTTGAGAAGGCGCATTTGCAGCGGTTTTGGTTGCAAAGCATTTTCCTGTTGGTCGTGATGATCAGCGCCTCGCTGCTGGCGGCGCGGTTGTGGCGTGAGCTTGAGAGGCACACCGCGTGGATGCACCGGGCATCGGGCACGATTTCGAAGGTGATACAGGCAACACTGAACGCGGTGATCGTGACCGATCTCGATGGGCGCATTCTGCTGGCCAACGCAGCGGCAAGCGACATTTTCCGGGTGCCCGCCGAAGCGATGCTTGGCGAGAACATCGGTGACCTGATGGTGCCCGATCATATGCGTGCCAAGCACGAAGCCGGGATGCACCGCTTCAGGACCACGGGGAAGAAGAAGATTGTCGGCGCAGGACCTGTGCGGCTGGATGCGCGGCGTCCGGACGGCTCGGATTTTCAGGCCGAACTGTCGATCGCCACGGACACCGATCTTGACGGTAATCCCATCCTGATCGGATTTATCCGCGATATCTCGGATATTGTGGCGGCCGAAAACAAGCTGCGTGAGGCACGCGACGAAGCAGAGCGGCACGCCGATGCCAAGACGATGTTCCTCGCCACGATGAGCCACGAGATGCGCACGCCACTTCATGGTGTCACCGCTTCGTTGGACTTGATCGACGCGGATCGTCTGACTGAAGAAGATCGGCAATTGCTTCGCACTGCACAGGATTGCAGCGACCGGGCGCTGGAGCAGATCAACAACGTGCTGGACATCACCCGCCTCGGCGAGCGCCGCGATGATGGCGAAACGTTCAGACCAGCCGTGATTGCACGCGAGATTGCCAGCGAGTTGTCACCGCTGGCGAAGGAAAACGGAAACCTGCTTGATTTGCAGATCACCGGCGTTGGCGTTGAAGAGTGCTATATCGGGTCACCGGGCGCATTTTCCCGGGCGCTCTATAACCTTGTCGGCAATGCGCTGAAATTCACCCGAGAGGGACGGGTCGATCTGCACCTGACCTTTGACGATGGGCACAGCGGCGATGGCAAACTGACCGTCGAGGTGATCGACAACGGGCCGGGTATCGCGCCTGAGGATCACGAACGCATCTTCCGGGAATTCGAAACAGGGCGTCCGGGCGAATTGTTCGGGCCACAGGGCACGGGACTTGGCCTGCCGATCGTGCGGATCGCCGTACAGCATCTTGGCGGCACCCTTGGACTGGAGAGTGCGCCGGGCAAGGGCAGCCGGTTTTCGTTCAAGATCCCGCTGCGCCCTGCCCCAAAGGAACAGCACACGGACCAAACCCGTCCCGCCGAGCCGCTGTTCAGCGATGATGTCACCAGCACGCAAACAGCCCTGGATGTACTCGTGGTGGACGATTCCGAGGTGAACCTCGGGTTGATGTGCGAAATCGTTCGTCGTCTGGGACACCGGCCCGCGATGGCCCGCAATGGACAGGAAGCCATAGACGTTGCCAATCAGACCGCGTTCGATGTGATCCTTATGGATGTGAGCATGCCGGTGATGCGGGGCGATGAAGCCACCCGCAGGATCAGGAAAGCCGGCCTGTCGCGCCGCGCCTTCATCGCGGCTGTGACGGCCGTGTCCGATCCGGAGCGCACCCTGGACCTGCACGAGGCGGGAATGGACGCGGTTTTGACCAAACCCACAAAGCGCGCCGATATCGCCAATCTTCTGGCGGTCGCCACGGCCACCAAGCAACCGTCTGACCATCATCAACCGGTCATGTCGGCGTCGCATTATGCCGGCGTTCTGGATGCGCTGGAGCCGATGTTTGGCGAAGCCAAAGCACGAGAGCTCATGACCGCGGCGCTGGCTGATATCCCACCCGAGATCATCCAATCAGACCCGTTGCACCAGGTGACCGAAGCGTTGGTCGATGCGCTGCACAAGGCAGCAGGTTCAACCGCGGTGGTCGGTCTGAACGAATTGTCGAGTCACCTTCTGGAGGCCGAACGCGCTGCTGACCGGGGCGACTTGGAGGCTTTGAACAGGCAGCGTGAGAAAATCGGCAAAGCGCTGAGCGACTGCCAAGACGCGCTTGGGCTGGGGAATGTCGCCTGACAGGGTGGCAGGCACATTTGGCTTTGATCTTGGCGCAGACCGACGGTAAACGGACAACGCGCGGTCCCGTAGCTCAACTGGATAGAGCAGCTGACTTCTAATCAGCAGGTTGAGGGTTCGAGTCCTTCCGGGATCGCCAATTAAATCAATGACTTAGGTGATATTTTGTCTGTGCGACTCCCCACATGGGTGCCATATGGGTGCCAAAAATTATTTTTCCAAGCTCAGTAAGCATTGGGCGAATCTATGTATTTCTCTCGCAGTTTAGTCCCCTCGGGTTAGGCTCCGTACAGCTTGCTGCTCTCGAAAGCCTGTCGGGGGTTACTCGAGCCTTTTGACACCTTGCCCACGGACCGAGAGCCCCCCCCATACCCCCCAAAACTGCCCACTGCGCTCTGAGAACGCCCTTGGTTGATGGAACGGCAGATTTTACGACGGCTAGTTTTGTTTGGGTCTTGAGTGGCGGATGCTGAGCTTCTCCTGCGGCCCAAGTTCCAAGGTCCGCGTAACAAATACCCTGATCCACGGTCCGTGGTCCAAGCGCCTGACGTCATTCACCAATGCCCAAGAACTGCGATCCGTGGCCCGAGGCGCATGCAGCGAGCCCCTCGGATCTTGGGCCTTGGAATTGGGTTCTTCCGTCGTGTCCGTCGCATGAGTCGCAGGTTGTGGGGTTACTTGAGCCTTTCTCCCTTGAGCCACGGACCAATGGGCGACCCCCATTCCCCCTAAATCGGCCCCCTGCGCTCTGAGCATGGGCCTTGGTTGATGGGAGCACAGAAAAAATCGGTAGTAATTTCATTTGGGTCTGGGGTGCTTACGATCCAAGGTCCACGGTCCGTGGACCGATGTGCGTGGGCCGCGGTGCGGGGATCGAGGGACGGGGAGCTTGGATGTTGGTGGGTGGGCTACGGGGCGAGGTCAAAACCGAATGCCATTCGTCAACATGAAATGGCAACGCGTTAGCGTTATCGAATCGCCTCACTGGACACTTGGCTGGCTCACCTGCAGCACAAACACCGTCCACGCATCTGGCAGCCCTGTTGGTTCAAGGCCAGTGTCCTCTTGGAATCTGGCCAAAGCCTTGGCGGTTTGCTCGCCGTAAACGCCGTCGGCGCTTTCCTCTGGCAATAGCTCACGCGTGATCAAGCGTTCTTGGACGCCCTGCAAAACCGAAGGGCGCATCCGTACAGCAGCCTCAGCTCTACGCAGCTCGACCGCCTCTTCCGGTGCGCTGACAGCCAGAGGGGCCAGCGTGGCCAGTGCAGAGGCCGTGACAGCCTCCACCTGTGCGTCTCTGTTACCAGCGCAAAGCCGCGCCACAACCGTCCCAAGCCCGTTCAGATTGGCGTAGGGCAGCACGTCGTTAATCTCAGCGTCTGCGCGGTTCGCGTGGCTGACATAGCCCGACAGCCAAGCCACCAGTCGTGCAGCCGCATCATCGCTTTGCTCGCTTTGCAGCGCGCTGACCAGCTGTTCACATCCAAGCGACCCCATACCGCGCACCACAAAGCCGCCCGCATCCTGTGTCAGTGACGGCGTACCGGTGGAGGCCAGTATGGCGGTCAGGGCAAGGGCGGGCAGTCTGTGGGGCATTGGCTCTCTCGTCGGGTTGGTGTGATCTCTGGGTACTGGTCGAGCTGATCGGTGGCGTTTACGCCTCCGGCGTGGGGTTCATACCCTCGTAGGTAATGAGGTCGGCCAGTTCCGGGGAGGTCAGGCTGAGCGACATTGGGCAGGTGGCACCGGGCAGCACTTCCACGTCGTACAGCTCAGCCACAGCCCCATCTATGCGGAACCAGTCCACGCAGCTCCCGTTTGTGAGGTCAATGATCTGTACCCCGCACCACGGCTCGCTGTCGGCCTTCCTGAGCCGCTCGTCCAGCTCAAGCCCTTCGAACCGCTTGTAGCGCGGCTTGGACAGGCCCACGAAGGCGAGGTTGCCAAAGAAAGACAGGCCCCGCAGGAAGCCCGGGCAGAAGGCGCGAGGCTCGAATGTCCCCTTGCCCGTGTCCAGCCCCGTGACCACCCCCAGCTCGCCCGTGCCGGAGTTCAGCAGCCACAGCTCGCCATTGTGCAGGCGTGGGGAGTGGGGCATCGACAGCCCTTCACAAACGATCTCATTCTTGCGGATATCGATCACCACACCACCATCGGCACGCCGGTCGCGCCAGCCGTCAATCGTATCCGACCGGCTGATCGCCGTGGCGTAGGCCGGATCGCTTCCGTCCATGGCAAGCCCGTTCAGGTGGCAACGGTCCTCGTTGACCAGCGCCGAGATAAAGGGCGGCTGCCACACAGGCTCAAAGCTGTGGCGGGGATGCGGGCGGGACAAGCAGTTAAAACGCGTGTTTACGAAGACCGGCTCACCTTCGGCATCAAGGCCGATGTCATGGGCGTCCAGCGCGCCGGTAAAATGCGTGCGGCGCGGGACAAAGCAGGCGTCGAACATGTTGTTGGCCCGCTCATGCGGGGCCAGCACGTTCTCGAAGCGCAGCACATGGTATGCGCCGGTCATGGTCAGCTGACCGTTGGTATTGAAGCTCAACCCCATGGGCTTGGGTTGGGCCGATTGGTGTAGGTGCGCGCCGCCCCCCGGCTGGACGCCCAGCATGTAGAGCAGACCCGACTGATAGGACGAAAAGGCAATCGAGAACTGTTCCTTGGCCATGCGTGGCACAAGCCCCGGCGACATGCTGTACGAAACAGCTGCTTGTCCCGCTTCAGGCTGCTGTGTGGGTGCTGTAGTTTGCGCCTGCGCTTTATCCGCGCCGTTCGCTTTACCTTTGGCCGTCTTGGCCGGTGTCGTCTTTTTGCTCATCGTCATTCTTTCTTCGCGGCGGGCTGTGGGGCCGGTCAGGCCTTACGGTGCATCATGGCTGGCGGTTGGCGCAGTCTGTTTCTTAATCGTCCTTGCCGGCCTCTTCACCGTTCAGCAAGAACATCAGACGATCAAATTGCTGCGGATCAAAGGGTTTTGATAAGACAGCGTTCATCCCTGCATCATGGCACTTTTCTTGATCTGATAGGGTCGTGTTGGCCGTGAGTGCGGCGACTGACACGTATGCGCCTTTGTCGTGACGTCTGATATACTGGGTTGTTTCCAGCCCGTCCATTCCGGGCATGGCGAGATCCATGAGGATCAATTTGAAAGAGTGTGCAGCGAACAGCTCGAGCGCCTCGCTGCCGCTTGAAGCTTCAAGAACTTGATATCCGCGACGCTCCAGAAGCACACGGACGACCATTCTATTGGTCTCATCGTCATCAACGACCAAAATGCTCCCATGATCTGTCATAAATGCGGCTCCTAACAACGCAAGACGGCGAAGACCGCCGCCTTGCGAAGCGTCTTTCTATGATCCGTGGTGCTTGTACGTTACCACTGCATCTTCCAGCCCGCTGAGACCGCAATCGCCTCACCGCTCACTCCGTCAAAGGCTTCACGGTAGGAGACCTGCCCGAAGAGGTTGGTTCCCTCGCTCGGCCGCAGCGAAAAGCCACCGCCCAGCTCAACCCAGTCCCCGGTTCCGCTTTGGGTCACATTGGTGCCAGCCACGGTCTGCGTCCGGCTGCCCGACAGATCATTCAGCACATTGCCAAAGCCGTAGATCTTACCCGATCCAAACGCCGTGTCGGTTACGTCTTGTTCGACGGTCAGGCCGAAGCGGGAGGTCACAGTCTCGCGGTCGGCGAAGCTGATCACGTTGCCCAGGTTGTCCGTAAGCTGGCCGTCACGCATCTTGCCCCAGGATAGCTGAGCCTGTGGTATCAGCGCCGTACCGCCTTGCAGCTCTATGCGCTTTCCGATCTCGGCGCTTGCAGAGTAGACGACGTCATCGTAGCCGTTGAGCAGCTCACCACCGCCTTGAGACGTGGCGTCGATTGAAACAAAGTCCACAGACCCGACGGCGTCCAAATAGAAACCGTTATTACCGAACCAAGTCAGCGACGTTCCCAAACCAAAACCTTCGGAGTCAAATGAGCCAGTTCCCACTGGATTGCGGAGATTCGCGGAGCTGGCTCCATAGCGCAGATTAACGCCGCCGACCAAATCACCGCCGACGTGTTCACCAAGTTTCGCCCCTATGCCTGCTTCCAGGCCCCAGCTATTAACCTCCCAAGACGAGCGCGCTGTGGACGTTTCAGGTGTAATATCTGCAAAATCACCCCATACGCGCATCCACGGACCAACCGCTTTATCGACGGGCAAGTCGCCGGCTCCTCGCGTGCTGATCGTACCGCGCACGCCTGTGACCCGCGCCCCGAGACGCTGTTGCATTGCATCAGAGCGAGCGAACGTCGCGAGGATAATACCAGGCATCGCTTCAAAAACTGCACCGGTCGTCCCAATCGTGCCTTGAGACGTTGGCGTCGGCCCAGTTTCGGTCTCCGGCTCTGGTTCAGCTGGCGGCTCCGGCGTCGGGTCAGTTTCTGTCTCCGGCTCCGGTTCAGCTGGCGGCTCCCGCCTTGGCCCAGAGCAAAGGTACCAGTTTTCATTCGCCTCGCCTCCACAGGTGCCTTTAGCCAATTCATAGGCAAAGGCACCGATTTCCACGATTCTTGCCAAGACAAATGCGCCCTCATCTGACGTGCCACCAACACTCACCACTTCAATGCCATTCGTCGTATCAGCGCCTGTGCCGCCGCCGACAGATTTAATGTCCAGTGCAGTTGGCGCGCTGTCCAAGATCACGTCACCGCTCACCACCAACTTGTCCGCTGCCGAATTGTCACCACCAAGAACAACGTCAAGTTCGACAGTGCCGCCGTTTGCGACGAAGTTGCCTGTACCGGTCCCACCGCTTATTTCGAAGATGTCACCGGCAACCCCGTTCGACAGCCGAATTATGCCACCAACGTCACTTCGGAAGTTATCTAGGTTACTCAAGATGCTCCGCGTTGTGGTTTCCGCAGGATTAGGCAAAGCCGCCATGATCAGGCCCTCGTTAACCACAAGGCTGCTGCCGTTCGCGTTGAAGTCGCTGGTCGTACCGGCCAGATCCCACGTGCCGCTGTTCGTGAAGCTGTTCGAGTTCGTCAGGTTCACGCGCCCCGTCACCGTGCCGGAGTTGTTGACGATGATTGCGCCGTTGGGGGCGTTGGCTTCAATGGCCCAGTCGTCCGCATCCGTGCCGGAGGTGGAGACGCTGCCCGTCTCGTTGATGGTGATGGTCGTGTCGTCTGCGCTGGCGTTGGAGGCGTAGATGCCATCGCCAGTACCTCCCGTTACAGCGCCGTTGGCGGTGATGTCGATTGTACCGGTGCCAGTGTGCTTGGCGTAGATGCCAGTGCCGTTATAACAGCACAAAGCGTTTTCAATTACGTTTCCGCCTGACACTGCACCGTTCGCCGTGATAGTTACTGAGCCAGCACCGCCATGATAGGCAGTGATTCCTCTCCCGCCTTGACTATTGACATCGCCATTACTCGTGACTGTCAAAGGTCCGTTACCGTAGTGGCGTGGCCTTATGCCGTGACCGTTGGCCGTTATGTCATTTGTTGTGATGGTAATTTCCTCGGCCACTCCTTTCTCGTTGCTCCCACCGTACACGGAAATGCCGCCGACCGCATAATAACTGGAGCCATTCTGATACGTTGAGGCGCCTGTCTGCCTTATATGTCCGGAAACATTGATAACTGTTTTTTCGCCGTAGACCCATGTCCAAATACCATTATAACCAGCTTCGATATCCCCATTGATCTCTGCGTATACATTTCCAGATGTGGGTGCCATCATTATGCCGGTATAATTCGCGTTACTTACTATTCCAGACGTTGTGATATGGATATCGCCGGCCCCTTCGTTAGTTGCGATGATACCACCACCTCCGCTACCCACCTCATTGCCAATGACGCTGTTTACATCCAGAATTACATCTGACGTCGATGTGTCCGCTTCGATGGTTGCCGATATCCCATATGAGGTGGACTCGTTCTGCACAACTCCCGTGGCCGTGACATGCAGATCACCCGTCCCAAAGTTTCTTGCGTATATCCCATAGCTTTCACCTGATATGTCGGCAGCTTCAATAATCAAATCTGTGCCTATAGCGGCATTATTAGCATAGATACCAGCGGCTGCTCTTGCGCCCGATCTGTTGGTTTCGTTAGAAGCACCTCCACTGCTGGTGTTAATTGTTCCACTGACCTCGATTTTAAGCGCACCGCTACCATCGTTATCTGCGTAAATGCCGACGCTATCACTCACGACCTCGTTGGCCGTGATCGTCAGGTCCCCGGTCGAGTTGCTGGAATTGTTCGCATAGATGCCGTCGTTTGCCGTCCCGGTCACGGTCCCCGTGGTGGTGATGCTCAGCGAGCCGCTGCCTTCGTTCAACGCATTGATACCATCCGTCCCGCCGGTGACGTTGTTCGCATCGATCGCGAGGCTCACGCCCTCGAGGCTGTTTCCTGCAAGGTCGGTGGTGTCTGCAGCGCCGACGCCGTAGGCGCGGGCGTAGATGCCGGAGTAGAAATCATCGACAATGTTGCCAGTGCTGGTGATGCTCAAAGCACCTGAGCCATATTGCTTTGCTTCTATCGCAGCACCCGATCCCGACGTGCTGCCATCTCTGCCAGTCCGGTACACGTTATTCGCTGAAACCACGAGGTCCTTCGAAGTATTAGAAAAGTTCAATAAACTGATCGCGCTGTGATATCCACCCTCGATCCGCCCTGTCGTCTCGACGCGGATCGATCCAGAGCCATTGTTTTCAACCTTTATGGCTTCGGAAGTTGCCGTCACGTTGTTAGCGGTAATTTCGATATCGCCAGTTGTCGTGTTGTAATTGTTGGCAAAAATACCATCATCGCCTGGCGTATCACCAGCCTCCACGGATCCCGTTGCCGAAATTACTAGGTCGCCACTGCCTTTATTGTATGCCCGTATACCGTCGTTGTCGGGTGACCGGACATTATTGACCTTTACGTCAAGTGAAGTGCCGTTGTCACTATTGTAGGCATAAACAGCTGATGTGCTTCCACTATTCTCCACATCGCCAGTTGCTGTGATGTCTATGGCTCCGCTGCCATAGTTTTTGGCATATATACCGAAATCGAAGCTGGTAATATCGTTAACCTCGATTGTAGCGTTGGTTCCAGTACTTCGGTTAAATGCGGTAATCCCATAATTATTTGTGGCCGTAACTTTCCCTGTAACTTCGATTTGCAATTCCCCAGACCCAGAATTGTCAGCGATTATACCATCGTAATTTCCATAGACATTTGCGGCTTCAATAGTGAGGTTCGTGCCGCTGTTGTCTGCACGTATTCCCGCGCCATATACCCCATTACCGGTCACAGCCCCCGTGGTGGTGATGCTGAGCGCGCCGGTGCCGTCATTAACAGCGTAGATACCATCCGTCTCGCCTGTGACGTTGTTGGTGGTGATTGCGAGGCTCAAGCCATCGAGGCTGTTGCCGGCGAGGTCTTCGGCACCGGCTGCGCCGACGCCGGAGGCGCGGGCGTAGATGCCCTCGCTCGCGGCATAGCCGTCCTGTGATTTGACGGTGCCATCGGTGGTAATACTCAACGCTCCACCGCTTACGGCTCTTATGCCTTCATTATTGGAAAAATTCCCCCCGTACGACGTGACATCGCCAGTCGCTTTGATGATGATATCGCCAGAACCTCTTGTGTAGGCGTAAATCCCAGCGTTTTTCCCAGTGACGCTTTGGACATCTATGACTACGTCCGTTTCTTTCTGGCTCTTAGCCAGAATACCACTGTCATCTTTGCCCTCAACGTGGCCATTGGCTGTTATTTGCAGAACGCCGCTCGCGTAGTTGCGTGCGTCAATGCCATAAAGGAAGCCATAGACTTCACTGACTTCAATGTACAAGGAAGCGCTCGCGTCATCTCTCTCTACAGAGGCGACAATTCCATCATCATTGGTCCCCTGCACTCTTCTCGAGGCACTGATATACAAAGATGCCTCATCACTCTCCGCTAAGATGCCCTTTTGGTCACCAATTACAACGCCTGACGTAGTAATCCGAATAGCACCTTGACCAATATTGTTGGTCTTTGCGTCGATACCGTCCTCGCCACCTGTAATGGGGCTGGCGTTGTTATCGGTAAAAACCGTCTCAGCTGTATCACCAAACTCCGTCGTGATGGAGATCCCGTCAGCGTTGCCATCTCCCGACGTATCCACTGAAAACGTGTCGTCTGTTACGAACTCGCCGGGACCATCAAGGTCGAGAGTGACCGTGTTGGTCCCCGACAGGATCGTCTGCGCATAAGCCCCGCGCCCATAGCCCAGCCCGACGATGGCCCCGAGGGCGGTGCCGAGCAGAAGGGCGCTGGCTTTGCGCGGGCGCTTGGGCTGGGCCAAGGGCGCGGTGAGAGGTGCTTGCGTGGGGCTTGTGGTGTTTGTCATAGTCCTACCTGTCTTTCATGCGCGCAGACCCGTCACCACAACTTCGCGCCGCAGACCGGCGCGCAGAAGGAGGAGAGGCCATTTGCTAAGAAGCTGTGCCGTTTTTTCTGGAGTTTTCTGCAGGGATTCTGTGGCGAAAAAAATTGGCAGGTTTGCGCACGGTCAAAGTGAACATGTTCGGCGCAGTGAATGCCCGCTATGTTCTTGACCAACGATGAGTAGAAACCACACAGCAGGACCAGCAGCATGTTGACAGCCGATCCCCGCACTATGAACCTCGTGGCCCTTGGCATGGCCAAGGTGACCTATGGCGCACTCAGGATTTTAAGGCGCCACTTGGGCAATGACTTGGAATTGGCAATGATTGGCTTTGCCGTTGTCATGCGCACGCGGCGCGACTTGTTTCAGCTCGTTGAGCGTGATGGCATGAACGAAGATACCATTGCAGAAATCGCCAGCGAACGCGGTTTTTACACATCCCTGAATGAGATCCACCAATACACCGACATCAACCGTGCGACAGTGCGACGCAAGATGGCCAAGCTGCAGGAGCTGGGCATTCTGGAAAAGGTCGACGATGACAAATGGCATTTGGTGGACTTTGAGCATGGCGAAGAGGTGCGTCCTGCCATCATGCTGCGCGAGCTTTTGCAAAACTACATGGCAGTCACCAACAAGCTGGAAGCACTGCTGCCCGATGAAATGCAGCCTGTGATGCGGACTGCGCTGGCCGATCTGGGGCCGATCGAGGCCAAAGCGCTTTTGGATGAGGACGTTGAGTGGAAGGTAAAGCGCAAGCTTGAGGTCAAGCACTGAGAGGGCCGTGATCTGCCTTAATTGGCTTTGGTAATGAAAATGAGCGCCAGACCAGCGCGTATAGCGCGTTACAATGTGGTCTGCAGACAATAGCGATACGTCTGACTTTAACACATTAATTGGTAGTGATGCTCAAGCTTGCAGGCAAGGCTCTGTTGCCAAAGTCACGAATGCGGACATCAAGGCCTAACTATCCACAACCCAGGTCCCCGTACCTTATTCTTTGCATTTTGGCGCACACCCACCGCACTTGGTCCGCGGCCCGCGGTTCCGTGTTCATGCCCATTGATCCGTGGACCTTTGTCCGTTGACGGCGACGGGTGCCCTTTGGTCTTTGGCCCTCGGTTCATGGATCTTGGAAATCAAAGCGCTGTGATGGAGCTATGATGTGTGATATTATAACACTTCAAGAATGGCATCTTGGGAGCAGCACTTGAACATCGCAGAAATCGGCAAACCCACGCGCTTTGGCCCCGACTGGCCCGGCCAGCGCTGCGGGGCCACAACCCGGTCGGGCACACCGTGCAAAAAAGCCGCCCTGAAAGGCCGGGCGCGCTGCCGTAATCACGGAGGGTGCGCAACCGGACCACGGACCGAGGCCGGACGCGCAAGGATCGCGGCGGCTCAGCTCAAGCACGGGCGGCTGACGAAAGAGAAGCGCGAGGAGGCCAAGCGGCGGGCCGAAATTGGTCGGGAGATCAGGGCGGAGCTGCGCGACATTGAAGGACTGGCCTTGGCTCGCGGTTGGCTGAGGCCGGGGTGGCGGCAGTGGTTCGGTGAGGAGACGTGAAGGCGCCGCTCCAACGGTCTCGTCTGCATGGTTTTGCCGGGAATGCCGGGTTTGTCGGGTTTATATCCAGCGCTTCCGTGGCTATATGCGCATCCGTTTAAAATTGATCTCCGTGTGACTGGAAATAAACCCGGTAAACCCAGTATTCCCGGCAGCGTCGCGCCACGCGGCCCGGACATCTCCGATCCACCGAACATGCCAGCACCCGCTCATTCGAGCCCTTCAAACATATTCCACGGCCGCACGCCTTTTTTTTCGTTCTGCTGCTCCATCTCACAGCCATCATCATCATGCCTGCACGCTCGCTCAGCATCCAAATCAGGGCGATCACTGATGACCCGATAAACACGGGTGTTGGTACGGGGATCGTGGCGTCCGGTCAGACGCAGACCGTGAATGATACGGCCCTCGCGATATTTTAGAATTTTCCCAATACTTTTAACCGACACCCTCGCCCGATCACCACCAATATCTCGCAACGCAGAAGCAAGGTCAGTCTCAAAACCCAGAAACTCCGATGCGGCCTGAACGTCCTTCGCGTTGAATTCACTGTCATCAAACTTGGCTTTCAAAGCGTCCAGTAACGCGAACAAAGCGTCTGCTACTGGATCTTCTGCCTGCGCAGCACGGATCAGGTCCATCGGATCTCCGAAAGCCATAGGCTCAAGCGTAGTATCCACCCAAACGACGGTCTGCCGAACCAGATCATCCCAACCTTCAAAGGATGCAAGCCGTCCGGGTGCGCGCTCTTTCGCGTTTGCGTATCTTGCCCGGATCAGGGTACAGGCCGCCGCCAACATCTTCACCCGGTTTTGGAGGACGTACTCCAATGGATCACACGCGAATTCACGGGCGAACGGTTGATCTGTCTCGGGGTCAATCCGCGAAATGATGACGCGGCGCGGCAGGTCGCCAGCCAGACATAAATTGTTTCCAGTGAGGATAAGCATAGCCCTGTTCGGGATGCGAATACTCTCCGACTTCCCCAACACTCGATCCGCCATCGCTTCGCTGGTAATGAACGATGCCATGCTGGCACTATCCAGTGTGCCCACGACATTGTCCCAGACAAGAACTCGTTTGCCACCGCGCAGGGCTGTGAACAAACGTTTCCGGGTTTCTTCGTCGTCACGGCCCTGCGTATGCGGCCACACTTCGGGGCTCCTGCCTTCGGTCAGCGCACCGATGCAAGACGCAAGCAAAGTCTTCCCACTGCCTTGAATTGGCGCATCAAACCCAAATGCCGGGGAAGTCGGGAGCACAGGCCGCACCGCTGCGGTTAGGAGCGCTCCGAGCAACGCGCCTTTTGCCTGCGGCGTTACAAATGGAAATTCCTTGAACGGCTCCAGCAGTATGGCAAGTGCCTCGTGCGCCTCGGCGATGGTGGGAGCTACTGGAATCTTGGGCCCATCGTCCTCTCCCGGATCGTAGAGAAGCTTTGTTTTGCTGTCGTAGCCGGGTGTATCCAAAACGCTACCGTCCAGCCGGATCGTTGGAGCAGTAATCACGCCCTCAAGCTGTTTGAGGCCGCGGCGCTCGCCTAAAGAGATAATCATTTTCAATAGCGTAGCAGGTGGGTCCTCATCATTCTGACGCTCGACATCACCCTTTTTTGTGGCGCGCCAGTACTGCGCTACACTACCCAAATGGTGAGCTAACGTGTGTTCACACAAGGGTTGGGGACGCCCTTTATCGACCAAGACGAGCTGGCCACCGAAATCAAAGACGACGGGATCATTGCGTAAAAGATCCAATGTCTCTGTTGCAGCCTCAGCAGTACGACCCTTCACCAGTTGAACCCGAACGGGGGCGCGCTGAAGGTTGAAGGTCCTCCCCCCACGCGCAAACGAATGCAGAACGGGGCGAGCTTGCTTCAGATAAAGCCGACCTACGAGCCGGCCGCCATCATACGCAGGCTCCAAAGGATCCAAGGTCAAAGCGCCGTGATAGCGATCGCGATGCTTCAGCAGCTTGGCAACCGAGACCATTTCAATCTTTGAGTTGACTTCGACCGGTACCACGAAATCACCCGCCAACACACTTGCTTCAAGAGCTTGACGTGCGATGCGCTCGGCTTCTGCAAATTTTTCAGGGTCTTCACGGTCCACACTTGTGAGCATCTCGTGCACACGCGCCAAGACCCACGCGTCTCGCACACTAGCAGCCTCTTGTTCTACCTCACTCTTCGCAGCTGCTTTGAGCGACGAAACCTTTTCCCGCTCATCTGGTGTCAGGGGTGGCAAGGCGATTGCTGTATCGATGATCTGCGCCGCGCCGGGAATGATGACAGGGGCGCCTCGCCGTTGATCAAGCCCTGCAGCACATGCCGCACCGCCCGCAAAATCGAAACGGGAAGGCTGCCACACTGCTGAGTCAACGTCCGTCCGCGGCAAAAGCGAGCCGCATTTGCTAATCTTGATATATCCCCGACCCGCCAACCAAAGACGGTCAAAAAGCGCTTGGCCTGCGCGAGGGATATCCTTCGCATCTTTCGACAGTATGTAGAGACGCTGACCCCGGACGCCGCGCAACTCTTTGTCACCAGCCCATATGCATGACGAAGCGGAAGACCACCACAGCATAGCAGCATCCGCCAAACCGGGTGCAGCAGCCCTTATTTCCCCAACGAGTTCATCACAAGCCAGCGGGTCACCCCCGTTAGGGGGATCATAATCCAACATCAACACACCGGGACCCTCCGGCCACCGAAAAGCATCGTTCGTCCGTGTAGTCACCCCAGCGGGACTTCCAGCATCAGCAAACATTTTGCGGGTCACAACCCGCGCAGCCTCGTTGATTGGCACCCCATAAATCAGGGCATTTGCTGACGTCAGCTGTTTTAGTATCGCCGCCAAGTCTTGCAGAGATGCGATTTCTTTCACCTCGGCAGCACCCGTGACAAGATTGCCTCCGGGTAACGTTTTCAGAAGACCATTGTCATCAAGCTGAAAGCCTTTTGATAAACGCGTGGGCTTGGTCGCGGTTACTATCGTTAGGTTAGCCATTTTCATTCCTCAGGTGTTTGCCCAAGGCGCGCAGCGACGTCTCTGTAAACCGGCCATTCGGTGAACTCACGTTTTACCCGTCCGCGCAGCCCGGCGAATGGGATTTACGTGTTCGGAGAATTCCGCAGCCACGCGTCTACTTCCTGAAGGTCGTAAATCGGCGTCTTTCCCGACGCAGGCAGCGCCGCAGGAAAGCCACGTTGCTTACACCAGCGCAGAAGCGTGTACTTGGAAATACCAAGCTGTTTGAGTAACTCGGGACGGCCAATGTACCGGGGTACAAACGGGGACATCTGTCACCTCCAGAATTCAGTTTTCATGGAGACGCTGAGATTGGGGGGAGGGGTATGCGTCAGACCTCCGCGTGCCCGAATGCCGGCGGTACGTTCCCGGAACGCCAATTGAGCGGCTGGCGTTAAGACCTCTGCATGCCATTGCCGGCGGCATGTCCCGGGCGCGGTGCGCTATTTCCATGCGTAACGTAGCATAGAGGCGCGTGCCGTCACAAGGGGCTATAAAGCACCAAGTATCTGCTTTTATTGTATAATTATTGTTTTCTAGTTGTCCAGATTAACCAGCTCATGCACAAACGTGCCCCAACGAAACAAAGCAGACTGGCGTTCTTTCAGAAATTGGCCACGTAAATAAACTGCTGCAACGCCACGAATCGCACCACTGCGGTGATTCAGAACTTTATCGACCACCGCGTGGCCAACCTCGAGCCGTTCTGCCATCATTGTCGCCGCTGTGCGCCGCAGATCGTGCAGCCGCCATTCGTTGACAGCGGAGAGTTGGTCCAGCCGGGCTTTCGCCTTCGAAAAGCCTGAGACAGCGCTCGTTCCCGTTGTCGTAAAAACAAAATCGCTGTCCGAACGCTGCGGTATCTGTTCCAAGATGGCCTGCGCCGCAGGTGATAGATGAACGGTGTGCGTCTGACCGTTCTTTGCGCGTTCTGCTCCGATGGTCCAAGTTCCCCGATCCAAGTCCAGCTCGCTCCACGTCATCCCAGCCACCTCATCACGCCTCTGCGCGGTGAGGATCAGAAGCTTCACGATCGGCCCGAACGGGTAGCCGATAGCGTCAGCCGCATACCACACCGACCGTAGCTCAGACTCGGTCAACACACGGTCGCGGGATTGTTCTCCGCCGACCTTGGGTAAGGACGCAGCTGGCGAAAAATCGAGCAAGTCTCTTTCGCACGCCCAAGCAAAATAGCGCTTAATAAACGCCCGCACTCGATTGGCCTGTGTCCGCGCACCGCTGTCCGCCACACGATCGATTATGCGGACCAGATCCGCCTTGCGGATATCCTGAATTTCTCGGCCTTTAAGATGCGGCAACGCGTGAAGCTTCATAGCGTTCTCAACCTGCCTGAAGCTTTTGCGATTACGCTGTTCCCGGTCGTACCAATCCGAGAGGACGTCCTCAAAAAGTCGGGATGCCTTATCGCTCGAGAACACACCGTCACGCATCGCTTTAAGGGCCTCGGTAGCTGCCACGCGGGCCTCTGCCAAAGACATCGCTGGGTATGTACCAAGCGTCGCTCGAGCACGCCGCCCATGCTGGCGCCCAAAGGCAATCCACGTTTTGCGTCCACTAGGCGCTACGCGGACCCCGAACCCCGGAACTTGGGCATCGAAAACCTCGAACCTTTTATTCTGCGGTTTCAGGTTTTTGACAGAAGTGTCGGTTAGTCTAACTGAGGATGTCTTGGGCATTTTTGGGTGCCATATGGGTGCCAAAACTGGGGCAATGGAGTGATATCAAGTGCAACGCTATGCGACGCTTGACGGCTAATAACACAATAAAATATAGGGAAATGTGACCCGATATACAACGCAGTTCTACAATGTAGCAGATAACTTCTAATCAGCAGGTTCGGGGTTCGAGTCCTCGCGGGATCGCCAGTAAATCAAGGACATGGACGATGCAGGCCCGTGATGTTGGATCGTGTTGGATCGGGCATGTTCCGGATTTGATCCAACCTGTGATTCCTTCCCGAGCGTCATGGTCCTTGGAGAAACGATCGCGAACAATGAATTCGGGCTTTTCTCCGCGTTCCAGAGGCCATGCCTGGCCTCTGGAAGATGTCTGGATCGCGCCGGGCTGCATGCGATCACCGTTGGCGGCGCAGCTTGACGATCTGATTGGCGCCGTCGCTGCGGTTGCGCGAGTAGCGATTGGTCGTCGAGATGCTGGCGTGTTGGGCTGCGTCCCTGAGGGCGTAGGGATCCACCCCAAGGGTCTTGGCTTCGGTCACGGCACCGGCCCGGACATCCATCATCCAGAGCTCTTGCGGCAAACCCGCCGCCTCACGAAGACGACGCCAAGCCTGCACCCATCCGCTGGCGGTATAGGGCAGACCGCCTGAGCGCATGGACAGCAGGACAGGCCCGACAGGCTCTGCCGGGCGCAGCAGACGAAGCCGGCTGCGGATTTCCGGCAAGGGGGTCAGATCGAAGTGATAGGGCTCCGGCAGGCTTTTGGCGGTCTTGGAAATCACCTTGGAAAAACAGGTCAGGTCCTCGTCGAACATGTCCCATGTCAAACCGTCCTGCCACCGCTTACCCTCCCGGATGATGCCCCCTTCCTGCGGGTTCGCAGGCAGCCACTGGCCCCGCACATCGACAGCGCGCAGGGTGAATTCGTACTGGATCAGGATTCCAACGGCAAAGTCCGGCAGGCCCGCCGCATCGGCGGCCGCCACGATCTGGTAGACCTGATCCCGAGTGGGTGCCACTTGCCGTGCGGCGGGCGTCTGGAAGCGCATTTCAGTTAGGGTTCCGGCAACGGCTGCGGCTTCGGGGATCTGCAACGCTTTGCCATATCGCGCAACCCGCCGGAGCGTATTGAAAAACCGGTGGATATAGGAAACCGACCTGCCCTTTTGCTCCATCACTTTCTGGAGGCGCTTGATCTGTTCGTAAGTCAGATCCTGGATCGGCATGTGACCGATGACGGCTTCGAGTTTCGCCAGTTGCTGTATATAGCCGTGCTTGGTGTTGGCCTTTACCTCATGGATCGGCGAATACTCATCGTGCCTGTAGCGGGCGATCAGATAATGCCACGTGCCGAAGCGTATTTTCGGCTGATCCAGACTGTCCCACCAGCGGATCATCTCTTGCGTCAGTTGCCGGCAGCGCAGGGCGCGATCCAGTTGATGTTCATCCCGCGGATGGCCCGGAGGACCGACCTTTATGGCCGGAACCTTGTAGCCGGCTTTGCGATATTTTTGGGGGCATTTCCAGCGGGCCTGTCGTGTCACACTGTCCCGGCCAGACCAAGACAGGCAGGGAGCGTAGAGCGGGTCAGAGCCATCCCAGAGGGCGGGTTTAAACGGCATCGAAATTCACCTCGCTCCGGGTCCGATTGAGTGTGCCAGTGTTGGCGGGCGCATCAGGCACGCGCCGTCTATGGTCGATCCAGGCGTCGACATCGGCCTTGAGGTAGAGTTTGGTCAGGGGATCGGGCTCCGGGAAACCCTCGGCTTCCAAGGTATCTCGTTTTTTCATGAACATGTTCTTGGACATGCCAAGGCGTTCGGCTGCCCATGAAATCGAGCCGAAGGCGCTCAGTGTGCTTAAGGTGGAATCTTTTGGCATCGTGCATGTTTCCGTGTTCTGGAACTTGGGGAAATCAAGTCGACGATGGCAACGCAGAGCATCATGCAGGTCTGCATGAACGTGCCTGCGTATCTCCCTGGGGAAAACGAGTGGCCTCCCCCGAAAGGATTTACAGCGCCGATTTGAATGTCTGTGCCAGTTTGCTCACGACTAAACGGCCTGAACTGACATGCGATGAGGGATCACTAAATATTGCGCCTTGTTCACCACGTCTTCAGGATAGAGCTTTGAAAAATGGAAGGCAACATAATACTTTTTCGACCACTACATAGTGTTGTGCACAATATCTTGACGTTGAACGTTACCCGTACTCACCACCTCTATTTATGGTAGTCGATTGGATCCCAAAACGGTTTCTTGGCCTCGAATACTGCCCGCAAGGACCTTGTCGCCAAAATGGCCAATCAAGACCTAAAAATAACAAAGGTCATACAACCGCTAGCCTTCCGACACGCCGTATCGAGCGTCACATGAACCAACTCCACTTAATAACACTGACTTTTTCAATTCATCAATATATTGAGCCAAACTTGCCGATGAGCTACTCTATGTAGATGGCTATATATTTTTAGGCTCATTTATGCTTGATTTTTTCCAGACAAGAAAAAAAGCCAAGGCAGAAGACGCTGCAATTTCGCTTCATGCAATTTTGCCAAGCCAAATTCAAAAAGACACGCAGGAAACTGCATGCATTTCGGAGGCAATAATTGCGCTTTCGCATTATTGCGGCATCGAGGTTACTGGTTCAGCCGGCCTTATAACCGACCTGCAACTCGCGTTGGCTTATCAGAAAATGGTGCGATCATTGGGGGAGTTCTCTCCCCAAGATTTTGCGCTTTATGTCTTGTCGATTGTTCAAGTTCGGGCGCAGAGCAACGAGGAAGCAGACAGGATAAGAACGGCAGCCATCACATACATAGCCGATAAGAAGGTGCATTTGACACCGTCCATAAAGGCTATTTTTGAACAATCCGTTGATCAAATAGCTGAAACCAATTGCATGAACGGTCAACGTGAAGAGGCAGCCAACCCCGTCAGCTTTTCTTGTATGTCAGGAGCCAATGCGGCCGGGACCATGCCGCCCATGTCGCGATCCAGAAGAAGTAATCGCACGGTCGAACAAGCAGAAAAAGTTCATAGGCGCGTGCCGCGTCTTGCGTGCGTTGTCGATTACAACCGGCCTCGTATTCAAGGTCAGGCGACGACCAATGCAATGACAGCGAATTGTGATTTGAGCATTCACACACATGAAACATTGAGTCCCGCATTTGATTTTCAGCGCCTCAGGGCCGCACACTTTCGCAGGATGGAGTCATACAAAAAAACCCAATTATTTCTGATTTTTTTAGTGTTCTGTGCGCTGATGATGAATCTTATCCCGTAAGGAGTTCATCGTCTTAATTGGCGCAACACTTTGAGAAATGCATGTCTACGGCATCCCTAAAATTACGTCATAAATCGAAACAATTTTTTAGCTAGAGGCGCATTGTTGCTATGAATAAGTCTAGGCTACTTGAAAATAAGAGCCTCGCAAAGTTTGCGCTACTGGCGTTAGCACAGTTCTGGGCATTGAATTTTTTAAGCCGGCAGGCTGGTTTGAAAACGTTTTTTACTTTCGAAATAAAGCGAAAAATTACTTTTTTTCATTATCTTACTTAATTTTGAAGCAAGGCAATGAGACTGCCGGGAAATATGTCAGGAGCAATCCTTCGCCTTTATTTCGACATATTTTCGCCAAATTCGAGACAGTGTTTTTCAGAAATGCCGGTAGATCATCGCCGCTCGCTGCAACATCCTCAAATTGCGGAAGCGTTGGATCGATGCCCGCCCCAAGCGTAAGCGGTCGCTGGCCCTCACCTTTTACCCGCTTGTCTGACCTGCGATGCCATGTCCGATGGAGATCGGTGCAGGAGTTTCGCGATGGCGACTACGTTGGAGTTTCTCCGGGATTACGGGGTGGACATAAGGACCAACGGACAGCGACGCTGGCCGGATGAGATAAAGGCTCGGATCGTTGCTGAGAGTTTGCAGCCAGGTGTGAGCGTGAATGCAGTTGCGGCGCGGTATGGTCTTCGGGCGAACCATTTATCGGAATGGCGTAGTCGGGCACGTGATGGCCGGTTGGTTTTGCCTGTGGTTGAAGATGACAGCTTCTGTTTTGCACCGATCGTCGTGTCGGATGGTGGCGGCGGTGCGGATGTGCCGGCTGTCGCCGGGCAGCCCACAAAGCCTGACGGGTTGTCCTGTAAACCCATCGAGATTGCGATAGGTCGTGTGACAATCCGGGTCGATGGCACCACCAGTTCTGACCGGATTGCCCCGAGGGGTGGAGGGGGGGGAAGGCAGGTCTTTTAATTTGGATCGGGGAGGGTCCGCGCCTTGAAGCGTTCGGGACATTCCTCATCAACCGGCAAGGCAATCCTGCTGGAAAGCGCGAGGATACTGGCTTATTGACCTGACACCAGAATCAACGTTTCGGTTGGCAGTTTCGGAGGAGGACGCGGCGTGACGAAAATCGGCATTGTGGGCTTGGGGTCGATGGGGTTTGGCATGGCCTGTTCGCTCGTGCGGGCCGGGCTTGAAACCTGGGGCCATGACGTCAATCCGGATGCGATCGCGGGGTTTCAAGCGGAAGGGGGCCAACCCGGCACGTTGCATGATGCGCTCCCATCGCTGGACGTTCTTGTTGTCGTGGTGCTGAACGCTGCCCAGACCCGGACGGTGCTTTGCGGCCCGGATGGTCTCATGGCGCGGATGCGGCCCGGCGCGGTCATCATATCCTGTGCGACGGTATCGCCCGCCTTTGCCCGAGAGATGGAGGCCGAGGCCGAACAGCATGGTCTGCTCTATCTCGACGCGCCGATCTCGGGTGGCACAGTGAAAGCCGCGGACGGCCAATTGACGATCATGGCCTCCGGGCGTCCCACGGCCTTTGACGCCGCGCGCCCGGCGCTTGACGCGATGGCCGGTCAGGTTTTTACGCTTGGCGATCAGGCCGGCCCCGGTTCGGCGATGAAATCCGTCAATCAGATGCTGGCGGGCATTCATATCGCCGCGATGGGCGAGGCGCTGACTTTCGGGATGACCCAAGGGATCTCTCCGGAGACGTTTCTCGAGGTGATCTCGCGCAGCGCCGGAACCAGCTGGATGCTCGAAAGCCGCTTGCCTCGGGTGGTCGCAGGCGATTATGACGCCCGAAGTTCAGTCGAGATCTGGCCAAAAGACCTTGGGATCGCTCTGGACATCGCGCGCGACGCCCGGTTCTCGGCCCCGCTGACCGCGGCGGCATTGCAGCAATTTCTGGCCGCCTCAGGCATGGGATATGGCGCCGAAGACGATGCCGCCGTGGCCAAGGTCTATGCCCGCAATGCCGGGCTGACGCTGCCGGGCGATGACACGCCATGACCTGCCTGCTTGGGGCCATCGCCGATGACTTCACCGGCGCCACAGACCTTGCCGGATTGCTGGCCCGGTCGGGCGCGAGGGTCTCTTTGCGCATCGGGGTGCCGCAGGCACCGCCGGAGGACCCTGCCCCTTTCGAGGTCATCGCGCTGAAAATACGCACCGCGCCTGTCGCCACCGCCAAGACCGAGGCGCTTGCGGCGCTCGATTGGTTGCAGGCCGCAGGGGCTCAGCGGTTTTTCTGGAAATACTGTTCGACCTTCGATTCCACCCCGCAAGGCAATATCGGCCCGGTGGCCGAAACCCTGATGGACAGGCTTGGCGCCAGACAGACGGTGTATTGCCCGGCCTTTCCCGAAAACGGGCGCAGCGTCTATATGGGGCATCTGTTCGTTGGCCGGACGCTGCTGGCCGAAAGCCCGATGCGCGACCATCCCCTGACCCCGATGCGCGACAGCAATCTGGTCCGGCTGCTGGCACCGCAGGTGACCGGCCCCGTCGGGCTGATCGACAGGCTTTGCGTGGCACAGGGGAGTGACGCGGTACGCGCAGAATTGCGCAAACTCGCCGAGGATGGCGTCGCGCATGTGATCGTCGATGCCGTGGCCGACGCCGATCTGACCACCATCGCCTCGGCCTGTGCTGAGCATGCGCTGATGACCGGTGGCTCGGCGCTGGCCATGCCGGTGCCCGCGCTGTTGCGCAAGGACGGGAGGCTGGGCGACACGGCCCGCGCCCTGCCAGCCCCCGATCTGCGCCCCGAAACCATCGTTCTTTCGGGCAGTTGTTCGGAGATGAGCAACCGGCAGGTCGCGGCCTATCTGGCCCAAGGCCGCCCCGGTCTGCGCCTCGATCCGCTCATCCTGGCCCGGGAGGGGGCGCAATCGGCGTTGGACTGGCTCCAGAGCCAGGATCTTGCGCAAGCGCCGCTGATCTATGCCACCAGCCAACCGGACGCCGTGCGGGCCGCACAAGCGGCGCTTGGCGCAGCTGAGGCCGGTGAGATCGTCGAGCAGACGCTCGCCGCCTGCACCCGCAAGGCGTTCGAGATGGGCGCGCGGCGCTTCGTCGTGGCGGGTGGCGAAACATCCGGCGCCGTGACGCAGGCGCTTGGGGTGACACGGCTTGATATCGGCCCCGAGATAGCGCCGGGCGTGCCATGGTGCCATTGCGATATCGGCGGACATGCTGCCGCCCTGACGTTGAAATCGGGCAATTTCGGCGCCGAGACATTCTTTCGCGATGCCCTCGACCAACTGGAGCGGACATGACTGCCGAAACGCACTTGCGCGATCAGATCTGCACGCTGGCCAAGTCGATGTTCGACCGTGGTTTGACGGGCGGCTCGACCGGCAACATCTCGGCCCGGACCGAGGATGGAGGTTTACTGGTGACGCCGACAGGCACCTGTTTCGGGCGGCTCGACCCTGAACGCCTGTCGCGGTTCGATGCGGCGGGACAGCTGATCGGTGGCGACCAGCCGACCAAGGAAATGCCCCTGCACAGCGCGTTTTACGACACAAGGTCCGGGACCGGCGCGGTGGTGCACCTGCATAGTTGCCATTCGGTCGCGCTGTCGATGATGCCCGATGCGAACGAGGATGATTTCCTGCCGCCCCTCACGCCTTACGCGATCATGAAGCTGGGCCGGGTGAAGCTTCTGCCGTTCTTTTTGCCGGGCGACCCGGCCATGGGCGACGCGGTGCGCGGGCTGGCGGGCCGGCGCAGCGCCGTGATGCTGGCCAATCACGGCCCGGTCGTCGCGGGCAAGGATGTCGAGGCGGCCTGCAATGCGATCGAGGAACTCGAGGACACCGCGCGGCTTGCCATTTTGCTGCGCGGCTGCAACCCGCGCATGTTGACGCCCGAGCAGGTGCGCGCCGTCGTCACGCGCTTCAACGTGGACTGGGACTGATGCGCTTTTCCGCCAATCTGGGGTTTCTTTGGACAGATCGCCCCCTGCCCGATGCGATCCGCGCCGCCGCCGCCGCAAGCTTCGACGCGGTCGAATGCCATTGGCCCTATGACACGCCCGCGCCCGACGTGGCCGAGGCACTGGCCGAAACCGGTTTGCCGATGCTGGGGCTGAACACAAGGCGAGGCGCGCCCGGTGAAAACGGGCTTTCGGCCCTCACGGGACGGGACCAAGAGGCCCGCGCGGCCATCGACGAGGCGCTGGCCTATGCCGCGCAGATCGGCGCCGGATGCGTGCATGTGATGGCCGGTTTCGCAACCGGACCCGAGGCCGAGGCGGCCTTTCTGGCCAATCTCCGCTATGCGACCGATGCAGCTGCGTCGTACGGCATCACGATCCTGATCGAGCCGCTGAACCACTATGACGCGCCGGGCTATTTCCTGACCACCACCACACAGGCCGCGCGGCTGATCGACAGTCTTGGCGCTCCAAATCTCAAGCTGATGTTCGACTGCTACCATGTGCAGATCATGGAGGGCGATCTGACGCGGCGGCTGGAGCGGATGCGGCCCGTGATCGGGCATATCCAGTTCGCCTCGGTGCCGGATCGTGGACCGCCCGACACAGGCGAGGTGAATTTCGCGCATGTCTTCGCCGCGATCGAGCGTCTTGGCTGGACCAGCCCCTTGGGTGCCGAATACCGGCCGCTTGCCGGCACCGACGACAGTCTGGGCTGGCTGACCACACTGCGTTGATCCTTTGGATAGTTGAACGGAGAGACCACAGATGAAGGTATTGATCATCGGCGCGGCGGGCATGATCGGGCGCAAGCTGACGGATGCGATCCTGCGGGATCAGGCCATCGGAGATCGCCGCGTCGAGGCGCTGCATCTGGCTGACGTGATCGCCCCCGTGCCGCCCGCGTCTGACAGCGTCGCGATCACCACCAGCACGACCGATCTGACAGATCCCGCCGCGGCGCGCGCCCTGACCGTGTCGCGCCCGGAGGTTATCTTTCACCTTGCCGCCGTGGTCTCGGGACAGGCCGAAACCGATCTTGACCTGGGGCTTACCGTCAATCTGGATGGCACGCGCAACATATTGGACGCCATTCACCTGACGGGTGAGGGCTATTGTCCGCGCTTTGTCTTTACCTCGTCGCTGGCGGTGTTCGGCACGCCGCTGCCCGATGTGATCCCCGACGATTTCGCGCCCAACCCGCGCACCAGCTATGGCGCGCAGAAACTCATCGGCGAGATACTAGTGTCGGATTTTTCCCGCAGGGGTCTGCTCGACGGGATATCGCTACGGCTGCCCACGATCTGCATCAGGCCCGGGGCGCCGAACGCCGCGGCGTCGGGGTTCTTCTCGGGCATTCTGCGCGAGCCGCTCGCGGGGCTGCCCGCCGCCCTGCCCGTCGATCCCGAGACGCGCCACTGGTTCGCCGGTCCGCGCGGGGCGGTGGGCCTTCTGCTGCACGCTGCGGTCGTGGACACAGCCCCGCTCAGGCATCGGCGCGCGCTGAACCTGCCGGGGATCTCGGCCACGGTCGCCGATCAGATCGCCGCCCTCGAACGCGTGGCCGGCCCCCGTGCCGTGGCGCTGATCCGGCCAGAACCCGACCCGCTGGTGCGCGACATCGTCTCGGCCTGGCCGCGCGCCTTCGCGCCGGATCGCGCGCTGTCGATGGGCTTCACCGCCGAGACAAGTTTCGACGAGATCATCGCCGCCCATATCGAGGACGAACTGGGCGGCAGTCTGCCGCTGCATGACGTGCCATGAGGGCCTGAAACCGGCGGCGCAATCGGGATCTTGGGCAGTGCCGGACGCATGGGATGACGGTTTGCGATGCCAAACGGCTGGGCTGCCTGCCAGCCGCGCGAGTGGCAGAGCCTGACAATCGTGCTCAGCGCATCATCGCGCCGCCATCCACGTAAAGTGTCTGACCGGTCATGAAACGCGCCCAAGGGGAGGCGAGGAAAAGCACCGGGCCGGCGACATCCTCGGGGGTTGCGATCCGTCGTAGCGGTGTCTGCGCGATAAGGGACTGTTTGAGGTCTTCCTTGACCGCGCGGCTTGCATCCGTCGGATAGACCAGCCCGGGGCACACGGTGTTGACCCGGATACCCAAAGGCCCCAGCTCCATCGCAAGGTTGCGGCCAAAGCCGACCAAAGCGGATTTCGCGGTGGTATAGTCGTGATACGGCACCACGGGATGCGCGATCAGATTGGAGGCGATCGTGATGATCGTGCCATCGGCCCGCTCGAGCATGCCGGGCAGGACCGCCTGTATCATGCCATGGGCCGCCTTGACCGAGCCATCGATCTGAGCCTGAAAATCGCTCCAGTCCAACTCCCAGAAAAGCTTGCGCTTTTCCGGAGAGAACATGAAGGGCGCGAAAGCGTTGTGCACCAGAATATCGACCTTGCCGAAGGCGTCGAGCGCGTCCGCAACCAGCCTGCGGGCGCCCGTTTGATCGGTCACGTCGGCCTGCAGCGCCAGAGCGTCGCCGCCCAGAGCGTTGCAGGCGGCGACGGTGGCATCGGCGGCTTGCGCATTCTGCAGATAATTGACCACAACAGAGGCATTTTCGGCTGCAAACGCCTTTGCGATTGCCGCTCCGATCCCGCGACTGGCGCCGGTGACAAGGACGGTTTTGCCAGCAAAATCCATGCGATCACTCCGGGATGAGGTCCGTGACGACCACGCGGCGCATATCGAGCGCCGACGAGATCAGCCCCTGCGCGAGAAAGGCATCGGCGCCATCCTGCAGGACATCGACATTGAAATGCCCCAGCCCCTTGGCGCGCGTCGTCTCGGACTGGGCGGACAGGTTGCGAAGGTCTATGATCCCCAGATTGACCGCCTCGTCACGACCGTTGATCGACCGGGTCACGGCGATCTTCGCGGCCTCTTGCGGGTTGTCGATCATCCACTGGGCACTGTCGCGATAGGCCTGCAGAAAGCGGCGCAGGATCGGCTTGTTGGCCTCGTAATAGGCCCGTGTGACCACGAAAACATCCGTGGGCACGTTCAGGCTGTCGGCGACGTTGATGACATTGACCTCTCCCAGCCCATTGAGGCGGCCGATATAGAGGCCGGTATCGGTGGCGGCGGTGGCATCCACCTGCCCCTGAATCACCGGCCCGAAGTTCAAAAGGCCAGTGACCTGAATGGTCACGTCATCCTCGGTCAGGCCCACCTGATGGAGCAGGAACAGAAGGTTCTGGCGCGTTCCGCTGTTCAGACTGTAAACCCCGATGGTCTTGCCCTTGAGATCGGCTGCGGTTGCGATCCCGCGCCCCAAGGGGGCGACGACGTTGAACACGTTCTGCGGGTAGATGTTGTAGATCGCCACCAAATCCTCGCCCTGATCGAGCGCCTGATACAGCGAGGCGGGATCGGTAAAGGCGACATCCGCAGCCCCGGACAGCATGTTGGTGATCGCCGAGCCGCCACCGGTGCCCGGAACATATCCAAGCTCGATCCCATGCGCCTTGAAGAACCCCTTGTCCGGTTCGGCCAGGATGTTGGTGATTTCGCTGATCGGCTTGCTCCAGCCAGCGATTGTCACCTTGTCGAGGTCTTGCGCGGACACCTGAGACAAGCTCAGGACAAGGGCCGCAAGGGCGGCTAGTGCACGTAACATCATATCTCGTCTCCCGTCTGCCGGCGGCGAAGCAACCAGCGTTCTGCCAATATGGTCAGTTGATAAAACAGCATGCCCATCACCGTGATGACGATGAAAAGCGCGAACATCAGAGTGGTGTCCATCATCCCCTGCGCCGCGATGATGCTGGCGCCAAGCCCCTGCCCGCCCGAGATGAACTCTCCCACCACGGCGCCCACAAGAGCGAGCACGACCGATACCCGAACCCCCGCGAGGATGACCGGCAACCCTGCGGGGATTTTCAGCCGCAACAGCGTCTGCAGACGGCTCGCCCCCAGCATACGGAAGAGATCGCGTTGATCGGCGGGCGCCGAGCGAAGGCCCGTCACCGTGGTCTCGAGCAGCGGGAAAAAGCAGATCAGCGCGGTGATGATGACGATCGAGGTCAGTCCGAACCCGAACCATACGATAAAGATCGGCCCAAGCGCCAATTTCGGCACCACCTGGCTGGCCAGGATATAGGGCCAGAGCACGCGGCGCAGCACGTCCACCTCGCTCAGGAGCACGCCGAAGGCGAAGCCGATGACGCTGCCAAGGGCAAAGCCCAGAAGCGTTTCGGCAAAGGTGACCCGGATATGTGGCCATAGAAAGCCATCGGTCAGTCCCTGCCACAGCACCGCAAGAACCGCCGATGGCGCGGGCACCAGAAGGCTCGAGACGCCCGATATCGTCACCCAGATCTCCCAGATCAGGCCGAGGCCGAGAAACAGACCGATCGAGGCAAGGCGCACACCGGTCATGGCGTCACGGTCCCCAAGGCGGGCGCAAGGGCCGCCTTGATTTCTTCGCACTGCCGGATGGCTTGCGGGTGATACCGGCTGTCGCCGGAGGCACGATCCGGCACATCGATGGCAAGGCTTCGAGTGATGCGACCCGATTGCATGACCGAGACATGGCTTGCCAGATAAACGGCCTCGGCAATGTCATGGGTGACGAACAGAACCGTCGTGCCCTGCGCGAGGGTCAGGCGCAGCAGATCATTCTGCAAATCCTCACGCGTGATCGCATCGACGGCGGCAAAGGGTTCGTCCATCAACAGAAAAGGCGGCTCTGTCACAAGGGCACGGGCCAGCGAGACCCGGCTTTGCTGCCCCCCGGACATCTGACACGGGTAACGCTGCGCATGCGCGTCGATACCCACGAGGGTCAGCAGGTCCATGGCGCGCGCGCGGTCGGTCGCGGTCACGCTGCGGTGCAGGGAAATGGGCAAAAGCACGTTGTCGAGCACGCTGCGCCAATCCAGCAGGCTTGGGGTCTGGAAGACGAAGCCGATCTGCCGGGACGGGCCATCGAGGATCGTGTCGCCGATACGAACGCATCCCGCTGTCGGCCGCAGCAGACCCGCCGCGATTTTCAACAAGGTGGTCTTTCCACAGCCGCTGCGCCCGACGAGACAATGAAAGTCGCCCGGCGCCAGCGACAGGCTGGCGTCCTGCAGGATCGGGGCTTCGCCGGGATAGGCGAAATCGACCTGCTGCAGGGTCAGGGCGCGCGCGCGGTCAGTCATCGTAAGAGGCCAGCCTGTCCGCCGCCGGTGGGGCGCGGGCGTCCATCTCGGTGATCTGCACGAGATCGGACAGGTTGAACCGGCCATCGTGATGCCAGCCCGCTTCGGGTGTGGTCATGTCCCCAAGGGCAGCGATCCGCGTGACACCGGCCTCGCCCAGCAGGCCCGCAAGCCTGAACAGGGCATCAGGCGGCGCGGCGATGCCCACGGTCTGGAGCACGGCCCGGTAGGGGGCGACCTGACTGGGCACATCGGTCAGCGCATCGACAGCCACCACTCGTATCGCGCGGTTGAGGCAAGAGGGGCCAAACCCCTGACCGCCCTCGTGAAAAGACACGCTCCAGTCGCCCAGCGCATCGCCGATCACTTCGGCGCCATGGGCGAATTCCTCTTGTTGGCGCCATGCGGCAAGGCTGTTGGCCTCGGCCATGCTCAGGGCGCGACGCGGGTAGCGTTGCCCGAACGCGGACAAGGCCCCCGCCAGATAGCGCGCAAAGACACGCGGCGAGACATGGCCGCCCTTTTCAACGAACACCACATGCGGGGCGAAGCATCCTTGCTGGTCGTAGCGGGCAATGTCCTCGGCGGCACGGCGCGCGGTCTCGGCGGCCTTGGCCGGATCGAGCGCCTCGGCTGCAATCATCGCGAAACTGACCTTGTGGCCGAATTGCAGCAAGCGTTTCCCGCTTGGCATACGGCTTTGGATATCGGCCAGAGCCTCGGCACTGCCATAAGCAAGGGCCATATCGGCTGACTGCAGCAGGGCGCGCTCGGGTGCGTCCTCGCCACCCTGCCACCACACGACGGCAAGACAGTCGGAAAGCTCGGGCGCGACCTCGGCCAGAATTTCGGCAAACCATGTGGCGAAGAGCGGCTCGGCGCTGGAGACCTTGCCGATCGTGCCCGACTTCACCAGCAGGCCGCAAACAAGGCTCCAGAGCGGCAAGGCGGGGACGTTCCCGGCCCAGATATGCCCCAACACACCGGGACCGAAGGCGCGCCCATAGCCGCCCTTTGGCAAGGGTTGAAACTCATCAAGGATCGCGGGATTGGGAAAATCCTCTGCCAGAAAGCGCAGAAGCTCGGGTTTGCGAAACGTCTTGAGATAGCGGGTCAATCCCACGCGCACCATCTCGGCGTCATAGCCGGTCACGACCGGCAGCGCCCGTTCCATACGCTGGCGATACGGGTCCTGCCGGTCAAGCAGCCGGGCGATCACCCTGTCGATCACCTCGACGATGCGCGACACGGGCATTGGCCGCAGATGCTGGGCCGCATGATGGCGCACATGGGCGGCAAGACGGGTCATGTCCTGCGGTTCGAGCACGGGAACCGCAACCTCATACCCCGGCGCGCCGCCCTGCCCGAATGTCAGGGTTTTCCAATGCAGGGCCTGAGGATCAAGGCCGGGAAGATAACACGCCCGCTCCACCATCGCAGATCAGCCCGCCTCCGCCGCCTTGAGAAAGGCGTCAACCGCCAAGGAACAGCCAACCGCCTCGGCGCCGGAAACGCGCCCAAGAAGCTGGAACCCATCATCGACCTCGATGGCGGCATCTTCGGTCAGGATCGTGGTGACGATGTTGTAATGGGCAAGGTCGGTATGGGCCAGAACCCCGGTTTCGCCCTTGGGCACTGCCATGCCCGTCAACGGATTGACCACACGGCTGCGCACCCAATGCGGCCCGGACTTGACCGAGGGGCATATCGCGTTTCCGTCATCATAGAATTGCGACGAAAGCTCGGTCATTCCATACATGCCGATGCAGTCGTCGCGGGCCACACCGAAGGTTTCACTGAGCGCGTCGTAAAAGGCGTCAAGCTCCAGCTCCCGGGACTGGCCCTTGAACCCTCCGGTATCGAGAATGCGGCTGCCCGGCGGCAGATGGAAACGGCGCCCCTCGGCCTGCAACGCATCCATGGCATGCACGAGGCTGAAGCTTGCCCCAAGCAGCGCATAGCTTTGTCCGGTCGCCTCGGCCTGTTCGAGGGCATGGATCAGCCGGGCAAGATCGATCCCGTCCGCTCCGATCAGCCAGTCACTGTCCGGCGTGCCGAAACCGGTGATCGCAAGGTCAAGATAATGCGCAAGCGACGAGTTCGGCATCATCCGGGTCGTCGGAAACAGGATGCCCATTTTTATGCCCGTGTCGCCGCGCATGAAGCGCTGCGCAAAGTTGCGGCGCATCGAGGCGTCATAGACATCGAGGCCCGCGTGATAGCTTTTGCCGCGCCGCCCGGCTTGGGTGGTGCCGCTGGTCATGAACACGGCCACGGCGTCTTCCGGTCGGCAGCATGTCAGATCGAGCGTCTTGAACGCGTTTATCGGCACCGGCGGAATGTCGGACCAGTGCTTGACGGTGCGCGGCGTCTTGCCGCGCGAGCGCGCGAATTTCGCGTAAGGCGCGTTGTGCTGAAACTGGAAATCATGGACTTTCAAAGCCAGCGCGTTGAACGCATCCTCGGATGGATCATCAGCCGCGATGAAGTTGAGCAGATCATCGACGATATCATCACGCGTCATGGGCCGTTTCCTCTCGGAAACCGGTGCAGGCGTCAAATGCGAGTGCCACCTCAAGCATATCCCATTTCCTCCGCCGGCATGATCCGGATCAGGTTAAAAGGGTCACCGCACCGGCACTGGTTCATCGTCCAGAGACCTATCGGTTTCTCAGCCTCTGTGGCGAGGCTCCCCTATGGATTTTCATCTGACATAATCCGGAACAGGCCTTCGGACAAGACTAATCACAAGACGCGGCCTGAGGGAAACGCGGCCCGGGGATAGTCCCGCGACGTGCCGATGCCCTGCGTGCCGTCCACCGCCATGATCGCGCCAGATTCAGGTCACGGAAATACCCGCGAGCCGGGGTACGGTCGTGTTTTTATCAAGAGTGACTTTTGCCATGACATTCAAACAAGGACCGACCAACGCCTCCCGGACGCCGCATATTCCAAGGCGCTGCCACCGATGTCGCGGCAGCGGGCGCGCGCCTTGCCCGATCTGCATGGGCCGGGGGCAGATAGCCACCGGCAGGGATATTCACGGGCAGGTCAAGATGGCGTCCTGTCAGGGCTGTTTCGGCTGCAAATCCATGCGCTGTTCGGCCTGTAGCGGGACCGGCTTTCTCTGATCCTGAAGCAGGCTTTGGGGCAAAAATCGCACCCGCAAACCCCGTGTCCCGAGACGGGCGACGTTCCGCCGCGGGCATGGGTGGATCATGCACAATCCTTGACCCTGACTCTTTCATCACGTTGGTATCTGGACTAATGCTTGGCGCATCGCTACGCGCCGGTTGGGGGCACCCTCGTGCCGAATCGTGTAGCCATATGCAGACGCCTTTGCGGGGGCGAGGGTTCATATCAACGCCGCGGGAGCGAAGCCATGACGACGAGCGCCACTCACGGAGAGCTTTACGGTCTGAACCGTTGGGGACACGGGTTTTTCGAGGTTCTCGACAATGGCGAGGTCGCGCTGAAAAACCCCATGGCGCCCGATGCGCCCGCCGTCAGCCTGCCCGGCATCATCCGCGATCTGGAAAAGCGCGGCATCCAGACGCCCATGGTGCTGCGGGTCACATCCTATCTGGAACATGCCATCCAGCAGATCAATCACGGATTTCGCGACGCGATCGAGCGCTCGGGCTATCGCGGCACCTATCGGGGTGTTTTTCCGATCAAGGTCAATCAGCAGGCGCAGGTTGTGGACCGGATCGTGGATTTCGGCCGCTCGCATGATTTCGGGCTTGAGGCAGGATCGAAACCCGAGCTGGTGATCGCGCTTGCCCACAAGCTGGCGCGCGATGCGCTGATCGTGTGCAACGGGGTCAAGGATGCCGAATTCGTCGGGCTGGCGATCCAGTCCTGCAAGCTGGGCTTCAACACGGTGATCGTGCTGGAAAGCGTGATGGAAGTGGACACCGTGATCGAGACCAGCCGCGCGCTTGGCACCGAGCCGATGCTGGGCGTTCGGGTGAAGTTGACCAACCAGATCGGCGGCAATTGGGCGGCGAGTTCCGGGGATCGCTCGACCTTCGGGATGAACACCGCGCAACTGGTGGAGGTGATCGACAAGCTGCGCGATGCGGGGCTGCTGCATTGCCTGATGCTGCAGCATTCGCATCTGGGCAGTCAGGTGCCGGACGTGAACGACGTGCGCCGCTCGGTGGGCGAGGCTTGCCGCTATTTCAGCGAGATGAAGGCCGAGGGGGCGCCTTTGACCCATCTGGATCTCGGCGGCGGTCTGGGGTTCGATTACACCGGCGAAAAGAAGGCGTCGGCCAATTCGATCAATTACAGCATCGAGGAATATTGCGCCAATATCGTCGAGACGGTGGGCTACGCGATGGACGAGGCGGGGATCGATCATCCCACGCTGGTCACCGAAAGCGGCCGGGCCGTGGCGGCAAGTTCGTCCATGCTGATTTTCAACGTGCTCGAGGCGACGCTGTTTGACGCAAGCGAAGCCCCCGATGCCGAGCCGGGCGATCACCACCTTGTGAGCGATCTGATCGCGGTGGGCGGCTACCTGTCGGGCGACCGGCTGCGCGAATGTCTCAACGACGCCAGCTTCTATCGCAACGAGATGCGCGCGCTGTTCCGCCGTGGCCAGATCGGGATCCGGCAGATGGCCCGCACCGAAAAGATCTATCGACACCTGATGGCGCGGATCAAGGCGCTGGCCGCCTCCGATGAACGCGGCGCCGATATCGAGGACGAGCTGCACAAGCTCGCGGATATCTATCACTGCAATTTCTCGCTGTTCCAGTCCCTGCCGGATGTCTGGGCCATCGATCAGCTGCATCCGCTGATGCCGTTGCAGATGCTCGATCAGGCGCCGACGCGGCGCGCGGTGTTGTCGGACATCACCTGCGACAGCGATGGCAAGATCGACAAGTTCATCCTGAGCGAAGGCACGTCGCCCTCCTTGCCGGTGCATGATCTGCCCGAAGACAGTCCCTATCACATGGGGGTGTTCTTTGTCGGCGCCTATCAGGAAACGCTTGGCGATCTGCATAACCTTTTCGGCGACACCAATGTGGTGACCATCGACCTGCGGACCGATGGCGGGTTCGATCTGTTGCATGAGCAGGAAGGCGATACCATCGCCGAAGTCCTGTCCTATGTGGAATACGATCCGAGCGACTGTGTCGCGGCCTTCCGCAAGCTGGTGGATGGGGCGATCTCGGCCGGAACGATCAGCGTCGAGGAACGCCGCCCCTTGATGCAGGCCTATCGCGACAGCATCAACGGCTATACCTATTACGAATAGCGCTCAACAGACTGGGGAGACAGAAGTCATGGGCAAGACACTCGTTATCGGCGCCGGAGGCGTCAGCCATGCCGCCGTCCACAAGATGGCGATGAACTCGGACATCTTCACGCATATCAGCCTGGCCAGCCGCACCAAATCCAAATGCGACGCGATCGCCGCATCGGTGAAAGAGCGCGTGGGCGTGGATATCGACACCTATGCGCTCGATGCGATGGACGTGGCGGCGACGGTCGATCTGATCCGCAAGACAGGGGCCGAGATCCTTGTGAACCTGGCGCTGCCTTATCAGGACCTCAAGCTGATGGATGCCTGTCTTGAAGCCGGGGTGCATTATCTCGACACCGCCAATTACGAGCCCGAGGATGTGGCCAAGTTCGAATATCACTGGCAATGGGCCTATCACGACAAGTTCCGCGAGGCGGGGCTTGTGGCGATCCTCGGCTCGGGCTTTGATCCGGGCGTGACCAGCGTCTTTGCGAAATGGCTGAAGACACACAAGCTGGACACGATCCGCCAGATCGACGTTCTGGATGCCAATGGCGGCACCAACGATCAGGCCTTCGCGACCAACTTCAACCCCGAGATCAACCTGCGCGAGGTGCTGCAGGACGCCAAGCATTGGGAAGGCGGCGACTGGAAGGTGACGCCCGCCATGTCCCACAAGGTCGAGTTCGATTTCCCCGGCATCGGGCCGAAGAACATGTACCTGATGTATCACGAGGAGCTGGAAAGCCTGAGCACCCATTTCCCCGAGATCGAGCGCGCGCGCTTCTGGATGACCTTCGGGGATGCCTATATCACCCATGCCAAGGTGCTGCAGAATGTCGGCATGACCCGGATCGACCCGGTGATGCATAACGGGGTCGAGATCATCCCGATCCAGTTCCTCAAGACGCTGTTGCCCGATCCCGGCGATCTGGGCGAGCAGACCAAGGGCAAGGCCTGCATCGGCGATATCGCGACCGGGCAGGCCAAGGACGGCTCGGGCGAGAAGACATATTACATCTACAATATCTGCGACCACGAGGAATGCTTTGCCGAGGTGGGCAGTCAGGCGGTGTCCTATACCACCGGTGTGCCAGCCATGATCGGCGCGGCGCAGGTGCTCAAGGGCAATTGGAACGAACCCGGCGTCTGGAACATGGAGCAGCTGGACCCGGATGACTTCATGGACATGCTGAACGCCCATGGCCTGCCGTGGCAGGTGCACGAGCTGGATGGTCCGGTCTCGTTCTGAGCAGGCAGTCAAAAGGGGCAGACGGCATGACGCAGATGATGCAGACACAGGCGGGCGACGCTGGCGCGTTCCGCCAGTTCGATCTGATGCGGGTGCCGTCGCCCTGTTTCGTGGTCGACGAGGTCGCGATCGAGGCCAATCTCAAGGCGCTGGCCGATGTGGGCGAGCGGTCGGGTGCACGGATGCTGAGTGCGCTCAAGGCGTTTTCCATGTTCTCGCTGGCGCCGCTGGTGCGCACCTATCTGTCGGGCACCTGTGCCAGCGGGCTTTTTGAGGCACGGCTGGGGCGCGAGGAATATGGCGGCGAGGTCACGACCTTTTCCACCGGCTACAAGCCCTCAGAAATCGACGAGATCATCCAGCTGAGCGATCATCTGGTCTTCAACAGCCCCGCCCAGAAAGACAGGTTCGGGCCGCGCGCGGCGGCGGCGGGCGTGTCGGTGGGTCTGCGGATCAACCCCCAGCATTCCGAAGGCGAGGTGCCGAAATACGATCCATGCCAGCCTTGTTCGCGGCTTGGCTTTCCGGTGACGCAACTCGATGCCACGACCCTTGAGGGTGTCGAGGGGCTGCACATGCATACCCTGTGCGAACAGGGGTTCGAGCCTCTGGCGCGCACATGGGCCGCGGTCGAGCCGCTGATCGCGCCCTATCTGGGTCAGCTGAAATGGATCAACCTTGGCGGCGGGCATCACATCACCCGAGACGATTACGACCGCGAGGCTCTGATCGCGTTCATTCGCGATCTGCGCACGCGTCATGGGGTCGAGGTCTATCTGGAACCGGGCGAGGCCGTGGCGCTTGATGCGGGCATCCTTGTGGGCGAAATCCTTGATACGTTCCACAATACCATGCCCATCGCGATCACCGATATTTCCGCAACTTGCCATATGCCGGATGTCATCGAAGCGCCGTACCGTCCCGCCCTTCTGGACGAGGCGGATGCCGGACACACCTACAGGCTGGGCGGGCCGTCTTGCCTCGCGGGGGATATCATCGGCGATTACACATGGGCCGCGCCGCTCGAGATCGGGCAGCGTTTCGCGTTTCTCGATCAGGCGCATTACTCGATGGTCAAGACCAACACCTTCAACGGTGTCCCCCTGCCCGCCATCGCCCTCTGGAACAGCCGAACCGACGATCTGCGCATTGTGCGGGACTTCGGATATCAGGACTTCAAGGAGCGCCTGTCATGAGCGTTTTTCTGGACAGCGAACTGACCGAAGCCGAACGTGGCGATGATGCGCGCTTTCGCGTGATCCCCGTGCCGCTTGAGCGTACGGTGTCGTACGGTTCAGGCACGGCAGGCGGTCCCGAAGCGATCATCGCCGCCTCGAACGAACTGGAACGGATCTGCGCCGGGCAGGAACCTTGCGGCGCCGGTATCGTGACCGAAGCCCCGCTGGAGTGCCAAGGTTCATTGCCCGAGGTGATGGAGAGGCTGGCGCAGCGCACCGAAGCGGCGGTGCACGCCGGACAGATCCCGGTGACCCTTGGGGGTGAACATTCGCTGACGTATGGTGCAGTGATCGGCGTCATGCGCGCGCTGGATCGTCCGGTCGGGATCGTGCAGATCGACGCCCATGCCGATCTGCGCATAGCTTATGAGGGCGAGCCGCATTCGCACGCGTCGGTCATGCATCTGCTGTCCGAAAAAGGCGTGCGGCTGGCGCAATTCGGCGTGCGCGCGCTTTGCCGACAGGAAGAGGAAAGCCGGGCACGGAACGGCGTGTTTTTCCGCGATGCCGAAGAGTTGGTGACCGAGCGTATCCACCGGATCACCCTGCCCGATGACTTCCCCGATCTCGTCTATGTGTCGTTCGATGTCGATGGACTGGACCCGTCGCAGATGCCTGCGACCGGCACGCCCGTTCCCGGTGGATTGGACTATTACCAGTCGCTCCATCTGGCCGAAAGCGCGCTGCAGGGCCGGACATGCGTGGGCTTCGACGTGGTCGAGCTGGCACCGGACGGCAACGCGGCCTGGGATTTCACCGCGGCGCAAATCGTCTATCGCCTGATGGCGGCCTGCGTCTGATCCGGCGCAAAATCCGTTTCACCCGACGCCCAAAGGCACTATGACAGGGCCGATGAACACTCCCTTCACAGAACACCCGCAGCGACGCGCCCCCGGAATGGGCCCCGGTGCCCCAGGTTATCTCTGGGTGCTGGTCGGCGTGATGGCGGTGATCGAGGCGCTGCTCGGTCTGTCGGATGCCGGGTACCTGCTGCCCGAGGGGTTACGCTGGTCGGCCTTTGCGCTCGGCGCCTTCTGGCAGCCGCTGCTTTCGGGGCAGGTCGCGCCGATTTACCCCGGACAAACCGTGGTGATGTTTCTCAGCTATGCCTTCCTGCATGGCGGTCTGGCGCATCTCGCGTTGAACAGCGTCGTGCTTCTGGCGCTTGGCAAGCTGGCCACGGTTCGGATCGGCATGAAACGCACGCTCGCCGTTCTGGCGCTATCGGCCGTGGGCGGCGCCGTGGTCTTTGGCCTGCTCTCGACAGGCGGCGTGCCGATGATCGGCGCATCGGGTGCTGTCTTTGGGCTTCTGGGCCTGTGGCAGGCGTGGGATTACCGGATGCGCAAGCGGATGGGACAGCCGCTCAAGCCTGTCCTGACCACCATTCTGGCGCTGATCGTCGCCAATGTGGTATTTTTCGTGATCTTGGGCGGTGGATTGGCCTGGGAGGCACATCTGGGCGGCTGGCTGGTGGGCTGGATCGCCGGTCAGAGTTTCGCCCGGTCCTGAAGACCCGCACCCGCGAAAACGCCCGGTTCAGCCGCCGCTTTGGGACGCGGCATCGGCCAGAACGGTGCCAAGAAGGTCCGCCATGGCCAGAACTTCGCCCCCGACAGTCGAGGCGGCTGCAATCGCCAGAACGCCACACAAAGCCGTCAGAGCGGCCCATTCGGCAGATGTATCTCCTGAGTTCGACTGCATCATCATACCTCGGTTCGGGTCGGACTTCACCTGAGCGCCCCCTTTGTTCCACCGCACCGGTCCAGCGACAAAAAGACCCGCCTTCTGGAGGGGAAAAGCGGGCCTTTTGCCTGTGTTCCGAACAATCCAAATGCAGGGGTTGTCCGGATCCGTACAATCGAAGTGCCAGGGGTCGGTCACTCTGCCACCTTAGGTAGCAAGAACTGTTCGGGCCGTCCTGCTGTAAGAAGTTTCCACTTGTTATCCTTCGATAAACCGGGCGCGCTTTTGTAAGCCATGCGCACCTTGGCGCGCTCCTGCGGCAGTCATGAAAGCCGGGCGCCGCACCGGCGGGGCGTGACATGGCGGCCTACATCACAGTTTGTCGCCGCCCCTCTGGCCCTTTGGATAAAAAAACCATACATATCCGTCATTATGGTGAATTTCTGGAAGAGCGTCGTGAAGGACAAGCACAACGGAAGGCTGACCCGCGATGGAATACGCCTGCATGAAGCGGCGGATTTCGCGGGGATGCACAAGGCGGGCGCGCTGGCCGCGCGCATTCTCGACGAGGTGGCAGATCACGTCTATCCCGGCCAGACCACGGGCGAGATCGACAAGATGATCGAACAGAAGGTGACCGACGCGGGCGCGACTTCGGCGACGATCGGTTACAAGGGGTATCAGCACGCCAGCTGCATCAGCGTCAATCACGTGGTCTGCCACGGCATTCCCGGCGACAAGAAGCTCAAGGATGGGGACATCCTGAATATCGACGTCACCGTGATCGTCGATGGCTGGTATGGCGATACCAGCCGGATGTTCGTCGCGGGCACCCTGTCGCGCAAGACCGAGCGGCTGCTCCAGGTCACCCACGATTCGCTCATGATCGGCATCGAGGCGGTCAAGCCCGGCAACACGTTCGGCGATATCGGCTATGCGATCCAGAGTTTCGTCGAAGGTCACCGGATGTCGGTGGTGCGGGATTTCTGCGGTCACGGCCTGGGTCGCGTGTTCCATGCGCCGCCCAACGTGCTGCATTACGGGCGTCCCGGCACCGGCCCGATGCTGGAGGAAGGCATGTTTTTCACCATCGAGCCGATGGTCAATCTGGGCCGTCCGGAAACCAAGGTGCTGGCCGATGACTGGACCGCGGTGACACGTGACAAATCGCTCTCGGCACAGTTCGAGCATTCGGTCGGCGTGACGGCGGATGGCTGCGAGATCTTCACCCTGTCTCCCGGCGGTCTGTTCCACCCGACGTGGAAAACGACCTGAGACCGGCCCGACCGCGCAAGCCCCACCTCTGAGGCGATCCCTTCAGAACTGCGATGTCAGCAACGCCAGATGCCGCGAGACGATCTCTTCGTAGCGGCCCTCCTGCTTGAGGCGCGCGATCCCCGCGTTCAGCCGGTAAAGATGCGTGGTCCCCCGCCAGTGGCTTTTCGAGATGATCACATGCAACCCGACCAGCGACACGGGCCGTTCCAGCGGCACGATCTGTTCGCGCCACCCATTTTCCAGCAGCGCGCTGCCGCCGACAAACAGATCGACGGAAACCGCATCGACCTCACCCGCCAGCACCTTGTCGAAACAGCCCGTCACATCGGGCGCGGTCACAAGGGTGATCTTGCCATCGGCGATCCAGCGACGGCCCACTTCGTCAAGGTCATGGGTGAACACCCCCTCGGGCCGACAGAGCGACTTGCCATGCAGATCGGCATCGATCTCGAAGGCAAACTGACGGTCCGCGCGCACGAACAGCATCATCGGCACATCCATCAGCGGATCGGAAAAATGAAACCCCCGGCACAGCCGGTTCTCGGGCATGGCCTCGCAATCGGGCCGTGCATAGGGAACGCCCATATCGAACGTCACTTTGGCCAACAGGTCGATCTGCTCCGCGCGGTCCGTGCTGATCGACACCGCATGACTGACAGGCGACGGGGACTGGTCCAGCGCGGTGGTCACCAGCTCGGGAAAGAGCCCCATCTGCGGCAGGTTGCGCCCCACGAAAGGCGCAAGATCACCGATCGCCAGAACGTTGATATCGGCGTTCTGACGTTGCAGAGGCGCCTCTTCCACAGGCTTGCCCGCAGCGGTGGCCTCGGGACAGGGGACATAGAGCGTCCTGCCGGGGATCACCGTCGCCCCGGCAAGCTGCGCGGTATTCGCCTCATAGAGCGTGGCCCAATGCGACCGGTCGCCATAGTGAAACTCGGCAATGCTGAAGAGCGTATCGCCGGGCTGCGCCTTGTACTCGACATCGCACAGGGCGGCGGCCATCTGCGCGCTCAGGCATAGCGCCACAAAGGGGGCCAACAGCCGCCTTGGCCAGTAGATCGGTATTGCGTGGATCATGTCCCCTCCTGTCACGGTGACGACGCGCGCTATCAGAGGTTCGCCCAGATGCGCGTCATGTGGTCTTCCACGATCGTCTGATAAAGCCCGTCCTCGCGGATGCCGCGCAGACCGGTGTTGATCAGGTCAAGCAGCTCTTCGGCCTGCGGATGGGTCTTGTGGACAAAGACGTGAATTCCGACGATCGACAGGGGACGCGGCAAAACGGTGATCCGGTCCTCGTAGCCCAGATCCTTCATCGCCGCGCGCCCGATGAATTCGGACAGCGACAGAAAATCCGCCTCGCCCTCGGCCACCATGCGGAAACAGTCCGCAACGGTCTGGGGCGTCACCAGCTTGACCTTGTCATCCAGAATCCAGCGCCGTCCCTCGCCGTCCAGATCGAAGGTCAGAAAGCCGACAGGCCGGCAGATCGTCTTGCCGATGATATCCTCGTCCGAGTCGAAGCGGATCGGATTGGCCTTGTTGGCAAAGACCAGCATCAGCGTCTCGAACATCGACTCGGATGCAAGGAAATCGCGGCAGCGCATGATATCAGGCGTCAGGTTGCAATCCGGCAGATACCAAGGAAAGCCCATATCCAGCAGCGCGTTCGACAAAAGCGGATCGAAATGCGACCCCCAGTCATTCACCCAATGGATCGCAAAGCCCTGGCTGGGATTTGCCTTGCGCAGGGCTTGATCCACGATATCGGTAATCAGCCCCCCATTGTGCCAGTCCTTGTCGGTGAAGGGGGCATAATCCCCCCCCGTCAGCAGGTTGATCCGGTTTCTGACCGCCGCCGTGCCCGGCTGGACCGTCACCGGGGTGACCACGCTGGTATCCACCGCCGCCACCTCTCGTCCGCCCTCGAGCCCGACGGGCAACCCGTCGATACAGGTCAGGTTCAACCGCATCCCCACGGCAATCGCATTCGGGCTTTGGCCGATCGCAGCGATATTGTCGCGATGGATCACACTCCACATCCCGGCATTCTTGTAAAGCCGGTCGGCGATCACCGACAGGCTGTCACCGGGTTGCACGGTATATGTGCCGCCACAGGTTTGCGCATCGGCACGCCCCCCGGCCGACAGGATGAAAGCGAAAAGGAAAAGAGACAGAACATATTTCATGGGCTTACTCGACTATTCGCGCAATAGCAGCGCCTTCGGGGTGAGAGGTGAACGGGCGGACGGACAGCACGGGCCAAAGACCAGCGCCGCTCAGCCGCCCGCAAAAAGCGCGATGACGGTTTTCGTATCGACCGCACCATCCGGCTTTATCAGGCCGGGTGGCACCGTGATCTCGCCGCGCTGATGCGCCAGATTGAGCAGCCGGTCGATATACGCATCCGATTGGCCCTGTGAGATCGCCTCTGCCACCATGCGGTAAAGCGGGTTGTTCTCGGCCATCCTGGCGGCGGCATCCGGGGCTGCGGGTTGCACGCTGGATGCGCCCGGACTGCGCAAAGCGGCAAGGGCGGTCTGTGCGAACTGGCCGACGACATCATTCTCGGCGGGAATAACCGGGGCGACGCTTGGCGCACTCTCGGGCGCGGGGCGGGCCAACGCCTCCTCGGGGGGCGTCTGCGCGCTCGCGGCAACCGGATTTTGCGTGGGCATCGGCGCCGGGGAGGCCTCAGGCACAGAGGCCGTGGCCAGTTGCGCCGTGTTGCGATCACCGATCACGGTCAGAGCCAATACACCGCTGACCACCAGCAGAAGCGCCGCAGCCGCGCCCAGCATCAGCCTGCGCTGCAGATCCGGCTCGGGCACAAGCGACAGAAGAGATGCAAACCGCTGGCCCATCCGCAGATCGACCCGACCCTTGGACGTGTCCGCGCGTGTTGGAATGTCCATTTCTGTCCGC
The DNA here is from genome assembly GCF_000170875.1 of Roseobacter sp. AzwK-3b. Classification (NCBI taxonomy): domain Bacteria; kingdom Pseudomonadati; phylum Pseudomonadota; class Alphaproteobacteria; order Rhodobacterales; family Roseobacteraceae; genus Roseobacter; species Roseobacter sp. AzwK-3b. Next base: position 246,643 of record NZ_ABCR01000001.1, read on the forward strand.
GCAACCGACGCGTCCACCGCCTCCGACCGGCTTGGGAAAAGGGGCGTTGAGGGGTCAGGCGCCTTGCCCTCCTCATGCGCCATGACCGCCGAGCGGTCCACAAACGGGATATCCGCGCCCGGCAGGTTTCCGGCCACAACCCGTTTTCGCACTATGGCGGATTTGTTGACTGTCAGTGGCTTGCGGGCCTCCGCAGACCTCTGCACTTGGGCCATTTCACACACCCCCACTATCACTCGTATAAAATCAAAGCAGCGAGAACAGGCTACCTGATCCCGAGGTTTCGTCAACCAAAAGCGGCAAGAAAATCCCACGATTTAGTGGTTGTGGTCCATTTTATGGACACAAATTGTGTGTCCCGGCAGATTTCCGGGGTCATCCGCATGCCAAGCGCCACCTGTGCCGCGCAGACGCGTGAACGCCCGCGGGCTTCGCGGAGCTTCGGGCCGTGTCTGTCGAAAAGGGGGATTTGGTGGAGCCTAGGGGGATCGAACCCCTGACCTCTTGCATGCCATGCAAGCGCTCTCCCAGCTGAGCTAAGGCCCCATAGAAACAAGCCGTTCCCGGCCCGTCGTCGCCGCTATCTAGGCAAAGCGGCAGGCGGGATCAAGTGGAAAATCCCGCCCTTTCGCAATCAGTTGTCGGTGTCGTCACTCGACACATCGGCGATGTCGTCCAACGACACATTGTCGTCATCGTCGTCATCATCCAGAACGTCGTCGCCAAGATCGACATCGACATCCTCATCATCCAGCACGGATGAATCGTCATCGACATCCGTGGCCTTCAGCTTCTTCGTTTCGGCGTCTTCGTCATCTGCCGTGATCGACCGGCTCTTGCCGGAATGGATCTCGACGACCTCGCCCGTATACGGGCTGACAATGGGGTTCTTGTTCAGGTCATAGAACCGCTTGCCGGTTGTCGGGCAAAGTCGCTTGACGCCCCATTCTTCCTTGGGCATGGGCAATCCCCTTCAAATCTTTCTGTCTTGTCGACGGTCTGCGCCACCTGCCATAACGCGGGGGAGGTGTCAAAGCCTTTAAGCAAACCCGCGCATCGCGCCGACCACGAGGGCATATGGGCCACCACATCCTGCCGGGCAACCCCCCTGTGGAACTGATCCTGCGCCGGTCCCCTCGGGCGCGGCGGATTTCTCTGCGCGTGTCGCGGCTTGACGGGCGGGTGACACTGACCCTGCCGCGTGGCGTGCGCGAGGGCGAGGCGCTGGATTTCGCCCGCACCAAGGAAAGCTGGCTGCGCGCGCAACTGGCCACACAACCCGACAGCATCTCCGTCTCCGAAGGCGTGCGCCTGCCCGTCGAAGGCCAGCCCCGGCTGATCCTGCGCGGCGCGGGCAAGCGAATCGTCCTCGACGCCCAAAGCATCACAGTGCCCGGCCCGCCCGAGCATATGCCCACCCGCCTTCAGGCCTGGCTCAAGACGCTTGCGCGCGAGCGTCTGGCGCAGGCGTCGGACCGCCACGCGCAGGCCCTGGGCCGGCCCTATGCGCGGCTCAGCCTGCGTGAAACGCGCTCCCGGTGGGGGTCTTGCACCTCTGCGGGGGGACTGATGTATTCTTGGCGGCTGGTGATGGCCCCGCCCGTGGTGCTCGATTACGTCGCCGCCCACGAGGTGGCGCATCTCGCCGAGATGAACCACTCGCCCGCCTTCTGGGCCGTGGTGGCGCGGCTCTGCCCCGGATACCATGCGCCGCGCCAGTGGTTGCGCCAGCATGGCACCGATCTGCACCGCTACCGTTTCGATGGCTGAGCGTTTCAGCGATTGACCTGGGCGCCGCTTGTGATCACAAATAGGGCATGTTGCTCAACCCGCGCCCAGATCCCGCCCCATCCGCCCATGACCGCGTCTATCGCGGCCTGCGCAGCCGCATCATGCATGGCGAACTGGCCCCCGGCCTTTCGCTGACGCTGCGTGGCATCGGCGCGGAATTCGACGTCTCGATGACCCCTGCGCGCGAGGCCGTGCGCCGCCTCTCGGCCGAAGGCGCGCTGACCATCTCCAGCTCGGGCCGGGTCACCACCCCCGAACTCAGCAACGAACGGATCGAGGAACTGGCCGCCCTGCGTGCCCTGCTCGAGGTGGAGCTGGCCAGCCGCGCGCTGCCGCGCGCCCATATCGCCCTGATCGAGCGGCTGCAAAGCATCAACTCCCGCATTGCCGACGATATCGCCCGGCAGGACGCGGTTGGCTATATCCGCCGCAATCTCGAGTTTCACCGCACGCTCTATCTGCGCGCTCAGGCGCCCGCCATGCTGGCCATGGCCGAAACCGTCTGGCTACAGCTTGGGCCGACCATGCGTGCGCTTTATGGCCGGCTCAGCCGCAAGGACCCGCCGCATTACCACCGGCTCATCATCAGCGCGCTCAAGGCCGGGGACGAACCGGGGCTGCGCCTCGCGGTGCGCTCGGACGTGACCCAGGGCCTCAGGATGCTGGTGGCCTGATCCGATGGATCTGCCCGTCCTGCTCATCTCGCTCGGGGCGCTCTTTCTGACGGGGCTTGCCGCGGATGCCTTCGGGCGCCGCACCCGTTTGCCTCGGGTCACCGTGCTTCTGGCCTGCGGCGTTGCCGTCGGCAGCGCCGGGTTCGATCTCATCCCTTCGGAAATTCAGGCGCTTTACGAGTTTCTGTCCGTCACAGCCCTGACCATGGTGGCCTTCGTGCTCGGCAGTTCACTCACCCGCAAGGCTCTGGCCAAGCATGGGCGCCCGATCCTGTGGATTTCCCTGATGACCGTACTCGGCACCGTGGGGGTGGTGACACTGGGCCTCTGGCTCGCCGGGCTGCCACTCGCCGCGGCCCTTCTTCTGGCGGCGATCGCCACCGCCACCGATCCCGCCGCCACGCAGGACGCGATCCGCCAAAGCGGCGCGCGCGGCCCCTTCGTGGACGAGCTCAAGGGTATCGTCGCCATCGACGACGCCTGGGGTCTCATCGCCTTTTCACTGGCCGTCGTTTTGGCGCTCGGGCTGACCGGCACGATGAGCCTGCACATGCTGGGCGATGCCGCATGGGAGATCGGCGGCGCGCTCGCCATCGGGGCCGCGATCGGCCTGCCCTCGGCCTATCTCACCGGACGGCTCCGCAAGGGCGAGCCGATGCTGACCGAGGCGCTCGGGATCGTCTTTCTGGTCGCCGGGCTGTCGATCTGGGCCGAGGTGTCCTTTCTTCTGGCTGGCATCACCACAGGCTGCGTGATCGCCAACACGGCCCGCCACCATGGGCGCGCCTTCCACGAGATCGAACATATCCAATGGCCGTTCATGATCCTGTTCTTCCTGCTGGCCGGCGCTTCCCTCAAGCCCGACCAACTGGCCGAAGCCGGGCTGATCGGGCTGGCCTACGTGATCCTGCGCATCGCGGCACGCCTCTTCGGCGGCTGGCTCGGGGCCAGCCTCGCCGGGGCTCCGCGCGCCCTTCGTCCCTGGTATGGCGCGGCGCTACTGCCGCAGGCGGGTGTCGCCGTCGGCATGGCGCTGGTGGCCGGGCGCGAATTTCCGCAATGGGCCGACATGATCCTCGGCCTGACCATCGCCACAACGGTCATCTTCGAACTGATCGGCCCGGTCGCCACCCTGATCGCCATCCGCAAGGCGCAAGCTTCCCGCTGAGGCCGCCCAAGGCTGCGCGTTTCTTCTGGCTGAAAATATCCCGGGGGAGTCGTTGAAATCCTCCAAGGATTTCAATGGCGGGGGCTGGCCCCCTGCGCCCTATGCCACCCTTGGACCGCAAGATATCGCGCTTACGCGGCCAGACCCTTGCTGCCGATGTTCAGGAATTTGTCGCGGCGGTGCCTGATCAGCGCCTCACGGTCCTTGCCGTCCAGATCGGCCAGCATCCCCGCAATCGCCTTGCCGACCGCCGCGATCGTCGCCTCGCGGCCCCGATGCGCGCCGCCCAGCGGCTCGTCGATCACCCGGTCAGCCACACCCAGCTTCATCAGATCCTGCGCGGTCAGGCGCAGCGCCTCGGCGGCCTCGCGCATCTTCTCGGCGTCCTTCCACAGGATCGAGGCGCAGCCCTCCGGGCTGATCACCGAATAGATCGAATGCTGCAGCATCGCCAGACGGTTCGCCGTGGCAAAGGCCACGGCCCCGCCCGATCCGCCCTCGCCGATAATGACGCTGACCAGCGGCACCCCGATCTGCAGGCATTTTTCCGTGGCGCGCGCGATCGCCTCGGACTGGCCGCGTTCCTCGGCGCCCTTGCCGGGATAGGCGCCAGGCGTGTCGACCAGCGTGACCACCGGCAGGCCGAACTTGTCGGCCATTTCCATCAGCCGGATCGCCTTGCGATAGCCTTCGGGCCGCGCCATGCCGAAATTGCGCTCGATCCGGCTTTTCGTGTCATTGCCCTTCTCATGGCCGATCACCATGACCGGGCGATCATTCAGTCGCGCCAGCCCGCCCATCACGGCGTGATCGTCGGCGAAATTCCGGTCCCCCGCCAGCGGCGTGTATTCGGTGAACAGCGCCTCGATGTAATCGCGGCAATGCGGGCGGTCGGGGTGGCGCGCGACCTGGCATTTCCGCCAGGGCGTCAGATCCTTGTAAAGATCGCGCAGCATCGCCTCGGCCTTGCGGTCCAGCGCGCCGGCCTCATCCTCGACATCCATATCCTCGTTGGCACGCGCCATCGCGCGCAGCTCTTCCGCCTTGCCTTCGATCTCGGCCAGAGGCTTTTCGAAGTCGAGGTAATTGGTCATCGCTCACTCCTGGATTGCCGTGGCGTTATATGACCCTCCGCGCGAGGATTTGCAATCACCTCGCCGCCAGCGCGCAGGCCAATGCCAATTCCGGCGAGGCCAGAACCGGGATCCCCAGATCCGCCAGAAGCCCCGCCGCCCCCGCCATCGAACCTTGCGCCAGCACCACGGCGCCCAGACCCGGAATGTCGCGCACCGCATCGCGCACGCCCCCGGCGATCGCCGCCTCGAACGCCTCTCGCTCCCCGGCCTCGAACAGCGGCCAGAACTGCGTCAGCGCCAGCAGGTGCACGTCGGCCCCCTGCCCCGCCTCGCCCAGCGCGCGCTCAAGCAGCGCAAGGCTTGGCTCCAGCGTGCTCTCGAGCGTGTAGACCATGAGAACATCGCCCCCCGACCGGGCCGCGTCCTGCATCATCGGCCAGTCCACGCGCAGCGCCCCCGCCGCCTCGGCGGCCGGTCCGATGGTCGTGCATGTGCACAGCACCGCGCCTGTCGCGCCCGCCACGGCCTGCGCGATCTCTTCGGCCACGTCCTCGGGCACCCCCGCCTGCGAGCGTGCCAGCCAATCCGGGCGCACCACATGCCGCAGCGTCTCTCCCGGCGCAATCCTGTCGCGCAGCGCATCGAACGCCCGCTGGTGGATCTCCGCCGTGTGCAGCAGCGTCAGCGTCATGGCCCCTTCTCCCTTGATCCGAAATCACCCTTGTCCGGGCCATAGCACGGGAATCAGCGTCGCCACCAGCAGCCCCGCCATCACCCGGTTGAACAGCCGCAGCCGTGCCGGGCTGTTCAGCAGGCGGCGCATTTGCTGGCCCAGCACCGTCCAGCTTGTCGTGCTGACCGCCGACACCGCCACATAGCTGCCCGCGACCCACAGAACCGCCGTCAGATCCCGGCTCGTCGCGTAGAGCGTGATCGCCGACAACGCCATGGACCACGCCTTGGGATTGACCCATTGAAACGCCGCCGATTGCACGAAGGTCAGCGGGCGCCCCTCGGACCTCGCCTCTTTCGGCGGCGCGGCATTGGCGATCTTCCACGCCAGATACAGCAGATACGCCACGCTCAGCACCTTGAGGATCAGGTAACTCGGCGGCCACAGATCAAAGAGCTGCATGACGCCGATGCCCACAAGGAACACCATCGACGGAAAGCCCAGACCGACGCCCAGCATATGCGGCACCGAGCGGCGAAACCCGAAATTGGCCCCCGACGCCATCAGCATGAGGTTGTTTGGCCCCGGTGTGATGACCGTGACAAAGGCAAAGGCGACAAGTGCGGTGAGCAATTCAAGCGACATTGCGCACCCTTACGCCGCATGGCTCATGGGCCGCAACAGCGCTCTTGCGCCTCGGCCATGCGCGCCGCCCTGCAAGACAGGCGGTCACGCCTGACGCGCACATGCCTCCGCATCCCGCATCAGACGCGGCCTTTCCACGGCACAAGCCATTTCTCGGCCTTGCGCATCAGGATATCGATGCCATAGCCGATCACCCCGATCAGGATGATCCCCATCAGCACGATATCGGTGAGCTGGAACCGCGAGGCGACCATAATCATCATGCCCGCGCCCTTTTCGGCGGCCACCAGTTCGGCGGCCACAACCGTGCCCCAGCAGACCCCCATCGCGACGCGTGCGCCGGTGAAGATCTCGGGCAGGCTGTTGGGCATGATGACATACCGCATCAACTGCCACTTGCTCGCCCCCAGAGAATAGGCCGCGTGCACCTTGGAAATCGCCACGCCCGACACGCCCGCGCGGGCCGCGATGGTCATGATCCACAAGGCCGCAAGGAACAGCAGGATGATCTTGCCGGTCTCGCCGATCCCCGCCCAGATGATGACCAGCGGGATCAGGGCCAGCGGCGGCACCGGGCGCATGAATTCCACGATCGGATCGAACCAGCCCCGGAACCAGTCGCTCAGCCCCATGGCATAGCCCAGCGGAATGCCCACCAGCGCGCCAAAGAAGAAGCCCACGATCACCCGCACAAGCGACCAGTAAAGATGCTCCCACAGGGTGAAGTTCTGATAGCCCTCGCTTGCGATCTCGCCGACACGTTTCACCACCGCCTCGGGCGCGGGCAGCCAGATCGGCTCCATCTGCATCCCCTTGGCCGGGCTGAAATTCAACGCGCCTTTCGAGGTGACGACAACGGTGCCATCGGCCACCTTGACCGACCCGCCTTCGCTGACGGGCTGGCCGTCGATCGCGACGACGCGCGCGCCGTCGCTGCGGCTCACCTCGTCGTTGCGGTCCATCAGCAACAGTTCCGACCGCCATGCTCCCACAACGATCGAGTCGTTCTTGGCAATGCCGTCACCCGGATCGACCTCGGGCGCCGAGACCTCTTCGCCGACCTTGAACACCTGCGCATAGACCGTCGCGTCATCGCGCGTGCCATCGGGCGCTTCCAGCGTATAGGTGAACTGCGTCTCGCCCACAAAGGGGCCGGGCGCGTGGATCGGCACCCATTTGCTTCCCGTGAACGCCCCCCACAAAAGGAATATCGTCACGACCGAAATGACACTGGCCCAGCGGTCCGGGCGCACGGCGCTCTCGTCACCGAATGTCACCGTCTTGAGCGAGGTGAAATCGCTTCGCGTCATCGCCCCGCGCAGCACCTTGCGCACCACAAAGAACGACAGGGCGAAAACCGCGACATATATGATGAGCAGGATCATCCGGCAGTCTCCTCGGTGCGGCCCATGATCTCTTCTTCCATGTCCCAGATCATCGACAGGATTTCTTCGCGTTTCTGGGCGAACTCGGGGTTCTTCTTGACCTCGCGCAGATCGCGCCCGACGCCGTCATCGGCGAACGGCAGGCGGTATTCGCGATGGATACGGCCCGGACGCGGCGCCATGACCAACAGCCGCTCACCCAGCAAAAGGGCCTCTTCGACCGAGTGGGTGATCAGGATGATCGTCTTGCCGGTCTCTTTCCACAGCTTGAGGACCAGCCCTTGCATCTTTTCCCGCGTCAGCGCGTCCAGCGCGCCAAGCGGCTCGTCCATCAAGATCACGTCCGGGTCATTGGCAAGGCACCGCGCCAGCGCGACCCGCTGCTGCATGCCCCCCGACAGCTCGTAAACCGCCTTGTCCTTGAAATCCTTCAGTCCGACCACTTCCAGCAGGTGATCGACATTGCCCATGTAATCCGATTTCGAGCGACCGGCCATGCGCGGCCCGAAGCTCACATTGTCGCGCACGCTCATCCACTCGAACAGCGCGCCCTGCTGAAAGACCATGCCGCGTTCCGCATCCGGCCCCTTGACCTGATGATCGTCCAGCATGATGCGCCCCTCGGTCGGCGCCAAAAATCCGGCCAGAATGTTGAGCAGCGTGGTCTTGCCACAGCCCGACGGGCCAAGAACGCTCATCAATTCGCCGCTCTGCAATTCAAGCGTCACGTCCTTGAGAGCCTGCACATGGCTCCCGTTCGGCAGATCGAAACGCATCGAAATGTTTTCGATGGATAGCGTCGACATTCCGCCCCCGTTCTTTGAAATTGTGAAAGACTGCGGGCCCGGACGACAACCGCCCGGGCCCGCTTTGCAACCTGCGTGATTACATGCCCTGCGCTTGCTGAAGCGGGCCTGTGTTCACGTTGCTTTCATAGGTTTCCAGCGCCGCATCGATGCTGCCGGCTTCCACGAAGACGTCCGCGACGCCCTTCATGAACTCCTGCGCGCCGCCACCCAGCCACTTGGCCGTCATCTGCTCGTCGACCGACGGGAACACGAAGGTGTCGATCGTGGCCGCAGTAGCCTCAAGGTCCATACCGCTGTCCTTGGCGATCACGGGCAGCATCTCGTCGCGATTGGCCGGGTCCGCCCACATCGCGTTGGCATCGCCCGTCACCTTGAGGAAGGCCGCGACGACATCGGGATTTTCCGCGACAAAGGCCGACGGTCCGCTGGTCACGTCGAACACCAGAATGCCCAGCTCTTCCTTCTCGGCGCCGGTCAGCAGCACATTGCCGTGCTCCTTGGCGCGGCGCAGGCTTCCGCCCCAGCCGCAGAACATGTCGACCGCACCCTGCGCGATCGCGGCGGCCCCCTCGGGCGGCGCCATGTTGACCACGTCGAGCGATCCGACATCAACGCCGAAATGGTTCATCTGCTTGAGGAAACCGTAATGCGCCGCGGTGCCCAGCGGCACGGCGACCTTCTTGCCCGCCAGTTCGGCGGCATTGGTCTTGTCGATCTCGAGCGCCTCGGCCACCACGCAGTTGTCGTTGTCCGAATAGGACACGGCCACGTCGACGATCTGAAGATCCTGACCCGCGCTCGTGGCCACCACGAAGGGCGGCACGCCCTGGCTCACCGACAGCTGCACATCGCCCGAGGCCATTGCAGCACTCATCGCGGTGCCGGTGTCGAAGGCGCGCCAGTTGACGGTCATGCCCAGCGCCTCGTCATAGGTGCCCATCACCTTGGCATACTGGAACGGCATCGGCCATTCGAGGAAGTAGCCAACCGTGATCTCTTCGGCGCTCGCAGCTGTCGCTCCAGCCAGCATCGCCGAGCCGGCCACCGCTGCCATCAGTCTGGTCTTGAGTGTCATGTTTCGTCATCTCCCGTTGGTTTTCGCTTTTCTTTTCTTTCCGCCGTGCCACCTGACGGCGGCCATGCGACCATGATCCGTGTCACAGACGCCGGACCAGTATATCGCAGTGCATCCCGATCCGACCCGATAATGGGATTCCGTTCAACGGTTTTATGCAGCCAAAAGCGCTATTTCAGGTTTTCGGAAACTGTCATCCCGCCAAGTTGGACGGAAATTCAGCGAAAATTCTCATATTGAATCACATGCACTTTCATCAAACGCCGTTTTTGGCAATAATCAAAGGCTCGAACTGGCCCTATCCGTAATCCGGGATTCGGGGCTGTAGTGATTGCCATGAACACGACTGGCCCCGGCATCGTGCCTTTTACGATACGCCGGACCCAACCCGATGGAGAACCCCATGATGGACGGAACACTGCCGAACGACATCGCCAAAATCGTCGAGGCCGACCGCGCCCATGTCTGGCATCACCTGATGCAGCACAAGACCTTCGAGACCGGCGAGCCGCGCATCATCGTCGAGGGCCGCGGCATGCGCGTCTGGGACCAGCACGGCAAGGAACATATCGACGGCGTCTCGGGCGGCGTCTGGACCGTCAATGTCGGCTATGGCCGCGAGCGCATCGCCAATGCCGTGCGGGATCAGCTCATCAAGCTGAACTATTTCGCCGGCTCCGCAGGCTCGATCCCCGGCGCTCTGTTCTCGGAAAAGCTGATCTCGAAGATGCCCGGCATGAGCCGCGTCTACTACACCAATTCCGGCTCCGAGGCGAACGAGAAAGCCTTCAAGATGGTCCGCCAGATCGCCCACAAGCGCTATGGCGGCAAGAAATACAAGATCCTCTACCGCGACCGCGATTACCACGGCTCCACCCTGGGCACGATGTCCTGCGGCGGTCAGGACGAGCGCAACGCCCAGTATGGCCCCTTCGCCCCCGGCTTCGTGCGCGTCCCGCACTGCCTTGAATACCGCGCGCAATGGGATCTTTCGGGCGAGGATTACGGCATCCGCGCCGCCGACGCCATCGAAGAGGTGATCCTCGCCGAAGGCCCCGATACCGTCGGCGCCCTCTGCCTCGAGTCGGTCACCGCAGGTGGCGGCGTCATCACGCCTCCGCCCGGCTACTGGCCCCGCGTGCAGGAGATCTGCCGCAAATACGACATCCTGCTGCATATCGACGAGGTCGTCTGCGGCATCGGGCGCACCGGCACATGGTTCGGCTACCAGCATTACGGCGTCGAGCCCGATTTCGTGACCATGGCCAAGGGCGTCGCCTCGGGCTATGCCGCGATCGCCTGCTGCGTGACCAACGAAAAGGTGTTCGACATGTTCAAGGAGGACATGACCGACCCGCTCGATTACTTCCGCGACATCTCGACCTTCGGGGGCTGCACCGCAGGCCCGGCAGCGGCGCTCGAAAACATGGCCATCATCGAAGAAGAAGAGCTGTTGGACAACACCGTGGCCATGGGCGACTACATGATCGACCAGCTGCGCGCGCTTCAGGACAAGCATGCCGTGATCGGTCAGGTGCGCGGCAAGGGGCTGTTCCTCGGCGCCGAACTGGTCGCCGACCGCAGCACCAAGGAACCGGTGCCCGAAAAGCAGGCTCAGGCCGTCGTCGCCGACTGCATGGCGCAAGGCGTGGTGATCGGCGTGACCAACCGCTCGATCCCGGGCTTCAACAACACCCTGTGCTACTCGCCCGCCCTGATCGCCACCAAAAGCGATATCGACCAGATCGTCGAGGCAACCGACAAGGCACTGACCAAAGTCTTCGGCTGAACGGAACACGGGTTCACGCCACCTCTTCCCTACTCCCCGGCGCGTTACACCGCCGGGGCTTTTTTGTGCGGGGCCTTGCCCCTTGGGCATGTGCCTCGCGCCTTGCATTCTCACCGGGCAGGTGCTGTCCTTAGTCTAGGCGCGACTCATCCCGAGGCGCCGGCTGACCCATCAAGGAGCCACATGTCCCCGCGTATCCTGCTTTCCGCCCCGCTCTTGGCCACAGTCATGGCCACGCTCTTGACCGCCACACCCGCTGCAGCACATCTGCCACCGGGGGAATACGGCTCATTCCTCGCCGGCGTGACCCATCCGCTTTTCGGCCTCGATCATGTGCTCGCCATGATCGCCGTCGGCCTTTGGGCCGCACAGATCGGCGGGCGCGCCATCTGGCAGGTGCCCTCGGCCTTCGTAAGCGCCATGCTGATCGGGTTCGGACTGGCCCTTACCGGTCTGCCTTTGCCCTTCGTGGAACCGATGATCCTTGCGTCGATTATCCTGCTGGGCGTGGTGGTTGCGCTGGCGCTGCGCCCAGCAACAGGCTGGGCCATGGCGGCTGTCGCCGTCTTGGCGCTGTTTCACGGGCACGCCCATGGTGGCGAACTGGGCAGCGCGGCGGCGATGCAGTTCGGCGCAGGGTTCGCACTGGCCACCGCAGGTCTGCACGCGGTCGGGCTGGTGATCGCCCTTCTTTTTGCCCGCGCCCTGCAAAACGGGTCCGGGCTGTTGGTCCGCGTCCTTGGCGGCATGACCAGCCTTGCAGGCGCCGTCATCGCCTTGGGCTGATCCGCCAGATCCGGGCGCGATCCGGGGAAAGTTTCGTACCAAACAGCGGTCAAACAGGACGGACCCTTGCGTTCGTCCTGTTAACCTTGGCCTTTTGCGGTGCCGATACCGACGCGATACCGACGTTATACCGACGTTATACCGAAGCGGGTTTTTCGTTGTTAATCAAATCGATATCACCGATTCGCGGCCTGCATCCGTGCCACGCGCCCGTGATCAGACCAGATTGCCAGCGCGATAAGTCCAGTATAGTCTGGCAGCATGGCAATCTCGGTCGAAACCTTTTTCCTCAATCCCAACGCCGAAGGCACGCTTCAGGCGCAGATTCAGCAGATGATCGCCGAGGGCATCCTCTCGGGCCGATTCCGCAAGGGTGAAAAGCTGCCAAGCTCCCGCAAACTGGCCAGGCATCTCGGTGTCAGCCGGATCACCGTGACCCTCGCCTATACCGAACTGCAGGCCAGCGAGTATCTCGAATCGCGCGACCGCTCCGGCTATTTCGTGTCCGACAACGCACCCGAGCCGCCACAATTCGATGCCCGTCATGTCGGTGGCGATACAATCGACTGGTCGCGCGCCCTTGGCCGGCGCTACACCGGCGGCAGCACGCCAGAAAAGCCGCAGGACTGGTCGCGCTACCGCTATCCCTTCATCTACGGTCAGACCGATCCGACGCTGTTCGATCATGCGAACTGGCGGCATTGTGCGCTGCAAGCCCTTGGACAAAAGGACTTTCAGGCGCTGACCACCGACTATTACGATCAGGACGACCCCAAGCTGATCGAATTCATCCTGCGCCATACCCTGCCCCGGCGCGGCATCCTTGCCCAGCCCGACGAGGTGCTTGTGACCATGGGGGCGCAGAACGCGCTCTGGCTCACCGCGCAGGTTCTGCTGACGCAGCGGCGCACCGCCGCCATCGAAGAGCCCTGCTATCATGCGCTGCGCGATATCCTGACCCAGTCGCGCTGTTATCTGGCCTCGGTCGATGTGGATCGTGACGGGTTGCCGCCCGCCGATCTGCCCGCCCATGCCGATGTGATCTTCACCACGCCCAGCCATCAGGCGCCCACCAATGCGACCATGCCGATGGACCGGCGGCGCGCCCTTCTGGACAAGGCCCGCGAGATGGACGCCCTGATCGTCGAAGACGATTACGAGTTCGAAATCTCGTTCCTGCGCTCGCCGCTTCCGGCGCTCAAATCCCTCGATACCGATGGTCGGGTGATCTATGTCGGCAGTTTTTCCAAGTCGATCTTTCCCGGGCTTCGGCTTGGCTATCTGGTCGGCTCGCGCCAGTTCATCCGCGAATGCCGGGCGCTGCGCGCCAGCGTGCTGCGCCATCCCCCCGGCCATATTCAGCGCACGGCGGCCTATTTTCTCAGCCTCGGGCATTATGACAGCCTGATCCGGCGCATGGGGCAGGTCTTCGCCCGTCGCCGCAAGGTCATGGAAGAGGCGCTTGGCCAGCACGGCCTCGATGTCGAGGGGCGTGGCGTCTTCGGCGGCTCGTCGATCTGGATGCGCGCGCCCGAAGGTGTGAACACCGAAGAGCTGGACGCCCGCCTGCGGGCCCGCTCCGTCCTGATCGAGCCTGGACGGCCTTTTTTTCGTGGCCCGAACGCCCCTCAGGATTACTACCGGCTGGCCTATTCCTCGATCCCGTCCGAGCGGATTCCCGAAGGGATCGCCATTCTGGCCGAGGAGTTGGCGCATCTTCGGTGACTGGCATTATCGCACCGCCAATTCTGGCCCTACTGCCAAATCCCCCCCCGGCCTAATTTCCGCCCACGCCGGACCCCCGGCCCCGTCTCATGTGCAGGAGAAATACCGATGAAGATGACGACCGAAGAGGCCTTTGTCAAAACCCTTCAACGCCACGGGATCGAGCATGCGTTCGGGATCATCGGGTCGGCGATGATGCCGATATCGGATCTGTTTCCGCAGGCCGGGATCACGTTCTGGGATTGCGCCCATGAAGGCAGCGCCGGGATGATGTCGGATGGCTACACCCGCGCCACCGGCAAGATGAGCATGATGATCGCCCAGAACGGCCCGGGCATCACCAACTTCGTCACCGCCGTCAAGACCGCCTATTGGAACCACACGCCGCTCCTGCTGGTCACACCGCAGGCCGCCAACAAGACCATCGGTCAGGGCGGCTTCCAGGAAGTCGAGCAGATGAAGCTGTTCGAGGACATGGTCGCCTACCAGGAAGAGGTCCGCGATCCCTCGCGCATGGCCGAAGTGCTGGCCCGCGTCATCTCGAAGGCCAAGAACCTCTCGGGGCCCGCGCAGATCAACATCCCGCGCGACTACTGGACCCAGGTGATCGATATCGAGCTGCCCGACCCGATCGAGTTCGAGCGCTCGCCGGGCGGCGAGAACTCGGTGGCCGAGGCCGCGCGCCTGATCTCCGAGGCGCGCAACCCCGTCATCCTCAACGGCGCCGGCGTGGTGCTCTCGGAGGGCGGCATCGCCGCCTCCCAGGCGCTGGCCGAGCGGCTCGATGCGCCGGTCTGCGTCGGCTACCAGCACAATGACGCCTTCCCCGGCTCGCATCCGCTCTTTGCCGGCCCGCTTGGCTATAACGGCTCGAAGGCGGCGATGGAGCTGATCAAGGACGCCGATGTGGTGCTCTGCCTCGGCACGCGCCTCAACCCGTTCTCGACCCTGCCGGGCTATGGCATGGATTACTGGCCCAAGGACGCCAAGATCATCCAGGTCGACATCAACCCCGACCGGATCGGTCTGACCAAGAAGGTCAGCGTCGGCATCATCGGCGACGCCGCCAAGGTGGCCCGCGGCATTCTGGGGCAGCTGTCGGACAGCGCCGGGGACGAGGGCCGTGACGCACGCCGCGCCCGGATCGCCGAAACCAAGAGCAAATGGGCGCAGCAGCTCAGCAGCATGGACCACGAGGACGACGATCCCGGCACCAGCTGGAACGAGCGCGCCCGTGAGGCCAAGCCCGACTGGATGAGCCCGCGCATGGCCTGGCGCGCGATCCAGTCCGCCCTGCCGCGCGAGGCGATCATCAGCTCGGATATCGGCAACAACTGCGCCATCGGCAACGCTTATCCGTCCTTCGAAGAGGGCCGCAAATACCTCGCACCGGGCCTCTTTGGTCCCTGCGGCTATGGCCTTCCGGCGATCGTCGGCGCCAAGATCGGCCGCCCCGACGTGCCGGTGGTGGGCTTTGCCGGCGACGGCGCCTTCGGCATCGCGGTCAACGAACTGACGGCGATCGGGCGCAGCGAATGGCCCGGCATCACCCAGATCGTGTTCCGCAACTACCAGTGGGGCGCGGAAAAGCGCAACTCGACCCTGTGGTTCGACGACAATTTCGTGGGCACCGAGCTTGACGACGACGTGAGCTACGCCGGCATCGCCAAGGCCTGCGGCCTCAAGGGCGTCGTCGCGCGCACCATGGACGAGCTCACCGACGCGCTGAACCAGGCGATCAAGGACCAGATGGAGAACGGCACCACAACCCTCATCGAAGCCATGATCAACCAGGAACTCGGCGAACCCTTCCGCCGCGACGCCATGAAAAAACCCGTCGCCGTCGCAGGAATCAGCCCGGACGATATGCGTCCCCAGAAGGTCGCGTAACGCAAAAGACAGGGGCAAGCGCATGACACGAACACCTTCTGAGTTGTTGCTGTCACAGGCGCTTGCGACCCGTTGCAAGATCGCTTTGAGCGAAGGCAGTGACCCCCGCATCGTCGCGGGGGCGCTGGCCGCGCAAAGACAGGGTCTTGCCGATGTCATCCTTGTCGGGGATGCGGCGGCCGTGCGGAAGGAATTGGAGGCCCAGGGTGCCAAGGAGGGCGATGGCGTCTCGGTCGAAGATCCTGCGACCTCTCCCCTGACGAACGGGTTTGTCGCTGTGTTCGAAGACTTGCGCCGCCACAAGGGCATTGATGCCGAGGCTGCGCGCAAGGCGGTTTTGTCCCCGCTTGTCTTTGCCGCCATGTTGGTGCGCGAAGGTCACGCCGACGGTACGGTGGGCGGCGCGGTCGCGACGACCTCGGATGTGGTCCGAGCGGCGCTGCAGGTCATCGGCAAGGCGCCGGATGCGGCTCTCGTGTCCAGTTTCTTTCTGATGTACCCGCCAAGCAATGCGACGCCCCATGCCCGCGCGATGGTCTATTCCGACAGCGGGCTTGTGATCGATCCGAACCCCATCGAGCTTGCCTCGATCGCGGCGGCGTCGGCGCGCTCTTGCCGGACCTTGCTGCGCGAGGATCCGAAAGTGGCGATGTTGTCGTTTTCCACAAAGGGCAGTGCCAGGCACCCGCGTGTGAGCAAGGTGACCGAGGCTCTCGATCATCTGCGTACAAAGCATCCGGATCTGGACGCCGACGGGGAATTGCAGTTCGATGCAGCTTTCGTCCCATCCGTGGCCGCGACCAAAGCGCCGGGCTCGACCATCGCGGGACAGGCCAACGTGATGATCTTCCCCGATCTCGATGCAGGCAATATCGGCTACAAGATGACCCAGAGGCTGGGGGGATATTCAGCGATCGGCCCGGTGCTTCAGGGGCTGGTCAAACCGGCCAACGATCTGTCGCGAGGCTGCGTGGCCGAGGACGTGACGCAGATGATCGCCGTGACGGTTCTTCAGGCGCTGGACCGGTCATGACAGGGACGATTGCCTGACATCATCGGATTTCGCGGAACAGACATGCGGATAACGCGAAAAAGTCGAAAACAATATCGCCGGGCGGTTCAAACTGCCATAAGCAGGCGTTGAACAGCAGGGGAAGCCGGATGACGCATCATCAGCCAAAACTCGATACCTCGCCGAAAGTGTCGGATGAGGTTCGCAAGACCACCTGTTACATGTGTGCCTGCCGGTGTGGCATCAATGTCCATATGAAGGATGGCAAGGTCGCCTATATCGAGGGCAATCGGGATCATCCCGTCAATCGAGGCGTTCTGTGCGCCAAGGGCAGTGCCGGCATCATGCAGCACAACGCACCGTCACGACTGCGCGCGCCGATGAAACGGGTCGGACCGCGCGGATCGGGCGAATTCAAGGAAATCTCGTGGGACGAGGCGCTTGAGATCGCGACAGGCTGGCTCGCACCGCTCCGGGCCGAGAACCCCGAAAAGCTGGCGTTCTTCACGGGCCGCGACCAGTCCCAAAGCTTCACCAGTTTCTGGGCGCAGAATTTCGGCACGCCGAATTATGCGGCCCATGGCGGGTTCTGCTCGGTGAACATGGCGGCGGCGGGCATCTATACGATGGGCGGCGCATTCTGGGAATTCGGTCAGCCCGACTGGGACCATACCAAGCTTTTCATGATCTTCGGCGTGGCCGAGGACCATGACAGCAATCCCATCAAGATGGGGATCGGACGGATCAAGGCACGCGGCGCGAAGGTGATCGGGGTCAACCCGATCCGCTCGGGCTATAACGCGGTGGCTGACGAATGGGTCGGCATCACACCGGGCACCGACGGGCTGTTCATCCTGGCGCTGGTGCACGAGCTGTTGCGGTCAGGAAAGATCGATCTGGATTACCTGGCGCGCTACACGAATGCGCCCGTTCTGGTGAACATGGACCCGGACTCGGCCGAGCATGGGCTTTTGATGCGCGACGAGGACGGCAAGACTTTGGTGATCGATCGCAAGACAGGCAAGCTGACGCCGTTCGATCAAAAGGGTGTGCAGCCCGATCTGTCGGCGACCCATCGGCATGGCGGTGTCACGCACAAGCCGGTCATGCATCTGATCGCCGAACGCTATCTTGATCCGCAATACGCGCCCGAGGCCGTGGCCGACCGCTGTGGCGTCACCGCCGACAAGATCCGCACCATTGCCACCGAACTTGCGCGCGTGGCTTTCGAAGAGGAAATCGTGCTGGATCACGAATGGACCGATTTCCGCGGCGAGACCCACAAGGTCATGAAGGGCCGCCCGGTCAGCTTCCACGCGATGCGCGGGATCTCGGCGCATTCCAACGGGTTCCAGACCTGCCGCGCGCTGCATATGCTGCAGATCCTTCTGGGCACGGTCGAGGTGCCGGGGGGCTTCCGGTTCAAGCCGCCCTATCCCAAGCCGGTCAGCGCCCATCCCAAGCCCCATTGCAAGGTGACACCGGGCAAGCCGCTGGATGGCCCGCATCTGGGCTATGTGCAGGGACCGGACGATCTGGCGCTGAAGGACGATGGCAGCCCGGCCCGGATCGACAAGGCCTATACATGGGAAAATCCCATGTCGGCGCATGGGCTGATGCATATGGTGATCTCGAACGCGCATGCGGGCGATCCCTACAAGATCGATACGCTGTTCATGTACATGGCGAACATGTCGTGGAACTCGTCGATGAATACGCGCGGCGTGATCGAGATGCTGACCGACAAGGATGACAACGGCGAGTATGTGATCCCGCGCATCATCTATTCGGATGCCTACAGCTCGGAGATGGTGGCCTATGCCGACCTGATCCTGCCCGATACGACCTATCTGGAACGGCATGATTGCATCAGCCTGCTGGATCGCCCGATCTGCGAGGCGGATGCGGCGGCAGATGCGATCCGCTGGCCTGTGGTGCAGCCGGATCGCGACGTGCGCGGCTTCCAGTCGGTGCTGTGCGAACTGGGCGCGAAACTGAACCTGCCGGGCTTCGTGAATTCCGATGGCAGCCAGAAATACGCCGATTACGCCGATTACATCACCAATCATGAACGCAAGCCCGGCATCGGCCCGCTTGCCGGCTGGCGCGGTGGCGAGGACGGCAAGAGCGATGGACGCGGCGCACCGAACAAGGATCAGCTTCAGAACTACATCGACAATGGCGGGTTCTTCATCAAGCATATCCCCGATGCCGCGGCCTATTACAAACCGTGGAACACCGGCTATCAAGACTGGGCCGTGGAGCTGGGGCTGTATGACAGCCCGCAGCATTACATCTTCGATCTTTACGCCGAGCCGCTGCGCCGTTTCCAACTGGCCGCCGAAGGACATGGCGACCGCCAGCCACCGGATCACCTGCGCGCGCGCATCCGAGAAACCCTCGATCCGCTGCCGATCTGGTATGCCCCGTTTGAGGATGGCAGCGTCGATACGAATGAGTTCCCGGTTCACGCGCTGACCCAAAGACCGATGGCCATGTATCACAGCTGGGGCAGTCAGAACGCGTGGCTGCGCCAGATCCACGGCCATAACCCCCTCTATCTTCCCACCAGATTGTGGGAGGCGAACGGCTTTTCCGATGGGGACTGGGCGCGCGTGACATCGGCCCATGGCGAGATCACGGTGCCGGTGGCGCATATGGCCGCTCTGAACGAAAACACCGTCTGGACATGGAACGCGATCGGAAAGCGCAAGGGCGCATGGGCGCTGGACAAGGATGCACCGGAGGCGACCAAGGGGTTCTTGCTGAACCACCTGATCCACGAATTGCTTCCGCCCAAGGGTGACGGGCTGCGTTGGGCGAATTCCGATCCGGTGACCGGGCAGGCCGCGTGGTTCGATCTGCGCGTGAAGATCGAAAAGGCCGAAGCACCGGCCGAAAGCCAGCCCGGATTTGACGCAATCAAATCCCCGGTGGGTCAAGGCCCCGACCATCTGGAATGGAAGGTGGGTCAATGAGTGGCAAAACCCTGACACTGCTGGCGATCATGGCATTCGTGGCGCTGACGCTTGGGTCGTTCATCTGGTTCATCGCCACATGGGACAAGGAAAAAGAGGCGCCGGTGACAATGGTCATCCCGGCCCCGGCAACAGAGGAGCGCTTGACATGACGTCGCTTCCCGAAACCACGCAGCGCAAGATGGGGCTGGTGATCGACCTGGACACCTGCGTGGGCTGTCACGCCTGCGTCGTGTCCTGCAAAGGCTGGAACACCGAGAATTACGGCGCGCCGCTGTCGGACCAAGACCCCTATGGCGCAGACCCCTCGGGCACGTTCCTGAACCGCATCCACTCCTACGAGGTGCAGCCCAATCAGGGTGCGGCGCAGTTGATCCATTTTCCGAAATCCTGCCTGCATTGCGAGGATGCCCCGTGCGTGACCGTGTGCCCCACCGGCGCCAGCTACAAGCGGGTCGAGGACGGGATCGTGCTGGTCAACGAGACCGACTGCATCGGTTGCGGCCTATGTGCCTGGGCCTGTCCTTATGGCGCGCGCGAGATGGATGCGGCTGAAGGCGTCATGAAGAAATGTACGCTCTGCGTGGACCGCATCTATAACGAAAACCTGCCCGAAGTGGATCGCGTGCCCGCCTGCGTGCGGACCTGTCCGTCAGGGGCGCGTCATTTCGGGGATCTGGGCGATCCGGACAGCGACGTTTCGAAACTCGTGGCCGAGCGTGGCGGCATGGACCTGATGCCCGAGCAAGGCACGAAGCCGGTCAACAAGTATCTGCCTCCGCGGCCCAAGGACCAAATGGACCGTCCCGCTGCCACCGCCCCAAAGCCCGATGGCCAGATCGATGTGCTGGCCCCGTTCCTCAAGCCCGTCGCCGAAGAGCCCAAGGGCTTTATCGGCTGGCTGGACAAGGCCCTGGAGAAACTCTGACATGCATCCTGCTCCTTCCGTCATCATCTTCACCACCTTGTCGGGTCTTGGATTCGGGCTGCTGTTCTGGCTGGGCCTTGGCATGCCCGCCGTGACCGGGTGGGTGGCCTTTGCCTTTTTCGCCATCGCCTATGCGCTTGCGGTGGGCGGGCTTTTGGCCTCGACCTTTCACCTTGGTCATCCGGAACGCGCCATCAAGGCATTCAGCCAGTGGCGCACAAGCTGGTTGAGCCGCGAGGCATGGGCCTCGGTCGCGGCGCTCGTGTTCATGGGACTCTATGCACTTGGACTGGTATTTTTCGATGCCCGCTGGACCGTTCTGGGCTGGATCGGAGCGGCCTTGTCGCTGGTCACGGTCTATTCGACAGCGATGATTTACGGTCAGCTCAAGACCGTGCCACGTTGGAAAAGTTCTCTGACACCGGCGCTTCTGTTGGCGATTTCGATATCGGGGGGCGCTTTGCTGGCCGGTCAGGTGACAGCCGCGCTGATCCTTCTGCCGATTGCGGCGGTGGTTCAGGTGATCTGGTGGGTACGCGGCGACACGGCACTGAAAACCAGCGGCACCGATATGGCCAGTGCGACGGGTCTTGGCGGTATCGGTCGCGTGCGCGCGTTCGAGGCACCGCATACCGGCAACAACTATCTGCTCAAGGAATTCGTGCATGTTGTGGGTCGCAAACATGCACTGAAACTGCGCGGCATCGCCTTGGTGCTGGGATACGCGGCACCGGTCGTTCTTTTGCTGCTGCCCTTCGGGCATGTGCTTGCCCTGATTGCAGTTGCTGCGCATCTGGCGGGCATTGCGGCATCACGCTGGCTGTTCTTTGCCGAGGCCGAGCATGTCGTCGGGCTGTATTACGGCAAGCGCTGAGGCCACTCATCGCGCCCATGCTCGCGCGCCTCGTGGGCGCATGGGCATAGGGGGCCGGGAGCGTTCAGCCCCGGCCTTCGGTCCAGTCTTCGATCACCGGGTCGATCCTGTTGGCACGGAAGCGTTTCCAACGCACCCGGATACCCCAGGCAAACGCCGCAAACACCGTCAGGAACACGATGTTGAACCAAGGGATCGTTGTCTGATCAGGGCCATCCGCCGGTTTGATCCCGACCGCGTTCGGAAAGATCGAGAAAAACTCGTTGCGCCAACCGTAATGCGTGATCACGACCCATTGGGCATTGGTGTCGCTTTTCTTTGACAGCAGATCCGAGGCTTCGGCCTGCAGATTGGACGTGTCGAACTTGAAATAGGGCGGCCAGCCCCAGCCGGTATCCTCGTTGCGATAGATCATCGGCTTGTCATTGGTCTGGAACGTCTGAATGAAGAACACATCACGGCTTGGCGTGGTGGGGTCAGATCCGGTGTCGGCATTGGACCAGAACAGGGCATTGGAGCCGGGATCGACGCGCTTTTCGTAGGTATCGGTGATCCGCACGACATCATGCTGTGGCAGTGTGTAGTGGAAGAACGCCACGACAACGAGCCAGAAAAGCCCCCAGAATCCCCATTTCGCATAGACCATTCCGGCCCCCTTACATGAAGTTCGTCACATAGATGATCACCGCCACCGCCACGGTCGGGATCACATAGACCAGCAAGATCAGCTTGCGTCGGAGCGAATTCTCGTAATCGGTCATCCCGGCTTTGATATAGGCATCCTTGTCGCCCGGCCTACCCTGCTCGTCCCATTCGCGCTCGAGTTTTTCGCGACGCACGGATCGCGACCAGATCGATATGGCCACGTAAATCGCCGTCAGGAAAAGGAAGCCAAAAAATACCAGCCGTGCAAATGCCGCCATGCCGCTTACCCCCGTACCACGTGTGGTCACCTGTCACGCCCTGAATACGGGCTGTGCCAGCGCGGTGCAATGACGTGATCGCCGCAGACCAAGGCAAAAGGGCGGCCCATGGGACCGCCCTTGCATGTCAGGGATCATGAACCGGCTTAGCCGACCACGTTGAACTCGGGGCCGTAAGGATAGCCGGTGATGTTCTCGTTGCCGTCTTCGGTGATCACGAGGATGTCATGCTCGCGGTAGCCTCCCGCGCCGGGCTGACCTTGGGCAATCGTCAACATCGGCTCCATGCTGATGACCATGCCCGGTTGCAGGATCGTGTCGATATCCTCGCGCAGTTCCAGCTCTGCTTCGCGCCCGTAGTAATGCGACAGCACCCCGAAGGAATGGCCATAGCCGAAGGTGCGGTATTGCAGCAGATCGCGTTCCTCGAAGAAGGCGTTGACCGCATGGGTCACCTCAGCGCAGCTGGTGCCGGGCTTGAGCAGGGACATGCCGTATTCATGGGCCGCCACATTGGCCTCCCAGATGCGCAGGCTGGCATCGTCGACCTCACCCACGAACATGGTGCGTTCCAGGGCGGTGTAATAGCCCGAGATCATCGGAAAGGTGTTCAAGCTAAGGATATCGCCGCGCTCGAGCTTGCGGGCCGTGACAGGGTTGTGCGCGCCGTCGGTGTTGAGGCCCGACTGGAACCAGACCCAAGTGTCGCGGTATTCGGCATTCGGAAAGCTTTTGGCGATTTCCAACTCCATCGCATCGCGCCCGGCCATGGCCACGTCGATCTCGCGCGCGCCGACCTTGACCGCATCGCGGATCGCATAGCCGCCCACATCCGCCACCCGCGCACCCTCGCGGATCAGCGCGATCTCGGCGGGGGATTTCCACAGACGCTGGCGCATCGTGGCGGGGGCGACATCGACCATGGTCAGCGGCTTGAGAAAATCCTCGAGCTTGTCGCGCTGCTGCAGGGTCAGGTGATCGCCCTCATAGCCAACCACCTTGTTTTCACCCGTCACCGACAGGATCGCACGCCAGAAATTGTCACGCTGCCAATCGGTATAGGTGATGTTGTCGCCATGACAGCGGCGCCAGGGCTGGCCTGCGTCGATGCCCGCGCTGATCGTGACGCAGTCGCCGTCGGTCACGACAAGCCCGTAAGGCCGGCCAAAGGCGCAATAGAGAAAGCCGCTGTAATAGGCGATGTTGTGCATGGATGTCAGCACGACCGCCTGAGCGCCGGCATCTTCCATGATCTGGCGCAGACCCTTGAGACGCGCCTCATACTCGATTTCAGCAAATGGCAGCTTCGCCTTTTCGCCGTTGTGGAAACGATACATTTCAGGACGTGCAGTCATATCGACCCTCCTTCGAAAGAAAGGTCCCGGCGTTCAGGACTGTTGGAGCATGCGGCCTTATGGGGCGACGCCATCGCCCCGACCGTGCACCTTCCTTGCCGATCCTGCGCATTCTGGCAAGATGGTTTGCGACACGCCGAAGGGAAAATAGCGACCATGAGCATCACACCGGGACCGACCAACCTGATTACCGATCTGCCGGGCCTTCTGGTGGGCAATGCAAGCGACGACCACATCAAGACCGGCGCGACCGTCCTTTTGGGCGAAGTGCCTTTTACAGCCGGGGTTCATGTGATGGGCGGTGCGCCCGGGAGCCGCGAAACAGACCTTCTGGCACCCGACAAGACCGTGACCGAGGTCGATGCGCTGGTTCTGTCTGGGGGGTCTGCTTTTGGGCTGGATGCGGCGTCGGGAGTGGCGGATGCATTGCGGGCGGCCGGACGGGGCTTTGCGGTGGGGGATCAGCGCGTGCCAATCGTGCCCGCGGCGATCATTTTCGACCTGCTGAATGGTGGTGACAAGCATTGGCCCGAAAACCCCTACAAACGGCTCGGGATGGAGGCGCTGGCGCAGGTCGGCACGATGTTCGATATCGGCACCGCCGGAGCAGGGGTGGGCGCCACGACCGCGACCCTCAAAGGGGGGCTGGGATCAGCGTCGGTCATGCTGCCGTCGGGGCATATGGTGGGCGCGCTGGTGGTGGTGAATGCGCTTGGGTCCGCAACGGTCGGCGATGGGCCGCATTTCTGGGCGGCACCGTTTGAAATGGGCGGCGAATTCGGCGGGTTGGGGCCAGCCCCTCATTACCCCGACACGCTCATTCCCCGCACCAAGCTGTCGCAACATGCCAATACCACGATCGGGATCGTCGCCACCGATGCGATCCTGAGCAAGGCACAGTGCACACGGCTGGCCACGGCGGCGCATGACGGGTTGGCGCGGGCATTGGTGCCATCCCATACGCCAATGGATGGTGATCTGATCTTCGCTGCGGCAACAGGCGCGCGGAGCGTTGAAAACCCGCCGGCCGACACGCTGGCGCTTGGCCATGCGGCGGCGATCTGCATGGCGCGCGCCATCGCCCGGGCCGTCCATGCGGCGACGCCCGCAATCGGCGATACCCTGCCTTGCTGGTCCTCGCTCAGCCGGTAAGGGCGGCGACCATCGGGCTTGCGGGATCGGTCAGTGCATCGATCACATCGAAATGATGCCGACCCTGTGCCACATGGTGCCCGCAGCCCCAGGCCTCG
The DNA here is from genome assembly GCF_000170875.1 of Roseobacter sp. AzwK-3b. Classification (NCBI taxonomy): domain Bacteria; kingdom Pseudomonadati; phylum Pseudomonadota; class Alphaproteobacteria; order Rhodobacterales; family Roseobacteraceae; genus Roseobacter; species Roseobacter sp. AzwK-3b. The sequence continues at coordinate 271,449 of NZ_ABCR01000001.1, forward strand.
GCCAGCCAGCGCGCCTGATCGAGAAAGACCGGCCGTTCGTCTGCACCGACCCAGACGGTGACGCCGACATGGTCCATGGGGCGCATCAAGACGGGGCTTTCCGCCTCGGCCAAAGACAAATCAAGACGAAACTGGTCGTTCATCGATGTCCTGAGCAGCGGACGCAGATCCGACACCGGCGAGATCGGGACCGCGCGCTTGAGTCGCTTGGCCGTGGCATCGGCCAAGACCCCCTGAACGCAAAGGCGCGCTGCCAGATGCCCGCCCGCCGAATGCCCCGCCAGTATGATCGGACCCGGGATCTCGTCTGCGGCCATCTCGGTGGCGCGGGCGATCTGGCGGGTGATATCGGCGATCTGCACAGCGGGACAAAGATCGTAGGAGGGCATGGCCACAGCCCACCCATGCGCCAGCGGACCGGCGGCGAGATGCGACCAGTAGGACCTGTCGAATTTCAGCCAATATCCGCCATGCACGAAGACGCATAAACCGACGGGCGGGCCCTTCGGCAAAAACAGGTCATAAGCCTGGCGCGGTGTCGCGCCATAGGACCGATCAAGGCGGGCATGGCCGGTATTGGCAAGCTCTTCGCGAAAGGCGGCGGCCTGCACGGTCCAGCGAGGTGGATAGCCCTCGGCCCCTTGAATATAGGGCCCATTGGCATAGGCATCGTCCAGTTCCATCATAATATCCTGCCTCTTTGTATGGACAAGCCTAGCCCAAGATGATTTGCCTTTTCCAGACCAATCCGAAAAGGGACAAGCCATGACAAAGACCGATCTGAAATCGCTTCTCAAGGATCCCAGCCTGCTGGCCGAGCAGGCTTATGTTGGCGGTGACTGGGTGGACGGTGACAACGGTACGTTCGAGGTGACCAACCCCGCGCGCGGTGACGTGATCGCAAATGTCGCCGATCTGAGCCGGGCGCAGGTGGCCAAGGCCATCGCCCATGCCGAGGCCGCCCAGAAGGAATGGGCAAGCTGGACCGGCAAGGAACGCGCTGCCGTGCTGCGTAAATGGTTCGATCTGATGATGGAGAATCAGGAAGATCTGGGCATCATCCTGACTGCCGAACAGGGCAAGCCGCTGGCCGAGGCCAAGGGCGAGATCGCCTATGGCGCCAGCTTTGTGGAGTTCTTCGCCGAGGAAGCCAAGCGCATCTATGGCGAGACGATCCCCGGCCATCAGCGCGACAAGCGGATCACGGTCATCAAGCAGCCCATCGGGGTTGCCGCGTCGATTACGCCATGGAACTTTCCCAACGCGATGATCACGCGTAAGGCCGCGCCGGCGCTGGCGGCGGGCTGTGCCTTTGTGGGGCGACCGGCGACGGAAACACCCTTGTCCGCAACGGTCATGGGCGTTCTGGCCGAGCGCGCGGGCATCCCGAAGGGCGTGTTCAGCATCGTCACCTCGTCCAAGTCCAGCGAGATCGGCAAGGAGTTCTGCGAGAACCCCGCCGTGCGCAAACTGACCTTTACCGGTTCAACGGAAGTGGGGCGCATCCTGCTGCGGCAGGCCGCCGATCAGGTCATGAAATGCTCGATGGAGCTCGGGGGGAACGCGCCTTTCATCGTGTTCGACGACGCCGATCTGGATGCCGCTGTCGAAGGCGCGATCCTGTGCAAGTTCCGCAACAACGGCCAGACCTGCGTCTGCGCCAACCGGATCTATGTTCAGGCCGGGGTCTATGACGCCTTCGCCGCCAAGCTGAAGGAGGCCGTGTCCAAGCTGAAGATGGGTGACGGGCTTGAGGATGGCGTGATGCTTGGGCCGCTCATCAACGCGGATGCCATTGAAAAGGTTCAAGAACATGTGGCCGATGCCACGGCCAAGGGCGCTCAGGTGATCCTTGGAGGCGGCGAGCCTGTGCAGGGGCCGGGATACTTCCTGCCGCCGACCATCGTGACGGGTGCGACGCAGGACATGCAGTTCGCCACCGATGAGACTTTCGGGCCGCTGGCGCCGCTTTTCAAGTTCGAGACCGAGGATGATGTGATCGCCATGGCGAATGACACGATCTTCGGGCTGGCCAGCTATTTCTACGCCAAGGACCTCAGCCGGGTCTACAAGGTGGCCGAGGCGCTGGAATACGGGATCGTCGGGGTGAATACCGGGATCATCTCGACCGAGGTGGCGCCGTTCGGGGGGGTCAAGCAATCGGGCCTTGGCCGCGAGGGCAGCCATCACGGGATCGATGATTATCTGGAGATGAAATACATCTGCATGAGCGTCTGACGCCGAATCAGGGGCAAGCCTCTGGTTAACAAGGGAAAACCCGGTTCGGTATCACGTCGGTAAAACGTCGGTATCGCGTCGGCATCACGGACAGCCGCGCGCCCCGTTAACAGGGCGCGCGGTTTTTTGCGACCGCTTGGACGATGCGCTCGTCGAAGGCGGGATATCCGGGTTATTATTCCCGCGTTCCTGTCCACCAGAACAGAGTCCACCAGAATAGAGATTGCAGCATGAAGACATTTGCCACCGCACTCATCACCAGCGCCCTTTTGGCCACACCGCTTGTCGCGCAGGATCGCACCAGAGACGTCACCGGCGAGCTGAGCTATCTTGCAAGGATCGCACTGCCACCGGATGCGCAAGTCACCGTCGAGGCGCGCGGCGCGTTCGACACGGTTCTCGGGGAAGTTCAGTTTTCGACCGAAGGCCGCCAGGTCCCGATCCCCTTTGCCTTCGAGGTTCCACCCGATTTGTCGGGAGAGGTCAGCGCGGTGATCCGGGTGGGCGGGCAGCCGCGCTGGATCGTGCAGGATGTGCCGATATCGGCCGGGTCAGACCCTGTCGATCTGGGCGAGCTGCGGCTTGCGCAGGTCACGCCGCTGGCCTTTGCCACCGAATTCGATTGCGACGGCCAGCCGGTCTTGCTGGGGATCATCGGAGACCGGATCGCACTGCGGATGCGGGGGCGCGATATCGTGATGACAGAAGCCATGGCGGCATCCGGCGCCCGCTTCGTCAGCGAGGGCGAGGGCACGGACGAGATCGAGTTCTGGGAGAAGGGCGGCGAGGCGATGCTGAGCATCAACGGCACCAAGGTTGCCGATTGCCAGCGCATGAGCGCGCCGGACGAGACGTATCGCGCCCGTGGCAACGAGCCGGGCTGGACCGTGACGCTTGGCGATGAAGAGGTGGAAGTCGTCGCCGATTACGGCGAGTTGACCCGAAGCGCCCCGCGTCCCGAGGTCGAAGTGATGCCCGGCGCCTATGTCTTCGACATGCCGGGTATCAACGCGAGGCTGACGCTGGAAGACCGGATCTGCCGCGACGACGCCACCGGCATGCCCTATCCGCATGTTGCGGTTCTGGCGCTGGATGATCGGAAGCTGCGCGGCTGTGGCGGTGATCCCGCAAGCCTTCTGTCCGGAGAGTGGCGGATCGAAGATGTGGCCGGAATGGGTGTCGTGGACGACGCACAGGCCGAAATCACCCTGAGCCGCGCTGGACGGCTTGCGGGCACCAGCGGCTGCAACCGGTTTTTCGGCACCTATGAACTGACCGGCGAAGGGCTGAGTTTCGGGCCTGTGGGGGCAACGATGATGGCCTGCCCCGATGCGCTGATGATGCAGGAGCGCCGGATTTTCGATGCGCTGGAGCAGGTGCGGCGGTTCGATCTGGATGAGACGGGTGCCTTGCTTCTGGTTGGCGGGCCAGAGGATGCCCCGCTATTGAAGGCGCGGCGGTTCTGAGGCGGGGATCAGAGGGCAAGGGGTGTGCCCCCGCCGGACAGCTCCGGCGAGGGGCGAGACGGTTCGGGATCAGTTGACCGTTTCGGCATCGACCACGTCTTTTTCGTGGCCGACGCTGCGGGTGCTGGCAATCTCGATCCGGCGGGGTTTGAGCGCCTCGGGCACCTCGCGGACGAGGTCGATATGCAGCATCCCGTCGGCATGGCTTGCGCCGGTCACCTTGACATGATCGGCCAGCTGGAACCTGCGTTCGAATGCGCGGGTCGCGATGCCGCGATGCAGGAAGGTGCGGGCACTGTCATCCTCGGCCTTGCGGGCGGAGACGAGAAGCGCGCCGTCACGGACCTCGACGCTCAGGTCGCTATCGGCGAAGCCGGCAACGGCGATCGAGATGCGATAGGCGTCATCGGCGTTTTTTCGATATTGTAGGGGGGATAGGTGGGTTGCGCCATGTCACTGGACAACACGCGGTCCATCATGTCGGCGATCTGGTCGAAGCCCACCGTGGCCCGGTAAAGGGGTGCAAGATCAAAGTTACGCATTGGTCATCCTCCTTGTGAGCGATACCTGTGGTGAAGCCTTCCCGAAGGGACAGGCGGTAAATGTCCGGCCCGCACAGCGGCACCGGGACGCCATAAATCTGGGGAGAGGGTGCGCGGCTTTCAAGACCTGCGCGGCACGGTCTCAGGGACGTGAAAACTTGGCGCCCGAGGCCCGCTGCGTGTCGCCCACCTGCACGCGGCGAAAGCCGGTGTTCACGGGTTGGGCGGGGGTTGCCGCGCGCAGATCGCGCTTGAGCCCATCGACCAGCGCCGCAAGCTCCATCCCATAGGCAAGAGGACGGTCACCCCCCGGATCGCCGCCGCTGATAACCGACAGGATGCGCGCGCGATGCCCGTCGCGGGCAAAGACCGGCGCCCCCGAAGAGCCATAGGTCACGTCGCAGTCAAAGGCCATGATGCCGTCCTGATGCCAGTCCAGCCCGCATTCGCGCTGCCACGAGGGTGCCGCATCCCGGTTGCGGCCATAAGACACGACGCTGACGCGCAGCCCGTCGCGCCCGCCTTGATGCAGGAGGAACGGCGCGGCCAGAGAGGTTTCGATGGGTGTGGCCAGTTGCAAGAGGGCGGCATCGAGGCGGACATTGTCGGCGGTCATGCCCGCGGCGGGATCATAGGCCTTGGGCGCCGCATGGCGCGCGACGCCACGTTCGGCGATCACCGCGCCATCGCGAAGCCCTGCGCGAAAACGGATGGTGTCGGCGGGGCGGGGCCGGTGCTGTGCGTCAAAAAGGCAATGGGCGGCGGTCAGCACAAGGTCGGGGGCGATGAGCACGCCAGTGCAATAACTCGACTGGCCCAGATCGACACGGCCCACGGCCTCCCAGCCGAAGAGGTCGTCACGGTCGGTCAGGCGCATGAGGCCCGTGGTGTCGGCCATGAGCGGAGCGGCCCAAAGCCCACAGCACAGGACTGCGCCGAGAATGGCCCGCAAACGCGTCACGGCTTTGCGAATTTCGCGCCGGTGTCGCGGGCGGCGCCGGTGGTGAACATACGCTTGGGCGCCGCGTCGGGGGTGGCGGAGCCGTCAAGCAGGGCCATCAGCTCTTGCAGGGGACCAGCGAGCGGAGCGGCCAGAGAGACCTTCTGGCCCTTGAGATCGGCCATCGCCGAGACGACCGAGACGATCCGCGCCTGACCGTTCTGGAACGAGAAGATGGGCGCGCCGGACGCGCCGAAATCGACATCGCAGGAGGTGACGAGCATGCCCTGCTGGCTGGCCATCACATCGCAGACCTGCTGCAGCGAGGGCGCATCCGAACGGCCCCGCGCATAGCTGACAACGCCGATCTTCTGGCCTGTGACCGGGTCGCTGTCGGTCTGGAAGGGGATCACCTGCGTGTTGCGGATCGGGTGGTGCAATTCCAGCAAAGCCACATCGTGGCGCACCCTGTCGGCGATCATTGAGCCGGAGTAATCATAGGAGGGGTGGATCACCGCACGGCGCACCCAACGATAGGCCGAGGCGCGGCCATTGCGCCAGCCCGCGAGGAATTCGATGCGTTCGTGATCGACCCGCGCGCCGGTGTCGCGGTCGAAAAGGCAATGCGCCGCCGTCAGCACCAGTCCGGGCGCGATCAGGGCACCGGTGCAAAAGCCGTGACCGCCGATATCCAGCCGCCCCACGGCTTCCCAGCCCCGGCCATCATCGCCGGTATCGAGCCGCTCGAGCCGGCTGTCCTGCGCCGAGGCGGCGCCGGTCAGGCAAAGGGCGAGTGTGATGCACAGGCGTTTCAGCATGGTCCCTCCGGTCGAATTGGCAAAACGCTAGACCGGTTGTGGGACGAAATTAAGGCGCGCCGCGCAGGTTCGGTATTCGGGGTTCGGCACTGTGACCGGCTTGCATCGCGGGGGGCATCGGCCCACCGGTGGCCCAGTCCAGCAGTTCGACGGTATGGACGACGGGAATGCCGGTGGCCGAGCCGATCTGCATCATGCAGCCGATATTGCCTGCCGCGATCACATCGGGGTTGCGGGCCTCGAGGGTGCGGACCTTGCGCGCTTTGAGTTGGCGCGAGATCTCGGGCTGCATCAGGTTGTAGGTGCCCGCGCTGCCGCAGCACAGGTGGCTGTCGGCGGGTTCGACCACGGTGAAGCCCGCACGCTTGAGCAGGTCCTTGGGGTAGGTCTTGATCTGCTGGCCATGCTGGAGCGAACAGGCGGCGTGATAGGCGACGGTCATTTCGCGAGAAGCGCCCTCGGGCAGATCAAGCTGCATCAGAAGCTCGCTGATATCGCAGGCAAGACCGGCCACGGTGGCGGCCTGCTCAGCCAGGGCGTGATCGCGGAACATATGGCCGTAATCCTTGACCGTGGTGCCGCAGCCCGAGGTGTTGATGACGACGGCATCCAGCCCCTTGCCCTCGATCTCGCGGGTCCAGGCGCGGATGTTGCGGGCGGCGGTGCGGTGGCTTTCGTCGGTCTTGCCCATGTGATGCGTCAACGCCCCGCAACAGCCCGCGCCTTCGGCGATGACCACCTCGCAGCCCAGCCGGGTCAGCAAGCGGATGGTGGCATCATTGATGTCGGTGTTCAGCGCCCGTTGCGCGCAACCTGTCATCAGCGCAACACGCTTGCGCGGGGCGCCATGGGCGGCAAAGGTCTGCGGATCGTCGTTGCGGCTGACGGGGGGCACCTGTTTGGGCGCCATTTCGAGCATCGCCCGGAGCCGGGCATCGGGCATCAGCGCCGCGAAGGGCCTGCCGATCTTGGCGCCCAGAAGTGCCACGCGGAAGCGCATCGGATAGGGCAGGATCCGCGCGAGGATCCAGCGCAGGGCGCGATCCCCGAAGGGGCGCTTGTAGCGCTTTTCGATATAGTCGCGGGCGTGATCCACGAGATGCATATAATGCACGCCCGATGGACAGGTCGTCATGCAGGCAAGGCAACTCAGGCAGCGGTCGATATGCTTGACGGTCTTTTCATCTGGCACACGCTCGTTTTCCAGCATGTCCTTGATGAGATAGATGCGGCCACGGGGGCTGTCGAGCTCGTCGCCGAGCACCTGATAGGTCGGGCATGTGGCGGTGCAGAAGCCGCAATGCACACAGGCGCGCAGGATCTGATTGGAGCGCGCGATGGCGGGGTCTTGCAGTTGTTCAGCCGTGAATTCGGTTTTCATCGTTCGCTCACCATTTGTGCCGTATAGAGCCCGAACCAGGGCAGTGTCGTGGCCATTGCGCCGATGGCATGCGCCCACCGAAGGGTGGCGGCGTCCTGCACCCGAGCGCGGATCGCCAACATGCACAGCGCCAGCACAGCGATCCACGCCAGCCAAAGTGCCGCCAGCGGCACAAGGGCTTGCGCGGTTGCGCCAAGACCGGTCGTGACCGCACCCGATTTCACCGCGAAGGCCAAGCCGGTACAGCCCCCCGCGAGCACCCACAAGGATGCGACGGCGCGCATATCGGGCGATAGGCGGCACAAGCCAATGAACAGCGCCGGACCAACGCCGAATATCAGAAGAAAGGTCAGCGCCAGTGTCATGCGGTCTGTCCCATCAGCCCGGGATTGAACAGCCCGTTCGGATCGAATTTTCGGCGCAGCCCGTCCTGCAGCGCGGCCACCGGCGCGGGCAGCGGATGAAACACGCCCGCGTTGCGATTGCCCCGGATCAGAGTGGCATGGCCGCCCGCATCGTCCACGGGCTGGCGGATCACGGCGGGGCCTGTGCCTTGGGGGACCAGAAGCCAGATCAGCCCCCCGCCCCAGTCGTAAAATGCCTCGGCACCCGGCACCGACGCCACGATCCCCGGCGCATCGGAGGGTTTGACCGACAGCCGCCAGACATCGCCCGGGCGGTCGTGAAACACCGTCACGTCACGCAGCTCTTGCCAGAGGGCGCGGTTGGCGGCGGTATCGTGGTCAAAAAGCACCTCGCCGAAGCCGGCCAGCAGCTTTTGCAATTCAGCCGCGCGGTAGGCGACGGATGCTTCGGAGCCTTCGATCCGGATCAGGGTGCGGGCGGCCCCCTGCGCCTGTGGCAGATGCACGGCGCCTGTCACCTCGAAGGGCGAGCCAAGTGCGCGCGACAGCGCCGCAACCGCCGACACATCATCCAGCCCGAGGATCGACAAGGTGGCGGTGGTGACGGTATCGGGCAGCACCTTGAGGGCCACTTCGGTCAGGATGCCAAGGGTGCCGTAGCTTCCGGCCAGCAGCTTGACCAGATCATAGCCGGTCACGTTCTTCATCACGCGGCCGCCATTGCGGATCACCTGTCCTGACCCATCGACGAAGCGCACGCCCAAAAGGAAATCGCGCGCGGCACCTGCCTGAATACGGCGCGGGCCGGAGACATTCGCGCCGATCACACCGCCGATCGTCGGCTCTCCCGTGGTACCAAGAAGGCCACGATGATCCATCGGCTCGAAGGCGAGGCGCTGATTTTCAGCGGCAAGGGCGGCTTCGACTTCGGCCACAGGGGTGCCTGCACGCACCACGAGGGTCAGAGACCCCGGCTCATAGAGTTCGATGCCGGACAATCCCGCCGTGCTGAGCGGGATGCCGTTGGTTGGACCGCCGATCGGACGGGTGCCGCCGCCCTGCACGTGAAAGGGCGTGTCGGCACTGGCGACGATGGCGGCAAGATCGGCCTCGCTCTCGGGGGTGAGGATGGTCATTGCGGTGATACTCCGAGGCAGGCGTCGCAGGCGGATGGACGGCAAGGCGCCGTCATTCGGCAGCAATACGGTGGGATTCGCTGGATTGTAGCGGGAAGACCTTGGCCGGGTTCAACAACCATTTCGGATCGAACACGTCCTTGACCGCCATCTGCATTTCCAGATCCTGAGGCGCGTATTGATCGACCATCAGATCGCGCTTTTCGATGCCGACACCGTGTTCGCCGGTCAGGCAGCCGCCCACCTCGACACAAAGCTTGAGGATCTCGGCGCCGAACGCCTCGCAGAGTTCCAGATCGCCGGGCTTGTTGGCGTCGAACAGGATCAGCGGGTGCATGTTCCCGTCACCGGCATGGAACACATTGGCCACATCGAGGCCGAACTCCTTGGACATCTCGCCGATCCGCTTGAGGACGAAAGGCAGCTGACTGACCGGGATGGTGCCGTCGAGGCACATGTAATCGTTGATCTGGCCCATGGCGCCGAAGGCGGATTTGCGGCCCAGCCAGATGCGGGCGCTTTCCTCGGCGGAGGTGCTTTGACGCAATTCCACTGGATTGTGGGTGCGCGCGATGCCCATGATGGTTTCAAGCTGCTCGTCGATTTCGGCGTCCGAGCCTTCGACCTCGACGATCAGAAGCGCCTCGCAATCGGGGTAGCCGGCCTTGGCGAACGCCTCGCAGGCGCGGATGCAGGGGCGGTCCATGAATTCGATCGCGACCGGCAGGACACCAGCCTTGATGATGTCCGAGACGCATTGGCCCGCCACCTCGTTGCTGTCAAAGCCCATAAGGACCGGGCGCGCGCCTTCGGGCTTGTGAAGAATGCGAAGGGTAGCTTCGGTGACGACGCCAAGCTGCCCCTCGGAGCCGCAAATCAGGCCCAGGAGATCATAGCCCGGCGCATCGAGATGCGCGCCGCCAAGTTCCATGATGGTGCCATCCATCAACACCATGGTGACGCCCATGAGGTTGTTCGTGGTCACGCCGTATTTCAGGCAATGTGCGCCGCCTGAATTCATGGCGATGTTGCCGGCGATGGCGCAGGCCAGCTGGCTGGAGGGGTCTGGGGCATAGAAGAACCCATGCTCCTCGACGGCGCCGGTCACGGATAGATTGGTGCGGCCGGTCTGTACCTTGATGAACCGGTTGTCATAGTCCGTGTCGAGCACGTCATTGAGACGCGCCACGCCGAGGATCACGCTGTCGGCGGTGGGCAGCGCGCCACCGGCCAGAGATGTGCCCGAGCCGCGCGGCACCACCGGCACGCCCATCGCGTGGCAGATGCGCAGGGCATCCGAGACCTGCTGCGTGGAGGAGGGCAGGATCGCGGCCAGCGGCGGACACTTGTAGGCCGTCAGCGCGTCGCATTCGTAAGCCCGCGTTTCGGACGGATCGGAGATCACCGCATCAACGGGCAATACCTCCAGCAGGCGCGAGACCAGCTCGGCCTTGCGCGCAATGATGTCCGGGTTGGGACGTGGCATTTCCATCGGCGATCCTCCCTATTGGTAATAAAATATAACCAATTTCAGCGGCTGGCAAGTTGTTCTTGTCGGCTGTATCGTGCCCGCATGAATTGGATGGATCGCCTGAGCTTGTTTTCGACATTGGATTATGTCGCCGCCACCGTGCTGTTCGGCGGGTGGATCATTATCGGTTATGTAATTGAAAATCCACCACGAAAATATCCCTCAGTGTCGGTTCTGATGGCGCAATACCGGCGGGAATGGCTGGTGCAGATGATCACGCGGGATCCACGCATATTCGATGCGCAGATCCTTGCGACGCTCAGACAGGGCACCTCTTTTTTCGCCTCGGCCACGATGATCGCGATCGGCGGGTGCTTCGCGCTTTTCGGAAACATGGAGAGATTCATCGGGGTCGCCAAAGACCTGACACTGGGCGCGGACCCGAGGATCGTCTGGGAGGTCAAGGTTCTGGTGCTGATCCTTTTCCTCGCCAACGGGTTTCTCAAGTTCGTCTGGTCAAACCGGCTGTTCGGCTATTGCGCCGTGCTGATGGCGGCGGTGCCGAACGAGGCCGACAATCCGCTGGCGGCGAAGCGCGCCGCAAAGGCAGGAGAGATCAACATCACCGCGGCCAAAAGCTTCAATCGTGGGCTGCGGTCGGTGTATTTCGCGCTGGCGGCGACGGTCTGGCTGTTGGGGGCGGAGGCGCTGATCGTAGCGGCGGGCCTGACCTGCCTCGTGCTGCTGCGCCGGGAATTCGCGTCGCATTCGCGCACCGTTCTGATGGAACCCGAAAACTCCGGCGGAACCGACTGACGGAACGGGGCGGCACGGATCACCGCGCCGCCCCGAATCCTATCGCTGCCCACCCTCTATGAAGGGTGCGCGCTGGACTTGCGTCAATGCGCAAGCCCGTTGCCGTTGAACCCCGGATACGCGGCTGCGCCATTGCGCTGCGTGTCATTCTGCGAACGGAGCGGCTGCGGACCGCCGGCCTTGGCCGTGGCGTCGGTATGGAAGCTATCGATCTCGCCGGCAAGGCTGGCCGATGCTTGCGACAACAGCCGCGAGGCTGACGTGCTTTGCACCACCATTTCGGCATTTTCCTGCGTCACGCGGTCAAGCTGACAGATGGCGCTGTTGATCTGCGACAGGGTCGCGGACTGGTCACTGAAGCCATGCGCGATACGTCCGACGATTTCGGAAAGCCCGCCGACACCATCGAAGATTTCACCCAGATCCTGCCCGGCGCGATTCACCAGATCCACCCCGTCCGAGACATGGCGCGCGCTTTCGGCAATCAGCTCGGCGATTTCGCGAGCTGAGTCGGAACTGCGCTGCGCAAGCTGGCGCACCTCGGAGGCGACAACGGCGAACCCACGCCCGGCAGGACCGGCACGGGCGGCTTCGATCGCGGCGTTGAGCGCCAGAAGGTTGGTTTGCACCGAGATCGCATCGATCGCCGTCACGATGTTCGAGATGCGGCCAGAGGATTTCTGAATGAGAGTCATCGCCTCCATCACATCTTCGACAAGCCGGCTGCTGCCTTCGGTCTTGGAGCTGGAGGTGCTGGCGATCACGTTGGCGCGCTGCGCCTCTTCGGAGGCGACGCGCATGGTTTCGGTGAGCTGCTCGACGGCCGCGGCTGTCTGGCTCAGCGCGGCGGATTGTGTCGATGTGCGCTCGGACAGGTTTTCGGATGACAGCTGCACCTGATCGCTGATTGTCCGAACCGAGCCTGTCACGGACGAGACGCGACCAAGAAGGGCATTCCAGCCTTCGACCGTGTTGTTGAACGCGTCGCCGAGAATCGCGATGTCGGGAAGTTTGCTGACCTGAACGCGATGGGTCAGATCGCCATCGCGCAGACGGTCAAGGGCTTTGGCCACATCCTCGATCGCCTCGCGGCGTTCGGTGATGTCAGTGGCGATCTTGACGACCCGGACGACCTTGCGAAACTCGTCGAAGACGGGCGCGTATGTCGCCTGAATCCAGAGCCTGCGGCCCGTGCGGGTGCGACGCGGAAATTGATCCGAAAAACTGTGCCCTTCGCGCAGACGTTCCCAAAACCGGGTATAATCGCTGCTGCGGGCGTATTCGGGATCGACGAAAATCCGGTGATGGTTTCCGGTCACATCTTCTGCGCGGTATTCGACCGCTGCGAGAAAATTCTTGTTCGCCTCGATAATCGTGCCATCGACGGTGAAATGAATGACCGCCTGGGTGCGATTGACCATATCCAGCAGTGCTGAGTCGGCCTCGCTCAGGGGTCCAGCGGATGAAATATCGAGTGTCACGTTGAGGTCCTTTGTGTGCATGTCTCACCGAAGAGAACGGCACATGGACCCGGTGTTTTAGCATGAAATGAATCGCTTAGCGTCGGCCTTCGCGCAACCAGCCTCCGAGAATGAGGCCGGAGATAAGCAGCAACACCGCCCAGGCGGGCAAAAGCGGTGTCTGTGTGACCGAGGCGGTTTCGAATGCGCCGCGCGGTGTGATGCCGATCCAGCCACGACCCGATGCCGGGCGTCCCTCGCGGACCTCGCGGATGCGCGGCAGCCCGTCCTCCAACGCCTTTGCGCCGCCGCCCGTACGCTCCAGCACCGGTTGCAGGGCCGAGGCGCTTGCGATGGTCTGTTCGAATTCCACGGGTGCTGCCGGGCCAAGCCCGATCACGGCGGATTGTTCGCCATTTTCCAGCCGGTAGAGACCAATCTCGGGGCCGTCATACAGCGTCTCGAAGCGGCCGGGGCTGACTTCTTCGAGGTCCCTTTCAATCGTGTCACCCGACGGTGTGGTGATCGTGACAGGGCCGACATCATCGGTGAGCGAGCGTCGGATCACACGCATCTGCTGGCCCGTTGCCTCGGCCCACAGCGCCTCTTCCTCGAGCTCGGGTTCCTTCATCATCCAATGGGCAAGGCGGCGCAGCAATTCCAGTTGTGGGCCGCCGCCCTCATAGCCCCGGTTCCACAGCCATGCATGGTCCGAGGCCAGAAGTGCCACACGCCCTTCGCCGACGCGGTCGAGCACCAGAAGCGGGCGATCATCCTTGCCGGTCATGACCACATCGCCGGTGGCTTGCTCCACCTCGATCTGACGCATCCAGCGCCCCCATTCGCCGTCATATTCCTGCTCCAGCCCGGCGGTCACAGGGTGACGCTGACCCAGTTCGGACACTTTAGGGCGATAGCGTTCTTCCAGAACACGGGCCGTCGGGCGGGCCGGGACGATCGATTCAAGCGGCGTGCGATACAAGCTGTCGGCCGAGGCGAAATCGGGGCCAGCCGCAATCAGCACCGCGCCGCCCCGTTCGACATAGTTGCGCACATTGTCCAGATAGATCGACGGCAGGATGCCACGCCGCTTGTAGCGGTCGAAGATGATGAGGTCGAAATCCTCGATCTTTTCGAGGAACAGCTCGCGGGTGGGAAAGGCGATCAGCGAGAGTTCGCGGACCGGCACGCCATCCTGTTTCTCTGGGGGGCGCAGGATGGTGAAATGCACCAGATCGACCGAGCTGTCGGATTTCAGAAGATTGCGCCAGGTGCGCCCGCCCGCATGAGGCTCGCCCGAGACCAGAAGAACCGACAGACGGTCGCGCACGCCGTTGATCTGCACCAGCGCGGTATTGTTGCGGTCGGTCAACTCGCCCTCGACGAAGGGGGTGGTGAATTGCAAAACGTTCCGCCCGCCATGTGGCAGGGTCAGCGGCAGGTCGACTTCGCGGCCAAGGGGAACTTCGAAGCGCCGCGGTTCGGCGCCATCGACCGAAATGTCGAGCGGCACGTTGCGGACATCTTCGGGGGCGGCGCCGTCATCGGTGATCGTCAGCGTTAGGATCACTTCCTCGCCCAGAATGGCGAAGGCCGGGGCGTTGCGGATCTCGAGGCGGCGGTCCCAATCGGCGGCGCGGCCCGTATGCAGAAGGTGCAGCGGCGCAGGCAGATCGGGGGCGCGGTCGATGTCATGCAATTGGCCATCGGACAGCAGGATTGCCCCGGCGATGCGGCCTCGGGGTTCTTCGGCCAGCGCTTCGGCAAGGGCGGTCATGGCCTGGGTGCCGCTGTTGTCGGCGCCGTCGGGCACGGTGATGCGGCGCACCTCGGTGTTGTCGCGCGCCTCGAGCCGGGCTGCCAGATCATCGGCGGCCGAGCTGGTCATCGCCGCGCGGTCGGCAAGACGCTGGCTGGCGCTTTGGTCTTCGACGATCAGCACGATATCGTTCAAGGGCTGGCGGTCTTCCTGTTGATAGACCGGCCCCATGAGCGCGGCGAGGATCACCAGCCCCGCCAGCGCCCGCAAGGGCCAGCCCGACAGCCCCCTCCAGAGCGCCAGCGCAATGCCGGCGGCCATGATCGCGCCAAGCGCAGCAATCAGCCAGACGGGCAAAAGCGGTTCGAAAACGATGCTCGAGGTCATTGGCCCAGCCTGTCCAGAAGTGCGGGGACATGCACCTGATCGGATTTGTAGTTGCCGGTCAGCACATGCATGATGAGGTTGACACCGAAGCGGTAGGCCAGTTCGCGCTGCCGCTCCCCGGCATAGCCGCGCCCGACGGGAAAGAGCGGCGCGCCGCGATTGTCCATCGCCCAGGCCGCCGCCCAGTCATTGCCGCCGATCACCACCGGGGTCACGTTGTCATTGAGATTGCGGAACGGCATGCCTTCGATCCGTTCGGCATCGGCTGGAGCGGCCTCGACCCAGACGGGGCGACCGGCATGGCGGCCAGGGAAATCCTGCAGGAGATAGAAGGTG
Source organism: Roseobacter sp. AzwK-3b (assembly GCF_000170875.1). NCBI lineage: Bacteria > Pseudomonadati > Pseudomonadota > Alphaproteobacteria > Rhodobacterales > Roseobacteraceae > Roseobacter > Roseobacter sp. AzwK-3b. The sequence goes on from NZ_ABCR01000001.1 coordinate 286,564, forward strand.
CGGGTCAGGACATGATCTTCGGGGATCGGCTCGAGAGGCGGGATGTCAAGCGGTTGGGCCAGGCGTTGCAACATCTGACCATTGGGCGAGGATGCGCCGAACCCCGCCACGTTGGCATCACGGGTATCGAACAGGATCATGCCGCCGGTGCGCAGATAGCTGTTGAGGTTGGCATAGGCCTCTTGCGAGGGGATCGGCTGTTCAGGGGTCACGGGCCAGTAGAGGAAGGGGTAAACCGCCAGCTCATCGGTTTCCAGATCGACGCCGATCGGCTCGGACGGCTCGACCGAGGTGCGGAAGAACAGCGTTTCCGACAGGCCTGCAAGACCGGCGCGCGCGGTGTCATCCAACCCGCGGTCGCCGGTGAGCACATGCGCCAGAACCACTTCGGATACGGCCAGCAGTTCCTTGTCCAGCGCCGATGGCGTCCCCTCTTGCGCGGCAGCGGGAGGCGCGGTCAGCATCAGGCCCGGCAGCATCACCGCGCCGAGGACCAATCCCGCGGCACGCGCCGGCAAAAGGCGTCCAGACAGCGCAAGCGATGCCACGATATCCGCAAGCAGGATCACCGAGGCCAGCGCCAGAAGCCAGCCACCAAGCGGCGTTTCCGGCGCACGTGCCAGCCCTTCGACCGGAAGGCGCGAGGGCCATGAAACGGGTGAAAGCACAGTGTCGGCGCGGGTGACATTGAGCGCAAGACGGCGGTCCGGACCATCATAGAGCCCCGGAGGCAGGTTTGGGCCAAGCGCATCCGTGATCAGCCGCTCGCCCGCGATCCCCGGCAAGGTGCCCGCATCGCGCAACTGCCCGAACCCGTCGAGCACCTGAACCGGCTGCCATGTTGTGCCCTGCATCTCGGCCATGTCCGGCAGCGCCACGGCCGAGGACACGGCCAGACGTTCGAGCATCTGCACGAACAGCCCCGACAGCGGCAGCGACGACCATTCTGCATTGGCGGTCACATGAAACAGCACCACCTGCCCGGCCCCGACACGCTTGCGGGTGACCAGCGGGGTGCCGTCGGTCAGCTGCGCAATTACGCGGTCGGCAAGGGTTGGATCGGGCTGCGCCATGACCTGCGCCGAGACGGTCACATCATCGCGAATGCTCAGCCCGGCAAATGGGCTGTCATCAGGGAAGGGCGCAAGCGTCTTTGGCTCACCCCAGCTCATGGCGCCGCCGACGGTGCGCCCACCGGCCCGCAGGCGCACAGGCAGGAGCGGGCTTTCACTGTCGCGCGACACATCCGACGCGGCGAGGCGCGGACCGGCGAACCGCAAGAGAAGCCCGCCCTTGTCCAGCCAGTCCAGCAGGGCCTCTTGTTCGGCGGTGGACAGCACGGCGACATCGGCCAGCACGATCACGTCCGGGTTGGCGGGAAGGATATCCATCAGCGCGCCATCCAGCAGATCAGCCGAGGGCAACAGCGCCTGTTCCAGGTAATGCAGCGGCGACAGGAGTTCGAGCCCCTCGCGATCTTCGCGCCCGGCGATCAGGGCAACCTCGCGGCGCTTGAGGCTGTCATCGGTCAGGCTGACGGCGCCGGCAGTGCCCTGCCCCGCGATCTCGAACCGGGTCAGACGACCGCGCAATTCACCGGGCAAGGACAATTCGCCGGACGCCTCCAGGGCGCTTTCCTCGAAGGTGATCGGCAAGGTCGCCAACAGACGCGGCACACCTTGCGGATCGCGGCCATGCGCCTCGACCGTGATGTCGCGCGCAGCACCAGGGGTGGCGCGCAGCGCGCTGAGTTGCACGATCCCGTCCTCGATCACCGCCGGTTTCAAGGCGATGATGGTTGCGGGACTTTCATGCACGGTCACCGGCCCGCGACGCTCGAGTTCGGAGAGCAGCGCATCGCGGCCAGGCCGCGACAGCCCGTCGGAAAACCAGCGTGTTTCAAACTCCTGCGTGCCCAGCATCGCCAAAGCGTCCTGCATCATGGCAGGGGTGGGCGCCCAAGGATCGGGCGCCAGCCCGGACAAACGGCTGCGCCAGTCTTCGGCCGAGCGGAAGGTCACGGGTTCGGGATCGGTCAGGCGAAGGATGGCGACGGGCCGTGAGGCCCGGCCCGCTTCGGACAGGAGCCCATCCAGCAGACCCGTCTGTGCGGCGTGATCGCGGGCGCTGGCCCAGCTGGCATCCATCACGATCAGAAGCGGGCCGCTGCGCGCCGCATCATCGGCACTGCGCGGATTGAGCACCGGCCCGGCCAGCCCCACGATCACCGCCGCCACCGCCAGCATCCGCAACAGCAAAAGCCACCACGGCGTGCGGTCGGTCACGGTGTCGTCGTCCTGCAGCCCAAGGAGCAGCGCCACACCGGGAAACCGGCGCCGGATCGGTGCGGGCGGCACGGCGCGCAGCAAGATCCAAAGGATCGGCAGCGCGGCCAGCGCGAGCAAGAGCCAGGGCGCGGTAAATCCGATGGGGCCCAGCATCATCGCGACATCCCCCCGTCAAAGGCGCGATAGAGCCACAACAGCGCCGATTGCGCAGGATCCGAGCTGTGGTGAAGCCCGTAATGCCAGCCGGTTGCGGCGCAAAGCGATTGCAGCTCGTCCTTACGCTCGGCCAGCCGTTCGAGATACCGGTCACGCAGGTCCGACGCCTTGAGCGTTTCATGCGCCATGGTGCCGCCCATGCTTTCGAAGATGGTGCGCCCTCGATAGGGAAACGCCTCTTCGGCGGGGTCCAGAAGGTGGAGAAGCACACCTTGCACGCCACGATCGGCCGCGCTGGTCAGGGCGGCGCGCACGGCATCGATGGAGCCGAGGAAATCCGAGATGAAGAGCGCGCGGCCATGCGGGAGAAGGCCGTTCAGGTCGGGCGTGCCGTAATCCTCATCGCTCTCTTGCGTGAGCGCCTCGGCCAGCCGGAGGATCTGGGTTTCCCCCCGGCGCGGCGGCAAAGCCTGACCGGTCAGGCCAACGCGTTCGCCCGCGCGGTTGAGCAGGATCGACACCGCAAGCGCCAGAACCCGAGCGCGATCCGCCTTTTCGGGCAGGCTTGCATCCGAGGAAAACCGCATCGAGGCCGCGTCATCCACCCAGATCATCACGCTTTGCGCAATCTGCCATTCCAGTTGCCGCACGAATTGCGCATCAGACTTGCCCGAGCGGCGCCAGTCGATGTCGCGGCGCGCGTCGCCCGGCATCACCGGGCGGTATTGCCAGAAATCGTTGCCCATGCCCGCACGCCTGCGCCCATGTTCGCCCAAAAGCACAGTCCCGGCCAAATGCTCGGCCCGCGCCAGAAGCGGCGGCAGCGGGGCGGCTTCGGCCTCGGATCTGGCGCGAAGATGGGCGGCGTCGGTCACGCTGCGGCCTCGACCCGTGTGATTTGCGAGACGGTTTCAGCGATCAGGCCTTCAAGGCTTTCGCCACGGGCGCGGGCCGCGAAATTCAGCGCCATGCGATGCGCAAGCACAGGCTGTGCCATCGCCGCCACATCGTCGAGGTCGGGCACCAGACGCCCCTGCAGCATCGCCCGCGCACGCACCGTCAGCATCAGGGCCTGTGCCGCACGAGGACCGGGGCCCCATGCCACATCCTTGCGGACGGCGTCGGTGGCAGTTGCGTCTTCGGGACGGAAGGCGCGCACCAGATCGAGGATCGTCTCGACAACCGATTCCCCCACAGGCATCCGGCGCAGCAGCTTTTGCGCCGCGATCAGCTGGGCCGCGTCGAACACCTGATGGGATGTCGCCTCTTCGGCGCCGGTGGTGGCCAACAGGATGCCACGCTCGGTGTCGCGGTCGGGATAGGGCACGTCGATCTGCACCAGAAAGCGGTCAAGCTGCGCCTCGGGCAAGGGATAGGTGCCTTCCTGTTCGATGGGGTTCTGCGTGGCGAGCACATGGAACGGCGCATCGAGGGGCCGATCCTCGCCGGCGACGGTCACCTGTCGTTCCTGCATCGCCTGCAGCAGCGCCGATTGCGTCCGGGGGCTGGCGCGGTTGATCTCGTCGGCCATCAGCAGCTGGCAGAAGATCGGGCCGGGAATGAACTTGAACGCCCGCCCGCCATCTGCCGCGGTTTCCAGCACCTCTGAGCCGAGAATGTCGGCCGGCATCAGATCGGGCGTGAACTGGACGCGATTGGCATTCAGGCCCATCACCGTGCTGAGCGTTTCCACCAGCCGCGTCTTGCCCAGACCCGGAAGGCCGATCAGGAGGCCATGGCCACCGCATAAAAGCGCCGACAGAGACAGGTCGACCACCCTCTCCTGTCCGATGAAGCGGCGGGTGATCGAGGCGCGCGCCTGCGCCAGTTTGTCTTCCAGCGCTTCAATACCGGCAAGCAGATCGGCGTCATCGGTCATGGCAAAACTCCAGTCGGGGCTATATCCTTCGTTAAGAGTGTATCGCGCGAAACCGAAATGGCAAAAGTAATGAGCAACGATACGATCACGACGCTGTCAGTGGACAGTCTTGCCGCCTCGGTCAGGGCGGCGCAAGGCAAGGGTTTGCCGCCTGTTCATCAATGGACCCCGCCCTATTGCGGTGATCTGGACATCCGAATCGCGCGCGACGGGACGTGGTATCACGAGGGTGGCGCGATCAACCGGCCGGGTCTCGTGAAGCTGTTCGCAGGCATCCTGCGCCGCGAAGGGGATCGGTATTACCTTGTCACGCCGGTGGAAAAGGTGGGAATCACGGTCGAGGACGCGCCGTTCTTGGCGGTCGATGTCGAAGCCGAGGGCAGCGGCCCGCAGCAGGACCTGATTTTCGAGACCAATATCGGTGACAAGGTCGTCGCCGGCCCGGAAAATCCAATCCGGGTGGAGCGTGACCCCGACAGCGGAGAGCCGTCACCTTATGTGATGATCCGGGACGGGCTGGAGGCGCTGATCGACCGCAAGAGCTTTTACCGCTTGGCCGAGATCGGCTGCATCAACGATGGCTGGTTCGGATTGTGGTCCGGGGGCATGTTCTTTCGTATGATCCCCGAGGCGGACCTGCCTGATCATTGAGGCGCGCGCGGCGGGGCGGCACCTGCCCTAATGTGGCGCCGAGATTGCCAGACGCCTCCGGCGGCTGGTAAGGTCATCCGGTGATTTCTGCGGTGTGTTGAGAGGCTATGTACAGCCTGAAGCGTCGCACAACGAGAGACGGCCCGAACATGGCCTGCACCACAGGCACAACGGGCGACAGGGCGGCGCGCATGACAGGGTTTAGGCCTCACAGGACATTCAGCTACGCGGCGCAATTGCAGCTTGCAATGGTCGGGCTTGCCGCGCCGGCGGTGATCTTTGCATGGCTCGGCTGGCAGGTTCTGGCACAGTCGCAATACAGGGTCGAACGGGGCAGGATCGCAAGCGACATCTACACGAGCCTTCTGGAGTTCGACCTTGAAAAGGCCAGCCTGCGGAAATGGAGCTATCAGCAGGCGCTGGATCAGGTGGCCGACCCGAGCCAGAGGGATGCCAGCCTCACGCGGATGCGCGCCCAGATCACCCGCATCGCCGACAAGGCCGAGCGTGCTGCGCAGCTCGATCTGGAACGCGGCAAGGTTCTGGATGAACACGCACAACGGCTTGGATTGCTGGATTTTCTGAACGAAGTGGTCGGCAAGCTGGACCGCGAAACAGCGCGCTTGCTGATACAGGATGACGGCCAGACATGGCCGATGGCGGTTATTGACGCGGATTTCGATCAGGTGCGTGGTGTGCCTTTGGCTGATGCGCTGCGTGACGCGCTGGCGGTTGAGGCCGCAGCGCTTGATCGGGAACGAACCCGGGCGGATGACGGCCTGTCCGCGGCGCGCGGTCTGTTCGTGACGGCGGGCAGCTTCGGATTTGTGGCCACGTTCATCATGGCCGTTCTTCTCGCTCGTCGCCTGCGTCAGCCGCTGAAACATCTCGAAGACGGGCTGAGCGCCTATCAAGAGGGTGATTTCACCTATCGGTTCGACCGGTTCCGCGACACCGAGTTCGTAACCCTCGGGCAGCAGTTGAACGCCATGGCCACCGAAGTCGAAGCCGCCCGTGCGCGCGGTCAGCAGAACCGCGCCGAACTGGAACGGACCGTGGCCGCGCGAACCGCGGAACTGCGGCGCACGCTTGATGAACTGGCCGCCTCGGAAGGGGCGCGGCAAAAGTTGCTTGCCGATATCAGCCACGAATTGCGCACGCCCGTGACCGTGATCCGGGGCGAGGCGCAGGTCGCGTTGCGGCACAAGGCAGCGAGCCCGCAGACCTATCGCACAGCACTTGAACGGATTGTCGGCGTCACGCGCCAGATGGGACATCTGATCGAGGATCTGCTGGTTCTTGTGCGCGACCCCAAGGGCCAACCCCTGATTGCGGCGCGCGACATCGGGCTGGCAGATGTGATCGCCCCGGTGCTTGAGACGGCGCAGAGCCTTGCCCGGGAGCGCGAGGTGATCTTGCAAGGCCCCGATCCGTATTGCGACGTGACGCTGCGGGCCGATCCTGCGCGGCTGAGGCAGGTGCTCGGCTGCCTTCTGGACAACGCGCTGCGCTATTCGCATCCCGGCGGCACGGTGCGCCTTGCGGTGGCGCAGGAGTCCCCGGATCGGCTGGAGATCCAGATCAGCGATCAGGGAATCGGCATCGATCCCGACGATCTGGACAGGGTGTTCGATCGCGGTTGGCGGTCCGAAGGCGCGCGGATGCACCGACCGGACGGGCTGGGGCTTGGGCTGGCCATCGCGCGGCAGCTGACACACGCGCAGGGCGGCGTGCTCGAGATACGGGGCGGGCCTGACGGGCAAGGGGTCATCGCCATTGTCGGCCTGCCTCTGGCGGTGACGGATGACAGGCCCGGACAGGAGGAGAAAGAGGCACATGGACATTCTGCTGATCGAGGATGACGCCCGCGTGGCGGATTTCGTGATGCGCGGCCTTCAGGCCGAAGGATATGGCGTGCAATGGGTGCGGACCGGACGCGCCGGATTGGCGGCTGCCGAAACATTTTCGCGCGGCTGCGCCAGTCAGCAAAGCGCGGCTGTGGTTATTCTGGATGTGCTGCTGCCCGAGCTGGACGGGCTGACCCTGTGCCAGATGCTCCGGCAGCGCGGCCATCATGTGCCCGTCCTGATGCTGAGCGCGATGGGGGAAAGCCATGAGCGGGTGGATGGGCTTCGGCGCGGCGCAGATGACTACCTGACGAAACCCTTCGATTTCGACGAACTTCTGGCGCGGATCGAAGCGCTGATGCGACGTGGCCGGACTCCGGCGGCCGCGAAGTCCACGAGCATCGGAACGATCACGCTGGACCGGCAATTGCCGGGTCTGCGCAGCGCCGGCATCGAGACTATCCTAAGCGCGCGGGAAATGGCGCTGATGGAATTGCTGGTCGCCGCAAATGGAGCCACCGTCAGCCGCGAACGTATCCTGTCGCGAGTCTGGCAGGCGGATCGCGATCCGCTGACCAATATCGTCGATGTCTATGTGAGCCGCCTGCGTCGCAAAATCGTCCGGCTTGACCCGGATGTGGCGATTACCGCAGTACGCGGGCTTGGGTACCGGATAACCGGACCCCGCCCCCACCATGCCGGGGATTTAGACACGAGTGGAGACGGGGTGGACGCGCCGTAGGGCGCGATCAGTTTGCGCTGAACGGCAGCGATGAGTGATGGAGCACGATCCGCAGGTTGCCCTCGTCATCGCGCTGATAGCCCCACGTCTTGTCGACGGTCGTCACCGCGCCTGTCGTGTCGGTGATGTGGACATTGCCGATGGTCTGGGCTGTGTCACCGCTGATGAAGATGGCGGCATTCTCGATTTCCACCGCGGTCCAGCCCTTCAGAGCAAAACCGGAATCGCCGGGAAAGTTCTCATCATGACCGACGAAATAGGCCAAGGCGCCTTCGGACGTTGTGCGGAATGTCTGCGGCGCCGCGGCAAGCGTCGGCTTGAACAGGACCGGGCCGATACCATACCCATAGGCTGCGTCGATGACGGCCTCGGCGGTGGCACGTGCCTTGTCGATGCCGCCTTCGGCGTAGTCGTTCGAGATCTGAACAAGCGCCTCGCCCCAAGCCACCTGCGCGGCTTCAACCTCGGCCTGGGTGATGGTGGTGTCGATCATCGTGGCTTCAACGGCCAGTACGGCAGTCGCCGAAACCGTGAAAAAGGATGCAGCAGCAACTGCCGAAACAACTGATTTCATGGTGTATTGTCCTTATGGTTGCGCACGGACCATCCGCACGACATGACCAACAGTTAAGAACCGAGCCTGACTGCCGCATGAGCCAAAGATGAACGAAAGATTAAAATATGATCGGATGGCAGAGCGGCGGCTCGGCGATGCCCCCGTCAGCCGATCAGACCCGGATCAGGGCATTGAGCACTTGCGGTCTCGATCTCGATCGAGGCGTGGTGAATCCCGAAACGATCCGCCAGTTTGTCCTTGATCTGCGCCCTCAGGGTCATTGCATCGGCGCCGGGTGCCATGACGACATGGGCCTGAAATGCGTTTTCATGTTCCTGCATGCGCCACAGATGCACCGAATGCACGCCCTCGATGCAATCCATGTCACAAAGGACGCCTGCCACCTCGTGCAGCGCGGGACTGTCGGGGCTGCCCAGCATCAGCACATGGATGGCCGGACGAATACCCTTGGCCGCATGAAAAAGGATGTAGCCCGCGATCAGCACAGTCACCAGCGGGTCGATCAGCCGCCAGTCATAAAGCAGGATGAGCGTGCCCGCGACGATGACCGCAAGCGATCCCATGGCATCGGCCAGATTGTGCAAGAAGGCCGCTCGGATGTTCATGCTGTCCCGTGACATGCCGTGGATCAGCCATGCGGTAAGCGTGTCGATGACCAGCGCCACGCCCGCGACAACGACAACGATCCATCCCTCGACGGCACTTGTGTTGAGGGCCCGCTGCACCGCTTCGGCCAGCAGAAAGACCGCGATGACGATCAATGTCGTGTAATTCATGAGTGCCGCCACCACCTCGGCCCGGCCATAGCCGAACGTCATGCTGGCATCCGGCGGACGCCGCCCGATCCGCCGCGCGGCAAAGGCGATGACCAGCGACAGCGCGTCACCCAGATTGTGAACCGCATCGGCAACAAGCGCCAGAGAGCCCGAAACGACACCCGCCGCGATCTGCACGAGGGTCAGCACGATATTGACCGCGACCGCCCAGGCGACGCGCCGGTCGCCCTGCAGATCCGGGACATGGCTGTGATCGTGCGGCATCATCCACCTCCTGCAGGGATCCCGCAGCGATCAGGACGGGTTGCGCACCACGTAGACCGAGCATTCGGCATGGGTGACCACATGGCTCGCGGTGGTGCCCAGAAGATAATCCTGAACCTTGGGATTGGCGGCGTCCATCACGATGATATCGACCTTTCGGGCGGTCGCCAGCTTGACGATCTGCCGGTGCACCGCCCCCTTGCAAACGACGGTTTCTATATCGACCCCTTCGGCGGGCTGGGAGGCAATGAATTTCTTCAGCTCATCGCCCCAATACTGTCCTGAATCGTAGATGTTCAGGTTCCGCTCGATCTCGGGGGCCACGGTGGCAACGATCAGCTTGGCGCCACGACGCTGCGCCATTTCGACGGCTTCCTGATAGGCGTGATATTCGAACTTCACGTGGCGAAGATTGACCGGACAGAGGATGAGCTTGGTTTCACGGGGCATCACGGGCCTTTCTGCAACTTGGCGTGACAAGGTTGCATGGCCCTAGATGATTCGCAAAATCGGCGCGGCACACGACCGGCGCTCGGATGCCCGGAAGCGGCAGCGTTCAGCCCGGGCCAAACACCGCCTGCAGCCAAGAATTTCAAAACAGTTCATTTATTGTGCGAGCGCGCCAACAATTGTGCATACTTCCAGGCTGATCCGGTGCCGCGCGCATGAAACAGGCGTACCCCGTGACGATCGGACTAATCTGGGGCGTCCTCGGAAGAGGTTGGGGGCCAATAATGAACGACACGACTACTTTCGACGAGATGTGGGGACATGACGGGTCATTGCGCCCGGCTTACCGCAAGTTTCACGACTGGTTTGGGGATGAGGATCCGGCGCGCCTGCGCGCCAAGCAACGCGAGGCAGAAGAGCTGTTTCGCCTGACGGGCATCACCTTCAACGTCTATGGCCGCGCCGAGGCCGAGGAACGCCTGATCCCCTTCGACATCATCCCGCGCATCATCTCGGGATCGGAATGGCTCAAGCTGTCGCGCGGCATCGAACAGCGGGTGCGCGCGATCAACGCTTTCCTGCATGACATCTATCATGGGCAGGAGATCATCAAGGCCGGGCGCATCCCCGAGGACATGATCAGCCGCAATGACGCTTTCGTGCCGCAGATGATCAATGTCAGCCCTCCGGGCGGGGTCTATACGCATATCGTCGGCATCGATCTGGTCTGTACCGGGGCCGGGGAATTCTATGTGCTCGAAGACAACGCCCGCACGCCATCGGGTGTCAGCTACATGCTGGAAAACCGCGAGACCATGCTGCAGATGTTCCCCGAGTTGTTCAGCCAGAACCGTGTTCAGCCGTTGCAGAGCTATCCCACCGATCTGCGAAGGTCGCTGGCGGCCTGCGCGCCCTCGGGCAGCGCGGACGCGCCGGTCGTGGCGGTGTTGACGCCCGGGATCTACAACTCAGCCTATTTCGAACATGCGTTCCTGGCCGATCAAATGGGGGTCGAACTGGTGGAGGGGCATGATCTGCGCGTGGTGGACGGGCGTGTCGCGATGCGCACCACACGCGGCTACAAGCCCGTTGACGTGCTTTATCGCCGGGTCGACGACGATTTTCTAGATCCGCTCAACTTCAATCCCGAAAGTCAGCTTGGCGTGCTGGGGATCATGGATGTCTACCGCGCGGGCGGCATCACGATCGCCAACGCACCCGGCACCGGCATCGCCGATGACAAGGCGGTCTATTCCTACATGCCCGAGATCGTCGAGTTCTACACAGGCGAACGCCCCCTTCTTCAGAACGTGCCGACATGGCGCTGTTCGGATCCTGGCCATCTGGCGCATGTGCTGGACAATCTTTCGGATCTGGTGGTCAAGGAAGTGCATGGCTCGGGTGGTTACGGCATGCTGATCGGGCCCACTGCGACCCGCAAGGAGATCGCCGCCTTCCGCAAGAAGCTGATGGCGCGGCCCGGCAATTACATCGCGCAGCCGACCCTCAGCCTGTCCACCGTGCCGATCTTCTCGCGCACCGGGCTAGTGCCGCGACATGTCGATCTGCGGCCCTTCGTGCTGGTCAGTCCCGAGGGGATCAAGATCACGCCCGGCGGCCTGACGCGCGTTGCGCTCAAGAAAGGATCATTGGTGGTGAACTCGTCCCAGGGCGGCGGCACCAAGGACACCTGGGTGCTGGAGGACTGACGCGCGATGCTGGGAAAAACCGCAAACGGGCTGTTCTGGATGTATCGCTATCTGGAAAGGGCCGAAAATACCGCCCGCCTGATCGAGACAGGACAGCGCATTGCGCTGACGCGCCTGACCGACGGGGATGGTGAATGGGTCTCGGTGCTGCAATCTGCCGGCGCGCTAGAGGCGTTTCAGGCCGAGAACGACAGTGTCACCAAGGAGGCCGCGATCGACTGGCTGTTGCGGTCGCGCTCCAACGCTTCCTCGGTGCTGTCCTGCATCGAAGCCGCGCGGCAGAACGCCCGCATGGTGCGCACCGCCCTGACCGGCGAGGTCTGGGAGGCTGTGAACGCCACCTACATGAAAAGCCGCGAGGTTCTGGCGCGCAAGGTGTCGGAACGCGATCTGCCTGCCGTTCTGGGCGCGATCCGGCAACAGACAGCGCTGGTACGGGGGATGACGCATGGCACAATGCTGCGCAATGAGATCTACGATTTCGCCCGAATCGGCACCTTTCTGGAACGCGCCGACAACACCGCGCGCATCCTCGACGTGAAGTATTACGTGCTGCTGCCATCGGCCAGCTCAGTTGGCACATCACTGGACAATGTGCAGTGGGAGACGATCCTGCGCTCGGTCTCGGCGCGAGGCGGCTTCCGGATGGAATACGGTGCCGGCGGCGGCCCCAGGGAGATCACCGAATTTCTGGTGCTCGACCGGCGGATGCCGCGCAGTCTGGCGTTCTGCGTGGGCAAGATGCGCGACAATCTGCGCTATCTGCACAAGGGCAAGCGGACGCCCCTGCCGTCGCTCAAGCAGGTCGATCAGCTGGAACGGCTTTACCTGTCGCATGACATCGCCGCTGTGTTCGAATTCGGGCTGCATGAATGCATCCAGCAGATCCTGGATCATCTGGGGCAGATCGCCCGACAGATCGAAATCGACTTCCGGTTCTACGAATGAGCGGCTCCATGCGCCTGAAAATCCGCCACGCCACCCGCTACCGCTTCGAGACGCCCGTGAAATACGGGCTGCAGCAATTGCGCAAGACGCCGAAATCCACGGCGCAGCAATCGATCCGGTCATGGCGCACCAAGGTCGAGAACGGCCGCAAGGAACTCAGCTTCGAGGATTATCATCATAACACCACCGAACTGATCAGTTTTGCGCCCGGCGCCACGGAACTCAGCGTCATCAGCGAGGGCGATATCGACGTCACGGATACCGGCGGGATCGTCGGCCCCCATCGCGGACCTGCGCCCTTGTGGCTCTATCTGCGCGACACGGTCCATACACGGATCAAAACCGGGGTGCGCAGCCTTGTGCGCAGCATCGGCGCCACGCCCGATCTTGAAGGAATGCATCGGCTGTCTGCCGGTATCCGCGAGGCCGTGACCTATGAGATCGGCGCCTCTGAGCCGAATTGGAGCGCCGAGGACGCCATCGCCGCAGGGCGCGGCGTCTGTCAGGATCACACCCATATCTTCCTCGCCTGCGCACGCGAGATGCAGATGCCTGCACGTTACGTGTCGGGCTACCTGATGCTGGACGACACCACCGCACAGGACGCCATGCATGCCTGGGCCGAGGCCCATGTGGACGGTCTTGGCTGGGTCGGCTTCGATGTGTCCAACGGAATTTCGCCGGATACGCGCTATGTGCGTGTCGCAACCGGGCTGGACTATGCCGAGGCCTCTCCGGTATCGGGAACACGGATCGGCGGCACGGGCGAAACTCTCGAGGTGCAGATCGACGTGGCACAGCAGTAAAGGCCCTGTGGATGACATATTGCGTGGGAATGGTTCTGGATCGAGGACTGGTGTTCATGTCAGACACCCGGACGAATGCCGGGCTCGACAATATCTCGACCTTTCGCAAGATGACGATCTGGGAACAGCCGGGCGAGCGGGTCATCACGCTGATGGCAGCGGGGAACCTTGCCACGACACAGGCCGTGGTCAGCCTGCTGGATGAACGCAGCAAATCGCCGGAACATCGCGAGCCGTCGCTGCTGGCGGTGCCGTCGATGTTTCAGGCCGCCCGCATGGTGGCCGAAACTCTGCGCGAGGTGATCGACCAGCATGGCGATGGCGGCCTGCGGTCGGACAGCACGTTTCACGCCACGCTGGTCATCGGCGGGCAGATCGCCGGCAGTCCCCCACGCCTGTTCATGATCTATCCCGAAGGAAATTTCATTGAATCCGGTCAGGACACGCCGTTTTTCCAGATCGGCGAGACCAAATATGGCCGCCCCATCCTCGTGCGCGCCTATGACCCCGCGATGAGCTTCGAGGCGGCGATGAAACTGCTTGTCGTCAGCTTCGATTCCACGCTCAAGGCCAATCTGACCGTTGGGGCACCCTTCGATTTCCATTTCTACGAGGCCGACAGCCTGCGTGTCGGACATCGGGGGCGGATCGAACCCGAAGACCCCTATTTCCAACAGGTCTCCAAAGGCTGGGGCGATGCCCTGAAAGAGGCGCTCGATATCCTGCCCGACTATCGTTTCAGCGGCTAAGCCGGGTCGGTCGCGCCGGGCTCAATGCGCCTCGGCCCAGTTGGCGCCCTGTCCTGCATCCACAACCAGCGGCACGTCGATCTTGACCGCCGGGTCGGCGGCAGCTTCCATCACATCGCGCGCGGTCGCGATCAGGGCATCTGCGGCGCCGGCCTCGACCTCGAAGATCAATTCGTCATGCACCTGCAAAAGCATCTTCGCGGGCATCCCCTCGATCGCGGCGGGCATGCGGATCATCGCGCGGCGGATGATGTCGGCGGCAGTGCCCTGAATCGGCGCGTTGATCGCGGCACGGCGGGCGAAACCCGCGCGCGGCCCCTTGGCTGAAATCTCGGGCGTGTGGATCTTGCGGTTGAACAGGGTCTGCACGAACCCATGCTCCTTCGCGAAGTCGACGGTCTTGTCCATATAGGTCTTGATGCCCGGGAACCGTTCGAAATAGCGGTCGATGAAGCCCTGTGCCTCGCCGCGCGGAATGCGCAGGTTACGCGCAAGGCCAAAGCCGGAAATCCCGTAGATCACCCCGAAATTGATCGCCTTGGCCTGCCGCCGGATCTCGGGGGTCATCTCGTCCAGCGGCACGTCGAACATCTCGGATGCGGTCATGGCGTGAATGTCCTGCCCGTCGCGAAACGCCTGCCGGAGCGCGTCGATATCGGCGATATGGGCAAGGATGCGCAGCTCGATCTGGCTGTAGTCGAGGCTGACCAGAACATTGCCCGGCTCGGCCACAAAGGCCTCGCGGATGCGGCGGCCTTCCTCGCTGCGCACGGGGATGTTCTGCAGGTTGGGATCGGTCGAGGCCAGCCGCCCGGTGGTGGCGCCGGTCTGCACGTAGGATGTATGCACCCGGCCCGTATCCGGATCGATGTGATCCTGTAGCGCATCAGTATAAGTCGACTTGAGCTTGCTCAGCGCGCGCCAGTCCAGCACGCGGGCAGGCAGATCATGTTCGGTCGCCAGATCCTCGAGCACATCGGCGCCGGTGGCATAGGCGCCGGTCTTGCCGCGCTTGCCGCCATCCAGCCCCATCTCGTCGAACAGGATCTCTCCCAATTGCTTGGGGGAGCCGACATTGAACTTGCGACCTGCCAACTCGTGGATCTCTTCCTCGAGCTGCGCCATTTTCTGGGCGAACTTGCCAGACATGCGCGACAGCGTCTCGCGGTCCACCTTGATCCCGTTCCGCTCCATCTGTGCCAGCACCGGCGACAGAGGGCGTTCCAGCGTTTCATAGACGGTGGTCACCTTCTCGCGGTGCAGCTGCGGCTTGAAGACATGCCACAGGCGCAGGGTGATATCGGCATCCTCGGCCGCGTATTTCACGGCATCCGCGACGGGCACGCGGTCGAATGTGACGGCGGATTTCCCCGTGCCCAGTAGTTCCTTGATCGGGATCGGCTGGTGGCTGAGATACCGCTCGCTCAGCGTGTCCATGCCATGTCCGTGAATCCCCGCATTGAGCGCATAGGACATCAGCATCGTGTCATCGAAGGGCGCGACCCTGATGCCATGACGCGCGAAAATCTTCGCGTCGTATTTCATGTTCTGCCCGATCTTGAGGATCGCATCGTCCTCAAGCATGGGCTTGAGCGCCCCAAGAACGGCGTCCAGATCAAGCTGCCCTTCGGCCAGCGCATCGCTGCTGAACAGATCCCCCGACGCACCCTCGGTATGGCGCAGCGGTATATAGCACGCACGCCCCGGCTCGACCGCCAGAGATATCCCCACAAGCGCCGCCTGCATCTCGTTGAGCGAGGTCGTCTCGGTATCGACCGCCACAAGGCCCCGCGCCTGAATGTGGGCGATCCATGCCTCGAGCGCCTCCATGTCGCGGACATGCTCATAGCTGTCGGGGTCGATGGCGGGCCAATCGGGCGCGGCATCGCCCTCTGTCGGATTGGCGCCCGCCGGGTTGGTGTCTGGGATCACCGGCGGCTCGGCGCCAAGGCTGTCGGCGATGCGCTTGGACAGGGTGCGAAACTCCATTTCCGCCAGAAACGCCAGCAGCGTATCGGGATCGGGATCGCGCAGCTCGAGATCGTCCAGCGTGAAATCCAACGGCGTCTCGCAATCCAGCTGCACCAGCTTCTTGCTCAGCTCGATCTGCGCGCGATGCTCGATCAGGGTCTGGCGGCGCTTGGGTTGGGGAATGTCCTCGGCGCGGTCGAGAAGCTCTTCAAGACTGCCGAATTCATTGATCAGCAAGGCGGCGGTCTTGATGCCGATGCCGGGCGCGCCGGGCACGTTGTCGACGCTGTCACCGGCCAGCGCCTGCACATCCACCACACGATCCGGGCCGACACCGAATTTCTCTTCCACGCCTTCGACATCGATCCTTCGGTTCTTCATGGCATCGAACATTTCGACCCCGTCGCCCACCAGCTGCATCAGGTCCTTGTCCGACGAGATGATCGTCACGCGCCCGCCCAGATCACGGGCCTGACAGGCCAGCGTGGCGATGATGTCATCGGCCTCATAGCCCTCGATTTCCTTGCAGGCGATGTTGAAGGCTTCTGTGGCGCGGCGTGTCAGCGGGATCTGCGGGCGCAGATCCTCGGGCATGGCCTCGCGGTTGGCCTTGTAGAGATCATAAAGGTCGTTGCGGAAGGTATGGCTGCCCTTGTCGAAGATCACCGCGATATGGGTCGGCGCATCGGAGCTGGCGCTGTTGCCGTCGATATAGCGCTGCAACATGTTGCAAAAGCCCGACACGGCCCCGATCGGCAGACCATCGGATTTGCGCGTCAACGGCGGCAGCGCGTGATAGGCGCGAAAGATGAAGGCCGATCCGTCGATCAGGTGAAGGTGACAGCCCTTGCCGAATGAATTGCCCATGATCGCCCCCTTGCGAATTGCCGATGACCTGCGGTGCGGTATTGCCACGAACCGCCGCGCGCTTCCAGCGGGAAGGACAGGATGGGGGCCCTGCCCCCGACGTCGAAATCCCCCAAGAGGGATTTCAACGCCTCCCCCGGGATATTTTCAGCCAGAAGAAACAGCGGCTCAGGCGCAGGCCGGCGCGGGCTCAGAGCGTTCGAGTGCGATCAGGGCGTCGATCCGGGCATCGGGGATCGCCCCAAGCGAGGCCGTGCGCCCGATCACCAGAGCGGGCGTGCCAAAAAAACCGAAGCGCCGGGCAAGATCGGCCGTGATGGCAAGCTGACGGCTGACGCCGGGATGGTCCATGTCGGCGATCAGCGTGTCGGGATCGATGCCTTCGTCCTGCGCCAACCGGCGCAGAAAGGCGGGGTTGGGCACGAAAGAGCTGTCCATCAGCCTTGTGTGGAACGCCGCATAGGCACCCTGACGACGCGCGGCCAAGGCGGCGCGGGCAGCCTGCAGCGAGGCGGGGCCAAGCAGAGGCAGTTCGTGCCAGGTGAGCGAGACGCCACGCGTTTGCGCCAGATCGGCAAGCCGCGGGCTGAGGCGGCGGCAGAAGGTGCAGCGGTAATCCGAGAAATAGGCGAGCGGGATGTCACCGGGCGCGCGGGCTTCGGTGTAGAGAAGCTCGCAGGTCGACAGGCCGGACCATGCGCTGTCGGTCCGCTGGCTATCCTCGATGCCGACAAGCGCTGCGGGTGCTGAGGGCGATCCGGCGATCCGGCGAAACCCCGGCAGATCAGGGATCGGCTCGAAGGCGAAGGACGGCGCGAGCAGACCCGAGAGCCGGGGCCAAGCGGCAAAGCCAAGCCCGGTCAGCCCGAGCGCCGCGGCGCCGGACATCAGAAGATCGCGGCGGTCAGGCAGCGGGGACCTGACCTTCGAAATCGCGGTGGATGAACTTGCAATCGCAATAGGGGCATTCGACGAAGCCCTTGTCGCGGGGAATCGACAGCCAGACACGCGGATGTCCCAACGCGCCTTCGCCGCCATCACAGGCGATGCGATAGCTGTCGACGATCCGGGTTTCAGGTGCCTGCGTGACCATCTGGCGTTTCCTTTTGCCTGCAATTCCACTACGTGCGGAATATGAGCGATCCGAACGACAGGGGCAAGGGCAGCCATGGGCGAGAACGCCATCGAAATCCGAGGTCTTGAAAAAACCTATGCCGCCGGCAAGGGCAGTCCGGCCAAACCGGCCCTGCGGGGCGTCGATCTGGAGATCCCGACAGGCGCGGTCTTTGGCCTGCTGGGGCCGAACGGCGCGGGTAAATCGACCCTCATCAACATCCTTGCCGGGCTTGTCGTCAAGACCGCGGGCCAGGTTACGATCTGGGGCTTCGATCAGGATGTGAACCCGCGCCAGAGCCGCGCGTCGATCGGGGTGATGCCCCAGGAGCTGAACCTTGATCCCTTCTTCACGCCGCGCGCCGCACTCGAGGTGCAGGCGGGGCTTTACGGCGTGCCCAAGTCACAACGGCGCAGCGACGAGATCCTTGCGCTGGTGGGGCTGGAAGACAAGGCCGAAGCCTATGCAAGGACCCTGTCGGGGGGCATGCGGCGGCGGCTGCTTCTGGCCAAGGCATTGGTGCACAACCCGCATGTTCTTGTGCTGGACGAACCGACGGCGGGCGTCGATATCGAGTTGCGCCAGATGCTCTGGACCAATGTGAGGCGGCTGAATGAGCAGGGGATGACCGTGATCCTGACCACCCACTACCTGGAGGAAGCAGAAGAGATGTGCGACGAGATCGCCATCATCAATGCCGGTCAGGTGGTGGCGCGCGACAGCACCGCCAACCTGCTCGACCGGCTCGATTCCAAAACGATGATCATCCATCCCGAGACCGAGGTCACCACCTTGCCCGAGGCGCCGGGGATCGAGGTGGAGCGTCGCGCCGACGGATCGCTTGCGCTGAGCTACCAGTCGCACCAGACCCCGGCCGAGGCCGTGCTGGAAGCCGTGCGCAATGCCGGTATCCACATTCGCGACGTCAAGACCGAACAGGCCGACCTGCAGGACGTGTTCCTGGAACTCACCCGGTCGCGATAGGCGCGCCGCGCCCTCAGCCGGATTTGCGATCTGTCATCGAGGTTTCGATGCGGTCAAGCCGGCGCAGCACCTCGTCGCGATAGGTATCGGTTTTTGCGGCGTCTTCCTGATGGTGGGCGTCCTGCATCGAATTGACGATAAGACCGACGACAAGGTTCACCACCGCAAAGGTGGTGACAAGGATGAAGGGCACGAAGAACATCCAGGCTTGGGGATAGACTTCCATCACCGGGCGCACGATGCCCATGGACCACGATTCCAGCGTCATGATCTGAAACAGCGAATAGGCCGACAGGCCAAGCGTGCCGAACCAGTCGGGGAAGGTGGCACCAAACAGCTTCGTGGCCATCACCGACGCGATATAGAAGATGATGCCCATCAGCAGGAACACCGATCCCATGCCGGGCAGCGCCGCCATAAGCCCTTCGACCACACGGCGCAACGAAGGCGTGACCGACAGCACCCGCAACAGACGCAGGATGCGCAGCGCCCGCAGCACGCTGAGACCCTGGCCACTTGGGATGAGTGAAATCGCGACGATCACGAAATCA
This sequence comes from Roseobacter sp. AzwK-3b, assembly GCF_000170875.1. Taxonomy (NCBI): domain Bacteria; kingdom Pseudomonadati; phylum Pseudomonadota; class Alphaproteobacteria; order Rhodobacterales; family Roseobacteraceae; genus Roseobacter; species Roseobacter sp. AzwK-3b. The sequence continues at coordinate 305,893 of NZ_ABCR01000001.1, forward strand.
AAGATGTTCCAGCCGCTTCGGAAGAACGCGATCGGGCCGCGGGCAAACAGCTTGGCGGCGATCTCGATCACGAAGATGCTCAGGCAGATCGTATCCAGCACGATAATCAGCGGACCGGCCGCCTGCATGATGACGGGCGAGGTTTCCATGCCAAGAATGGCCGCATTGAACAGGATCACCCCGAGGATAAAGTTCTGCACCGCGCGCCGGTCGATGAAGGCGCCGACCTTTTGTCTGACTGTCATGGCTTAGTTACCCACCTGTCCCCATTTGCGCAGGATATGGGGCAGCCCGCGATCACCTGCAAGCCGCAAGGTGCCATCATGTTTCGGCAAATTCGCTGCGCGCATATCCTTGCAGGTAAAGCAGCGCGCTCAGGTCGCCGTGATTGATCCGGATATCGCACTCAGCCGCCACCGACGGCTTGGCATGCAGCGCGACACCCGTGCCTGCAAGGCCCAGCATTCCCAGATCGTTCGCCCCATCGCCAACCGCGATCACATCGGCCGACGTCAGGCCAAGCCGCGCGGTGATGTCCTGCAGCGCCTGCACCTTGGCTTCGCGGCCAAGGATGGGACGGGCCACATCCCCGGTCAGCAGGCCATCCGCGATCAGCAAAGTATTGGCGTGATTCTCGTGAAAGCCAAGATCGGCAGCCACCTTGGCGGTGAAGGCGGTGAACCCGCCCGACACCAAGGCGCAATGCGCGCCGTGCGCCCGCATGGTCGCCACAAGTGCACGCCCGCCCGGCATATAGGTGATCCGCTCCGCAAGGACCCGGTCGATCACATCGGCCTGCAACCCCTCGAGTAGTGCTACACGCTCCAGCAACGCGCCTTCGAAATCCAGCTCGCCGTTCATCGCACGGGCGGTGATCTCTTTGACATGGGCGCCGACACCGGCCATGTCGGCCAGCTCGTCGATGCATTCCTGCTGGATCATGGTGCTGTCCATATCCGCCAGCAGCATCGCCTTGCGGCGGGTTTCGGCGGGCTGAACCACCAGATCGACGCGTTGCTTTTGCAGATCGGCCCAGACGTCCCAGCGATTGCCGGGAGTTTCCGCCACTGCGAATTCCGCCGCCTCATCGGGCGAGAGCCACTGTGCGTCGCCGCCGCCCCACGCATTGCGCAACGCATCGACAAGGGCAGGATCAAGCGCGCCTGCCGGCGCAATCAGGGTGACGATGAACATGGAAACCTCGGCGTTGCTGTGCGCCTGTGCCATAGCGCAGCTTTGACCAAGGTTCTAGGGTCGAGGCGCGTGCGCCGGACCCCGATCATGCGACAGACCGGCCAAGGCGCATATAAGCTGCTTCCGCCGCCGCCAGCGCCCCTTCAAGAAAGCCGCCATCTTCTGCCGATGTCTCGGTCCCGGCAAAGACCAGCCGCGCGGTCGGCGCAATCACCCGGTAGGCCGGATGACCGGCGGGCGGGGTCAGGTCGGCCAGCGTGGCGGTGGCGGGGTCTGTGCTCCAGTCCTTGACGATCACATCACGCGGCGTGGCGGCATCCGGCCCGAACAGGCGCGCAAGCTGCGCCAGTGCCGCCTCCTGAAAGCCGGGGTGGCCCGCAGCGCCGGGAAGGGCGAAACCAAACAGCGCGCCCTCGCCGCCCTCGGCCAGCGAGGCGTCATGAATTTCCGCCAGCGGCCCGCGATGGGAAATGGCGTCGCCGTTAAGCCCTGTGTCACGCCAGAAGGCGGTGGGATATGTGGCAACCAGCTTCGCATGGCCCGCCATCCATGTCGGCGCATCGGGCACCGCAACGCCAAGCCCGGTCATCAGACGGGGGGGCAGGGCCAGCACGGCCCGACCGGCGCGGATCTCTGCGGTGTCACAATTCAGGGTCACGCCCGCCGCATCCTCGGACACGCGGCGCACAGCTTGCCCCAGCACCAGCCGGTCGCCCAGTTGCCCCGCCAGGGCATCTGTCACCCGCGCCAGCCCGCCCTCGATACGCAGCGCGCCGCCCATCGTGGCGAAATCCAGATCGCGCCGAATGGTCCCGTCGCCTGCCTCGAACACCAGACGGCCCTGAGCATATTGCGGAAAACAGCGCAGGCCCAATCGCTCGGCAAGCGCCAGCATTCGGCGGTTATGCGGCCAGACCCAGGCTGGCCCAAGATCATAGCCGCGCCACGACAGCACCCGGCCACCGGCGCGGTCGCGGGCCTCGAGCACGGTCACATCCCGCCCCTCGGCTTGCAAACTGGCCGCCAAAGCAAGGCCCGAAAGCCCCGCGCCGACGATGCAGATCCCGGTTTCCGATATCACGCCAAATGCTCCATCACGCCGGACCAATCGGGCGCCGGCCCAATGATGTCAAGCGTCACGCAGGCAACAGCCGCGCATCCGAGAACGACAGCAGCTTGCGGCTTTTCTCGTCCCACAGGTGCAAGCGCGCGCAACCAAGGCTGTCGCGCAACGTCAGACGTTGGGTATGGGCCAGAATGTCATGGTCGCGCAGCACTTCGCTCAGCCTGTAGAACGGAATGCGGCTGGCAAGGTGATGCACATGGTGCATCCCGATATTTGCAGTCATCCAGCGCAGGACACCGGGAAGGTCATAGAACGAACTGCCATGCAGCGCGGCTTCCTGCACGTTCCAATCCGCCTCCTGATCCCAGATCGTGTCCTCGAACTGGTGCTGCACGAAGAACAGCCACATGCCGGCCATTGCCGCCAGCAGCGTTGTCGGCAGGTAGATGAACAGGATCACCTGCCAACCGCCCAACCAGAACAGTCCCGTCAGCAGCACCGCAATCGACAGGTTCGTGCCCATCGCACTGATCCAGTATTTTCGGCCCGACCGCATAAGGCCAACCGGAAGCCGGTTGTGCAGGAAGAACATGAAGAACGGTACGATGCCGAACAAAAAGACGGGGTTTCGTACAACACGATAGCCCAACCGCCCCAGAAAGCCCTTGGCCCGGTATTCCTGCACCGTCAGGGTCGGCACGTCACCGATCCCGCGACGGTCCAGATTGCCCGTTGACGAATGATGGATGGCATGGGTCCGGCGCCATGTTTCGTAGGGCGTCAGCGTCAGAACGCCGATCACGCGGCCCACCCAGTCGCCCACCTGTCGGTTCTTGAGAAAAGAGCCATGCCCGCAATCATGCTGGATCATGAATAGCCGCATCAGGAAACCGGCATTCAAAACCGCAAACGCCAAGGCAAGCCACGGGCTGATCTGCAGGGACCACCATGCCAAAGCCCACAAGGCGAGGAACGGCAGGATCGTGACGCTGAGTTCAAACACACTACGAGAGAGGATCGGTTCGCGATACTTGGCGAGGATCCGGGTCCATTCAGAAGGTTGCAAGCGAATGCCTTTTCTCAGGGATTGTCAGAAAGAAGGGAGAAGGTCGACGACCCGTCGCGTGGCACACGGCTCAGGCTTTCCCGGTGGATTTCTTGGCAGGCGGCTTGGGTTTCGTCGGTTCGGAGTCAAGCTTGGCCTGCGCGTCGCGTTCAAGCCGCGCCTCGCGCAATTGCGCGGTCTTGCGGTCCTTGGTGGCGTTCTGTTCTTCGATGATCTCGTTCGCGGCGCGCGTGGTTTTTTCCATCGCGGTTTCTGCTCGGGGTTTCACCCCGCTAAACGGCCGTGGCTGTGACGGTTTCGTCATCGTTCAAGCTCCTGTTTGGCCAAAGATCAAGTCAAGGGCGCCGTCCGCACGGACCCCATGTCCGAAGCGATGTCGGCAAATATGTCGGGCGGTCCGCCTGCGGGAACGGTCAATTTGGCTCATAAGGCGGCCCACACATGCAGGATCACGTTGCAACCGGCCCGGTTGTGGGTCTTGGCATCGCCTCTGCCTTCATTCAGGAAAGCCACAAGGCGCACCAGGCGTCTGCAGGATATGTCCATCATTCTTTCCGCGTTCACGTGTCAGTCGCTTGCCCCGGCGTCAAACAGGGGCGCAACGCAAACTCGAAAGACGGATCCTGTCGCATGCGCTTGTCGCGCCATTTAAGTCTTCCTTGGCTCCGACGCAATGACCAGACGTGCAATCACCCCTTTTGCACCACCAATTAACCTTGGTGATTTTCGCGCAGAACACCGCGCCATTCACCGTTCTCGTCACATTCACCCGTCGCGCATCCCCTGTGCAAAAGGCAAACGCCACCCGCCCGACCGCCTGAAGTTTCCGATGATGGATACTCGCGTCGCATTTTGTCACCGAAACGCCGCTCTGCGTCATTTCTGCTCTTGCACAGGTCGCGGCTTGGACATATTCCCGGCGGCGGGACACCCCTCCCCAACGAGGGGCGCTTATCTGGAAGGATAGCATCAATGGCTACGCAATATCCGGCAACGCGGCCGGCAAACCCGCGTTTTTCCTCTGGCCCCTGTGCCAAACCCCCCGCATTCGATCTCTCCAAACTGGCTGACGCTCCCTTGGGCCGCAGCCATCGCGCCGCCGTGGGCAAGGCCAAGCTGAAGGCCGCCATCGACGGCACCCGCGAGATCCTCGGCATCCCCGACGATTACCGCATCGGCATCGTGCCCGCCTCGGATACCGGCGCCGTGGAAATGGCGATGTGGACCATGCTGGGTGCCCGCAAGGTCGAGATGCTCGCCTGGGAAAGCTTCGGCGCAGGCTGGGTCACCGACGCGGTCAAACAGCTCAAGCTGGACGCCGTCGTCAAGGAAGCCCCCTATGGCGAGATCGTGGACCTGTCCACGGTCGATACCGACAATGACGTCGTGTTCACATGGAACGGCACCACCAGCGGCGCGCGCGTGCCGAATGGCGACTGGATCAAGTCCGACCGTGCGGGTCTGACGATCTGCGATGCCACCTCGGCGGCCTTCGCGCAGGACCTGCCCTGGGACAAGCTGGATGTGACCACCTTCTCCTGGCAGAAGGTTCTGGGCGGCGAGGCGGCGCATGGCATGATCGTGCTCAGCCCCCGTGCCGTCGAACGCCTGGAAAGCTATACGCCGCCCTGGCCCCTGCCCAAGATCTTCCGCCTCACCAAGGGTGGCAAGCTGATCGAGGGGATTTTCATCGGCGAGACGATCAACACCCCCTCCATGCTGGCGGTCGAAGATTACCTGCTGGCGCTGGACTGGGCGCGCTCCGAGGGTGGGCTGAACGGCCTGCGCGACCGGGCCAACCTGAACCTCGCCACGGTGCAGAGCTTCGTTGCGGAAAACGACTGGATCGCGTTCCTCGTCAACGATCCCGCATACCGCTCGAACACCAGCGTCTGCCTCAAGTTCACCGACGACCGGATCACCGACGGCGCGGCCTTTGCCAAGGCGGTGGTCAAGCGTCTCGACGCCGAAGGCGTGGCCTATGACATCGGCGCCTATCGCGACGCCCCTCCGGGTCTGCGCATCTGGTGCGGCGGCACGGTCGAGGCCACTGATGTGGCGGCCCTGATGCCGTGGATCAAATGGGCCTTCGAGGCCGAGATCGAGGCGCTGTCACAAGCGGCCTGATCCCCACAATCCTGCAAGAATATCGGGGCCCGCAGTGGCCCCGCCCCTCCCCCATTTCTCACAAGGACCACGAAAATGGCTCGCAAGGTGCTCGTCTCCGACAAACTCTCTGAAACCGCCGTGCAGATCTTCCGTGATCGCGGCATCGACGTGGATTTCATGCCCGATCTGGGCAAGGACAAGGACAAGCTGCGCGAGGTGATCGGCCAGTATGACGGTCTCGCCATTCGCTCGGCCACCAAGGTGACCGACAAGATCCTTGAAGCCGCCGACAATCTCAAGGTGATCGGCCGCGCCGGGATCGGCACCGACAATATCGACAAGGACGCCGCCTCGAAAAAAGGCGTGATCGTCATGAACACGCCCTTTGGCAACATGATCACCACCGCCGAACATGCCATCGCCATGATGTTCGCCGTGGCCCGCCAGATCCCCGAGGCCAGCGCCTCGACCCAGGCAGGCAAATGGGAAAAATCCAAGTTCATGGGTGTCGAGTTGACCGGCAAGACGCTCGGCGTGATCGGCGCGGGCAATATCGGCGGCATCGTCTGCGACCGCGCCCGTGGTCTCAAGATGAAGGTGGTGGCCTATGACCCCTTCCTCGGTCAGGAAAAGGCCGACAAGATGGGTATCGAAAAGGTCGAGCTGGACGAGCTGCTCAAGCGTGCCGACTTCATCACCCTGCATGTGCCGCTGACCGATCAGACCCGCAATATCCTGAGCCGCGAAAACCTTGAAAAGACCAAGAAGGGCGTGCGGGTCATCAACTGCGCCCGCGGCGGGCTGGTCGATGAGCAGGCGCTGGCCGATCTGCTGACATCCGGCCATGTCGCCGGTGCGGGCTTTGACGTGTTCGCGGTGGAGCCGGCCACGGAAAACCCGCTGTTCGGCCTGCCCAACGTGGTTTGCACACCGCATCTGGGGGCCGCCACCACCGAGGCACAGGAAAACGTGGCGCTGCAGGTGGCCGAGCAGATGTCGGACTATCTTCTGACCGGTGCGGTGAGCAACGCGCTCAACATGCCGTCGGTCACCGCCGAAGAGGCCAAGGTCATGGGCCCGTGGATCAAGCTGTCGGATCATCTGGGCAATTTTATCGGCCAGATGACAGACGAGCCGATCAAGGCGATCAACATCCTCTATGACGGTGTCGTGTCCAACATGAACCTTGAGGCACTGACCTGCTCGGCCATCGCCGGGATCATGAAATCGGTCAATCCCGAGGTGAACATGGTCTCCGCGCCTGTTGTGGCCAAGGAACGCGGCGTCAAGATCAGCACCACCAAACAGGACAAATCTGGCGCGTTCGAAGGCTATATCAAGCTGACGGTCGTGACCGACAAGCGCGAACGCTCCATTGGCGGCACGGTATTCAGCGATGGCAAACCGCGTTTCATCCAGATCAAGGGTATCAATATCGACGCCGAGATCGGACGCCACATGCTCTATACCACCAACAATGACGAGCCCGGCATCATCGGCACGCTCGGTCAGACGATGGGTGAAAACGGCGTGAACATCGCCAACTTCACCCTCGGCCGCTCGAACGCAGGCGGCGAGGCGATCGCGCTGCTCTATGTCGATGCCCCGATCGAAACTGCAGTCATCAAGAAGCTGGAAGCCACCGGCAAGTTCCAACAGGTTCGCGCGCTGCAATTCGACGTGGCTTAACCTGTGGCACACTGACGCCCAAGCGGCCCGGTCACCATCGCGTGCCCGGGCCGTTTTCCTTTGCAGCGCCCCCTGCACCGCTCGCCGCGTTAACCCCAGCTTTTTACCGATACCGCACCGACGCGATACCGACGTTATACCGACGTCATGCCGAACTCGTATTTACTTACCTTTTCAGTACATTAACCCGATTCGCGGCCCACCCCCTCTGCATCATGTGACGGCACGTCCGCATTGCACTCCACCCCCCTGCCCCGCTACCTTGCTGCAACGCATGTCACAAAGGGACCACGCCATGACCGATATCGTTATTCTGGACGGCGCACGCACCGCCATCGGCACCTTCGGCGGCGCGCTCGCGGCCACACCCCCCGCCCAGCTTGGCGCCGCCGTCGCCACCGCAGCGATGCAGCGATCCGGTGTCTCACCCGAACAGATCGGCCATGTCGTTTTCGGCCATGTCATCAATACCGAACCCAAGGACATGTATCTCAGCCGGGTCGCCGCCATGACCGCTGGCATCCCCGACACCACACCCGCGATGAACGTCAACCGGCTCTGTGGGTCGGGCGCGCAAGCTATTGTTTCAGCAGTGCAATCCCTGATGCTGGGGGATGCCGATTTTGCGCTGGCGGGCGGCGCCGAAAGCATGAGCCGCTCACCCTTCATCATCCCTGACCAGCGATGGGGCGCCAAGATGGGGGATGTGCGCACGCTCGACATGATGCTGGGTGCCCTCAACTGCCCGTTCGGAACCGGCCATATGGGCATCACAGCCGAAAATGTCGCCGCCGAGCATGGCATCGACCGCGCCGCACAGGATGCCTTCGCCCTCGAAAGCCAGCGTCGCGCCGCCACCGCCATGGAGGCCGGGTATTTCAAGGATCAGATTGTCCCGGTCGAGGTCAAGATCCGCCGCGACACCGTGTCTTTCGACACCGATGAGCACCCCAAGCCCACCACCGCCGAAGCCCTTGCCGGTCTGCGCCCCGCCTTCCAGAAGGACGGCACCGTGACCGCAGGAAATGCCAGCGGCATCAACGACGGGGCCGCCGCCATGATCCTCGCCCGCGCCGACGCCGCCGAGGCGGCTGGCCTCTCGCCCAAGGCGCGTATCCTGGGCTATGCCCATGCCGGTGTGCGCCCCGATGTGATGGGCATCGGCCCGGTGCCTGCCGTGGAAAAACTGTTGCAAAAGACCGGACTTACGGCGGATGACTTCGATGTCATCGAATCCAACGAGGCCTTTGCCGCACAGGCGCTGGCCGTCAACAAGGCGCTTGGGCTGGACCCTGCCCGGGTCAATCCCAATGGCGGGGCAATCGCACTTGGTCATCCGGTCGGCGCCACCGGTGCGATCATCACGATCAAGGCGCTTTACGAGCTGCAACGAACCGGGGGCAAGCGTGCGCTGGTGACCATGTGCATCGGTGGCGGACAGGGCATTGCATTGGCTTTCGAACGGCTCTGACGCGTTGCCTTAAGGGGTTGTTCACTTTAATCGCGGAGTCTGACGGCATTCCCGGGACAGGGCTGTCGGAGGACAGGGCATGAGCCTTGCCAACAAACTTGCCGAAGAACGGCGCGCACGGCTGGCAGCCGAACGGTTGCTGGAACAGAAACAGGCGGAATTGCAGGCCGCCAACCGCAAGCTGGGAAAGCATGCGGAACGCCTGAGCGACCAGATAGTCGAGACGCGGGCCGAGGTTGAAACCGTCCGCAATGAAAACCTGCGCGTCAAATCCGACCTGACCGCCGCCAAACAGAAGGTCGAAATCGCCGAACGCCGGCTTTGGCACTCGATCCAGACGATCCGCGACGGCTTTGCCTTTTTCGACGCCGACAGCCGGATGATCGCGGCCAATGATTCATGGCTGGCGGTGTTCGATGGGCTCGAAGCCGTCAAGCCCGGCATCAGCTATATCGAAATCCTGCAATTCCTGACCGAAGAGGGCATCGTCAACATCGGAAACACCCCGCCCGCCCAATGGCGCGAGCGGATGCTTGACCGCTGGCAGGGCAACGCCCCCGAACCCGAGGTGATCCGCCTCTGGAATGGCGCCTATATCAAGCTGATCGACGAACGCGGTCAAGGCGGGGACGTGGTCAGCCTTGCGCTGGACATCACCGAAACGATCCTGCGCGAAAAGGAGTTGCAAGATGCCCGCCGCCGTGCCGAGGCGGCAAATCATGCCAAGTCCTCGTTTCTTGCCAACATGAGCCATGAGATCCGCACACCGATGAACGGCGTTGTGGGCATGGCCGAACTGCTCATGGATACCGACCTGACCGAGGAACAGAATCTCTACGCCAACACGATCCGCAAATCCGGCGAGGCGCTTTTGGTCATCATCAACGACGTTCTGGATTACTCCAAGATCGAAGCAGAGAAACTGCATCTGCACGAGGAACCTTTCGATCTCGAACGCACGGTGCATGAACTGGTGATGCTGTTGCAACCCAATGCGCGCGACAAGGAGCTCGAGCTTCTGGTGGATTACGACATGTTCCTGCCGACCCGGTTTCACGGCGATCCGGGGCGCATCCGGCAGGTTTTGACCAACCTGATCGGCAATGCGGTCAAATTCACCGAAAAGGGTCATGTGCTTGTCCGCGTTGTCGGTATGCCCGCAGCGGCGCCCGAAAGCCCGGAGCATGCAGACGCGATCGCGCATCTGCGCATCACGGTCGAAGATACCGGCATCGGCATCGCGCCCGACAAACAGGCGCATATCTTCGGCGAATTCAATCAGGTCGAGGATGCCAAGAACCGCCGGTTCGAGGGCACTGGCTTGGGCCTTGCGATCTCGCGCAAGCTGATCGCGATGATGCAGGGCGATATATGGATCGGCTCCGAAGAAGGGCGTGGCTCCACCTTTGGGATTTCACTGAACCTGCCCGTGCACGAGCGTCTGGACCCCGACATGCTCCGCCTGCCCGACAGCCTGCGCCGCGTCCTGATCGTGGATCCGCAGGATGTCAGCCGCACGATCCTTGAAAAACAACTGGCATCCGTGGGCCTCGACGTGCGCGGTTGTTCAAGCGGTGCGCAGGCGCTTGAACTGTGCGGCGCGACCGATCTGATCCTGAGCGAGCATCACATGCCCGGCATGGACGGTATGGAGCTGGCCGAAGCCCTGCGCGAAGCCGGGCAGGATGTGCCGATCGTCCTGCTCAGCCCCTTTGCAGGCGGCACCTATGTTGATCCCGCCAGACCCTTGCTGTCGGCGGTTCTTCAAAAGCCCGCAACCCGCAGCGATCTTCTTGCGGCCTTGCACAAGGCAGCCCCCCCGGAGCCTGCGCGCCCGATGCGCGTCCTTGCCGCCGAAGACAACCGGACCAACCGGCTGGTCTTTTCCTCCATGCTCAAGGATCTCAACATCGAGCTTCATTTTGCCGAAGATGGCCGACAGGCGGTCGATCTTTATGGTGAAGTCAGGCCCGATATCGTGTTCATGGACATCTCGATGCCCGGCATGGACGGGAAAGAGGCAACCGCCCATATCCGCGCCCTCGAAAAGAGCACCGGGCGCCATGTCCCGATCATCGCCATGACGGCCCATGCCCTTGGCAGCGACAAAACCGAGATCCTGTCGGCCGGACTGGACCACTACATGACAAAACCTCTGCGAAAGGATGCCATCATCGAACACATTCTCACGGCACTGCCAGAGCGTGCCCTGGATCCGTGCGCCGCGATCTGCGCTCCTCCAGAGCAGCAAGCGGCCAGCGCCTGAAGCGTTTCGCGAAATGCGGGGCTCTGTTCAATCGTTGCGCGCGTTTCGCCTTTAGCTGATGCCTCAGGTTAAAGGCGAAACGCTTTAGGCGCTCTCGGCGCGCACGAATACGGGTTTGTCAGGCTCGGACATATCGGGCCGATAGCGATAGCCGCCGGTGTCGAACTCGGCCAGGGCCTCGGCATCGGTCAACCGGCGCTGGATGATATACCGCGCCATCGCCCCGCGCGCCCTTTTGGCGTAGAAGCTGACGATCTTGGGGCCACCCGGCTTGTCCTCCATGAACACCGGCGTCACCACCCGCAACTTGAGCGCCGCTGGATCGACCGCGCCGAAATATTCCTGACTGGCGCAATTGACCAGAACCTCGGCGCCGATCTGGTCCGCCTGTTCATTGAGGGCGCGGGAAATCTTGTCGCCCCAATACTCATACAGCGTCTTGCCTTTGGCGGTGCTCAGGCGGCTGCCCATTTCCAGCCGGTAAGGCTCGATCGCGTCCAGAGGCCGAAGCAGGCCATATAGCCCCGACAGAATGCGGAAATGATCCTGCGCCCAAGCCATTTCCTCAGGTTCCAGCGACGTTGCCTCAAGCCCCTGATACGTGTCACCGGCAAAGGCCAGCGCCGCGGGCTTTTCCGCCATCGAGCCGAAATCGCTGAACCTGTCCCGGTTCAGCTTGGCAAGGTTCTCGCTGATCTTCATCAGCTTTTGCAACGCATCCACCGAAAGGCCCTGCGCCACACCGGCCAGCTCATCCGCCTCGGCGCGAAACATCGGGCGTGTGGGGGTGATCCCCTCCACCGGGTCCATGTCCATCTTCTTGGCGGGGGAAACGACAACCAGCATGTGAAAAGTCCCTTACTATGAGTTGGTCAGGATTTAGTCCGCCGTGTGCAGAACGTCCAGAAATGCCGGGCCAAACCTTTCGGCCCGCCGTTCGCCCAGGATACGGGTCAACTCGCCCAGATCACGCGGCCGGCTCGAAGCGACCCGCGCCAGAAGCGAGGCCGAACAACTCAGCGGCTTGTCGATGCCGCCCTCGCCGCGCGCAAGATCGGCCTGCACTTCGAGAAGCTGATCGTACAGCGACCCCGCCGCGCGCCCCGCCAGCTTGCGCCGCGTGGGGTGCAACGCCTCCGCCTCGCCATTGATGATCGACAGGAAGGCATCGCCATAGCGTTCCAGTTTCTTGGCACCGACGCCGTTGATCCGCGCCATCTGATCCAGCGTCGCAGGGCGGGTCTCGGCCATCTCGATGAGGGTGCGATCGGCGAACACCACATAGGCAGGCACCTTTGCAGCCTCGGCCAGCGCCCGGCGTTTGGCCTTGAGCGCCGACAGCAAAGGTGCATCCTCGTCCGATACGAGCGCGCGCACCGCCGGGCGGTTCGATTTGGAGATCAGCGTGTCGCGGCGCAGGGTGATCGGCTGTTCGTCGCGCAGGATCGGCCGCGCGGCCTCGGTCATGCGCAGCGCGCCGTGACGCTCGGGGTCGGGACGCACCAGATCATGCCCCATCATTTGCCGGAACACACCCTGCCAGCCCCGCCTGTCGATGTCGCGCCCCACACCGAATGTGGGCAACTGGTCGTGACCCCTTTGGGAGACCTTGTCGGTCGCATTGCCCGTCAGGATATCGATCAGATGCCCCGCGCCGAACCGTTCATCGGTCCGCAATATGGCCGATAGCGCCTTGCGCACGGCCTCGGTGCCGTCGAACGTATCAGGCGGCGTGTCGCAAAGATCGCAATTGCCACAGGCAGTCGCCTCTTCGCCGAAATAGCGCAAGAGATTGGCGCGGCGGCATTCCAATGCCTCGGCCAGCCCCAGAAGCGCGTTCAGCCTGCCGTGATCCGCCATGCGGCGCTCGGGCGGGGCAAGCCCCTCGTCGATCTGGGATCGGCGCAGGCGGATATCGTCAGGACCGAACAAGGTCAGGGTTTCCGCTGGCGCCCCGTCACGACCGGCGCGGCCGATTTCCTGATAATAAGCTTCGATCGACTTCGGCAGATCGGCATGGGCAACCCAACGGATATCGGGCTTGTCCACGCCCATGCCGAAGGCCACCGTTGCAACCACGATCAACCCGTCCTCGGTGTTGAACCGGGTCTCGACCTCGCGCCGGCCTTCGGGGTCCATGCCACCGTGATAATGGCACGCATTGTGGCCACCGTCACACAAGGCCTTGGACAGGCTTTCGGTGCGGGCGCGCGTTCCGCAATAAATGATGCCGGACTGCCCTTTGCGCGCTTCGGCAAAATCCATGATCTGCCGGCGAGGGCTGTCCTTGGGGCTGAAGGCGAGATGGATATTGGGCCGGTCGAAACCACGCAGGAAGGTTTGGGGCGGTTGACCATCAAAAAGCTTTTCGACGATCTCGGCGCGGGTTTCGGCATCAGCCGTGGCGGTGAAGGCGGCCAGCGGCACGCCGAGCGCCCGTCGCAATTCCCCTATGCGCAGATAATCCGGCCTGAAATCATGGCCCCACTGGCTGACGCAATGGGCTTCATCCACGGCGATCAGGCTGACACCGATGCGCCGCAACATGGTCATGGACGATCCGGTCGCAAGTCGTTCCGGCGCGATATAGAGAAGCTTGAGCCGCCCGTTGTCCAAGGCGTCCCAGACGGAGGCGGTTTCCTCTTCGGTGTTGCCCGACGTCAGCGCGCCAGCCTCTACCCCGACCTCGCGCAGCGCGCGAACCTGATCCCGCATCAGTGCAATCAGCGGTGAAATCACCACCGTCACACCCTCGCGCATCAGAGCGGGCAGTTGGAAACAAAGGGATTTACCACCACCCGTCGGCATGATGGCCAGCACGTTTTGGCCCTGTGCCACAGCATCGACGATGTCTTCCTGCCCGGGGCGGAACGCATCAAACCCAAAGATGTCGCGCAAAAGCGTGGTCGCGCCCGGCATGAAAGTCCTGTCTGTCTTTTACTATGCTCTTGGCAGGACTTTTTCACACTCGGAATCGCGGAACAAGAGGCTGGTCAGTAAAAGGCCGCCACATTGTTCATCAAGATGATGCGGATTGCATAGACCGCGATCAAGGCCACGAGCGGCGCCAGATCGATACCGGACATGGATGGCAGGATCCGCCGGATCGGGCCATAGATCGGCTCGAGGATGCGGTTGAGCATGTACCAGATCTGCGCCACGAATTGCTGATGCAGGTTCAGCACCTGGAAGTTTATCAGCCAGCTCATCACGACATGCGCAATGATGAAGAACCAAAGCACATCAAGCAGGAGCATGAGGATCTGAAACAGGGATTGCATAGGCGTGTCCTTCAACCGCGAAACGCCCAAGACCTAAGCGCGCCAGCGACAAAGCGCAAGCCTGACGCCGGGTTGCGGTTGACGCCGCCGTGCCGCGGGCAGAAAACCCGGCAAGAAAGGAGCTTCAGATGTATCCAGCCCCACGCCTGTTCTGGCAGATGTTCAAGCACCGCAACGATCCGCCCCTTGCAGCGACCGGGGTTCATGTCTCGAGCCATATCTGCCTGCCTTGGGACATCGACATGTGGATGGAATTGAACAATGGGCGGACCCTGACCCTGTTCGATCTGGGGCGTATCCCCCTTGCACAGCGCATCGGGCTGATCGACGCACTCAAGCCGCAAGGCTGGGGGCTCGCCGTGGCGGGCGCATCCGTTAGGTATCGACGCCGTATTCGCATGTTCGAACGCATAACGATGCGATCGCGCGTGGTGTTCTGGGATGACCGCTTCTTGTATATTGAACAGTCGATGTGGAAACCCGATGGTGACTGCTCCAACCACGTTCTTTTGCGGATCGCCGTCACCGGCAAGGCCGGGATCGTGCCTCCTGCAAGGGTCTTCGATGTCATGGGGCACAAGGCGCCCGTTCCGCAAGCGCCCGAGTGGGTCAGCGCCTGGATCGCCGCCGAAGCCCAAAGGCCTTGGCCACCTGCGCAGGAATAGCTTGATAGAACCGCAAGGAGCCTGTCATATCTTGTCAAACACGAGGCGAGCATGACCGGTATTTCAAAGCGTAAGCGTATATGGGGGTGGTTCTTTTTCGATTGGGCAAGCCAGCCTTATCACACGCTGTTGATCACGTTCATCTTCGGACCTTTCTTTGCCGCCACGGCTGCCGAATACTTCATGGCGTCCGGCCTTGACGAACAGGCCGCCGATGCCAGGGCGCAAAGCCTCTGGTCGCTATGTCTGACGATTACGGGGCTCATTATCGGCTTCGGTGCGCCCTTCATGGGGGCGCTTGCGGATACGACAGGCCGCCGGTTGCCATGGATCATCGGATTTTCGGTGCTTTATGTGATCGGGGCGAGCGGGCTGTGGTGGACGCAGCCCGACGGATCGAACATGTGGCTTGCCCTGACCGCGTTCGGCATCGGCTTCATCGGGGCCGAATATGCGCTGATCTTCATCAACTCGCAGCTGCCCTCGCTTGGCTCGAAGGAAGAGGTGGGCGCGTTGTCGGGATCCGGGTTCGCCATCGGCTATGTCGGTGGCGTGCTGTCGTTGATCATCATGCTGTTGCTGTTCGTGGAACAACCGTCGGGCAAGACATTGATCGGACTTGACCCGGCCTTTGGTCTCGATGCCACGCAGAAAGAAGGCACGCGCTTTGTAGGGCCTTTCGTGGCGATATGGTTCGTGATCTTTATGATACCCTACTTTCTGTGGGTCAGGGATGTCGGACCTCCCGCACAAGGCAAAGGTGTCGGCGATGCGATGGCCCTGCTGGTCAAGTCGGTCAAGTCGCTGCGCCGCCGCATCAGCCTCTCGGCCTATCTTGGATCATCGATGATGTATCGCGATGCGCTGAACGGGCTTTATGGCTTTGGTGGGACATATGCGGCTCTGGTTCTGAACTGGCCGCTCGTCTTCATCGGGATCTTCGGGATCATCGGCGCGATTGCTGCCGCCGTATTCAGTTGGATCGGGGGCAAGGCGGACCGCGCCTTTGGCCCCAAGCCGGTGATCATTGCATCGGTTTGGGCGCTGATCATGGTCTGTGTGATCGTGGTAGGCATGGACCGCGAGCAGCTTTTCGGGATAACGCTGGCCGATGGATCAAGACTGCCCGACATCATCTTCTTCGGCTGCGGTGTTCTGATCGGCGGGTTTGGTGGTACTTTGCAGGCGGCAAGCCGGTCGCTGATGGTGCGCCACACCGACCCCAAGGCGCCGACCGAAAGTTTTGGGCTTTACGGGCTGTCGGGCCGAGCCACCGCCTTTCTTGCACCGGCCCTGATCGGAACCGTCACAGCCCTTAGCGAGAGTGCGCGCATCGGTGTTTCTCCGGTGATTGTTCTTTTCCTGATCGGTCTGGTGCTGCTACGGTGGGTTCAACCGAAGGGAGACAGTGAGACATGGATCGCTTCCTGAAACTGATGGCCTTGGGCCTGATCCTCGCCGGGTGCAACGCGACGCCACAGGACATCTCCGCACCGCGTCAGGTCGTCTCGACGCAGAACATCCCCGCCGCGATGGTGGGCGTGCATGCCAAGCAGTTGTTCGGAAACGCGCCCGACGGGTCACGACAGGCGGCCGAACCGTTTGGCGGATATGCTAAGGGCTGTCTCGCCGGCGGTGTGCAACTTGCCGAGACGGGGCCGACATGGCAGGCCATGAGGCTCAGCCGGAACCGCAATTGGGGACATCCAGAAACCATTGGTTTCATTCAGGATCTTTCCCGTTTCGCAGCGAAGCAACCGGGCTGGAGCGGGCTTTATGTGGGCGATATCAGCCAGCCGCGGGGCGGGCCGATGTTGACCGGGCATCGCAGTCATCAGATCGGGATGGATGCGGATGTCTGGATGAGGCCGGCGGATCGGTTGAACCTGAGCCGGGCGGAGCGGGAGAGCCTCTCGTCGATCTCGATGCAGCGGGCGAACGGGGCCTATACCAACGGGGAATGGAGCCGGGCGCATCATGAGATCATCAAGGCCGCAGCGAAGGATCCGAGGACGGACCGGATCTTTGTTTTTCCGGGCGCCAAGGTGCGGATGTGTCAGGACGAAACCGGCGACAAAAGCTGGCTGCGCAAGGTTCGGCCCTGGTGGGGGCATCACTACCATTTTCATGTGCGCCTGAAATGTCCTTCGAATTCAGCGTCTTGCGCAGAGCAGGAGGCGCCGCCGCCGGGGGATGGCTGCGCGGATGCGCAGGAATGGGTGAGCAATATCCTCAACCCGCCGCCGCCTGATCCGAACGCCCCCAAGCCGAAACCGCGCCGCGAATTGACGATGGCGGACCTGCCGGGGCAATGCGTGGCGGTTTTGCAGGCAGACTGACCATATCCTGCGGAAAAATTCTCACACCCTACCGCATTTTGTTTTGACACGCCGAAAATCTGTGGCAGGCTGGGGATAAGTTCAACAAAGCGAAAGGAGGTGGTCCAGTGTCTATAAAGGATTTGGAGCGAGGTGCCGGAACAGTTTGGGAGGGTGCGTCCTAGGGCAGTCCCTGGGGCGATGATCCCCCGAATTGGTGCGTCCTAACCGGGCCACCTTCGCTAGCCTTTAGGGGGCCGTTCCGGGATCGGAACGGCCCTTTGGGTTTGGTACGATCCGTACGAAACCACCCCGCGTTCAGGACGAAATTCGGACCCGAGGGGCGAATTTGTGTCCATCCCGTACACAACTGCCTGCGAAAGACCGCATGAAGATCACCGATACGATCACCATCGAGGACTGGGAATTGACCGAACAGTTCATCCGCGCCAGTGGGCCGGGCGGGCAGAATGTCAACAAGGTCTCGACGGCGGTGGAGTTGCGTTTCGAGGCGGAGCGCTCGCCGCATTTACCGGATGTTGTCAAACGGCGCTTACAACGGCTGGCAGGACGGCGCTGGACCAAGGAGGGCGCGGTCGTCATCCAGGTGGAGGAGACGCGATCCCAGGCCCGCAATCGCGAGATCGCCCGCGAACGGCTGGCCGAGCTGATCCGCAAGGCGCTGGTGGCGCCCAAGCGCCGGGTGGCCACAAGGCCGACACTGGGATCGAAGAAACGGCGGCTGAAGGCCAAGAAGGTCCGCGGCGAGGTGAAGGCGATGCGCGGCAAGGTCGAGGGGGAGGATTGAGCCGGGTACCAAGGATTGGTATATTGGGGAGCGAAGGAGACAGGCCATGGCGCGCAACACCTCGGTCGTTTTGAGCGATCACTTTAACGATTTCATAACGCAGGCGGTGGAAAGTGGGCGCTATGCCTCGGCCAGCGACGTGGTGCGTGCGGGGTTGCGGATGTTGGAAATGGAAGAGGAAAAGCTGGAGCGGCTTCGGGCGGCGATCGCCGAGGGCGAGGCGAGCGGACCACCGGAACCCTTCGATTTCGATGAGTTTCTGGCGGAGATGCATGCCAAGCATCTTGCATGAAGGCGCTCGAACTTTCCCCGAAAGCGCGAAACGATCTGGAAGATATCTGGCTATTTAGTTTTTCGGAGTGGGGCCTTGCGCAGGCCGATGCTTATGTTGCGTCCCTTCGGAGCGTGATCAAAGGCCTGCAGGATGGTCAAACGGTGTCACGTCGCGCAGATGGTGCCAAACCGGGCTATCACCTGGCAGTGGCAGCACGCCATCTGGTGGTGTTCAGACAGACGCCGGACAAGATCATAGTTATCCGGGTGTTGCATCAGCGGATGGATGTGGATCGGTTGATTTGAGGTACCGCTCTGTGCGAATCGTCGGCGCCGAAGGTGTTGCATTTTTGACTCTACACATTCTCCCATTCTTTCTTATATGGTGCTCATAGAGATTGGAAAATCTCTGAATACAAAAATAGACTCCGTACCATTCGCCGTTTATCAAAGTTTATGGGCAACCATAACGCGAATGTACGGAGTCGATTTTTTTCATGGATCATCGATATGCGATATTGATTGATGGTGGTTTTTTCACAAGAAAACTGAAACAGCGCCTGAATAAAACGCCGGATGTAGACGACGTTTTACACGCGATCGATGAGCTGAAAGAAAATGAACTTCTTTCGGGATTTGAGTTACTTAGGACGTATTATTACGATGCGTATGCTGCATCAGGTAAAGTGAAGCACCCTGTGACAAAACAAACGGTAAATCTTGCAGAAACAGACGTATTTACGCGAAACAAAGCATTTCTCCAAAAATTGGAACTGCAGCCAAACATATCTTTGCGCGCCGGAGAGCTGTCGCCGAGAGGTTACAAACTCAACTATAGGGTTATGCACCAAGATGATCTGGCCAGTCGGCCTTTGGAAGAAAAAGACTTCATGCTCGACATAGAACAAAAGGGCGTTGATCTCAGGATCGGTCTGGATATTGACCGATTGTCTTTACGCCAAATGGTTCGGACAATCGTTGTTGTAACTGGGGACAGCGACTTCATACCCGCTTTCAAATTCGCGCGCCGCGAGGGCGTGCGAGTCATACTCGCCCATATGGATCACGGTGTGAAACGAGAGCTAAAAGCTCATACTGACGGTTTCATTTGATACCCTAAACCTCCACCGCCATCGCCTCCTGCGCGCCTACGCCGAAGACGCGTTTGTAGCGGGCGACTTCGTCAGACGGGCCCATTGCCTTGTTGGGGTTGTCGGAGAGTTTGACAGTGGGGTGGCCGTCGGCGGCGACCGCCTTGCAGACGAGCGAAAAGGGCGCCAGGGCGTCGCCCTCGGTCAGGCCGCGGAAATCGTTGGTCAGGAGCGTGCCCCAGCCGAAGCTGAGTTTGACGCGGCCATGGAAGCGGCGGTGCAGCTCGATGATCTTGTCGGCGTCCAGACCATCCGAGAAAATGATGAGCTTCTTGCGGGGATCCTCGCCACGGTCCTGCCACCAGCGGATCGCCACCTCGGCGCCGGTTGCCGGATCGCCGGAATCGATGCGGATGCCTGTCCAGCCGGCCAGCCAGTCGGGCGCGGCGCGCAAGAACCCTTCGGTGCCGTATGTATCGGGCAGGATGATGCGCAGATTGCCCGAATGCTCTTCGTGCCAATCGGCCAGCACCTTGTAGGGGGCCTGCGCCAGTTCGGCGTCGGTTTCGGCCAAGGCGGCATAGACCATGGGCAGTTCATGGGCGTTGGTGCCGATCGCCTCGAGATCGCGGTTCTTGGCGATCAGGCAGTTGGAGGTGCCAACGAACCCCTCGCCCAGACCCTCGCGCATGGCCTGCACGCACCAGTCCTGCCAGAGGAAGGAATGGCGGCGACGGGTGCCGAAATCGGCGATGCGCAGATCGGGGAGCGGGCGCAGGCGTTCGACCTTTTCCCACAGTTTGGTCATGGCGCGGGCATAGAGCACCTGCAGTTCGAATTTTTCCATACGGCCGAGAACGGCGCGGGCGCGCAGCTCCATCAGGACGGAGAGGGCGGGAATTTCCCAGAGCATGACCTCGGGCCATTTGCCTTCGAAGGTGAGTTCATATTGGCCGTCGCGCTTTTCGAGATGGTAGGGCGGCAGGCGGAGGGCCTCGAACCATTCCATGAATTCGGGGGTGAACATCTGGCGTTGGCCATAGAATGTGTTGCCCCGCAGCCATGTGGATTCCCCCCGGCTGAGCGACAGAGAGCGGATGTGATCGAGTTGCGCGCGCAGCTCGCCCTCGTCGATCAGCTCGGCCAGGCGGACGGATTTGGTGCGGTTGATGAGGCTGAAGGTGACGATGGTGTCGGGCTTGTTGCGAAAGACCGACTGGCACATCAGCAGCTTGTAGAAATCGGTGTCGATCAGGGAGCGGACGATCGGGTCCATCTTCCAGCGGTGATTGTAGACGCGGGTGGCGATGTCGACCATGCCGGCCTCCGGTATGTTGGGTCCGGGCCGGTTAAATCAAAGGGGGATGGGGCTGGCAAGGGCGCACATGATCGGGTGCGCCCCCATGCGCGGCGCGGATCAGGCGGCGGCGCTGCCGGCAAAGGCGTGGCGGCGGACCTGATCGGGGGTTTGGCCGTATTTGCGGGTGAACCATTTCTTCATCAGGGTGACGTTGGAAAACCCGCAAGCCACGGAGACCTCGTTCACCGGCAGGGAGGTCTGGGCGAGAAGGCTGTGGGCGCGATCAAGCCGCAGGTCGCGGTAGACCTTGAGGGGGGTCTGTTCGAGCAGATCGCGGAAGCCACGTTCGAGCTTGCGGGGGGAGACGTCGAGGAGGCCAGCGATCTGACCGACGGTCAAGGTATCCTCGAGATGGTCGAGCATGATCTGCAGCGCGTCGCCGATCACCTCGTCGCCCTGGGCCATGCGCTTGTAGCGCCAGTGTTCGCCGGCGCCGGTTTCGGCCTCGGGTTCGCTGAGGCCGAGATAGCGCGACAGGGCGGCGCGGGTGAATTCGCCGTCGCGCGCGCCCACCAGCTCGACGATCATGCGCATGGCGGCAGCGGGGCTGATGGCGCTGCTCAGCGCGTTGTGGTGGCAGGTGGCGCCTTGGGCGAGGTCCAGACCACGGCCCGTTTCCTCGACCCCGGGGCGGAAATTGGGGTGGACGGCGAGGCGCTTGGTCCCCAGCACGCCGGCGGCCAGCGGCACGAAGACGGCGGAGCCGACGACGCAGACGCGGGCGGCGTTGCGGATGCAGGCGCGCAGGGCGGTGAGGTGGGATTTGGCCGGGCGCCAGGGATGCTCGGTGCCGCCGATCAGCACAAGCGTCTGGTCGGGGCCGCAGATCGGCGCGGCGTCACAAGCGTGATCGTCGGCGCGCAGATGCGTCCAGCCATAGGCGTCGTGCCCCAGAAGCCGGTTCGCGGAACGCAGTACGTCGATGCAGGCTTCGGCGGCATAGGCCACGCCGCTGTCCTGACTGAGAAACACGAAATCGCCTGACAGGCTGCGACGGGCATTACTGGTGCCGACAGCGGCGGAGGGGGCTGGTTCCAGGTTTTCAAGATACATGGTTATCTTCCTTTCCCTGTTGTGACACGGAGCCCTGAATTCCGCGTGGTTGGCTTAAGTGATGTTTTCAATCGAGGTTTCGATGGCATGCAGGAACGAGCCTGCGGAGGAACTGGCGGACAGAAGCAGGAACGCGTCCGGCCCGGTGCGGATGATGAGCGCGCCCAGATGTTCCATCACGGTCCGCGCGGCATCGTTTTCGGCAAAGGCATCGCTGTGCAGATCAATCGGGCATATCCGTTCCAGCGCGACACGGGCGCGCGGACCGCTGAGCGCAAGACCGGTCCAGACATCGGTCTGATCGGTGGTGTAGACCTTGCCCTTGAGCTTGCCCGCAACGACGCGTTCGGCATCGGGGGTGGCATGGGTGAAGATCGCCAGAGCCATGTCCAGCCCCAGCCGGACCAGCCGTGCGCCCTCGTTGGAGACCGCCGATTTGCCGGAATCGGGCAGGTCGATGCCATAAGCCGATTTGATCGCCTTTTTGGCGGCATCCTCGGCGCCGAGGGGGAGGGCCAGCGACACGACCGCCAGATCGGCGGGCGCGGTCAGGCGCAGATCGCCGAAGGTGATGTCATAGCCTGCAAGCGGCGGCGCGGAGGTGAGGGTGAGGGTCAGGTCAGGCACGGAGGCGCTCTCCTTCCGGGTCGATGAAATGGGCCGAGACGATCTCGACCTCGATCTCGCTGCCCATGAGCGGGTTGACGGCGCGGACGATCTCGCCCTGGCGCTGATCGCCGCGCTTGATGAAGCCGAGGCCGATGGAATGGCCCAAAGAGGGCGAATAGGCCACCGAGGTCATCCAACCCTGATCGTTGTCCATGCTGGCCGTGTCGCCGCGCGTGATGAAATGCGAGCCTGCCGCCAGCTTGTCGGCGCGGTTGACTGGCCGGAAGCCCACCAGCTTGATCGCGTCGTCGCGGATCATCTCGGGGCGTTGGCTGAGCACGGCGCCGATGCTGTCCTTTTTCTGGCTGACCATGCGGCCCATGCCAAGGTTATGCGCGGTGGTCTGACCGTTGAGTTCATTGCCTGCCGCATGGCCCTTTTCGATGCGCATGACGCTAAGCGCCTCGGTGCCATAGGGGGTAGCATCATATTCGGCCCCGGCTTGCATCAGCACGCCCATCATGGCGTTGCCATAGCGCGCGGGAACGGCGATTTCATAGGCCAGTTCCCCCGAGAAGGAGATCCGGAAGAGCCGCGCGGGCGTGCCGCCGCAGACCGTCACCTCGCCGCAGGCCATGAAGGGGAACGCTTCGTTCGAGATGTCATGCTCGGCGTCGATCACCTTGCGCAAAAGGTTGCGGGCATTGGGACCGGCGACGGCGAATTGCGCCCAGCCATCGGTGGTCGAGATCAGGTGCACATCCAGATCGGGCCAGAGGCACTGACGCGCAAATTCCAGCCGGCGGAAGACCAGCACGGCGTTGGCGGTGGTGGTGGTCATCACGTAGTGATTTTCGGACATCCGCGCGGTGGTGCCGTCATCATAGGCGATGCCATCCTCGCGCAGCATCAGCCCGTAGCGGACCTTGCCCACGGCCAGCGTGGCGAAGCCGTTGCAGTAGATGCGGTTGAGAAACTCGCCCGCGTCGCGGCCCTGAATGTCGATCTTGCCAAGGGTGGTCACGTCGCAGATGCCGACGGAATTGCGGGTGGCCGTCACCTCGCGGTCGACGCTGTCGCGCCAGCCCTGTTCACCGGGGCGGGCATACCACTGGGCGCGCAGCCAGTTGCCCACCTCGACGAAGGTGGCGCCGTTGTCCTTGGCCCATTGATGCGAGGGTGTCAGGCGGTAGGGGCGGAAATCGTGGCCACGGGACCGGCCACCAAGCGCGCCCAAGGGCACGGGCGTATAGGGCGGGCGGAAGATCGTGGTGCCGGTTTCGGGGATCGTCTTGCCGGTGCATTCGGCCATGATCGCAAGGGCCGGGATATTGGCGGTCTTGCCCTGATCGGTGGCCATGCCAAGCGTGGTGTAGCGCTTGAGATGTTCGACCGCGCGGAAGCCTTCGCGGTAGGATTGCTTGACGTCCTTGACGGTCACATCGTTCTGCTGATCGAGCCATGCACGCTTGGTGCTTTCGCGCACATGCCAGAAGGCGGCGCCGCGATGCGGCTCGTCCTCGGCGCGGGGTGTGGCGGTGTGGCTGGCGGTGAAGCCGAGCTGTTCGATCTGGGCATTGGCGGTCGCCTGCCCCTGCGCAAGGGCAGCGGCAAGGGTGAGCGCGCCATTGGCGGCACCGGCCACCGCCATGCCGGGCGGCAGGGCGTCACCGGGCACGAAGGCGTTGATGTCGTCACGCCAGACGGGGCGACCGCGCTGGTGGCAGGTGAGGTGAACATTGGGGTTCCAGCCGCCCGAGACGGCAAGGCAATCGACGGGGATCACCTGACCATCGGTGAGGGTGATCGACTTGATCCCCTTGCGGCCCACGGTATCGACCACGCCGGCGCCACGGATATGGCGCGCACCGGGCACGTCGAGGGGGGCGGGGGCATCGCGGCTGTCGATCACGGCGGGCACATGCACGCCGCGCGCCGCCAGATCGGCGGCGGTGCGCCAGCCGTCGTCGTTGTTGGTGAACACCGCAACCTCGTGGCCCGGGGTGACACCATAGCGGTTGAGATAGGCGCGCACGGCACCGGCCAGCATGATGCCGGGACGGTCGTTGTTGCCAAAGGCGATGGGGCGCTCGGTGGCGCCAGCGGTCAGCACGGCGCGTTTCGAATAGATCCGCCAGAGGATCTGGCGCGGCTTGCCGCCCGCATCGGCCAGGTGATCGGTGCAGCGTTCCAGAGCGCCGTAGGTGCCGTGATCGTAGGCGCCATAGACCGTCGTGCGGGTCATCAGGCGGACATTGTCCATCGCGGTGAGTTCGGCCACCACGCCCGCCGCCCAATCGGTGCCGGGCATGCCGTCGATTTCGAGCGTTTCGGCGTTGAGGCGGCCACCGGGGCGGAAATCCTCGTCAGCGAGGATCACGCGCGCACCCGCCCGGCCCGCGGCCAGAGCGGCGGCAAGACCCGAGGGACCGGCGCCGATCACCAGAAGGTCGCAATGGGCGAAGCCCTTGTCATAGCGGTCGGGGTCGTCCTTCATCGACAGGCTGCCAAGGCCCGCCGAGGCGCGGATCACCGGCTCGTAGAGCTTTTCCCAGAAGGCGCGCGGCCACATGAAGGTCTTGTAGTAGAAGCCCGCCGAGAGGAAGGGCGACAGAAGATCGGTCACGGCCATCAGATCGAATTCGAGCGAGCCGCGATGGTTCTGGCTGGTGGCGGTCAGGCCGTCGAAGAGCTCGACCGTGGTGGCGCGGGTGTTGGGTTCCTGATGGGCGCCGGAGCGGAGTTGCACGAGGGCGTTGGGTTCCTCGGAGCCGGCGGTGAGGATGCCGCGCGGGCGGTGATACTTGAACGAGCGGCCCACAAGGCGCTGCCCGTTGGCCAGAAGCGCCGAGGCGAGCGTGTCGCCGGGATGGCCCTTCATCCAGGTGTCGTTGAAGCGGAAGCTGAGTTCGGTGGCGCGGTCAACCTGACCGTCGGCGATGCGGTTCTTCTGGCTCATTTGCTGCGCCCCCGTTCGCGGGCCACGTCGCGGGCCAGTTCGACCGATGTGATGTCATGCGTGACGGTGTCACGGGTCACGACAAGCCACGAGCGGTCGCCCTGTTCGTGATACCACAGCTCGCGGTGCAGACCGGCGGGGTTGTCGCGCAGATAGCCGTATTCATGGAAACGCTGCATTGCGTCCTCGGCCTGCCAATCGGGACGGTCGATTAGGGAGACATCGCCCAGATAAACGAATTCGGCGGCGTCGCGGGGACCGAGAAGCGGATGGTCGATGATCATCTGTCGTGCCTTTGTTAATGCAGGTTGGGCTGGTTGCCCTGCCCCTTCTCGTCGATCAGGTTGCCGGTCATGAAGCGGTCAAGCCGCATCTGGGTGGCGGTGGGGTGCGGCGTGTCGCGGGCCAGCAGATGCGCGTAGCAAAAGCCGCTGGCGGGTGTGGCCTTGAAGCCGCCGTAACACCAGCCGCCGTTGAAATAGAGCCCGCCGATATGGGTCTTGTCGATGAAGGGCGAGCCGTCCATCGACATGTCCATGATCCCGCCCCAGCTGCGCAGGAGACGGGCGCGGCCGATCATCGGCATGATGGCCATGCCGCCTTCGGCCACATCCTCGACCACAGGCAGGTTGCCGCGCTGCGCGTAGGAATTGTAGCCGTCGATATCGCCGCCGAAGACCAGACCGCCCTTGTCGGACTGGCTGACATAGAAGTGGCCCGCGCCGAAGGTGATGACGCCGGGCAGCACGGGTTTCAGACCTTCGGTGACGAAGGCCTGCAGCACATGGCTTTCGATGGGCAGGCGCATGCCGGCCTTTTCCATCACGCGGCTGGACGAGCCGGCGACGCAGACCGCGACCTTTTTGGCGCGGATCGCACCCCGGGTGGTCTGCACGCCCCGGCAGGTGCCGTTTTCGATGTCGAAGCCGGTCACTTCGCAATTCTGGATGATGTCGACGCCGCGTTCATCGGCGCCGCGCGCATAGCCCCATGCGACCGCGTCGTGGCGCACCGTGCCGCCGCGCCGCTGGTAAAGCCCGCCCTTGATCGGGAAGCGGGCATTGTCGAAATCGAGGAACGGCAATTCGCGGCGCAGTTGCGCGGCATCGGCCAGTTCGGCATCGGCGCCCGCAAGGATCATCGCGTTGCCGCGCCGCACGAAGGCATCCCGCTGCGCATCGGTGTGAAACAGGTTCAGGATCGACCGCTGGCTGACCATGGCGTTGTAGTTGAAATCCTGCTCCAGCCCTTCCCAGAGCTTGAGCGAGAATTCGTAGAACGGCTCGTTGCCCGGCAAAAGGTAGTTGGAGCGGATGATGGTGGTGTTGCGCCCGATATTGCCCGAGCCAAGCCAGCCCTTTTCCAGAACGGCCACATTGGTCAGGCCGAATTCCTTGGCGAGATAATAGGCGGTGGCAAGGCCATGCCCGCCGCCGCCGACGATGACGATATCGTATTCGGATTTCGGCTCGGGTTCGCGCCAGACGGGTTTCCAGCCCTTGTTGCCGGTCAGCCCCTCACGAAAAATCCGAAATGCAGAGTAGCGCATTGGCATCGCTTCCTATCAGTGGTCCATTCTACAATGACGAGTCTTCAGGAAATGGACTTTTCCGAAACGGACGTTTATTTTCATTTTATGGACGAGATTGGTACAAAAACCGTGACCACCCGGCGAATCGGCGTTCTGCCGGTCGATGGGTTCGCGATGATGTCCTATGCGTCGCTGGTGGAGCCGATGCGCGCGGCGAACCTGCTGGCGCGCCGGGTGCTTTATGACATGGTCAACGTGTCGACCGGCCCCGCGCCGGTGGCGAGTTCCGGTGCGGCGGTGGTGATGCCGCAAGCGCAGGTGGGCGACGATCTGGATCTGGATTACCTGTTCGTGGTCGCGGGCGGCGATCCGACGGGATATGACGACCGGCGGGTGATGACATGGCTGGCAAGGCTGGCGCGCGAGGGTGTCCCGCTTGGCGGCGTGTCGGGCGGGCCGATCATCCTTGCGCGCGCCGGGCTGATGGCGGGACGGCGGATGACGGTGCATTGGGAACATGCCGCAGCACTTGCCGAAATCTCGCCGCATCTGCTGATCGAGAGGACGCTTTACGTGATCGACCGGGATCGGGTGACCTGTGCCGGGGGGACCGCGCCGATGGATCTGATGCACGCGCTGATAAGCCAGCATCACGGCGCGCCCTTTGCGCGGCTGGTGAGCGACTGGTTCATGCATACCGAGGTGCGCCCGTCGATCGGGCCGCAGCGTGCCGGTCTGGTCGAGCGGGTGGGATCGAACACCCCGGCGATCCTTGATGCGGTCGAGGCGATGGAGGCGCATGTGGCCGAGCCGCTGCCGCTCGAGCGGTTGGCGGCCTATGCGGGCCTGTCGCCAAGGCAGTTGAACCGGCTTTTTCAGGACAGGCTGGGCCGGTCCACGATGCGCTATTACCGGGAGTTGCGGCTGGACAAGGCGCAGAGCCTGTTGCGCAATTCGCCGCTGAGCCTGACCGAGATCGCGCTGGCGACGGGGTTTGCCAGTTCCTCGCATTTCTCGAGGGTCTATGCGCAGCATTTCGGGGGGCCGCCCTCGTCCTACAGGTAGGGGCGGAAACCGGCAGGGTGGACGCGAATTGCGCAAAGCCCTGCTGGATGCTTGCCCAAGGCGCGCAGCGCCCCTACCGTTGGCGCGACCGATCGCATTGGAGGCCCGCATGCATATCCTTGTTCTGCAACATGAGCGCGTCGAACATCCCGGCATCTTCCGCAAGTTCCTGGCCGAGGATGGCCATACATGGGACGCCATCGAACTGGATGAGGGCGAGGCGCTGCCCCAGATCGACGGCTATGACGCGCTATGGGTCATGGGCGGGCCGATGGATGTCTGGCAGGAGGAGGCGCATCCCTGGCTGGTGGCTGAAAAGGCCTATATCCGGGAGGCGGTGGAAGAGCGCGGGATGCCGTTTCTGGGCCTGTGTCTGGGGCATCAACTGCTGGCCGAGGCGCTTGGCGGCACGGTGGGCAAATCCGAGCGCCCGGAGGTGGGTGTGCTGGATGTGATGCTGACCGAGGCGGGCGCGAGCGGCGTTCTGTTCGACGGGCTGCCCGAGGTGTTTCCGGCGCTGCAATGGCATGGCGCGGAGGTGACGGCCCTGCCGCCCGGCGGACAGGTTCTGGCGACATCGCCGGATTGCGCGGTGCAGGCGATGAAATGGGGCACGCGGGCCTATTCGATGCAGTTCCACATGGAGGTCGAGCCGGACACGGTGCGGGTCTGGGCCGATATCCCGGAATATGCGGGTGCGCTGGAGGCGGCTTTGGGCGCGGGCGCCGTGGAGCGGCTGGAGGCGGAGTGCGCGGCCAGGATGACCACGTTCAACGATATGGCCGAGCGGCTGTATATCAACTGGCTGCAGGCGACGGCAAAGACCTGAACCGGGTCAGGCGGCGCCCCAGCCGTCGGATTGCATTTCCCGCAGGCGGCTGGCGGTGCGTTCGAATTCGAAACTGCCCTCGCCTTCGAGATAGAGATATTCGGGATCGGCGGCGGCCGAGCAGATCAGTTGCACCTTTGCCTCGTATAAAGCGTCGATCAGGGTGACGAAGCGCTTGGCCTCGTTGAAGTTGGAGCGGCCGAGCTGGGGGATGTTTTCCAGCACCAGCACACGCGCGGCGGCGGCAAGGGCGAGGTAATCGGCGGGGCCGAGCGGCTTGCCGCAGAGGTCATAGAAGCTGGCGCGCGCCACGCCGTTGCGGAAGGCAGGGATCGTAACCTCGCGTTTCTGGACATGCAGGGTCAGCGGCGGGGTGGGCTGCGCATCGGTCAGCTCGGACCAGAGGGTTTCGAGCTGCGTGCGGGTGTCGGGACCAAGCGGGGTGAAATAGGTGGGACTGCCCGAGAGCCGATCCTGGCGGTAATCGGTGGGGCCGTCCATCTGGTGCACGACCATGCGGGTCTTGATGAGGTCGATGAAGGGCAGGAACAGCTGCCGGTTGAGACCGTTCTTGTAGAGATCATCGGGCGGGCGGTTGGAGGTAGTGACCACCACGACGCCGGCATCGAAAAGCGCCTGAAACAGCCGGCCCACGATCATCGCGTCGGTGATGTCGGTGATCTGCATTTCGTCGAAGGCCAGAAGGCGCAGATCGTCGGAAACGGATTTGGCAACGGGGGCCAGGGCATCCTCGACCCCGCGCTGGCGGGCGGTGTGCATCCCGGCATGGATTTCCTGCATGAAGGCATGGAAATGCACGCGGCGCGCGGGCACCGGCACGGTTTCCACGAAAAGGTCCATCAGCATCGACTTGCCGCGCCCCACCCCACCCCAGAGGTAAAGACCGGGAGGGGCTTCGGGCGCACGGCGACGGAACCAGCCCTTGGGCGCAGGTTGGGCGAGGGCGTCGCGGATACGGTCGAACTCGGGCAGCACGGCGCGCTGCGCGGGATCGGGGGTCAGCGCACCCGTGGCCACTTTTTCGGCATAGAGATCGGTCAGACTGCTCATGGCGTTCCGCATAGCGCGGCACGGGCGGCAAGAAAAGCCGTCGCTTTGGTGATGGGTGGCATCACGAAGCCTGAATTGACGCAGGCCGGGCATTGCGCATTATGGGGCGGCGCAAGATCAGGACGTTCCCCATGAAATCATCCACCCCGCTGTTCACCCCCGTTCTGATCGCGGGCTGCGCCATCATGCTGGTGTCTTTCGCGGTGCGCGCGTCGTTCGGCGTGTTCCAGATCCCGATCGCCGAAGAATTCGGCTGGCTGCGGGCCGAGTTCAGCCTGGCGATTGCCATACAGAACCTCGCCTGGGGGATCGGGCAGCCGATCTTCGGGGCGCTGGCCGAGCGGATCGGGGATCGCAAGGCGATTGTGCTTGGGGCAGTGACCTATGCCGCGGGGCTGGTGCTGTCGTCCTTCGCGGTGACGCCGGAGGCGCATCAGCTATATGAAATCCTTGTCGGTTTTGGCATCGCGGGCACCGGGTTCGGGGTGATCCTTGCGGTGGTGGGACGGGCCAGTTCCGAGGAAAACCGCTCGATGAGCCTTGGCATCGCCACGGCGGCGGGATCGGCGGGGCAGGTGTTCGGCCCGCCGGTGGCCGAGGCGCTGTTGAGCGTGATGGACTGGCAGATGGTGTTCGTGGTCTTTGCGGGCGCGGTGCTGGCGACGCTGGCGTTCCTGCCGATGATGCGCAGTCCGGCAGCGGCCAGCCGCGCCGAGCTGGAAGAGAGCATGGGCACGGTTCTGGGCCGCGCGTTTCGCGATCCGTCCTTCACGCTGATCTTCGTGGGGTTTTTCAGCTGCGGGTATCAGCTTGCCTTCGTGACGGCGCATTTCCCGGCCTTCGTCACAGAAATGTGCGGGCCGATCATGGCGGGCGGTGTGCTGCATTCCATCGGGGTGACGACGACATCGGCGCTTGGCGCGATGGCGATCGCGGTGATCGGGCTGGCCAATATCGCGGGCACGCTGAGCGCGGGATGGCTGGGCAAGAGGTATTCGCGTAAATACCTGCTGGCAGGCATTTACGCCGCGCGCACCGTGGTGGCGGCGGTGTTCATCCTGGTGCCGATGACGCCCACAAGCGTGCTGATCTTCGCGGCGGCGATGGGATCGCTGTGGCTGGCCACGGTTCCCCTGACCAGCGGGCTGATCGCGCATATCTACGGCATCCGCTATATGGGCACGCTTTATGGGATCGTGTTCTTCAGCCACCAGCTTGGCAGTTTCATGGGCGTCTGGCTGGGCGGTCGGATGTATGACCTGCATGGCGACTATACGCTGGTGTGGTGGATCGGCGTGGGGGTGGGCGCGTTCTCGGCGCTGGTGCATCTGCCGGTGCGCGAGCGCCGCAGCACGCCACCGCCACCGTTGGCCATGGCGAGCTGAAGGAACGCGGGCTAAAGCGTTCCGCCTTTAACCTGAGGCATCAGCGACAGGCGGAACGCTCGCAACGATTGAACGGAGCACTGCATTTCGCGAAAATCTGTGAGTCAGGTTTTTCGCGAAACGCTTTAGCGGGTCAACAGGACATCCAGAAGATCGACCACCTCGGTGTCATGGGTATAGGCGAGCGCATGGCTTGCGCCCGAGATCATTTCCTGCCGGGCATCGCGGTTCCATTCGGCCAGCCGCCCCATGCCGGAGATCGGGATCACCTCGTCCTCGCGCGCCCAGATCGCCAGAACCGGCAGGCCGGCCGAGGCGATGGCACGGTGGGCGGGGGCCATATCCTCGTCGAGGGCGCCGCGCATAGACGACAGGACTGCCCCCCGAAACCCGCGCCAGCGCAACTGGCCCTGCTGGAGATCGACGACGTTGTCGATGCTGGTGTCGAGACCACGCTCGGCTTCCGTGGCGGAGCGGAACTGGCGGCCATAGAGCCCCATGAACAGCCATGCCCCCAGCCAGTCATGATTGACCACAAGCCGCGCGATGGGGCCAAGATCGTGGCCCATGCCGGCGGGCGCCAGCAGCACAAGCTGGCGCAGTCGATCCGCATGGCGCGCCGCAAAAGCGGCAGCGATCACGCCCCCCATGGAATAGCCCATGAGGGTGATCGGCTCGTCAATCTCGAGCGTATCGAGCAGGTCTTCGAGCTGGGTCACGAAAAAATCGCTGTCCTGAGCGCCGCGCGGTCGCGCCGACCAGCCGCGCCCGTAAAGATCATAGACCAGCACCCGAAACCCCAGACGCCCCAGACCGGCGGCGATGGGATACCACACGAAAGAAGGTGTCGTCAGGCCATGCACGCAGACGATGAGCGGCCCGGACTGCGCGCCGAGCCATTGGTAATGCGTGGGCCCGAGCGGGAGATCGGCCATTTGGCCCGGCGCATCGGCACGGTCCGCATCCGAGAGGGCCGGGCGCAGGGCTTCGGCCAGAAAGGGTGCCAGCAGGACCGTCAGGACGAGGACCGTGAGCACCCACCAGATCATTGCGAGCCCTGCCAGGCGTCGAGGATATAGCGGCTGGTCATCAGGTCGAGATGCGCGCCGCCGCCATTCTTGAAGAGCGTGATCTCGTCTTCGGAGCGGCGCTGGAACGCCTGCGGCTGGTAGTAATCCGCGATCAGCGCGTCGCGGGTGATGGTGCCTGTCTCGAGCGGGATCTTGATCTCGCCGATATGACCCACCGTGGTGTTGAAACTGTCCACGAACACCCGCGCACGGGAGATGGCGGTGTCGTCGGCCTCGCGCATGTCGGGGCGGTAGGCGCCGATCAGGTCGATATGCTGGCCGGGCTGCAGCCAGTCGCCCTTGAGGATCGGATCGGTGGACATGGTGGCGGAGGTCACGATATCGGCGGCGCGCACGGCGGCTTCCAGATCATCGGCCACCTGCAGGCCGGGGCAGTCGGCGGCCATCGCTTCGGCATTTGCCCGCGTCCGGTTCCAGACCGTGAAGCGGGCGTCTGGGAAGGCGGCGGAATAGGCCTCAAACAACGAGCGGCCCACGGTGCCGGCCCCGACGATCAGGATATTCCGGCTGTCGGGGCGGGCCAGTTTGCGCGCGGCATAAAGGCTGTCGCCGGCGGTCTTCCACTTGGTCACGAGGTGAAAATCCACCAGAGCCGACAGGGTGCCGCCCGCGTCGTCATAGAGGTTGACCGCGCCGTTGACCATCGGCGCGCCACGCCCGGGATTGCCGGGGAAGATCGTCGCGGTCTTGACGGCCATGCCCAGCCCGTCGATCCATGCCGCGCGATTGAGCATCGTATCGGGGTCACGGTAAAGGAACGTGTCGGCGATCTCGGCGCGGGGGAGTGTGTGACCCGCCTCGAACGCATCGCAGAGGGCCAGCCAGTCAAGATGCGCTTCGCCTTCGTCGAAAGGGATGATGGTGATGCTCATGCGGCCTCGTCCTTGGTCAGTAATCCGTAGTCTATCAGAGTTTGCGCCCAATCGGCAGGGTCTGCAAACAGATGGGTTTTCCAGCCGCGCGCCGCGGCGGCGGAGATGTTGTCGTCGCGGTCATCTGCGAAGAGCAGGCTTTCGGGCGCAAACCCGCAATCGGCCTCGACGGCGGCGTAGATGGCGGGGTCGGGTTTGGCGAGGCCCATCTCGCCCGAGATGTAATGGCGGTCGAACTCGGTCAGGAAGGGGAATTGCGCGGCACTGAGCGGAAAGTTCGCCGCGCCGAAATTGGTCAGCGCGAAGACCGGAACGCGCCGGGCACGCAGGGCGCGCAGCAGGCGGACGGAATGGGGGATGTCGGGTTGGGCGATGCCGGTCCAGTCGGAGTGAAACAGCGCGATTTCGTCGTGCCAGTCGGGATGGGCGGCAGCGGTTTCATGGATGACGCCGGCGAAATCCTCGCCGCTGTCGATCCGGGTCATCATGGCGTGGACGTCGAACGCCTCGAACAGGGCGGAGGCCCGTGATGCGCCGATGCGTTCGGCCATGCGCCGTTCCGGCTGCCATTCGATCAAGACATTGCCGATGTCGAAAATGACGGCGTTGATGGTCATGCGATTACCTTCTGCTCGGGTCTTTGGCGACCAATGTGCGGCCCTTGGTGGACTCGCGCCAGATGAGATAGAGGCCCGAGCCGATGATGAGCGCGATGCCGATCCACGCGGTGGGCGCGGGCCATGTGCCGAAGACGGTGACGCCCCACATGATCGCCATCGGCATGGCGACATATTCGAAGGGCGCGGCGAAGGCAGCCTCAGACAGCCGATACGCCTGAGAGATGAAAAAGCCGCCGAACACGCCGGACACCCCCAGCATGACAAGGATCGGCCAATCCTCGGGCGCGATGGGGCCCCATGCGCGCAAGAGGAACTCCAGCGACGGATGCCCGGAGCCCGCAAAGTTGCCATGGCCGAGGGTCAGGCCGAAGATCACGCTGGCCACGATGAAGGTGGACTGGATGTAGAAGGCCATGGTCGCCGCACTTTCGGTGCCGCCGATCTTGCGGGCGACGATATGCATGACCGCATAGAGCGTGGCCGCCGCGATCGGCAGAAGCGACGCCAGTTGAAACGCCGTGGTGCCGGGCTTGACGATCACCATCACGCCGATGAATCCCACGGCGATCGCCGCCCATCGGCGCGCGCCCACGGTTTCACGCAGGAAGATCACCGAGAAGATGGTAATGATGAGCGGCGAGACGAAGAACACCGCCACCGCATCGGCGATGGGCATCGCCGCAAGACCCAGAAACAGGCACATATTGGCGAAGACCACGCAGACCCCGCGCAACAGATGCGCCCCGAGCCGCCGCGTGCGCATCACGCGCAGCCCACCGGCCAGCGGCATGATGACCGCCAGAAGGATCAGCGTGCCGATCACCGAACGGATCAGGATCACCTGATGCAGCGCATAGCGGTCGGACAGGAACTTGATGCCGACATCGTTGAGCGAAAAGCACATCACCGCCGCAAGCGCGAAAAGCGCGCCCATCAGGTTGGATCGCTGAATGGCAGAGGTGGTCATTAAGATCCGCGGCTTGTCCTGTGGGGGATACATGAGAGGAGCGGTCGCGGTTTGTAAACCCCCGGGGGGCGGTTCGCGGAAGGAGTGGACAAGGTGCGGGCGGGGACAGGGTTTGAGTATTTGGGGAACGATGAAAGGGGGGAGAGGGTCAGGCGCCGGGGCGATGGGTGGCGGCGGTGCGGAGGGCGCGTTCGAGGGCATCGAGGAAGCGGGAGCGGTCGGCGCGAGAGAAACTCTTGCCGCCGCCCTGGCGGAACGGATCGGCGGCGCGAAGATCGGCCATCAGGTCGCGGGTGGCCAGGACGTTGCCGATATTGGCCTCGGTCAGTGGCTCGCCGTTATGCTTGAGCACCAGCGCCCCGGAGGCCACGCATTTGGCGGCAAGGGGGATGTCGCCGGTGATGACCACATCGCCCGGTCCGGCACGGTCGGCGATCCACTGGTCGGCCACGTCAGGGCCTTCGGGCACGATGACCGTTTCGACCAGCGGATTCTGCGAGGGGCGCAGGCCGCCGTTCGAGACGATGAACATCTGCACCTTGTGGCGGGTGCCGACCTTTTCGACCTCGGCCTTTACGGGGCAGGCATCGGCGTCGACATAGATGCTCATCGGGAGGGGTCCGCGGGCGTGTCGCCCGACATCGTCGCAGGGGTGGCCGGGGGATCGCGGCGGACCTTGTATTCCTCGGGGATGGGCATGCGGTTGAACGCATCGAGACCGGCGATCTTGTAGGCTTCGGCGAGGGTGGGATAGTTGAAGGTGTTCTGCACGAAATAATCCACCGTGCCCTTGAGATTGAGCACCGCCTGGGCGATGTGGATCAGCTCGGTCGCGCCTTCGCCGACGATCTGCACCCCCAGCACACGGCGGGTTTTCAGGCTGAAGAGCATTTTCAGCATGCCGTGCTCCAGCCCCATGATATGGCCGCGCGAGGTTTCGCGGAAGCGGGCGACGCCGACCTCGTAGGGGATGCCGCGCTCTTGCATCTCTTCTTCGGACATGCCGCAGGTGGAAATCTCGGGCACCGAATAGATGCCATAGGGAAACCAGGGGCTTTCCGGCAATGTAGGCGTGTCGAGCGCATGGCA
This sequence comes from Roseobacter sp. AzwK-3b, assembly GCF_000170875.1. Taxonomy (NCBI): domain Bacteria; kingdom Pseudomonadati; phylum Pseudomonadota; class Alphaproteobacteria; order Rhodobacterales; family Roseobacteraceae; genus Roseobacter; species Roseobacter sp. AzwK-3b. The sequence goes on from NZ_ABCR01000001.1 coordinate 341,691, forward strand.
GGCGGCGACGCGGCCCTGTTGCAGAGAGGTGGAGGCCAGCGAGGGATGGCCGATCACGTCGCCTGCGGCGTAGATATGCGGGATGTCGGTCTGGTAGGTCTTGCGGTCCACCGACAGGCGGCCACGGTGATCGGACTTCAGCCCGGCGGCGGAGAGGTTCAGACCGTCGGTCGCACCCATGCGGCCCGCGGCGAAGAGCAGCATTTCGGCACGGACATGGCGGCCATTGGCGAGACTGACCTCGACATGGCCAGGGGTTGTCTCGATCCGGTCGATGGCGCTGCCGAGGCGAAGATCGACGCCGTTTTCGAGGATCTGGTGGGTGAAGTCCTGAATGATGGCGCGGTCGATGAAATCGAGAAAGGTCTCGCGCGGTTCGATCAGGGTCACGCGCACATCGAGCGCGGAAAACATCGTGGCGTATTCCACGCCGATCACCCCGGCGCCCACCACGATCAGGCTGCGAGGGATCTGGGCGAGGTCGAGAAACTCGTCGCTGTCCAAGACGGTGGTGCCGTTGAAGGGCACGGTCTCGGGGCGGTAGGTTTTGGTGCCGGTCGCAATCAGGAAGCGGTCGGCGGTGAGGATGGTCTTTTCGCCGGCTTCGGTGGCGACCTCGATCTGGTGCGGGCCGGCGAAGCGGGCGGCGCCGTTCAGAGTGTCGACATGGTTGCGGTTGAACTGGTGTTCGAGCACGTCAACCTCGTAATCGAGGGTCTTGTGCAGGCGCGCCTTGAGATCATGGGCGCCGATATCGTCCTTGACCCGGTAGGAGCGGCCATAAAAGCTGCGTTCGCGCCAGCCCGAGAGGTTCAGCACGGTTTCCCGAAGGGTCTTGGAGGGGATCGTGCCGGTATGCACCGACACCCCGCCGAACCGGTCCTTGCGGTCGATCACCAGCACCCGACGCTTGAGCTTGCCGGCCTGAATGGCGGCGGCCCGGCCCGCCGGACCCGAGCCGATGATGATCAGGTCATAATGGCTCATGGATCACCCCGAATAGAGCGCCTCGGCATGGAAGCTGACATGGTCTTCCATGAAGGACGAGATGAAGAAATAGCTGTGGTCGTAGCCCGGCTGCAGTCGCAGCGTGGCGTGTTGACGGCGTTCGGCGCAGGCGCTGGCGAGCGCCTCGGGGCGCAGCAGATCGAGGAACTGGTCCGAGGTGCCGGTATCGATCAGCACCGGACCGTCGAAGCCCCGGTCGCGCATCAGGAGGCTTGCGTCATGGGCAGCCCAGGTGGCTTCGTCTTCGCCGAGATAGGCGGTGAACTGCTTGCGGCCCCAATCGCTGGCGGTGGGGTTGCAGATCGGCGCGAAGGCCGAGACGCTGGTGAAGCGGCCCGGCAGGGACATCGCCAGCGTGAGCGCGCCATGCCCGCCCATGGAATGCCCGGTGATCGCCTGACGATCGGGATCGATCGGGAAATTGGCGGTCAGCACGCGCGGCAGGTCGTCGGCGATGTAATCCCACATGCGGTAATGCGGCGCCCAGGGGTCTTGCGTGGCGTTGACGTAAAAGCCGGCACCCTGCCCCAGGTCATAGGCGGCATCGTCGGCCACGCCGTCGCCCCGGGGGCTGGTGTCGGGAAACACCAGAGCGATGCCCTGTTCGGCGGCCCAGCCCTGAGCGCCGGCCTTGGTCATGGCGTTTTCATGGGTGCAGGTCAGCCCCGAGAGATACCAGAGCACCGGCACCGGGCCATCGCGCGCCTCGGCGGGCAGAAAGAGGCCGAAGGTCATGTCGCAGCCGGTGGCGCGGGAGGCATGGGTATGGACAGATTGAACCCCGCCGAAGCAGGCGTTTTCCGATACGGTTTTCATTGGTCATCCCCTTTTTGCGAGTTGCGTGCGGTGCGTCTTGCGGTTGGCGCGACAATGACCACGGGGCGGGGTCGCTTGGCAACCCCGCAGGCGGCATGTGTCAGTGAAGACCCGACACCCAACCGATCACCAGAGAGACGGTGACCACAGCGCCGGCGGTGGAGATCAAGATCGAGGCGGAGACCCGGTGCGGCGCCACGCGGTAATGCTGCGCGAGGATATAGACATTGCCCGCGACCGGCAGGGCGGCGGCCGAGATCATCACGGCGGCGGCGAAAGGCTCGACCGGGAAGAGCACCAGCGCCGCCAGCGCCACCAGGGCCGGATGCAGCACCAGTTTGCAGAAACTGAGCCAGCCGGCCACCATGGGACGTTCGGCCGATTTCGAGGCCAGCGACGCGCCGATGGCAAACAGAGCCCCCGGCGTCGCGGCACCGCCGAGGATCGACAGGAACTGGTTCATCGGATCCGGGATCGGCAGGCGAAGCCCGGACCATGCGAAGCCCAGAACGATCGACACGATCATCGGGTTTTTCACCAGCCCGAGCCCGACGGTGCGCAGAATGCCCAGATTCATCCGGCCGTCCCGAGAGCCTGTCACCAGGATCACCACCAGCGAGCCGAACACAATCAAGTCCACTGCCAGCACCAGCATCACCGGGCCGATCGCCGCCTGCCCCAGAAGCAGCGTCAGCATCGGCACGCCGAGAAAGCCGGTGTTGCCGATGGCGGCGCATTGCGCCTCGATCGCGGTTTCCTCGATGCTGAGGCGGCGCAGGAAGGCCACTAGAGTGGCGATCAGATAGACGAAGGCGGTGCCCCAGAGATAGGCGGCCACGAACGTCCAGTCGAGCACCTCGGCGAAGCTGAGATTGGCGGAGAAGCGGAACAGCATCGCCGAGAGGGCAAAGTAGAACACGAATTTCGTAAGCCATGCGGTCGCGGATTCGGTGAAGAACCCGGTGCGCCCGGCGCCATATCCCAACCCGACGATAAGGAAGAAGGGCAGCGTCTGAAGAAAGACATCCAACATGACCGCTTCGTAGCACGTTGGATCGGGCGGTCAATCTGACTTCGGAGATTTGGGGGCCAGCCCCCGCCGTTGAAATCCCGGTGGATTTCAACGACTCCCCCGGGGATATTTCAGGCCAGAAGAAACGCCAGACGGTCTAGCCGCTGCCGATGAGCACCCCGGCGGCGAACACCAGTGCGCCGCCGAGCACCACCTGGAAGGCGGCGCGGAAGAAAGGTGTCTGCATGTAGCGGTTCTGGATCCAGGCGATGGCCCACAGCTCGATGAAGACGACGATCACGGCGATCACGGTAGCGGTCCAGAAATCGGGGATCAGGTAGGGCAGCGCGTGGCCGAGCCCGCCGAGCGTGGTCATCACACCCGAGGCAAGGCCGCGCTTGACCGGGCTGCCGCGGCCCGACAGCTCGCCGTCGTCGCTGGCCGCTTCGGTGAAGCCCATCGAGATGCCCGCACCCACAGAGGCCGCGAGCCCCACGAGGAATGTCGTCCAGGTATCCTGGGTGGCAAAGGCGGTGGCGAAGATCGGCGCCAGGGTCGAGACCGAGCCATCCATCAGCCCGGCAAGGCCGGGTTGCACCCATGTCAGGATGAACTTGCGGTGGGCGGAACTGTCTTCGCTGTCGCGGCTGGCCGCGTCGAGATGGCTTTCGGCAAGATCGGTGGCGCGGGTCTGGTGGCCGGCCTCGGCGGCGGCGAGATCGCCCAGAAGCTTGCGGGTGCCGGCATCGGTGCTGCGTTGGGCGGCCTTGAGGTAGAAGGCTTCGGCGTCGTGCTCCATCGCTTCGGCTTCGGCGCGGATGCGGTCCAGCCCGAGATTTTCCATCAGCCAGACGGGGCGGCGGGCATAAAAGCCTGCCACATGCTCGCGGCGAATGAGGGGGATCACCCCGCCGAAGCGGGTGTCATGCAGGTCGATCAGGGCGCGGCGGTGGGTGTCTTCCTCGGCGGCCATGCCATCGAAGATCGCGGCAGTGTCGGGGAAATCGGCGCGCAGGCGTTCGGCGTAGCTGCGGTAGATGCGGGCGTCATCTTCTTCTGAGGAAATGGCGAGGGCCAGCACCTCTTGTTCGGAAAGGTCGGAAAAGCGGCGGCGTGACATCACTCCGGGGATCATGGCGAACATCCTCGTTTAGAATGATTCTAAGGTAGCGAAATTCGGAAAAGGTGCAAGTGCGATCTGTGCGTGCAGGCGGTCAGGGGTGTCGAGACGCTTGCGATACAGTCTGTGCAAGACTAGATTGATCCAGCTTGGGGGATCACCGCATGACGGCCATGGCTGCTGAAATCAAGAAGGGTCGAAAATTCGATCAGGTGCTTGACGGCGCACGCGAGGTGTTCATGCGCGACGGCTTTGAAGGGGCCAGTGTCGATGAGATCGCTCGGGTGGCAGGGGTGTCCAAGGCGACGCTCTACAGCTATTTTCCGGACAAACGGCTGCTGTTTTCGGAAGTCGCCCGCATCGAATGCAACCGGCAGGCCGAAGAGGCGATGGCCGAGTTCGATCTGAGCGACCCGGTCGATAGTGTGCTGCACGAGGTCGCGGACCGGATCGTGCGGTTCTTCCTGTCGGATTTCGGGCAACAGGTGTATCGCATCTGCGTTGCGGAATCCTATCGTTTTCCCGAGCTTGGCCAGCGGTTCTACGCGTCGGGCCCGGCGCTGGTGCGCGAACGGCTGTCGGCGATCCTGCAGCCCTATATCGACCGGGGCGAGTTGAAGATCGAGGACATGGATCTGGCGGCTGACCAGTTTGGACAACTCTGCAAGAGCGATCTGTTCGTGCGCCGCCTGTGCGGGATCAGCAAGGAGACCAGCGAAGCAGATATCGAACGGGTGGTCACAGGCGTGGTCGAGATGTTCCTGGCGCGCTACGGCGCCTGATCGTCGACCGCGCCCAAGACCCGACCCGGATGCCGGAAGGGGCGCCCGGTCAGGCGCCCACCTCGATGATCGCTTGGGCCAGTTTCGGCACCGTGTCGCGGTTCAGACCGGCGATGTTGATGCGGCTGTCGCCGACCATGTAGATGCCATGCTCGGCCCGCAGACGTTCGACGATCTCGGGCGAGAGACCGAGCCGCGAGAACATCCCGCGATGCTGGGCGATGAAGCCGTAGCGATCGGATCCGGCGAGGCGGCGCAATTCGGACGACAGCTGTTCGCGCAGCGCCAGCATCCCGTTGCGGACCTCTTCGAGTTCGGCCTGCCAATCGGCGCGCAGGGCGTCATCGGTCAGCACCAAGGACACCATGCGCGCGCCGTGATCGGGCGGGAAGGAATAGTTCTGCCGGTTGAGATAGGCCAGATTGCCCTGTGTCACGGCATGCAGACCGCGCTCTTGCGCCACGGCCATCAGAAGGCCGGTGCGCTCGCGGTAGATGCCGAAATTCTTGGAACAGCTGGCCGCGATCAGCACCTCGGGGCAGCCCGAGGCGACCATCCGGGTCGCCACGGCATCGGCCTCGAGACCATCGCCGAAGCCCTGATAGGCAATGTCGATCATCGGCACGACGCCCTTGGCATTGACCAGATCGATCACCGCTTGCCATTCAGGGCCGGTGAGGTTGGCGCCGGTGGGGTTGTGGCAGCAGCCATGCAGCAGCACCACGTCGCCGGCGCGCATCTGGCCCAGATCCTCCATCATGCCGGCGAAATCGACCCCGCCGCTTTCAACGTCGAAATAGCGATACATCACCGTTTCGATCGCCATATGCTTGAGAATGCTGAGATGGTTGGGCCATGTCGGATCAGAGACGAAGACACGCGCAGAGGGGTTGGCCATGCGGATGAGATCGAAGGCCTGGCGCACCGCGCCGGTGCCGCCGGGCGTGGCCACGGCGGCGACCTGATCGCGGGCCACGGCATCGCCCAGCACAAGGCCGATCATCGCGTCCGAAAAGGCCGGATCGCCGGCAAGGCCGGTATAGGCCTTGGTGGTTTCCTGCTCCCACCATTGACGCTCGGCCTGTTTGACGGCGCGCATGATGGGGGTCACGCCTTCGGCGTTCTTGTAGACGCCGACGCCAAGGTCGATCTTGTCCTCGCGGGGGTCGTCCTTGAACGCCTGCATCAGGGCGAGGATCTTGTCTTTGGGTTGTTCGTTGAGATGTTCGAACATCACTTGTCTCCGGTGGCGACGGGCACGGTGGGGAAGGCGCCCCATTCGGTCCATGATCCGTCATAAAGCGCATGGTCGGTCTTGCCGATCCGTTCCAGCGCAAGGTTGATGATGGCAGCGGTCACGCCCGAACCGCAGGTGGTGATGGCCGGCTTGTCCAGGGCAGCGCCTGACGCGGCCAGCACGGCGCGCAGGCCGTCGGCATCCTTCATGGTGCCGTCATCGTTCAGAAGGTCACGGTAAAACACATTCTTCGAGCCGGGGATATGGCCCGAGCGCAGCCCGGCGCGCGGTTCGGGGTCATCGCCACGGAATCGGCCGGGAGAGCGGGCATCGAGAATTTCGTAATCGCCCAGCTTGGAGGCTGCGGCCACTTGCGTGACGTCCTTGACCATCTGGTTCTGGCGGCGCACGGTCATGTGCCGGTCGCGCACGACGGGGGGCATGTCATCCACGGGGCGGCCCTCGGCCTGCCATTTGGGCAGGCCACCGTCCAGAACGGCGATATTGTCCTGACCCATAAGGCGGAACAGCCACCAGACGCGCGCCGCAGAAAACAGGCCATGCGCGTCATAGACCACCACCTGATGGCCATCGCCCACGCCCATGGCGCGCAGGCGGGACATGAATTTCTCGACCGGCGGGGCCATGTGCGGCAGCTCGGATCGGTGATCGCTGATATCGTCGATATCGAAAAACCGGGCGCCGGGGATATGTGCGGCCAGATATGCGGACCGGCCATCGCGCCCGTCACCGGGCAAGAACCATGTCCCGTCCAGAACGCGAAGATCCGGATCCTTGAGATGGCTGGCCAGCCAGTCGGTTGAAACAAGCGTCTTCGGATCGTCATGTGCCATGGTCAGCCCCCGGTTTGCGGACGCTTCATGCCTATCGCGCAGCGCGGTCAAGGGCAAGCGCCCCGGTGCCGTCAGCGCCTATTTGACCACGAGCCTGCGCGCCATCCCGAAAGACATCAGCACAACCGCGCCCCCAAGCCCGCCCGCCAGCGCCTGCGTCGCGATCACACCGGTATCGCCGCCCCCCAGCAAACGGGCCAGGGCATCGGTGCCAAGGGTCTGGGCCGCCTGCCAGCCCAGCAGACCGCCCAGCACACCGGCGGCGGCATTCACCACGAACCCCAAACCGAGCGCGCGATAGACCGCCGCCGCCAGAATGCCGCCTGCGGCGCCTGAGAAAAGGGCGATCAGAAGCTCCATGCGCCGCGCTCAGTTGTTTTCTTTCAGCAGGCGCTGCTTTTGGCGCTGCCAGTCGCGCTTGGCCTGAGTTTCGCGCTTGTCATGGGTTTTCTTGCCCTTGGCGATCCCGATCTTCAGCTTGGCCATGCCGCGATGGTTGAAATAGAGGACCAGCGGCACGAGCGTCATGCCCTTGCGCTGCGTCTCGTTCCAGAGACGCGCGAGTTCCTTGCGCGAGACCAGCAGCTTGCGGCGGCGGCGTTCCTCGTGCTGGAAGGTCTTGGCCTGCTCATAGGGCGCGACATAGGCATTGATGAGCCACAATTCACCATTGTCGACGGTCGCATAGCTTTCGGCGATGTTGGCGCCGCCCTGGCGGAGCGATTTGACCTCGGAGCCTTCGAGGATGATGCCGCATTCCAGATCGTCCTCGATGGCATAATCGAAGCGCGCGCGCCGGTTCTCGGCGACGACCTTGTAGTTGGGGTTGTCCTTCGGCTTGGCCATGTCGGGTGTCCTGTGGCGCGGCAATGCGAAGGGCCAAGATAACGGCTTGGCCGGGATGATCCAAGGGGGCGCGCGCAGGCGATGTCAGATGAGGCCGCGGCGCGCCAGATCGGCGCGCAATTCGGACCCATGCGCGCCGCGCGCCGGCACGGGGCCGGGAACAGCAGAGGCACCGTCGAAACGGGGTGCTGTCGCGGGTTGCCGCAAGCCTTGCGCATCGGTCCAGGCACCACGCGCAGCCATATGCGGATCGCACGCGGCCTCGGTCGGAGACAGGACCGGGGCGGCGCAGGCATCGCTTCCCTCGAACAGGGCGGCCCAGTGATCGCGGGGCTTGGCGGCGAACAACGCGGCAAGGCGCGCGGTCTGATCGGGCCATTGGGCGGCATCCATCTGCTCGGCAAAGGCCGGATCGTCAGACAAGCCCATCAGGTCGAGAAAGGCGGCATAGAATTTCGGCTCGAGGCACTGTACGGCGATATGCCCGCCGCAGGCGCAAGCATAGGTACGGCACCAATGCGGGCCGTCCAGAAGGCTTTGGCCACGCCTGTCCGACAGGTTTCCGGAGGGCGCCATCGACATCAAGAGCGCCATCATATGGGCCGAGCCATCGACGATCGCGGCATCGACCACCGTCCCCTGCCCGCTGCGCGCCGCATTGAGGAGCCCGGCCAGAATCCCCGCCACCAGATACAGCGCGCCGCCCCCCACATCACCGACCAGGGTCGGGGGCGTCAGCGGTGGCGCATCGGGGGCCGAGGCATACCAGAGCGCGCCCGAGGTGGCGATGTAATTCAGGTCATGCCCCGCCATCTGCGACTTGGGCCCGTACTGCCCCCAGCCGGTCATACGACCATAGACAAGCCGAGGATTGTCGGCGCGGCAGGTGTCGGGACCAAGGCCCAAACGCTCCATCACGCCGGGGCGGAAGCCTTCGATCAGGGCGTCGGCGGTCGCAATGAGCGCGCGAGCAATGGCCAGATCGGCAGGGTCCTTGAGATCGAGCGTGATGGATTTCTTGCCCCGGTCCAGCAGGTTCACATCGCCGGCCACAGGATTGCCCGCGCCGGGGCGGTGAATGACGATCACCTCGGCGCCCAGATCGGCCAGCATCATCGCGGCGAAGGGGCCGGGGCCGAGCCCTTCGATCTCGATCACGCGGATGCCCTGCAACATCATGTTCTGTCCCCAATTGCCCCCAGGTGGTGCGGTGCGCCCAGCCTAGCGGGCTGCGGGACAGGTGCAATGGCCGCTTGGCGCTGTTGCGCGGTTGGTCTAACCTCGGTCCGGAAGACGCGACACAAGGAGCCGCCCCATGAAGATGAGTGACGAACGTATTATCGAGGCCGACCGCGCGACCGTTTGGGCGGCGCTGCTGAACCCGGATGTTCTGAAGGAATGTGTGCCCGGCGCGCAGGAGGTGACGGGCAATCCGCAAGACGGGTATGAGGCCACCGTGACCCAGAAGGTCGGACCAGTGAAAGCCACCTTCAAGGGGGCCGTGACGATCTCGAATATCGTGGAGCATGAAAGCCTGACCCTGAGCGGTGAAGGCAAAGGCGGTGCCGCCGGTTTCGCCAAGGGTGGCGCGGATGTGCGTCTGGAAGAAGTGCCCGAGGGTACAAGGCTGATCTATGACGTGGAGGCCAAGGTGGGCGGCAAGCTGGCGCAGCTTGGCAGCCGGATCGTTGACGGGTTCGCCAAGAAGATGGCCGACAGTTTCTTTGTCCGGCTGGCTGAGGTGATCGAAGGCCCCAAGGACGAAGACGCGCCCGAGGAGGCCGAAAAGAAGGGCTGGCTGAAGCGGCTGATCAAGAAGTAAGGCGGCGACGGGGTCAGTCGTTGCGCGCGATGATCCCGGCGATCCGTGCGCCGATTTCGCGGCTGGCCTTCTGCGAGGGGTGAATGAGGTCGATCGCGTGATAGGACCGGTCGCCCTTCGGCACCAGATCGGCCAATGGCACGAAATGCACGCCCGCGTCCAAGGCGGCAAGACGAGACAGGCGGCGGTCCATTTCGTCGCCTTCGTCGGCGCAGCCTTCGATCGGGGATCGCACACCCGGCGTCCGCAGATAGCCCACGAAGATCACCTGCGCGCCGGTCGCGCGCAGGGTCGAGACAAAGCCCGGTATCCGACCGCTGCGCCCGTCTTTCGAGACAAGCTGATTGATCCGGTTTCCGCAGGCGCCACAGCCGCACCCCATCCAGATGTCATTGCCGCCGCCATTCAGCACGATCCAGTCCCAAGGCCCTTCACGGTATTGCTGCGCGATATTCAACCCGGCGCTGCCCGAGATCGGCAGGGCATAGAAGAACCGCGCACCCGAGACCGAGCGATCAATGACAGGCTCGGACAATTCGGCCTCGATCGCATGGGACACCGCGCGTCCCTGCCCCTTGTGGAACGCCAGAAGCGAGTCGCCCATCAGAAGGATGCGCGAGTCCTTGGTGACGGGTTCGCCGCAAGCGGCAAGCAGGATCAGGGCAGCAAGCGAAAGCAGGCGGGTCATCATGTTGGGCCGGGTCATCCGTTTTGCATGCTTTCCTGATATCAGTCCGTAGAGGTTAATGAACGGTTAATCGGACAGGAGTTTTATCATTCTGCAGTGGCGCACACAAAAGCCTGCGCCTCCGGCGGATTGCACTCGGCCATGAAACGCCTAGCTTCGGGTCAGGAAACGGAGGTGCGCCATGGCATCCATAGTCGAGGTCGAGGGCCTGCAGAAAACGTATGACGGCGGGTTCGAGGCGCTCAGGGGCGTGTCGCTTGGGATCGAAGAGGGCGAGATCCTTGCCCTGCTTGGCCCGAATGGCGCGGGCAAGACGACGCTGATTTCGGCGCTTTGCGGCATCACCACGCCGACAGGCGGGACCGCGCGCGTCGGTGGGCATGACATCGTGAGCGAGTATCGCAAGGCCCGCGCGATGATCGGGCTGGTGCCGCAGGAGGTGGCGCTCGAGCCGTTCGAGAAAGTCATCAACACGGTGCGCTTTTCACGCGGTCTTTTCGGCAAGCCGCGCGACGAGGCGCTGATCGAAAAGCTGTTGCGACAGCTCTCGCTGTGGGACAAGCGCAACAGCCGCACGCGCGAATTGTCGGGCGGCATGAAGCGGCGGGTGCTGATCGCCAAGGCATTGGTGCACGAACCCAAGGTGCTGTTTCTGGATGAGCCGACAGCCGGTGTGGATGTCGAGCTGCGCCGTGATATGTGGCGCGTCGTCGAGGGGCTGAAGGCGGAAGGGGTCACAATCATCCTGACCACCCATTACATCGAAGAGGCCGAGGCCATCGCCGACCGGGTCGCCGTCATCAACCGCGGTGAGATATTGCTGGTCGAGGACAAGGCCGATCTGATGCGGCGCATGGGCCACAAGACGCTGCGCATCGACTTGTCGGCGCCGATAGATGCCGTGCCAGAGGGGCTGGCGCATTATGATCTGGAACTCTCGCCCGAGGGCTGCGCGCTGAGCTATCACTATGAAACGCGCGGGCAGGACGGCACCGGGATCACCCGGCTGTTGCAGGCGCTGGCTGCCGAGGGACTGACGTTGCGCGACGTGCATACCTCGCAATCGAGCCTCGAAGAGATCTTCGTCGGGCTGGTCAAGGAGGACGTGGCATGAACCTTCGCGCGATCCGGGCGATCTATATCTACGAGATGAAGCGCTTCATGCGTACGCTGATGGAAAGCCTGCTGTCGCCGGTGATTTCGACCACGCTTTATTTCGTGGTGTTCGGATCGGCCATCGGCAGCCGCATAGATCAGGTCGAAGGGGTGAGTTATGGCGCGTTCATCGTGCCCGGGCTGATCATGCTTACTGTGATGACGCAGGCGATCAGCAATGCCAGTTTTGGGATCTACTTTCCCAAGTTCATCGGCACGATCTATGAGCTTCTGTCGGCGCCGGTGAATTTTCTGGAGATCGTGCTGGGATATGTCGGCGCCGCAGCGACCAAATCGCTGCTGATCGGGGTGGTGATCCTTATCACCTCGGGGTTCTTCGTGGAGATCGACGTGCTGCACCCCGCCGCGATGCTGGGGTTTCTGGTGCTCACCTGCCTGTCCTTCTCGCTCTTTGGGTTCATCATCGGCATCTGGGCCGAAAACTTTCAGCAATTGCAGATCATTCCGCTGCTGGTCATCACGCCCTTGGTGTTTTTGGGCGGATCGTTCTATTCGATCTCGATGCTGCCCGAGGCATGGCAAACCGTCAGCTACTTCAATCCGGTGGTCTACCTGATCTCGGGATTCCGCTGGTCGTTCTTCGGGCAGGCGGATGTGCCTGTGGGGCTGAGCCTGCTGGCGATTGCGGCGTTTACGGGAATTTGCCTGCTGATCGTCTGGCTGATCTTCAAGACGGGGTACAAGATCAAGTCCTGAGACCGCACTTGGCGTGACTTATTTGCCCGATAAGGCGCAGTTTTTGTGTCAGCGCGCCAAATGGCCGGTCCGGTCGCCTTGTTTGTGCAAGGAGGGCAATCTACATCCGTCATCATGAAAGAGCGTATCCCCTTCCTGAACCGCGGGCCGGTGGTCTCGGTGATCCGGCTGAGCGGCACGATCGGCGCCGGCAGCCGCGCACAGTTGAGCGACGAGGCCTTGGCCCCGTCGATCGAAAAGGCGTTCCGGCGCGGCAAGCCAAAGGCGGTCGCGCTGTTGATCAATTCGCCCGGCGGATCGCCGGTGCAATCCTCGCTGATCGCGTCGCGCATCCGGCGGCTGGCCGAGGAAAAAGACATCCCCGTGCATGCCTTCGTCGAGGATGTGGCGGCTTCGGGCGGCTATTGGCTGGCGACGGCGGCGGATGACATCTGGGTCGATCCGGCCTCGATCGTTGGGTCGATCGGTGTCATCTCGGCCGGGTTCGGTGCGCCGGTCCTGCTGGCACGGCAGGGCGTGGAACGCCGGGTGCACACATCGGGCAAATCGAAAAGCTTCCTCGATCCGTTCCTGCCGCAGAAGGACGAGGATGTGAGCCGTCTCAAGGATATCCTCGAGCAGATGCACAAGGTGTTCGAGGCGCAGGTCACCTCGCGACGGGGCGATAAGCTTGCGCAGAACGACGATCTGTTCACCGGCGAGTTCTGGCTGGGCCAGCGCGCGGTGGAGCTGGGTCTTGTGGACGGGATCGGGCATGTGGCCCCGAAGATGAAAGAGCTTTACGGCGACAAGGTGCGCTTTGCGCAATACGGGCGCAAACGGGGCCTGTTCCAACGGTTCGGTATGAGCCTCGCACAGGACGGCATCGCCGCCATCGAGGAGCGGGCGTCCTACGCACGTTTCGGCCTCTGACGTGATCGTCAAGATCGTCATACTTTTCCTTGTCGCCATGGGTGTTCTGGCGATGTTCGGGAAGCTGCGCTTTCCGGGTCAGCAAAAGCTGGCTTCGGCCAAATGTCGTAAATGCGGGCGGTTCCGTATCGGCAAGGGCCCCTGCCCCTGTACAAAAGGCAAAAGCAAATGATGCCTTGGTTACTGTCGGTTTTGGGGCTGGTGATCCTGCTTCTGGCCGGTGATGCGCTGGTCAAGGGTGCGGTCAACCTGAGCCTGCGGGTGGGGATTCCGGCCCTGATCGTCAGCCTGACCATCGTGGCCTTCGGCACCTCGGCGCCGGAATTGCTGATTTCGGTGAACGCGGTGCTGGACGACAAGCCGGGGCTGGCGCTTGGCAATGTTGTGGGGTCGAACACGGCCAATATCCTGATGGTTCTGGGGGTGCCCGCCATCCTGTCGGTTCTTCACACAAGCGAGTGTGATACGCGAAAGACCTATGTCTTTATGCTGGTGGCGTCGGTCCTGTTCATCGGGCTGGCGTTTCTTGGGGAATTCACGCTGGTCTCGGGGCTGATCCTTTTGGCGGCGCTGGCCTTCGTTCTGACCGATGCCTTTCTGGAAGCTGGCCGCCATCGCAGCGCCAATGCGGCCCTTGCCCTGTCCGAGGCCGACGGGATCGAGGACGTAGAGGGTGCGGACCCGGACATGCCCTGGTGGCAGATCAGCGTCTTTCTGGTGCTGGGGCTTGTGGGCCTGCCGCTTGGCGCCGATCTGCTGGTGGACAATGCCTCGATCATCGCGCGGCAATACGGGGTCAGCGACACGGTCATCGGCCTCACGCTGGTGGCACTTGGCACATCGCTGCCCGAACTGGCCACCACGGTCATGGCCGCGCTGCGCAAGCAGGCGGATGTCGCGCTTGGCAACGTAATCGGCTCGAATATGTTCAATCTGCTGGCGATCATTGGCATCACTGCGGTGATCGGGCCGATCCCGGTCGATCCAGAGTTCCTCCGGTTCGATCTGTGGGTGATGCTGGCGGCGTCGCTGCTGATCGTTCCGTTCGTCTTTTTCAAGCAGGATATCGGCCGCGTGTGGGGTGTGATCTTGACGGGGCTTTATGTGGCCTATGTCGTGATCGTGCTCTCATGAAGAAAGGCGGCGCGGCATGACGACAGCATTGGTGACAGGGGCCGGAAAACGGCTGGGGCGCGCGATGGCGCTGGAACTGGCGCGGCGCGGGCATGATGTGGCGGTGCATTACGCCTCGAGCCGCGATGAAGCCGAGGCCGTCGCCACCGAGATCCGCGGCCTTGGGCAAAACGCCGTAACCGTGCAGGCCGATCTGCTGGACGAGGCGCAGATACAGCGCCTTTTGCCAGATGCCGCCAGCAGGCTCGGGGCGCCGATCACCTGCCTGATCAACAACGCGTCGATTTTCGAGTATGACACTATCCAGAGCGCCACCCGCGACAGTTGGGATCGGCATATGGAAAGCAATCTGCGCGCGCCCTTCGTACTCACGCAGGCGATGGCGGCCCAGGTGCCCGCGCCCGACCAGTGCGAGATGGGCGAGCCGGTGGCGCGCGGGCTGGTCATCAACATGATCGACCAGCGGGTGCGCAAGCTGACGCCCGAGTTCATGACCTATACGCTGGCCAAGATGGGTCTTTGGGCCTTCACCCAGACCGCTGCACAGGCGCTTGCCCCCCATATCCGGGTCAATGCCATAGGCCCCGGTCCGACCCTGCAGGGGCATCGACAGACCGAGACGCATTTCCAGAGACAGCGCCAGTCCACCGTTCTGGGACGCGGCGCCAACCCCGCCGACATCACCGCCGCATTGGCATATTTCCTTGATGCACCGGCAGTTACCGGACAATTGCTCTGCGTTGATGGCGGGCAGCATCTGGGCTGGCAGACACCGGATGTTCTGGGTGTCGAATGACACACGTCGTGCAACCGCGGGCCGGAGTTGTGCACTTCAAAGATGAGCCTGAAAAACTTGTTACAAAAATTTTAATGTTTTCAATATTTTGCACAGGTCAAAAGTATTTATTATTTGATTTCAAAGAGTTGCAAAAGCGCCTATTTTTTGTGCAAGCCAAGGAAGGCATGTCAGCACAAAGAAAATTTCCCCTGCCCCCAAACTTGCCCCCACAGTTATCCACAGGTTTCGTGGACAGCTTTTCTCTTGTCCACAGCGCGATAAGATTGCAGGCACACCAGAGAATCATATCCCAGCCTCATGCCCGAGCAGACATCTGATATCGCGCCCAAGACCGGCCACGACGTCATTCAGTCTTACCTGAAGACGCTCGACTCGTCGCCGGGGGTCTACCGCATGCTCGATGCGCAGGCGCGGGTGCTCTATGTCGGAAAGGCGCGCAATTTGCGGGCGCGGGTGTCGAACTATGCCCGCCCGTCGGGGCATACCGCGCGCATCGACCGGATGATCCGCGAGACAGCGTCGATGATGTTCCTAACGACCTCGACCGAGACCGAGGCGCTGCTTCTGGAACAGAACCTCATCAAGCAGCTCAAGCCGCGCTACAACGTGCTCTTGCGCGACGACAAGAGCTTTCCGAACATCCTTGTGACCGGGCATGAGTTTCCGATGATCAAGAAGCATCGCGGCGCCAAGAAGGAGAAAGGCCACTACTACGGCCCCTTCGCCAGTGCTGGCGCGGTGAATCGGACCCTGTCGCATTTGCAGCGCGCGTTTCAGCTGCGCAATTGCACCGACACGCAATTCGAAAGCCGCACCCGACCCTGCCTGCAATACCAGATCAAGCGCTGCACCGCGCCCTGTGTCGGCTATATCGACAAGGCCGATTATGCGGCGGCGGTGAAGGATGCCGAACGCTACCTGTCGGGCCGCTCCACCGAGATCCAGACCAAGCTGAAGGCCGAGATGGCCGAAGCTGCCGAGGCGATGGAATACGAACGCGCCGCGGCGCTGCGCGACCGGATCAAGGCGCTGACGCAGGTCCAGACCGCACAGGGCATCAACCCGCGCACCGTGACCGAGGCAGATATCCTGGCGCTGCATCTGGAAAAAGGGCAGGCCTGCGTTCAGGTGTTCTTCATCCGGGCCGGGCAGAACTGGGGCAACCGTGATTTCTATCCGCGCGTCGGAGCCGATGTGGAAGAGGCCGAGGTGCTCGAGGCGTTCATCGGCCAGTTCTATGACAGCAAGGACCCCGCACGACAGTTGATCCTGTCGCACCCGATCGAAAATGCCGATCTGATGACCGAGGCGCTGAGCGGCAAACTGGGCCGCAAGGTCGAGCTTCTGGTCCCGCAGCGTGGTGAAAAGGCCGAGCTGGTGGATGCCGCCCTGCGCAATGCCCGCGAAAGCCTTGCCCGCAAGATGGCCGAGACGGCGACACAGGCAAAGCTGCTCAAGGGGCTGGCCGAGGCGTTCGATCTGCCGGATCCTCCCAAGCGGGTCGAGGTCTATGACAACTCGCATATCCAGGGCGCACACGCGGTGGGCGCGATGATCGTGGCGGGGCCAGACGGCTTCATGAAGAACAGCTATCGCAAGTTCAACATCCGGGGTGATGAGCTGACGCCGGGGGACGATTTCGGGATGATGAAAGAGGTGCTGACGCGACGTTTCAAACGCCTGCTCAAGGAAGACCCCGAGCGCGATCAGGGCCATTGGCCCGATCTTCTGCTGATTGATGGGGGGGCGGGACAAGTCAGTGCCGTGGCTCAGATCATGCGCGAGCTGGGGGTCGAGGACATCCCGATGGTCGGCGTGGCCAAGGGGGTGGACCGCGACCACGGCAAGGAAGAATTCCACCGCACCGGCAAACGCCCCATGGCGTTGCAGCGCAATGACCCTGTCTTGTATTTCGTCCAGCGGATGCGCGACGAGGCGCATCGCTTTGCCATCGGCACCCATCGCGCGAAACGGGCCAAGGCTATGGGCGCCACGCCGCTGGACGACATTCCCGGTGTGGGGGCCGCACGCAAACGCGCTTTGCTCGCGCATTTCGGCAGCGCCAAGGCGGTGAGTCGCGCCAATCTGTCCGACCTCAAGGCCGTGGAGGGCGTGTCCGAGGGGCTGGCCCAGAAAGTCTATGATTTCTTCCATGAAAAAGGCTGATCCCGTGGCGCTTTCCCTTTGGTCGCGTTGCGGGTAGAACCTCACGCATGACGTGGAACCTGCCCAATCTGCTGACTGTTCTGAGGCTGCTGGCCGCCCCCGGCGTGGCGGTGATGTTCTTGTATTTCCACCGGCCCTGGGCGGACTGGTTCGCGCTGACGCTGTTCATCAGCGCGGCGATCACAGACTGGTTCGACGGTTATCTTGCAAGGGCTTGGAAACAGACGACAAAGCTGGGAGCGATGCTGGACCCCATCGCCGACAAGGCGATGGTGGTGATCGCTCTGATGGTGATCGTGGGATATTCGAGCATGTCGCCATGGCTGGTGTTGCCGGCGACCGTCATCCTGTTCCGCGAGGTTTTCGTGAGTGGGCTGCGGGAATATCTGGGGGATACGGCCGGAACGCTCAAGGTCACGCAATTGGCCAAGTGGAAGACCACGGCGCAGATGGTGGCGATTGCGGTCTTGTTTGCACAGGGTGTGTTCGAGCATTATTTCGGTGCGGATACGCCGGGCGCGGTGTTGCTGGGCCATGCAGGGTTGTGGCTGTTGTGGATCGCAGCTGCGCTGACATTGGTGACAGGCTATGATTACCTCAGAAAATCAACGCCTTACCTGAAGGACTAAGATCATGGATGTGCTCTATTTCGCATGGGTCAGGGAACGGATCGGGCGGCCTAAGGACCGGATCGAGACGCAGGCGGCCACGGTGCGCGATCTGGTCGAGGAATTGCGCGCCCGCGAAGAGCGCTATGCCGCCGCGTTCGAGGATCTGAGCGCGCTGCGGGTGGCGGTGGATCAGGAGCTTTCGGATTTCGACGCCTCTCTGGCCGGGGTCAGGGAAGTGGCGTTTTTCCCACCAATGACAGGGGGTTAGGCGATATGGACATCCGTGTTCAAGAGGCCACTTTCGATCTTGGGGACGAGGCCCGCGCCTTTGCCGAACGGCAAAGGGGGATGGGGGCTGTGGTGACGTTTACCGGGATCGTGCGGGATCTGGATGGGGGCGATCTGGACGTGATGGAGATCGAGCATTACCCCGGAATGACCGAAGCGGCGATTGAAAAGATCGGACAAGAGGCGCTAAGCCGCTGGAATCTTGGTGATATTCTGGTGATTCATCGCTATGGGCGGCTGCGGCCAGATGATCTTATCATGATGGTGGCCACCTCGGCGCGGCATCGGGTCGATGCATTCCAAGGCGCTGAATTCCTTATGGATTTCCTGAAATCCCGGGCGCCGTTCTGGAAAAAGGAAGTCACCGGGCAGGAGGCGGCCTGGGTCGCGGCACGCGACGAGGATGAGGACGCTCTGAGCCGTTGGTGAGCAGGCGCTTTGCGTAGGGTTCGTACGAAACCTACGCGGGTTTGGGACGATCCGACGGGTCATCCTGCGCATTTGTGTCCATCCCGTACACAAATGCCCTTTTGGTGCCCCTGAGTGACCATAGGTTCCGCTTGCCGGGGCCGCTGATCCGGGTCACCGCTTGTGCGGGTTTCACACGGGGGACAAGGCCCTGCGAGCCGGGCTTTTCCGGACTTTTGCAGCAATGAGGTGAACCGCCGCTGCTGCTGCCGCTTGCTCAACCGGCAAATTTACGGTCCGATGGATCATCACGCCGCCTACCTTCGGCACCGCCAATCACATCGACGATCATGAAAGGATCTGACACCGTGGGAATAGTTTTCAATTTTGAAAACCCGAGCATCACCCTGACGCTAACCTCGGCTGTCGTCGCCGGATGGACGGGGCGAGACCACGCGGCGGTGCAGCACCACATTGATGAGCTGTCCGAGCTTGGCATCGCGCCACCCAGTTCGGTGCCGCTGTACTATCGCGTCTCAACCGCGCTGTTGACCCAATCGGACAGGATCGAGGTTCTGGGCGAAGGCTCTTCGGGCGAGGTGGAGCCCTTGTTGATCCGGGCGGGCGGCAAAACCTATTTCGGCCTTGCGTCCGATCATACCGATCGCGATCTGGAGGCTTATTCGGTTGCCGCGTCCAAGCAGGCTTGTGCCAAACCTGTCTCATCCAGTTTGTGGGACTTTGACGACATTGCCGGTCATCTCGATGATATCCGCTTGCGCTGCTGGATCGAAGAGAACGGGCAAGAGGTTCTGTATCAGGAGGGAACCCTGGCCGGCATTCGCCCGCTCGAAGAGCTGTGCGCCGGGGCCGGGTTTGCCGACGGGACAGCCATGCTATGCGGCACCTTCCCCGCAATCGGAGGGGTGCGCCCCGCCCTGTCCTATCGCATGGAGGTGTCGGACCCGCACCGCGGCAAAACCATGAGCCTGTCCTACACCGTCGAGACGCTGCCGATTGTTGCCTGACGTGCCAAGGCGCATCACGAAGCGCTTCAGTCGAAAACACAGCCATGATTGAGGTTGTCGCGCATTAACCGCTGCGCCAAAGTCCCGCGCGCGACGGAAACCTCGGCCAGATAGGCCGTCTTGCAAAGGGCATAGCTGCGGGCCTCGGCCACGGCCTGTGCGCTGGTGATCTCCACACAGCGCAGGCTTTGGCCTGCGCGATACTGTGCCAACCGGTCGATATCAGGCGAAATGACGGTGGCGATCTTGGGATAGCCGCCTGTGGTTTGATGGTCGGCCAACAGCACCGTCGGCACGCCGTCTCCAGAGACCTGCACCGACCCGCGCACGATGGGTTCCGACGGGATGGAAAGCGCCCCGGCCAAGGGCAGCGTCGGCCCTTTCAGGCGCATTCCCATCCGGTCATAGGCGTCCGAGACGGTAAAGCTGTCCGACAGAAACCGCGCCACGGTCTCTTTCGCGAAATGCTGATCTTGCGGACCGGTCACGACCCGGATTGGCCCGGATGCCTGAAAGTCCGGCTTCTGGATGTCCCCCAGACGATCCTCGCGCAGGGATGCGTCGGACAGGGTGATCGTTTGTCCGGTTTGCAAGGCCCCGCCGCCGAAACCGGATGTCGAATGCGTCGCCTGACGGCCCAACCACTCGGGCGCCATGATCCGACCCGCGACGGCAAGATAGGCCCAGCTTCCCGCCTTGCCTGCGGTGATCGACAAACGCTCGCCCTTTTGAACCGTCAGCACCGTCCACGAGCGGGTCTTCTGAGTCCCAAGCTGGACGGTAAAATCGCCCCCCGCAATGGCCACTGTCACCGGCCCTTGGGTGCATTGGAGGATCAATCCGCCCAACGAGATTTCGATCCCCGTCTGCCCGCTTTCGTTGCCAAGGGCGGCATTGGCTGCGTCAAACGCCAGCCGGTCCATGGCCCCGGATGCAGGAACGCCGAACCGCATGTGACCGGGTCGGCCCGCATCCTGCAGCGTGACCAGCGGGCCTGCGAAGGCGACGGTGAACGCTGCCTCAGCCATCGGCGCCTGCCTTGGTCAGCTTTGCAAAGGTCGCGGCGTCGATCCTTTCGAAGGTCACCCGGTCCCCGACATCGAACAGGAACGGATGATCCGGATCGCCTGTCAGGATCGCCGTGGGGGAGCGACCGATGATCGACCAGCCAGTGGGCATTGTCAGCGTCGTGACAAGGCATTGCGGCCCGGCGATAATCACGCTGCCGGCGGGCACATCGCGCACCGGCGCGGGTTTGCGGGGGACCTGAATGGCGTCCGGGATGCCCGACAAGTACGCATATCCCGGTGCGAAACCGTACATCAGCACGCGAAAATCCCCGGCCAGATGGGCCTTGATCACCGCCTCCGGCGCAAGGCCCGTTGCCGCGCTCACGGCCTCCAGATCGGGCGAAAACGGCGCGTCGTAACACACCTGCACTATGCGGGACGTTCCCGCAGACGGGGCCTCGATCGTCGCCCGCAGGCAGCCCTCCACATGGGTCTTGATGGCGTCATGATCCGTCGCGATGGGATCGAAGGACACCAGCAGGTTGACCATGGCAGGGACGGTTTCGATCATGCCCTCTGGCGGGTCTGCACCAAGCGCCGCATCCAGCGCCAGCACCGCGCCATGCGCGCTGTCCGAGATTTCGTCAGCGAAGGTCACAAGCAATGCGTGATCGGCGATGGCTTTGAACTCTGGGCTCATGTGATCCTCAGGTGCCCATGAAAGATGCGATTTGAACGCCTTGCGCCATCAACCGATCGCGGATTTCAAGGGCCATCGCCAAGGCACCGGGACTGTCGCCATGCACGCAGATCGACTGCGCCGCAAGCTCGATCGGGTCACCGTCGACCACGGGCATCCTCCCGGTTTCAAGGAACGACACCAGACGCGCCGCCGCCTCGCCGGCATCGTGGATCATGGCACCCGCCTGGTCGCGCGGCACCAGTTGGCCCGATGACAGATAGCCGCGATCTGCAAAGATCTCGGAATAGACGCTCAAGCCTGCCGCACGGGCCGCGTGTTCGGTCTGGGTGCCGGAGATCGCAGAACCGCCATATCGGTCGATCCTGTGAACGGCAGCCATGATGGCATCGGCCACGGTACGATCCCTTGCGGCAAGGTCGCCAGCGCGCCATGCGGTTTGACATAGGCCACCGGCACGCCAACCAATGCGGCCACGCCCTGCAAGGCGCCGATCTGGGCCGCGCACATGCGCGTGATCTCATCCAGGGACATGGGGATCACCCGCCGTCCGAACCCGATCGGGTCAGCGTATCCCGGATGGGCACCCACGGACACGCCCTTGTCATGCGCCAGCGAAAGCGTGCGAAACATGGTTTCGGGATCACCGGCATGACCGCCACAGGCGATATTCGCAGAGGTGACGATGGACAGGATCTGCGCATCATCGCCCATGTCCCAAGGGCCGAATCCTTCGCCCAAATCCGAATTCAGGTCGATGCGCATGGCCTAAGTCCTATTGCAAGGTGGTGGGCAGGAACAACGCGATGTTGGGGAACGCGATCAGCAAAAGCGCCATGGCCAGCATCGTCAGGCAGTAGGGGATTGCGCCCAGCATGACCTCGTTCAGGCTTCCTGACTTGCGCGCCCCTTGCACAACGTAAAGGTTCAGACCGACGGGCGGGGTGATCAGCGCCATTTCGATCAGCACGATCATCAGGATACCGAACCAGATCACATCATAGCCCTGCACAAGGACCATGGGCACGATGATCGGGATCGTCACCACCATGAGCGACAGGGTTTCGATGAAAAAGCCCAGCACGATGTAAAGGACGACCACCACAAGGATGAAGCCCAAGGGCGACAGGCCCAGCCCTTCCATGAATGCCGTCAGCTCGCGGCCCAATCCGGCCGATGCCAGCGTGAAATTCAGGAACGCCGCGCCCATGACGATCAGCATGATCATCGAGGTGATCTTGATGGTCCCGGTCAGGCTTTTCTTCAGCATTTCCCATGACACGCCGCCAAAGGCGAAAGCGATCAGGAACGCGCCTGCAACGCCCACGGCGGCGGCCTCGGTTGGGGTGGCCCAGCCACGATAGATCGACCCGACGATCAGCCCGAACAGGATCAGGATCGGGATCAGGTCGACCAGCGCTCGCAGCATCTGCGCAAACGGGAATGTCCGGCGTACACCGCCCAGCTCCGGGCGAATGGTGCAGATGATCGCCGTCACAGCCATGAACGCCAAAGCCAGCGCGATACCGGGGATCAGACCCGCGAGAAACAGTTGCGGGATCGAAGACTGTGTCAGGAAGCCATAGACAATCAGGTTGATCGACGGCGGGATCATGATCCCCAGCGTGCCGCCAGCCGCAATCGCCCCCGAAAAGAGCTTGGGATCATAGCCAAGCTTTTCGGCCTGTGGCATGGCCACGGTCGCCACCGTGGCTGCCGTCGCGACAGACGACCCCGAGGTTGCCGAAAACATCGTGGCGGTCGCCACATTGGCATGGACCAATCCACCGGGCAGCCAGCTGACCCAGCGATCAAGCGCGGCATAGGTGCGCGTGGCGACCCCGCTGCGCACAAGCACTTCTCCCAACAGCACGAAAAACGGGATGGCGATCAGCGTCGCGGAATTGGACGAGGACCAGACCATGTTGCCCAGACCGCGCGTCAATGGAAAACTCGAAAAGAAGGTATCAACCCCGAAGCCCAGCAGGAAAAGGACGATGCCAACCGGAATGGACAGGGCCAGCAATCCCAGAAGCCCGACAGAAACAAACCCGATCATTGCAGTGTCTCCTGCTCGGCAAAGGCGCCGACCATGGCTTCGCTGTCCTCATAGCGGCGTTTGATGAGCAGGCTGAGCGCGGCGAGCGTTGTCAGGCATGACATGACCGCAAACCAGACCCAGCCTGCAAACCAGGGAAGCTGAACCCAGGCGAGCGGCGTCTCGAGCGGCGTATTGGCCCGCGATCCCATGGTCAGGGAACGTTCCAGAACCGGCCACGCCTTGATCGCGATGGTGATGATCACACCGGACATCACGATCATCGAAAACACATCCATCAAGGCGCGCCCGAAACTTTGAAAGCGTGACCGCAGCAGGTCAATGCGGACATGCCCCAGCTCCAGCAGCGTGTAGGACATGCCCCACGAGGTCGCGAGCGCCATGGCGTAACCTGCGATTTCCTCGGTCCCGCCAAGGGACGCACCTGTTTGGCGCATGATGATATCGAGCAGCACAAAGGCCGCGCAGGCAAGCAGGCCAAAGCCAACGGCCAGCGCCACCCCCCTGTTGATCACCCGAAGGCCGTGAATCATCTTGCGTTCCATGCTCAGTACGTCCCCTGTCAGTCGCTCAAGGTCGCAAGACCTTACTTGATTGTCACGCCGACAACCTGGCCCACGCTGTCATTCCAGCGTTGTGCCCAGTCGCCGCCCGCGCGCTCGGCCCATTCCGGCAGAACCTCACTGGTGAGGATCTCGCGTGCACGGGCGAAATCGGCGTCACTCACCTCCACGAGGGTCATGGAGCGTGCCTCACCCGCCGGGCACTCGCCATTGCCGGTCAGGCAGGCGATGTCGTTGACCAGAGCGTTCTGCGCGCTGTCCCATGCGGGGTCTTCGAAGCCGCTGGCGATTTCGCTGGTGATCAGCGCCTGCATGTCGGCATCGAGGCTGTTCCATTTGTCCAGGTTGATCGCGGTGACCACCGAATCCCAGCCACCCAGCGGGATCGGCAACAGGTGTGTGGACACTTCCCACCAGCCCGCGCTGTAGCCCGAGCCTGCACCGGTGACCGCGCAATCGACGACGCCGTTCTGCAATGCGCCCGGAACTTCGGCGAAGGACACGTTCACGCCCTCGGCCCCCAGAGCCTCGAGCAGTTTGGCGGTCATACGGCCTGATGCGCGCACCTTGAGACCTTCGAGATCGGCAAGGCTCGAAATCTCGTGGTTGCAGAACACGACCTGCGGCGGATAGGGCGCGATGGCCAGCACGTGGCTGTTGAAACGATCACGGTAAATGTCCGAGACCATGGGGCGGGCCGCGTCCACCATGGCGCGCGCCTCATCCGCGGTCAGCGCCACAAGCGGCACATCAAGCCCTTCAAGCTCGGGCGCGTCGGCCACCGCATAATCGGCCACGGTCATGGCGACATCGTAAACGCCCTGTCCCAGCAGCGGATAGATATCGCCCAGTCCAAGGCTCATCTGGTTGTGGGTCGTCAGCTCGACCGTGATGGCGCCACCCGACGCTTCGGGCAGGGTGGTGGACCAGAACGGCGTTTCGTATTCCTTGTGCAGTGGCAGGCCGGACCAGCTGCCCACAACGGACAGGTTTTCCGCATAAGCCGGCGCGGCCAGTGCCGCTGTTGCGGCGATAATCGGGATCATTTTCTTCATGGTCTTCGTCTCCTTGTTGGTTTTTTGGTCTTCACGTGAGGATTGTTGTTTCGGCGTCTTCGGCCACATCGGCGATCAGCATGTGACCGGGCGAATGCGTGATGCAGATCGGCAGTGCGGCCTCCAGCAGCACGTTCTGCGGGGTGACACCACAAGCCCAATAGACGGGGATTTCACCGTCCCTGATCTCGACCGCGTCGCCCCAATCAGGGGCGGACAGATCGGAAATGCCGATGGTTGCGGGGTCGCCGACCGCGATGGGCGCACCGTGGGCTTGCGGATAACGGCGGCTGATCTCGCGCGTGGCGTCAACCTGTTCGGCGGGGATCGGGCGCATGGTCACCACCATCTGCCCGCCAAACCGCCCCGCAGGCACCAGATCGATGTTGGATTTGAACATGGGCACGTTGCGGCCGGTTTCCAGATGGCGCACGGGAATACCATGCCGCACCAGCGCATTTTCAAAGGTGAACGAACACCCCAAAGCCACCGTCACCAGATCGGCGGTCCAGACGTCCGAAATATCGGTGACTTCCTCGCTCAACGTGCCGCCCCGAAACACGCGGTACCGGGCGACATCCGTGCGAATGTCGATGTCGCGGCCCAGTGTGGGCAGCGTGGCATCACCGCTGTCACCGACGCCCACAATGGGACAGGGCTTGGGATTGCGCAGACAAAACCGCAGGAAATCGAGCGCGTATTGCTCCGGCAGAATGGCAAGGTTGCATTGCAGCTTTCCAGCCGCCAACCCGGCCGTGTGGCCTGTATAGGCACCGCTGCGGATCGCGGCACGGACATCTGCGGCAGAGGCGCCAATCAGATCGCTATGTGAAACTGCGGTTGTGGTCACGCTGGCCCCCCGATTATCCGTCTCAGCATCACATGGCGTCAGGCCCTCAATCAAATTATCATTTTATATCTGTGGTGATAGATTTTTTATATCTACTTCGGATGCGACCTGTCCCAGTCCACAGCCACCGCACGCGCCATGTCCGCACTTTTTTCAACAAGAAAACTCCGGGGCTCGGATAAATAGGACGCCGTGAACGACAGCGGCTTTGGCCGGAACCCCGGATCGAATTCCACGATCTGCCCGGAGGCAAGGAAATCATTCGCCAGCGCGCGGGGGTACGGCCCGACAGCGATTCCCGCCGCGATCATCTTCAGGCTCGCTGACAGCGAAGCCGAGGTGAACACCCGCAATTTCGGCCCCACCCGGCGCGACAATTCCGACATCAGTTCACGGTAGGGCCGTGTCTGGCTGGAGTATGAAATGACCGGGATCTGGGTGAGGTCGGTCTGCGTGTTGGCGGCGGCGCGGTACCAATGCAGATCAAAAGACGGCAAATCGACGTTCTCCACCGAAAATTCCGACACCGGCCCCATCAAAAGGGCAAGGTCCAGCTTCCGCTCCAGCAGCGATGACCGCAGATTGAGAGAGATATCCACCGTAAGATCCACGTTCACCCGGGGGTAGTGTTCGCTGAGCGCCTTGAGGAAATCCGGCAACCAGGCTTGCGCGATCGTCTCGGAGGCGCCGACGCGGAACAGGCCCTCGGTCTCGGAGGGGTTGGCGACGCGCTGCTTGATCTCTTCCTCGACGAACAGCATCTGTTCGACATAGGACAACAGCAATGTGCCGTGTTTGGTCAGGACCAACTCACCCATGCCGCGCTCGAACAAGGGCACCCGCAGCTCTTGTTCCAGTTTGGCGATGCGCGTGGAGATGGCGGGTTGCGACAGGTTCAACCGCTCTGCCGCGCGACGAAACCCGCCAAGACGGGCCACCCAGAGGAATGTTTTGATCTGATCGAATGTCATGACCCATTCATAGATTGGATCACTCGGGCCGCAAAGCGATTGAAGCGTTCCAGGGCGCTGACGTCCTGATGCACTGGATGTGACCCGAGGTTTCGCTTGCCGGAGCCGCTGATCCGGGTCACGTCTTGTCCGGATTTCAGACAGGGGACGAGGCCATGAGCGCGTTGATCCAGAACTATGTCGAGGCATTGACGCCCAAGGTGGCCGGCACGCTGCGCGGGACGGCGAAACTGGTGATTTCGGGCGAGGGGGCGGTGATGCTGGACGAGACCGGCGCGCGGGCCTGCGATGTGGCCGATGAAGCCGACGTGGCGCTGATCGCCAGCGACGCGGTGTTCCGGGCGATCCTGTCGGGCGATCAGAACCCGGTGATGGCGGTGATGGGCGGCAAGCTCAAGGTCGAGGGCAGCGCGCAACGGGCGCTGAAGGTGAGCGGGATTTTGGTGGGGTGATTGGGGGGTGATTTGACGTTGGCTCAATCGCGACCGATAGGATCGCTAGGTAAATACACAAATAGCATGATCCGCCTAATACCGACTAGGGCTGCAGTGGCTTTATTGTTCTGAGAACAAAACAAACGGGTTAGGATGTTCCCGAGATGATCAAGATACCCTACGAAATCGAGTCTGCTCATAAAATAAGTGAGACGGATGCTCCAGATAGCTTAGACTGTTGCGTTAAGTTCAATCATTGCAAGATTGAGGTACCGTTCACTGCTATGGCCACGGACAGCGAGGCGCACGGTCGAAGCCTCTACAAACGTCTGAGAGCTGGCGAGTTTGGAAAAAGTCACCCGAAGGGCAGTTTCGCCCGGATTTCTAGTGCCGTGAAGAGTCCTAGAGAAATAAGTCTGTCGCAACAATCCATTAAACTTATGTTGCAAGGGATACAGGAAGGCAACCTTGAGAACTCACGCGGTACACCGCGTGGCATTGTCCTTGTCTGGAGTGCTTTGTTGGAGATCGCGCTCGGGGAAGTCATTCGGTCAAGGCTTCCAGGTGACGCCGTTGGCAAGACGCTTGGTGCGAAAATTCAACAACTTAAGGAGAAGGGTGTCTTGACCCAAGCCGAAGACTATAGAGACTTAGTAGCCATAAAAAACATAAGAAACCACGCAGCTCACAACCTAAGATTTTCACGTTTTGAGCATTTGCAAGACGATAAGAAGGCACTCGAAGGCTATAGTACGCTTTATGCTGGATACGCCGAGGCGATGTACCATGAGGTTAGCGATCTTCTTTTTGTGGCTAGGTTTGTTTTTAGTCCGTCCTGCCTTGCGTCCATTGAACGCGTTTTGCGTATGAAAAATCAGGCGATAAAATCTTAAACGCTTACTGCTAGAACCGCGCACCAGAATAGAAAATACCAATTAGGTTTTGGAAACTTGCAATTGCTGTTTCGTGCATTTTTCTGTCGATAGCAGAGTTGCCGCTCTGGTCAAACCGATCCAAAATCAACCCATCACCCCACCCCCCCGGCAAGCCCTCCACGTCAAAGCACAAGACCGCCCTCGCCTGTCCGCGGGCTGGCGATATAACCTTGGATCGGGGCGCTTGATGGCTGCCGTGTCATCGCATCATTCAGTCGATGCGCTTGCGTCAGCCAATCGCCTGCCCGGGGGGCGGACAGGCGGTGGCGGGCGGCCTAAAGGCCGCTATTCCGCCGGGTGAGGGTATTGGGCGGAAGGATGACGTGGGGCGTCGGCTGGCAATGCGACCGTGGATCGGGGCGCTTGATGGTTGCCGTGTCATCGCTTCATTCCGTCGGCGCGCTTGCGTCACCCTATCGCCTGACCGGGGGGGCGGACAGGCGGTGGCGGGCTGGGTTGAGGGACGTTGCTCCCACCGGGGGAGGCGGCTCGTGAGGAACGAAGACGGCAAGGCGAGAGGAATGATGCGCTTCGGGGTGGGCCGGGAGCGGGGCGATGTCTTGAAAAGACATCGGGGCGGAAACTTGCAAAGTTTCCGGCGCCTTTGGCCGGGGGTGGCACGCAGGGGCGGCGCGGGCTCTGGACAGGCGGGCCGCACGGGTGCAACAGTTTGATCAAATCCGCGACTCAGGCCTCAGAGGGAGCCTTCCGATGAAAGACGACAATTTCCTGCGAGAGATGAACGCCCGCCACCTGTGGCATCCGATGGGCCATCCCGGGGAGGCGCATCAGAACGCGCCCAAGATCATCAAGAGCGCCCAAGGCGTCGAGATCACCGATATCGACGGGCATAGCGTCGTCGATGCGGTGGGCGGTCTGTGGTGCGTCAACCTTGGTTATTCGAACGACGCGATCAAGCAGGCGATCTCGGACCAGCTGTGGAAGCTGCCCTATTACTCGGCCTTTGCCGGCACCAGCAACCCGCCCGCGATCGAGGCGTCCTATGCGGTGCAGGAGTTCTTTGCCGAGGATGGCATGGTGCGCGCCTTCTTCACCAGCGGCGGATCGGACAGCGTGGAGACCGCGCTACGCCTGTCGCGGCAATATCACCGGCTGCGCGGAGAGCCGACACGGACCAAGTTCCTGAGCCTCAAGAAAGGCTATCACGGGACGCATTTCGGTGGCGCCAGCGTGAATGGCAACAACCGGTTCCGGATCACCTATGAGCCGCTCTTGCCGGGCTGTTTCCACCTGCCCAGCCCCTATACCTATCGCAACCCGTTCGGGGCGATCGACCCCGAGTTGCTGGCGCAGAAGATCGCGGCGTCGGCGGTGGACGAGATCGAGTTCCAGGATCCCAGCACCATCGCGGCCTTCATCATGGAGCCGATCCAGGGCGCGGGCGGGGTGATCGTGCCGGATGCCAGCTTCATGAAGCTGATGCGCGAGATCTGTGACAAATACGGGATCCTGATGATCTCGGACGAGGTGATTACCGGGTTCGGGCGCAGCGGCGACTGGTCGGGCGCACGGCATTGGGGTGTGAAGCCCGACATGATGACCTGTGCGAAGGGCATCACCAGCGGCTATTTCCCGGTGGGCGCCACGCTGCTGAGCGAGAAGGTGGCCGATGTATTCGAGAATGCCGGGCCTGAGGGGGCGATCTGGCACGGCTATACCTATTCGGCGCATCCGGTGGGTGCTGCGGCGGTGGTGGCGTGCCTATCGGAGACGCTGAGGCTGGACACCAAGACCAATGCGGCGGCGCGCGGCACGCAGCTTTATGACGGGGTGTGCCGGTTGGCGGAAAAATACGACATCATCGGCGATGTGCGCGGCGGGCACGGGTTGATGACCGGGATCGAGATCGTCAGCGACCGCGACGCCAAGACGCCGATGGACGCGGCCACCATGAAGCGCATCCACCAGACCGCCTATGAGGCGGGGGCGATGGTGCGGCTGGGGGCGCATAACGTGCTGATGTCGCCGCCGCTGACCATCACCGAGGATGAGGTGAACCGCATCCTGAGCGCGCTGGACGCGGGGTTCGCGGCGGCCTGACACCGGGACTGACGGGGCATGGGCGGCGGGTCTGTGCCCCGGCCGCCCACGCCAGATTGGGGCCTATGCCCTCAGCCAAAGCGGCGCCAGGCGTCCTTCATGGCGTCGGACATCGCCTCCCAAGCCTTGTCGGCGCCGGCCTTGAGATCGTTCCACGCGGCCGCGTTGGCGTTCTGGATCTTCTCCAGCTCCTTTTCCATCTCGTCGCGGCGTTTCTTCAGATCGTCGATCTGATCGTGATATTGCAGCTTGGCGTCGGCGCTGGCCCCTTCGGCCTTGGCGCGCAACTTGTAAATTTCCGCTTTCCATTCGTCGAGCTTGGCGTCGAGTTTCTGCTGATATGCTTGTTTCTCGTCCATGAGATCGCTCCTTTCAAAGCGTTTCGCGAAAAACCGGGACCACGGATTTTCGCGAAATGCGGTGCTCCGCTCAATCGTTGTACGCGCTCCGCCTTTGGCTGATGGTTCAGGTCAAAGGCGGAACGCTTCATTTCGTCAATCAATGTACAATCGATGTAAGAAAGAGAGCGCCGGGCATCAATGGGCGTGGTCAATGCAAACGGGATATCACACAGAAAAGGGCCGACGCGATGCGCCGGCCGATCACTCGTTACAATCTCGAAATAAACCACCATACCTCATCGCGACCCGCACATACTCGCGGTTTGCGACGTTGGTCCTCGATTGGCCTTATGGCGATCAAGGGATTAACACGCCAGCCAGCCCAGAGAGGTCACAGGGTAGGAAACCAACCGGACAAGAGGTCCGAAAACTCGTTAAGATCCTCTCCGTTAGGACCAACATGCGATATAACGGATACTCCAGACGGTATCATAGCCGCTCTGTGCATTCTTCCTTTTAGGCGGCGTATGACGGGAAAATCTCCTGAAGAGAGCGGCCAGAACGAGTCAGTCCTTCCACCATGAGGCGAGATCACGGCGATCTGAACTGGTCCGTTCACATTGATCAGGACACTTGATCCGGGTCAGGCGGCACACCCCAGCCGCCACCCCCCGGCGTGGCCATGCAGAAGGCGGCCCCGGCGGGCAGGTCGATCTCGTCATTGCCCTGCATCTCGCGGGTGGTGCCGTCGGGCCATTCGACCCAATCGCGCCCCGTCGCCCCCGGCGCTCCGCCATCTGCGCCAAAAGGCGGCACAATGCGATGAGAGCCAAGCGTCGTGACCGTGACCGGCGCCAGAAACCGCAGGCGCCGCAGCACCCCGTCACCGCCGCGCCATTGCCCTGCCCCGCCCGAGCCGGTGCGGATGCTGAACTCCTCAAGACGGACGGGAAAGCGTTTTTCGAGGATTTCGGGATCGGTCATGCGGGTGTTGGTCATGTGGCTTTGCACCGCATCGCACCCGTCAAAGCCCGGCCCCGCCCCGGTGCCGCCGGCAATCGTCTCGTAATTCTGGAACATGTCATTGCCCCAGATGAAATTGTTCATCGTCGCCTGAGACGCGGCCATCACGCCGAGCGCCCCATAAAGCGCGTTGCAGGTGGCCTGACTGACTTCGGTATTGCCGGCAATCACGGCGGCGGGATAGGCGGGGTTCAGCATGGAGCCTTCGGGCACCACGATTTCCAAAGGCTTGAGGCAGCCTTCGTTGAGCGGAATATCGGCCCCCACCAGCGTGCGGAACACATAGAGCACGACCGCCCGCGCGATGGATTTGGGCGCGTTGTAATTGCCCGAATGCTGCGGGCTGGTGCCGGTGAAATCGATCCGCGCGGCGCGGGCGGTGTGATCGACGGTGATCGCCACCTCGATCCTTGCGCCGTGATCCATCGGATAGCTGAAGCTGCAATCGCGCAGGCGGTCGATCACCCGGCGCACGCTTTCTTCGGCATTGTCCTGCACATGGCCCATATAGGCCTGCACCACGTCCAGACCGTAGGTCTCGACCACCTTGAGCAAGGCCTGCCGCCCGGTTTCATTGGCGGCGATCTGGGCTTTGAGATCGGCCATGTTCTGCGCGATGTTGCGGCAGGGCCAGCGCCCCGAGGACAAAATCGCCTCGGCCTCGTGTTCGCGCAGGCGGCCCTGATCGACCAGCTTGAAATTGTCGATCAGAACGCCTTCTTCCTCGATCCGGGTGCTGTCGGGCGGAGCGCTGCCGGGGGTGCGCCCGCCGATATCGGCGTGGTGCCCGCGCGAGCCCAGCCAGAAGGCGGGCGCCCCATCCACGAAAACAGGTGTCACCACGGTGACATCGGGCAGATGCGTGCCGCCATGATAGGGCGAGTTGAGCATGAAGGCATCGCCGGGCCGCAGATCGGGATTGCGGCGCATCACCGTCTTGATGCTGTCGGACATGGAGCCCAGATGCACCGGCACATGCGGCGCATTGGCCACCAGATCGCCCGCCGCATCGAAGATCGCACAGGAAAAATCCAGCCGCTCGCGGATATTCACCGACCACGAGGTATTGGCGAGGGTGGCGCCCATCTGATCGGCGACCGACATGAAGAGATTGTTGAACACCTCGAGCAGCACGGGATCGGCCCGGGTGCCCGCGGCATGGGCGCGGGACATGGCCCCGGTGCGTTCCAGCAGAAGATTGCCCATATGGTCGATGCGCGCCGACCAGCCGGGTTCGACCATGTTGGTGCCGGTGGGTTCGGTGATGATCGCAGGGCCGGTGATGGTGGCGGAAGGATCGAGCGCATCGCGGTGATACAGCGGCACATCGCGGCGTGCGCCCTCAAGATGCACCGGGACATGGCCCTCGGGCCGGCCTTCGCCCGAGGGGCGATCGGCGATCGGCGCATGGCCGGTGCGGCCGATGGCCTCGACGCTGAGCATGTCGAAGAAAATGGCGCGTTCGGGGCTGTGAAAGCCGAAGCGGCGGCGATGCGCCGCCTCGAAGGTGGCCTGCATGGTGGAGGCGTCGGCAAAAGGCACCTCGAGCGCCTGATGCGAGCCATCATAGCGCAGATGCACGCGGATTTCGGTGTCGATATCGGTCACGCCCTGCGCCTCGACCTCGCCACGGGCGCGACGCGCCAGGGTGGCGGCAAGATCACGGGCGCGGTCGATCTGGCTCAGGGGGGCATCCATCTGGGTCTCGCGCATGGCGCGGATCTCGGCCAGGCCCATGCCATAGGCCGACAGCACCCCGGCATGGGGATGGATGAGCACCTTGCGCATGCCCAGCGCATCGGCCACGAGACAGGCATGCTGCCCGCCCGCACCGCCGAAACACTGCAGCGTATAGCCGGTGACGTCATGGCCGCGCTGCACGCTGATCTTCTTGATGGCGTTGGCCATGTTGTCGACGGCGATGCGCAGGAAGCCTTCGGCCATGTCCTCGGGGCTGCGGGGCGCCTCGCCCGTCTCTGACGCGACGGTTTCGGCCAGCTCGGCAAAGCGCCGGCGCACCGCATCCAGATCGAGCGGCGCGTCGCCATCCGGGCCGAACACCGCGGGAAAATGCGCGGGCGTCAGCTTGCCCAGCATGACGTTGCAATCGGTCACCGTCAGAGGCCCGCCGCGCCGGTAACAGGCCGGTCCGGGATCGGCGCCGGCGCTTTCGGGACCAACCTGAAAGCGGCCATCCTCGAATGTGCAGATGCTGCCGCCACCCGCCGCGACGGTGTGAATATCCATCATCGGCGCGCGCATGCGCACGCCCGCCACCTCGGTGTCGAAGCTGCGCTCGAAATCGCCAGCGAAATGGCTGACATCGGTGCTGGTGCCGCCCATGTCGAAGCCGATCAGCCGGTCATGCCCCGCCGCCTGCCCCGTGCGGACCATGCCCACGATGCCCCCCGCCGGACCGCTGAGGATGGCATCCTTGCCCTGAAAGAGCCGCGCATCGGTCAGCCCTCCCGAGGATTGCATGAACAAGAGCGCCTCGCAGGCGCGACCCAGATCCAGGGCATCCTCGACCTGATCGACATAACGCCGCAGGATCGGCGAGAGATAGGCATCGACCACCGCCGTATCGCCCCGCCCCACCAGCTTGGCCAGCCGGTTGACCTGATGGCTGGCGGTGATCTGGGTAAATCCGATCTGGGCAGCCAGATCGGCTGCGCGGCGTTCATGCTCGGGGTTGAGATAGGCGTGCAGCCCGGCGATGGCCACGGCGCGGATGCCCTTGTCATATGCGGCGTGCAGCGCGATGCGCAGCTCATCAAGGTCAACCGGCCGCACCACAGCACCGTCGGCATCCAGCCTTTCGTCCATCTCGACCACCTCTACATACAGAAGGTCCGGTCGGGTGATCTGCAGGTCGAAGAGCCGCGGCCGCGCCTGATAGCCGATCTTCAGAAGGTCGCGGAACCCCCTGGTGATGAGCAGCAGGACGCGTTCGCCCTTGCGCTCGAGCAAGGCGTTGGTGGCGACTGTGGTGCCCATCTTCACCGCGCGGATGGCGCCCTTGGGAAACGGCCCCTTGACGCCCATGATCTCGCGCATCCCCTGCACGGCGGCATCGCGGTAGCGCTCGGGATTTTCGGACAGAAGCTTGTGCGTTCGCACGCGACCCTGCGGATCAAGCGCCACGATATCGGTGAACGTGCCGCCCCGATCGATCCAGAATTCCCAGGCGTCTCTCATGACCGTTCCCTTAAGTCATTGACATAACATGGTTTGGTGCAACCCCGGCAAATGTCAATGACGGCGGAGCATTGAAATTGCGTGCGATCTGGGCGCATATGGAACGGCCAGCCAGAGAGGACGCGCGATGGATATACGCAGCATCACCGAAGACTTCGCGGTCAGCCCGCAGATCGCGCCCGAAGACATCCCCGAGATCAAGGCCGCCGGCTTTCGCTCGATCTTGTGCAACCGCCCCGATCACGAGGATTACGGCCAGCCCCTGCAGGACGAGGTGGCCGAGGCGGCACGCGCCGCCGGGCTCGAGATGCGCTGGGTGCCGATCATATCGGGCATGGTCACGCCCGACGCCGCCGAGGCCTTTCGCGCGGCTCTCGACGAGATGCCGGGACCGATCCTGGCCTATTGCCGCTCGGGCACGCGCTGCACGATGCTCTGGAGCCTG
The DNA here is from genome assembly GCF_000170875.1 of Roseobacter sp. AzwK-3b. Taxonomy (NCBI): domain Bacteria; kingdom Pseudomonadati; phylum Pseudomonadota; class Alphaproteobacteria; order Rhodobacterales; family Roseobacteraceae; genus Roseobacter; species Roseobacter sp. AzwK-3b. The sequence goes on from NZ_ABCR01000001.1 coordinate 376,739, forward strand.
ACGAAATTCGACGAGTTGGGCGGCGCGCGGATCGTGGACGCGACCCGTGCTGCGGGCTATGACATGGCGGGCCTCGTCCGGCAGCTCGAACGGCGCTGAGCACTTGTAATGACCGCCTGGATCGCCATCTGCCGGGACAATGCCGGTGTCACCGCACATGCGATGGAGGGCGCGCGCCATCTGCGCCATGCCAAGGGCATCGACGAGGCCGCGGCCCTCGCGCATCTGGCGTATGACGCGGGCCGCATCCTCCATATCGGCGACGGCCCGCCCGACAGCCTGCCCGCCGCCATCCTGCCGCAGGGCGGCCATGGCCTGCCGGGCTTCGTGCAGGTCAGTCCTGCGGATGTCATCGGTGCGCAGGTCCGGCTTTGGATCGCCGGGGTGCTGCGCCTCAATCCAGGCTGGGACGGGGTGATCTGCGCCATCGACGGCGATATCAGCCATTGGCTGCATCTGAGCGCGGGCGAGGCCGTCAGCGCGCAAAGCTTCCTGACACAGCAGTTGGTCTCGGCGCTTGGCGGCACGGTGCCGCCCTCGCGCGAGGCTCTCGATGACAGCCTCAGCCGGCCCGAACGGCTGGCCGCGCATCTACGGGCCGCTCAGGTCTCGCACCGCAGCGATGCCCTGACCGGGCATCTTCTTGGCGCGGAACTGGCCGCGGCGCGGCCCTATTGGCTGGGTCAGCAGGTGGCGGTGCTGACGTCACCGGACGATCCCACCGGCCATGCCACCGCATTGGCGGCTCAGGGCGTCCCCGCGACGATCCATCCCCCCTCCGAGCTTGTCGCGGACGGGCTGGCGGCGCTTGCCGGGGCATTCAGCCTTGATGCCTGACGTTTCTTCTGGCCCAAAATATCCCAGGGAGCGCGAGGGGCTGGCCCCTCGCTCCGCCACTTGCCAAAGGCGCGCGGAATGCCGGATTGCGGCGCGGCCTCAGCCGTCCGCCGGGGCGCCCGAACGGTGGCGATGCGGCCCAAAGAGCGCCGCCAGCCCGAGGATGACACCCGACAGCGTGGCGATCATGCCAGCGGCGCTGATGGCGTGCTGCCCACCCAGCCAAAGCGGGCCGTAGCCTGCCAGCACATAGCCCAGCACCGCCGACATGGCCGCGAAAAGCACGCTCCAGCCGATCTGCGCTTCCAGCCGGTCGGTCATCAGCCGGGCGGCGGCGGGCGGACAGATGAACATCGCGATCACGATGATCGATCCCACCGCATCGAATGCCGCCACCGCCGCGATGGCCGCGACGATCACCAGCCCGAGGCTCAAGGCCCGGACCGGAAGGCCAAGCGTGCGGGCGAAACCCTCGTCGAAGGTCGACAGTTTCAGCGGTCGCCACAGAATGGCGGTGAACAGCGTGACAAACCCCAGCGTCAGCACGATCCGTGGCAATTCCGGCGGCAGGGCGCGGAGCGCCTCGGGATCGGTGAGCGAGGACCAGCCGGTCGCATCCAGCCAGATCAGGCTTTCCAGATTGCCGTAAAGCGCGTGCTGCACACCGAGATGCACCTGGGACGTATCGCTTTGCTCAAGAAGCAGCACGCCACCGGCGAACATCGCGGTGAACACCACACCCATCGCGGCACCCGGCTCGATCCGGCCAAGGCGGCGGATCGCCTCGATCAGCAGCACTGCGACAAGGGCCGCGGCACCTGCGCCCAGCATCATCGGCCAGGCCGCCACCGTGCCGGTCACCAGAAAGGCCAGCACGATCCCAGGAAGCACCACATGGCTGATCGCATCGCCGATCAGGGCCTGCCCGCGCAGCAGCAGGAAATTGCCCGGCAGCGCGCAGGCAATGGCGGCGCATATGCCGATGAGCATCGGCGTCAGCGAGAGCGAGACGAATTCCGCACCCATCAGCGCGCCGCCTCGGGGCCAAGGCCACGATCCAGTTCGGTGATCTGGTCCGCGGTGAGGACTCGTTCCAACGGGGTCAGCCCGTCATAGCGGGCGGCGGCGGCCTCGTGCCGGGGATCGCCGCGCAGCATCTGCCAGCGGCGCTCGTCGAGTGCGGCGCGCGTGGCCTTTGCGCGCCCCGCCTCGGTCGCGACACCATCGGCGCGCACATAGCCCGCGCGCCGCATCAGGCGCAGCGTCAGGGGTTCATAGATCGGCTGGCCCTGCGCCAGCGCCAGAAGCCCCTGGCGCAGATGCACCCGCGTCTGGAAGCGGCGATGGCGCAGCAAAGCGGCCAGAACGCCTCGGCCGGGGGCAGCCATCAACGAGAGCGCAAAAAGCCCGAAGGCCATGATCACAATGATCGGCCCCGTGGGCAGGTCAGGCGCCGTGGCCGAGATTGCCGCCCCGACATAGCCCGACAGACCGCCGAACACACCGGCGAGCAGCACCACGCGGTCCACCCTCTCGGACCAGAAGCGCGCGGCCACCGGCGGGATGATGAGCAGCGCCACGATCAGAATGAGCCCGACCATCTTGAGGCCCACCACGGTGATCGCCATCGCAAGCCCCATCATCGCAAGATCGATCCGTTTGACGTTCATGCCCTGTGCCGCCGCGAACTCGGCGTCGAAGGCCACGAGGGCCATGGGCCGGCGCAGCACCAGCACCGCGGCCAGCACCAGCGCACCGCCGAGGGCGATGATCAGCGCGTCAGAGCGCAGCATCCCCGCCGTCGAGCCGAGCAGGAAGGAATCCAGCCCCGCCTGCCGCCCGCCGCTCATCGTCTGGATCACCGTGAGCAGCACCACACCCGCGCCGAAAAACACCGACAGAACCGCCCCGATGGCGGCGTCGGCGCTCAGCCGGGTGCGCCGGGTGAGCCAGCTCACGCATAACAGCCCAAGGCCCGCCGACAGGGCCGAGCCTGCCAGAAGCCCCGGCAGATTGCGCCCGTCGCCACCAAGCGCCACCATGAGGATGAAGGCAAGCCCCACGCCGGGCAGGGTCGCATGGCTGACCGCATCGCTCACCAGGGCGCGCTTGCCGAGAAACAGAAACGTGCCGGTGGCGCCGGCGGCAATGCCGAGCAGCCCCGCGCCGATCGCCACGAGGCTGGCATTGTAGCCCAGTTGCAGGGTCAGAGCGTCGATCAGCATTCCGTGCGTCGGGGTGAGCGGCGGAGAAGCGAGGGGCCAGCCCCTCGCGCTCCCCGGGATATTTGCGGCCAGAAGAAACGCCAAATACCGTGGTTTGGGACGGTTGCGCCGGTCATGCGACGGGTCCGACAGGGGTCTGCGCCAGCCGGCCGCCATAGGCGCGGTGCAGATTGGCGGCGGTGAAGGCCTCGGCCACGGGGCCTGCGGCGATGGCGGTGGTGTTGATGAGGAACACGTGATCGAAATAGTCGGTCACGGTGGCCAGGTCGTGATGCACGGCGATCACCGTGCAGCCGGAGGCACGCAGCTCCTTGAGAACCGCGATGATGGCTTTCTCGGTGGCCGCGTCGACCCCGGCGAGCGGTTCGTCGAGAAGGTAGAGATCGGCGCTCTGCGCGAGGGCGCGGGCGAGGAAGACCCGCTGTTGCTGACCGCCCGAGAGCTGGCCGATCTGGCGGTCGGCAAACCCTTCCATGCCGACCCGCGAGAGGCACGACATGGCCTTTTCCAGATGCCGCGTGCGGACCCGGCCGAGAAGCCCCAGATCACGGTAGAGCCCCATCAGCACCACATCGAGCACACGGGTGGGAAAATCCCAGTCGACACTGGCGCGTTGCGGCACATAGGCGATGCGGTGGCGCTGGCTGTTCAGGGGGCGGCCCCAAGAGGTCACCTGACCCGAAAGCGGCGTCACGATGCCGAGGGCGGATTTCAGGAGCGTGGATTTGCCCGCGCCGTTGGGGCCGATGATCGCCGTCATCGAGCCGGGCCGGAACGTGGCATCGACCGAGAAGACCGCCGGTTTTTCGCCATAGGAGACGGTCAGCCCGCGAATCGCCAAGGGGCTGTCCTGTGGCGTGGTGGCGGTGCCCGGCGCCTGGCCGTCGAGGCGGGCGAGTTCAAGCTGCATTGTCTAGAGCCCCGCGCTCAGTCTGCCGTCCATGCCACGGGCGGGGGCCGTGCCGCCGAGCGCCGAGGCGATGGTGGTGGCGTTGTGGTCGATCATGCCCATATAGGTGCCTTCATAGGTGTCGGGCGGCCCCATCGCATCCGAGAACAGCTCGCCGCCGATGGCGACCGTGTGACCACGCGCGGCGGCCCCTTCGATCAGGGCGCGCATGTTGCGGTCGGAGACCGAGGTTTCGACGAAGACCGCACGGATATCGCGGGTGACCAGTAGCTCGACAAGCGTGCCGATGCGGTTCAGGCCGGCCTCGGATTCGGTCGAGATGCCCTGAATGCCGATCACCTCGAACCCATAGGCGCGGCCGAAATAGCCGAACGCGTCATGGGCGCTCAACAGAACGCGGGAGGGTTCGGGCACCGTCATCAGCACCTCGCGCGCATAGCTGCCGAGGCGGGCGATCTGATCCAGATGGTCTTGCGCGTTCGCGTCGAAGACGGCGGCGTGATCGGGGGCCGCGGCACTCAGCGCGTCGCGCACACCCGTCACCACATGCGCCCAAAGCGCAGGGACCATCCACACATGCGGGTCGAACTTGCCCTGATAGTCCTCATGCGCGATCAGCAGCTCCTGAGGCACGGTTTCGCCCACCGCGGTGACCTTGCCGCGAGAAGACAGATCGACCAGCAGCTCTTCGAGCTGCGCTTCGAGATAGAGACCATGCCAGAGCACCGCATCGGCGCGGGTGAGCGCCACGATGTCGCTGCGGGTCTGGCGATAGGCATGCGGATCGACGCCCGGCCCCATCAGGGCCTGCACGGTCACCAGATCGCCGCCCACGTTGCGGGCGGCATCGGCGATCATGCCGGTGGTGGCGACAACGGAAAGCGGTGCGGTCCGGGCGTGGCCGGGCAGCGCGGCAAAGGCAAGGGCCGTGGCGGACGCCCCGATCATCCGGCGGCGTGTCATGGTCGTCATGGTCGTCATGGCAGTCATGCTCCTGTGGATCATCGCCTGTGAATATGAGGCGGGGGTGTGGGTCTGTCAATGCACTTGATAATTATTCTCATTTGCAGGAGTATAATCGGGCCCGCTTGCCAAGCCCGTAGTGCCGTGTAACGCTGTCGACATCGTCATGTTTTTCCCGGATCAGCCATGAAGACCCTCGGACAGGATCACGCCAGTCTCGCGCCCAAACCCATCGGGCCGCGAAACGAGGGCTGCGCGCTGGATCTGGGCTGGGTGCGGTCGGTGCGGATCAACAATGCTGCGGTCGCGCGCCGCTCCGTCACCCTGCCGACAAGGCGCAGCGTCAAGGGCGCGCATCAGGCCGCGTGGCTGTGCAAGGCGGTGGCCTGCATGGACCTTACGACGCTGTCGGGGGACGACACCGCCGCGCGGGTGCGCAGGCTATGTGCCAAGGCCCGCCAGCCAGTGCGCGCCGATCTGCTGCAGGCCATTGGCATGGAGGGGCTGCAGGTGGGCGCGGTCTGTGTCTATCACGAGATGATCGGCCCGGCGCTGGAGGCGCTGGAGGGCTCGGGCATCCCGGTTGCGGCGGTCTCGACCGGGTTTCCGGCGGGGCTGTCGCCGTTGCACCTGCGACTGGCCGAAATCGAGGAAAGCGTCGCCGCCGGGGCGCAGGAGATCGACATCGTCATTTCGCGCCGGCATGTGCTGGAGGGCGATTGGGGCGCGCTGCATGACGAGCTGCGCCGGTTCCGCGAGGCCTGTGGTTCCGCGCATATGAAAGCGATCCTTGCCACCGGAGAGCTTGGCGATCTGGGTCAGGTCGCGCGCGCCTCGCTGGTGGCGATGATGGCGGGGGCCGATTTCATCAAGACGTCCACCGGCAAGGAGCCGGTCAATGCCACCCTGCCCGTGGGGTTGGTGATGCTGCGCTGCATCCGGGACTATCACGAGCGCACCGGTCAAAGGGTGGGCATGAAACCGGCGGGCGGCATATCCAAGGCCAAGGACGCACTCAACTGGCTGGTGATGGTCAAGGAAGAACTGGGCGACCGGTGGCTCGAGCCGGATCTGTTCCGGTTTGGCGCCTCGTCCCTGTTGGGGGATATCGAGCGCCAGCTCGAGCATCATGTGACAGGCGCCTATTCGGCAGGCTGGCGGCATGGGCTGGCCTAGAGGAAAGCGCCGCGCAAGGCCGGGAGAACGACACGCATGACCGTCAGAGAGCTATACCAGACGATGCCGTATGGAAATGCCCCCGAGAGCGCCGCCGAGGCGCTGGCCTGGCTGGTGGACAAGGGAGACCGCTTTGGATTGTTCATCGACGGCGGCTTTACCGAACCGGGCAACGGGCTTGAGTCCATGAACCCCGCGACAGGCGAGGTTCTGGCCACGCTGACCGAGGCCACCGCACAGGATGTGGATGCTGCGGTGGCGGCCGCGCGGCACGCCTTGCCGGGTTGGGCCGCGCTTGGTGGGCATGAGCGGGCGCGGTATCTTTATGCGCTGGCGCGGCTCTTGCAGAAACACGCGCGGCTTTTTGCCGTGCTCGAGACGCTGGACAATGGCAAGCCGATCCGCGAGGCGCGCGACGTCGATATCCCGCTGGCGCAGCGGCATTTCTATCACCATGCGGGGCTGGCGCAGCTGATGGAATCGGACATGCCGGACCGCGCGCCGATCGGGGTCTGCGGGCAGATCATCCCGTGGAATTTCCCTTTGCTCATGCTGGCTTGGAAGGTGGCGCCGGCGCTTGCGGCGGGCAATACCGTGGTGCTGAAACCCGCCGAATGGACCTCGCTGACAGCGCTTCTCTTCGCCGATATCTGCCAGCAGGCGGCGCTTCCGCCCGGTGTCGTGAATATCGTGACCGGCGGCGCGGAGGTGGGCGAGATGATGACCGCGCATCCCGGCATCGACAAGATCGCCTTTACCGGATCGACCGCCACGGGCCGCCGCATCCGCGAAGTGACCGCGGGCAGTGGCAAGGCCCTCACGCTCGAGCTGGGGGGCAAGTCCGCCTATCTGGTGTTCGACGATGCCGATCTCGATTCCGCGGTCGAAGGGCTGGTGGATGCGATCTGGTTCAATCAGGGCGAAGTCTGCTGTGCCGGCTCGCGCCTTCTGGTGCAGGAGAGCGTCGCCGATCGGCTGCATGATAAGATACGCAAGCGTATGGAAAAGCTGCGCGTCGGCGATCCAATGGACAAGACCACCGATATCGGCGCCATGGTGCACCCTGTTCAACGCGACCAGGTGGCCGACATGATCGCCGGGTCACGCGGCGAGGTGTTCACCGCCGGCGCGGTGCCGGAGGGGTGTTATCACGCGCCCACTCTGATCACCGGCCTCGCCCCGTCGGACCCCTTGATGCAGGACGAGATCTTTGGGCCGGTTCTGGTCTCGGCCACGTTCCGAACCGTAGACGAGGCCGTGCAGATGGCCAACAACACCCGGTACGGGCTGGCGGCGTCGGTCTGGTCGGAAGGCATCGGGCGGGCGCTCGAGGTGGCGCGGCGGCTCGAAGCGGGGGTGGTCTGGGTGAATGGCGCCAATATGTTCGACGCGGCAGCCCCCTTTGGCGGCATGCGGGAAAGCGGCTTTGGCCGGGATGGCGGATGGGAGGGGCTTCGGGACTATACGCAACCGAATGTTTTCGGGGCGCCCTTGCGCCCGGTCGAGCCATTCGAAGACACAGGAGACGCGCCGACAGCGGCGGAGCCGCTGATCGACCGCACCGGAAAGCTCTATATCGGGGGCAAGCAGGTGCGGCCCGATGGCGGCTATAGCCGGGCGGTGCATGACCGCACGGGCAGGCTTCTGGGTCATGCGCCGGTCGCCGGGCGCAAGGACATCCGCAACGCGGTCGAGGCGGCGCGGGGCGCTTCGGGCTGGTCCCGCAGCAGCGGGCACAGCCGGGCGCAAATCCTGTATTTCATGGCCGAGAACCTGTCAGCCCGGATGCTTTATTTTTCAACCCTTATCAACGACTTGACCGGTGAAGACCAAGGCATGGCCGAGGTGGAGACCACGATTTCGCGGCTGTTCACATGGGCCGCGCGCGCGGACAAGTTCGCTGGACGCGCTCTGGATGTGCCACAGCCGAGCATGACGCTGGCGCTGCGCGAACCGGTGGGCGTGATCGGCGCGATCTGCCCGGACGAGGCGCCGCTTCTGGGGCTGGTGTCTGTGCTGGGGCCGATCCTTGCGATGGGCAACCGCGCGGTGCTTGTCGCGTCCGAGGCGTTTCCGCTGGTGGCGCTGGATGTTGTCCAGCTTCTTGAAACCTCGGACATACCGCCCGGTGTGGTGAACGTCTTGACCGGCTGTCATGCCGATCTGGCGCCGACATTGGCGCTGCATACCGATCTGGATGCGCTATGGTGCTTTTCGTCGACCGATCTGTCGGGGCAGATCGAGGCCGACAGCGCCGACAGCCTCAAGCGGACATGGGTGAACAACACCATGGCGCGCGACTGGTTCGGCCCACAGGGCGAGGCATGCGACTTTCTGGAGCAGGCGACGCGGATCAAGACGGTCTGGCTGCCTTACGGCGCCTGACACCTGTGCGAAACGCAAAGCGCCCGGCCGGATATGATCCCGACCGGGCGCCCCCCAGGGTTCGCAGGTTGGCAGTCAGCCTGCGTTGCGAGCCTCTTGCGTGCGGAATTCAGTGTCGTCCGTGACCGCGAACCGCCCGCCTTTGAGCTTTTGTAGCTTGCCGTCGCGCAACAGCTTGCCGAAACTGCGCAACCCATCCTCGCGCGAGAAGTCGCTACCGGTCACTTCGCGCAGCTTGCCCATCAGCATCGGGCGCGAGAATTGCGGGCGCCCTTCGACATCCGACAGATAGGCCGCCGCCGCCTCCAGAAGTTCGGGCAATGAGGACGCGCCGGACTGTTCGACGAAATCGGCAAAGCCGGTATCCCCGATCTGACCCGCCTGCAGGTCGCTGGACGACACCCGGCGCGGCATGATCGCTTCGCGCGGGGTTTCCACATCGACCCGCTGTTCGGCCACCAGCTTGAGCGGGGCGGGGCGGGTTTCCTCGGGGCGCGATGAGCGGGTGCGCGCAGGCTCCCCGTCGAGATTGGGACGGCGCGGACGCACGACATCGGCCAGATCCGACCGGTAGGGCGACTGATCCTTGCCCAGATCGGACTCGACCCCAGCCTTTTTGTCGGCGCGCGTGGCAGCGACGGCAGCGCGAAGATGCTGGATCACGCTGCGGCGGCGGTTCGATTCAGGCTCGTCGCGCTGATTGTCGGCCTCTTGGAACATGCGGCTGACATCGTTCTGCGGACCCCCGGCGGCAAGCTTGTCGCGCCCTTTGATTTCCGGCGCAGCAGCGGCATGCCCTGCGTCGGCATCGGTATCGGCGTCAGTATCGGCCTCGCTGTCGGTCGCCCTCTCGGTGGCGGGTTCCGTGATCTCGTAGACGGTATCATCGGAGAACCAGGACAGGTCATCGTCTGCGTCGTCGATGTCATCCGAACGCTCGCCCTGGCGCATCTCGGCTTCGACCTCGGCCAGTTCACGCTGAAGCTCGGCCTCTTGTTCGGGGCTGAGGGTCGAGTCGTTGATGTCCTCGTTGAAGACATTGGCATTGGCCTCGTCGGTGTCGGGCTCGTCAGAGTCGGACGCGTCTTCCTCGATATAGCCTTCGACGATCGCGGCCTCATAGTCGCTGCGCTTGATCTTGACGACGCGCGCCCGGACGCGGGCCGCCTTGGTCGTGTCCCCATCAAGCGGCGTTTCAACCGCGACCGGCTGCGCCGCGGCACGCGGCTCGAGCGGAGTGTCAGACGCGGGAACGGCATCCTCTCTCAGCTGCGCAAGCTTATCCTGCGACAGAACGAGAGGGGCAGTGGACCCGGCCTCGGGCTGCTCATCGTCTTCCAGTGTTTCGTCAATGATTTCAGAATGTTCAGCGTGGTCTTCGGCAAGCTCTTCTGCCTCAACCTCCTCTGCCTCAGGCTCTTCCGCCTCGGCAGAATCTTCGACAGGCTCTTCTGCCTCAGCTTCATCCGCTGCGGCCTCTTCCATGCGGAACCGGGCAAGGATCGAGTCCAGATCATCCTGCGGCACATCCAGAGCCTCAGACCCGGCAGCGGTTTCGGTCAGATCATCCTCGGCCAATGCCGCGTTGAGATCGGCGGTTGCCGAGTCAAGGAACGCCTGCGGATCAGAGGTAACCTCGGCGTGCTGATCCTCGGTATATTCATCGCCCGTATCCGTGCGTTCGGACTGCAGAACGACCGAGCGGATGCGGCGCAGCTTGGCGGCGATGCTGTCGCCCTCGTCCCCTTCGTCACTCGCCTGTTGCGGCGCGGGAGCGGCGATATCCGCCTCGTGCAGCGCCTGCGGTTCGGGCGCCTCCGGCTTTTGTTCCTCGGTTTCGGGCGCTTCAAGGGCGTCGGGGGCGCGGTCCGAAAGCTCTGGCTCCTCGGCAATCGCGTCACCCTCGGCAAGGGCGACATCCTCTGCGCTCTCCTCGAGCGCGCTGGCGGCTGCGGTCTCGGCTGTCTCGCCCCGGGTGGGTTCCTCGGTATCGACAGGCGGCACCGCATCTGCGGGCGCTTCTGGCGCCTCGGCCTCTTCGGGCTTGGCCGGCGTCTCGTCCACCGGAGCCTCTTCAACCTGAGCGTCCTCCACCGGAGCCTCGGCCACAGCGGCCTCAGGTTCAGTGGCAGCAACCGGCTCGGGCGCATGGTCCGCCGCTTTTTCCGCGACCTCCGCCTCGGGGGCCGGGCTTTGCTCGGGCTGCACCTGCGGATCAGGGGCGGCGGGCGCTGTCATTTCTGGCGCTGGTTCGGGTGCCGGTTCAGGTGCCGCGGGCTTCGGCGCCACACGGACCCCGGAAAACCCGGTCAGCGCCGCCGCATCCGAGGCGCGCAGCACGATGCTGCCGTCGCTCTGATAGGCGTCGACCCGGCGTGAAATCTCACGCTCGGCGATCCGGGCGAGCATCTCGGCATCCGGCGTCGGAGGTTCCGCGCCGAAATACCGATCATCTGCCGCGAGATCGCGGAAATACTCTGCTATGGCCTTCATCGTCTCGAAGGAATCGTCGAATCCCTCGAGGGTGCACGAGAAGGTGCCATACGAAACTGTTAATATCTTGCTTCCGCTAACCATAAGAATGCTCGCTTTGCTTTGCCTGCGACATTCGTGTTTACCATCCTTCCCAAGACCAAAGACGCCCGATTCTTAGAAGTTTACCGTATCATTTCATGGTGAGAATGTGATCCGTTTCCTTAAAATGAGGTAATCCGGGGAAAATGAGATGATTGTCAACGCGACAGAGCCAGTGACCCTGATCGGTGGCGCAGAGGTGGATAAATCCATGCTCGACCGCGCGCGCGCGGTGGCGCCAAGGGTCATCGCGGCGGATGGCGGGGCCGATGCGGCGCTGGTGAACGGGGCACGGCCCGAGGCGGTGATCGGCGATTTCGATTCGCTGTCGGACTGGGCGCGCGGACAGCTTGCCCCCGGCAGTCTGCACCATATCCCGGATCAGGACAGCACCGATTTCGACAAATGCATGGCCAATGTCGCGGCCCCCCTGATCGTCGGCGTGGGGTTTTCCGGCGCGCGTCTGGATCATCAACTGGCCGCCTACAACACGCTGGTGCGCTTTGCCCATCGGCGCTGCCTTCTGCTTGGCACCGAAGAGCTGGTGTTCCTGGCACCCCCCGAATTGCGGCTGGACCTGCCCGAAGGGTGCGCAGTGTCGCTGTTTCCCATGGGCGCGGTCGAGGGGATATCGGACGGGCTGAAATACGCCATCAACGGGCTGAACTTTGCCCCGGATGGGCGGGTGGGTACGTCGAACACGGCGCTAGGACCAGTGACGCTGTCACTTACCGCGCCCAAGATGCTGGTGATCCTGCCCCAGACAATGATGGAACGCGCCGCCGATGCGCTTTTGTCATCGCGCGCGGTCTGGCCCGATCTGTGACGCCAGCCTGTCAAACCGGGGCGCGGTCCTTCAGCAGTTGGGCACGTTGACCGCCAACCCCCCAAGCGAGGTTTCCTTGTATTTCTCGCTCATGTCGACGCCGGTCTGGCGCATGGTTTCGATACAGGCATCCAGCGGCACCAGATGCGTGCCATCGCCGCGCAGCGCAAGCGAGGCCGCCGACACCGCCTTGATCGCACCCAGCCCGTTGCGTTCGATGCAAGGCACCTGCACCAGCCCCTTGACCGGATCGCATGTCATGCCAAGGTGATGCTCAAGCGCGATCTCGGCGGCGTTCTCGATCTGCGCGGGCGTTCCGCCCAGAACGGCGGCCAGTCCGGCAGCCCCCATCGCCGCGGCGCTGCCCACCTCGGCCTGACACCCGGCCTCGGCGCCCGAAATTGACGCGTTGTATTTCACCAGCCCGCCTATCGCCGCGGCGGTCAGCAGGAAATCCTCGATCTGCGCCTCGGAGGCGCCGGGCACATGCTCGAGCCAGTATTTGATCACGGCAGGCACCACCCCGGCGGCGCCATTGGTGGGCGCGGTCACCACCTGCCCGCCCGCGGCGTTTTCCTCGTTCACCGCCATGGCATAGAGGCTGATCCAGTCATTGATCTTGTGCGGCGCCTGCAGGTTGGTGCCGCGTTCGGCCAGCAGCGCGTCCCGGATACCCTTGGCGCGGCGGCGCACCCGCAGCCCGCCGGGCAATTCGCCATCGGTCTGCATGCCGCGTTCGATGCAGTCATTCATCACCTGCCAGAGCCGCGCCACGCCCGAGCGCAGGTTTTCCGGCCCGCCACGCGAAATCTCGTTGGCCTTCTTCATCTGGGCGATGGTCTTGCCCGAACGGTCCGCCATGTCCAGCATCTCGGCGGCGGATTTGAACGGATAGGGGACAGGATCGCCCTCGTCGGTATTGCGCCCTTGGGCCAATTCGCCCTCGGTCATCACGAAACCGCCGCCGATGGAATAATAGGTCTCCTGCAGGATCACATCGCCCTGCGCGTCCGTCGCCATCAGGATCATCCCGTTGGCATGGCCCGGAAGGTTCGGGCCGAAATCGAAGATCAGATCATCCTTGGGGTGAAAGGCCAGCTCCGGAAGCCCCGGTGGGCGCAGCGTATGCGTCTCGCGGATCTGCTCAAGCACGGCTTCGGCCTTGTGGTGGTCGTAATCGTCGGGGCAGAACCCCGCCAGCCCAAGGATCGTGGCCCGGTCGGTGGCATGTCCCACGCCGGTGAAAGCCAGCGAGCCATGCAGCGATGCGCGCAGGCCATGCGCCTCGAAGGGGGCGGCGCGCATCTTGTCCAGAAAGCGCGCGGCAGCCACCATCGGCCCCATCGTATGCGACGAGGATGGCCCGATCCCGACCTTGAACATCTCGAATACGGACAGAAACATGTGATCCTTCCTGCGCTATGTGCCGGGTGGCCCTTTGGGGCGTCGCCGATCTCTCTATGACCCGAAGCGCACGCCGCGCCGCGCGCAAAAGCGACCGAAGCATCCAAATCTGCGCCAATCCCTGTCATGTAGACATGCACGGCCCGGATTTTAACGCCCCTGCCCGAAATTCAGCCGCGCAGCACCCGGTCAGGTGGCGCTGCCTTCGGGCGGATCGGCGGGGTGCGGATCGCTGAACGGGTGCGGCCCCAGCCCTTCGGCCCGAATGGCGGCGGCTGTGCTGGCGCGGCGCTCAAGGCCAAGCGCCAGCGCCCGCAAGCGCGGCCAGTCATAAAGATCGAACCACGCGGTGTGATCCTCCGGGTAAAGCGCCATCCAGCGCAGGATCGGGCCCAGATAGAGCGCGATGATCCCCGGCCTGTCCCCGTTGAACAGATCGGGATGATCGCCCGCCGCCACATCCAGCTTGTCCAGATGCCCTTTGATGCGGACCTGCGCATGGGCGCGCAGCCGGGCCTGTTCGTCCGCGTCGCCGTCGGTATAGGCGTCGGGATAAAACGTCATGCGCAAGGTGGGATGCAGGGTGTTGGACACGAAGAAAAGCCATTTGAGCGCGGCCCCCCGCCCCGGTGCATCGGGCGCAGGGATCAGCGCGCCATGCCGGTCGGCCAGCCACAGCAGGATCGCACCGGTCTCGAAGATCGGGCCATCAGGCGTTTCCAGCACCGGGATCAGCCCCATCGGATTGAGCCGCAGGTAATCGGGCGAGCGCTGCGCCCGTGCGGCGCGGTCGACCAGCGCGGTGTCATAGGGCACGCCCAGCTCTTCCAGCGCAAGCCGGATGATAAGCGAGGCGTTGTCGGGCGCGTAATGCAAACGGTAGCTTTGTGTCATGGCCGCACCCTAGCGCGCGCCCCGCCCCGCGCCAGCCCGAAACCGACATGGCCGTGACGCTGGTGCAACGGCTCGGGGCGCCTCGAACGCCCCCGCCCATCGCTTTCGCAAGCGATTGCCCCCCGATCACCCGGTTTTCTGGTGTCAGATCGTGGTCATTGCCCCTCGCACCCGGCGCGCAACTTGCCTATAAACACCCCGAAACCTGTGGGGAGCACTGCCATGACCGGAGAATTGTCGCCCATCGACAAGGCCAAGTTCGTCGCCGCCAAACGTTCCGTGGACTATGTCGAGGACGGGATGCGCGTCGGGCTGGGCACAGGATCGACCGCCGCCTGGATGGTCCGCTGTCTGGGCGAGCTCGTGCGCGAGGACGGGCTGAAGATCAAGGGCGTGCCCACATCGACCCGCACCGCCGATCTTGCCCGCGAGGTCGGCATCGAAGTCATCAGCCTCGACGAGGCGCGCTGGCTGGACCTGACCATCGACGGCGCCGATGAATTCGACGCCAGCCTCAACCTGATCAAGGGCGGCGGCGGCGCGCTCTTGCAGGAAAAGATCGTGGCCACCGCCAGCGACCAGATGATCGTGATCGCCGATGTCGGCAAGGAGGTCGAGACCCTCGGCGCCTTCCCCCTCCCGATCGAGGTGATCCCCTTCGGCTGGGAAACCACCAAGTCGCTGGTCGAAGAGATGCTGATCTCGATGGATGTGCTAGGCCGCGACGCGACCCTGCGGATGAATGGCGACCGGCCTTTCGTCACCGATGAGGGGAATTACATTCTCGATCTGCATCTGGGCCGGATCGGCAAGCCCAATCAGCTTGCCATGGTGCTCAACCAGATGCCCGGCGTGGTGGAAAACGGGCTGTTCATCGACATCTGTGATATCGTGATCGTGGGCTATGGCGATGGCCGGGTGGAAACCCGCGACATCAACGAAGGCACGGTGGCCGAGGATCGTCTGGATTTTCTTGAATCCGACAATCTGTTTTCCGATCTGCAGGACTGAACCCAACACCGAATAAGGGCAGACCATGACTTTCGACTACGACCTTTTCGTGATCGGCGGCGGCTCGGGCGGCGTGCGCGCGGCGCGTGTTGCGGCGCAGGGCGGCGCAAAGGTGGCCCTGGCCGAGGAAGACCGCTATGGCGGCACCTGTGTGCAGCGCGGCTGCGTGCCCAAGAAGCTGATGGTCTTCGCCAGCGAATATCCCGGTCAGATCGCCGATGCGCAATCCTACGGCTGGACCGTCCATTCCGGCGGCTTCGACTGGCCCGCGTTTCGCGGCAAGCTGCATGCCGAACTGGACCGGCTCGAAGGGGTCTATCGCCGCCTGCTGGCCAATAGCGGGGTCGAGACCTTCGACACCCGCGCCTCGGTGGCCGACGCCCACACGGTCGAGCTGGCCTCGGGCGGAACGAAGACGGCGAAACATATCCTGATCGCCACTGGCGGCTGGCCGGTGCTGCCCGATCTGCCGGATGCCGAACATGCGCTCACCAGCAACGAGATTTTCCATCTCGATGAATTGCCGCGCTCCATCCTGATTGTCGGCGGCGGCTATATCGCCTGTGAATTCGCCTGCATCCTGAACGGGCTCGGCGTCGAGGTGACGCAATATTACCGTGGCGCGCAAATCCTGCGCGGCTTCGACGAAGAGGCGCGCGGGCTGATTTCCGAAGAGATGATCCGCAATGGCGTGGGCCTGCATCTGGGCACCAATATCATCGAGATGGAAAAGCTGGACCACGGCTTCCGCGTCAAATCCACCAATGGCGACGAACGCGTGTTCGATCAGGTGATGTTCGCCACCGGCCGCGCGCCCAACACCCCCGAACTGGGGCTGGAACGTACCGGCGTGAAGCTGGGCCGCAACGGCGCCATCGAGGTGGACGCCTACAGCCAGACCTCGGTGCCGTCGATCTATGCCATCGGCGACGTGACCGACCGCGTGAACCTGACCCCCGTGGCCATCCGCGAGGGCATGGCCTTTGTGGAAACGGTGTTCAACGGCAACCCCACCCCGGTGGATCACGCTCTGATCCCGACGGCGATCTTCACCCAGCCCGAATTCGGCACCATCGGCCTGAGCGAGGAAGAGGCCCGCGATCAGGAACCGATCGAGGTCTATTGCACCTCGTTCAAACCGATGCAGCAGGCGTTCGCAGGACGTGAAGACCGCGTCTTGATGAAATTGATCGTCAGTCAGGAAACCCGGCGGGTTCTGGGCTGTCATATCGTCGCGCCCGGGGCAGGAGAAATGATCCAACTGGCGGGGATCGCCGTCAAAATGGGTGCAACCAAAGAGGATTTCGACCGGACCGTTGCGGTACACCCCACGATGGCCGAAGAAATCGTAACCATGCGGGAACCGGTGCGCAGCGCTTGATTTTTCGCACGCGCTGCACAGGTTAGACACAACGTCCCGGAGGGACGACAGTAAAGGAAGGTAACACATGGCTGGACAATCTGGCGGCCCATGGGGCGGCGGAGGTAATTCAGGCGGCGGCGGGGATGACAACCGTGGTGGCAACAGGGGCGGTCGCAGACCCCCCGAAGGCGGCGGCCCGCAGATCCCGGAAATCGACGAACTGGTCCGCAAGGGCCAGGATCAGCTGCGCGTCCTGATGGGCGGTCGCGGCGGTGGCACGGGCGGCGGTGCCGGTGGCTCAGGCGGCGGTGGCGGCCCGGCATTCGGGCGGGGTTCGATCCTGCTCGGTGGCGTGATCGCCGTGGTGCTCTGGGGCGCGGCCAGCTTCTACACGGTCAAACCCGAAGAGCAGTCGGTCGAACTGTTTCTGGGCGAATATGCCGCAATCGGCAATCCCGGCCTGAATTTCGCGCCCTGGCCCGTGATGACCTACGAAGTCGTCAACGTGACCTCGGAACGGACCGAAGAAGTGGGCGGCGGTCGCAGCGGCAATGATGGCCTCATGCTGACCACCGATGCGAACATCGTGGATATCGATTTCCAGGTTGTCTGGAACATCTCGGACCCGGCCAAGCTTCTGTTCAACATGCGTGACCCGCAGCTGACCGTGCAGGCGGTGTCCGAATCCGTCATGCGCGAGATCATCGCCGCCAGCACGCTGGCGCCGATTCTCAACCGGGATCGTGGTCTGATCGCCGACACCGCGCGGGAAAATATCCAGGCAACGCTGGACGACTATGACAGCGGCATCAACATCGTGCGGGTCAACCTCGATACGGCCGACCCCCCGCGAGAGGTGATCGACGCCTTCCGCGAGGTGCAGGCCGCCGAACAGGAACGCGACCGCCTGCAGCGTCAGGCCGATGCCTATGCCAACCGCGTTCTGGCCGAAGCCCGCGGCGAAGGCGCCCGGATCATCGAAGAGGCCGAAGGCTACCGCGCCCGCGTGGTGAACGAAGCCATCGGTGAAGCCAGCCGCTTCGTGGCCGTCAGCCAGGAGTTCAACCTGGCACCGGAAGTGACGCAGCGCCGCCTGTATCTTGAAACCGTCGAACGCACGCTTGGTCAGCTCGACAAGATCCTGATCGATGAAAACAGCGGCGCAGGCAACGGACAAGGCGTCGTGCCCTATCTGCCGCTCAACGAGCTGCGTCGCGGCACGTCCAACTCCAGCAACGGGGGCTCGAACTGATGCGTAAATCCGCAATGCTTCTGCCGATTCTGGCCATCGCGGTCGTCGGCTTCATGGCCTCGATCTTTATCGTGGACGAACGTGAAAAGGCGCTGGTTCTCCAGTTCGGCCAGATCAAACAGGTCGTCGAAGAACCGGGCCTCGGCTTCAAGCTGCCGCTCATTCAGGAAGTCGTCAAATACGATGACCGTATCCTGTCGCTCGACACCGACACGATCGAGGTGACGCCCTCGGACGACCGCCGTCTGGTGGTCGATGCCTTCGCGCGCTACCGGATCACCGATGTGGTCCAGTTCCGTCAAGCCGTGGGCGTCGGCGGTATCCGCACCGCCGAGGATCGTCTTTCGTCGATCCTCAATGCCCAGATCCGCGAGGTTCTGGGTGCCGATCAGGTCACGTCGGACACGATCCTCTCGCCACAGCGGGGCGATCTGGCCCGCCGCATCCGCGCCAATGCGCGCGCCAGCGCCGAAAGCCTCGGTCTGGAGATTGTCGACGTCCGGCTGAAGCAGACCAACCTGCCCCAGCAGAACCTCGACGCCACCTTCGCCCGGATGCGCGCCGAACGTGAACGCGAAGCCGCCGACGAAATCGCCCGTGGTAACGAGGCCGCCCAGCGCGTCCGCGCCGCCGCCGACCGGACCGTGGTGGAAACCGTCTCGCAAGCCGAGCGTGAGGCCGAGATCACCCGCGGTGAAGCCGATGCCGAACGCACCCGGATCTACGCCGAAGCCTTCGGTGACAGCCCCGAGTTCTTCACCTTCTACCGCTCGCTCTCTGCGATGGAGCGGTCTTTGCAGGGTGACAACTCCACGCTGGTCTTCTCGCCCGACAGCGAATTCCTGTCCGAGATGTTCAACGCGGTGCGCGCCGACGGCCTGATCGCGGTCGAAAATCTGGGCGTCGACATCGACAGCCTGCGCGACATGGCCCCCGAGGTGCAGATCTCTCCCGATCTGCCCGAGATGGAACGCCAGCGGATGGAAGAAGAATCGCAATCCGGTTCCGGTGACGCGGCCAGCGGAGTGACGAATTGATCGAAACGCTGCTTCTGGCCCTCGGGCTGGTGCTGATCGTGGAGGGGCTGGTCTATGCGCTGGCCCCTTCGCTTTTGGAGCGGATGCTTCTGGCCCTGACCACCCTCTCCGAAGAGCAGCGCCGCCTGATGGGGCTGATCGCGCTGGCGCTCGGGGTGGCGATGGTCTGGGCTGCAAAGACGCTTGGCGCTTGATTTCCCGTTCACTTGCCTTTCACATGGCCGTGACACCGTGTTGCGATCTTTGCGTTTGCGCGGACAACGCCTAAATGATGGTCATAGGACCACAGGGCGTGCGGGCAGAGGTCCGCGCGCTTCCGGACAAAGCCAAGGAGATTCCGCTGTGACAGGCCAATCCGCATCCATCCCCAAAGTCAGCCCCTCCGCCCTCCGGGCGCTCTGGCTGACAGCACTGACCATGGCGCTGATCGTCGCTCAGGCGCTTGTCGCGCTGGCGCGCCCCGAAAGTTTCGCCGATCTGGCCGACCGGGTCAGCCCCGCAGTGGTCAACATCACCACTTCGACCGTGGTCGCCGAAGGCGCCGGCCCCTCCCCCATCGTGCCCGAAGGCTCGCCCTTCGAAGATTTCTTCCGTGAATTCCGCGATCGCAACGGCGATGGCGACCGCCCGCGCCGCAGCTCGGCCTTGGGCTCGGGCTTCGTGATCTCCGAAGACGGCTTCGTGGTGACCAACAACCACGTGATCGAAGCCGCCGACGAAATCATCATCGAGTTTTTCTCGGGCGAGGAACTGGTGGCCGAGGTGATCGGCACCGACCCCAAGACCGATATCGCCCTGCTCAAGGTGAAAGCCGATCAGCCCTTGGCTTTCGTCACCTTCGGCGACAGCGACACCGCCCGCGTGGGCGACTGGGTGATGGCCATGGGCAACCCCCTCGGTCAGGGCTTCTCGGCCAGCGCCGGCATCGTGTCGGCGCGCAACCGCGCCCTCAGCGGCACCTATGACGACTACATCCAGACCGACGCGGCGATCAACCGCGGCAATTCGGGTGGACCGCTGTTCAACATGGACGCGCAGGTGATCGGCGTGAACACCGCGATCCTGTCGCCCACCGGCGGCTCGATCGGAATCGGCTTCTCGATGGCCTCGAACGTGGTGACGCGGGTGATCGACCAGCTCAAGGAATACGGCGAAACCCGCCGCGGCTGGCTCGGCGTGCGCATCCAGGACGTGACCGAGGATGTGGCCGAAGCCATGGGCCTCGAAGAGGTCCGCGGCGCGCTTGTCACCGACGTGCCCGAAGGCCCCGCATCCGAAGCCGGCATGCAAGCCGGCGACGTGATCCTCAGCTTCGACGGCACGCAAGTGAACGACACCCGCGGCCTCGTGCGTCAGGTCGGCAATACCGAGGTCGGCAAAGCCGTGCGTGTCACCGTGTTCCGCGAGGGCAAGACCCAGACGCTCAAGGTCACGCTCGGCCGCCGCGAGGTTGCAGAGGGCGCCGTGCCGACCGCCCAGCCCGGCCCGGACACGCCCGCCGAACCCTCCGAGCAGGAAATGATGGGCCTCACCATCAGCCCCCTCGATGACGAGCTGCGTGGCCAGCTCGATCTCGGCTCGGATGTGACCGGGCTTGTCGTGACCGATGTGGACGACCTCTCGGAAGCCTATGAAAAAGGCGTGCGCGCGGGTGACCTGATCACCGAAGCCGGTCAGCAAAACGTGGCGAGCATCAGCGATCTCGAGGACCGCATCAGCGAGGCGCGCGACGCGGGACGCAAATCCATCCTGCTTCTGATCCGCCGCTCCGGCGAACCGCGCTTCGTGGCGCTGCCGATCGACAGCGAGAACTGAGCTTTTGGCCAATGAATGATCAAGGGCGCCTTCCGGGGCGCCCTTTTTCGTCGGTGCGGATTGGGGGCCAGCCCCCAAACCCCCGGGATATTTCCGGCCAGAAGAAACGCGCGCGCGGCGCGTCTTTCATCGTTCCCCAAATACTCCCGCCGGAGGCATCCATGGTCGGACACATGCACTCACGCCGGGATGGGGAAATCCATCAGCGGCGTGTCCTTGCGCAGGTAGAGCGGGTGCTTTGCCGATCCGTCCTTGTTCAGACCGAGGCATTTGATCGGCTTGCCCGTGCCCGACATCGCCGCCAGCACCGCGCGCACCACCGGCTGGAAGCGGGTGTGCAATTTGCCATAGGCCATGACGATCAGCTCGGCCTCCTGCGCCATCTCGGTCAGCGCCGGGATATTGGCCGGGCTGCAAGCAAGATCGGGATCGGCGGGCAGGTCGCGCGGCGCGGTGGCGCGCCAGTCCAGCACATTGCCCTTGAGATAGCGGGTAAAGCCCCAGTCGCGCGCGAAGATCAATTCGCGGTGGCATGTCGGGTCCGAGACCTCGGCCGCCGCGACCGATGGGTTCATGCCCACGAAAAGCACCGCGCGCGGCACGGCATCCGTCGGTGTCCAGTCGCGGCTGAGCATCTGGCGGTAGCGGCCGCAGTCGGAAAAGCGCGCGCCGCCGGTCACCCCGTCGGGCAACTTGAGGCGGACCTTGCCGCCCGGGTCGTGCCCTTCCGGTCCGGTGGCTGACCCGGTCACTGGTTGAAGACGCGGCTGGGGTGCAGCTCGCCCGCCTTGTAGCGGCCCACCGCGACGGCCCGACCGTCATAGGAGGCCCAGCATTCCTCGCCATATTCGACATCCGAGGCGATCACCATGCCGGGATTGCCGTTCTTCAGCCGCGCCAGCCCCACATCGGTGCAGCGCAGTTCGGGCAACTCACCGAGCCCTTCTTCCAGAGGGCGCACAAAGGCGTCAAGCTCGGGCGTGCGCGCCAGCCTGTCGATCTCGTCGAGGCTCAGCCCGTCCTCGGCGCGGAACGGTCCCGACCAGATGCGCCGCAGCTTTGTGACATGGCCGAAACATCCCAGCACCGCGCCCAGATCACGGGCGATCGCGCGCACATAGCCGCCCTTGCCGCAGGTCATTTCCAGCACCACGTGATCGACATCGGGGCGCGCGATCATCACCAGTTCCTCGACCCAGAGAGGGCGGGCCTCGACCTCGAACGTCTCTCCGTCGCGGGCCAGCTTATAGGCGCGCTGGCCGTCGATCTTGACGGCGGAATATTTCGGGGGCACCTGCATGATCTCGCCGACGAAGCCATGCAGCGCCTCCTTGATGGCGGCATCATCGGGGCGCGCGTCGCTCTGGGCGATCACCTCGCCTTCGGCGTCATCGGTATTGGTGGCCTGCCCCAAACGCACGGTGAAGTCATAGGCTTTCAGCGCCTCGGTGATATAGGGAACGGTCTTGGTGGCCTCGCCCAGCGCCACGGCCAGAACGCCGGTCGCCTCGGGATCGAGCGTGCCGGCATGCCCCGCCTTTTGCGCCTGCAGCGCCCAGCGCACCTTGTTGACCACGGCGGTGGATGTCAGCCCTGCGGGCTTGTCCACGACCAGCCAGCCGGAAAGATCGCGCCCCTTGCGTTTGCGTGCCATGGTCCTGTCCTTCATCCGGGGTGGAGGCGCGGGCGTAGCCCAAGCCCCGCGCGCTGTCAATTCGGCAGGTGCCCGATCAGCCCTGCGGCGCCACCACGCCGACGATCGGTCCCATCGGGAAGCCGCCATCATGGCGGTTGAGCGCCGGAACATAGAGCCGCGAGATGCTGCCGTCGAAGTAAAGCGCCTGCTCTGCCCCCAGCATATCGCGAAACAGCGTGCCGAAGTCGTGGAAGGTCACCGGCGCCTCGGAAATCGCGAACCAGACCGTGCGCCCATCGTCTGAGCTTCCAACCCCGTTGCGCACATGCCGGCTGTCGCTATCGGGCAGGAAACGCGGATGCAGCGCGCCGTCGATCACCAGCATCGGCCCAGACTGGGTCGCATGGCGGCAAGCGGGCGCCTCTTCGACGAAGCGCAGCGTTTCCACCACATCGGCCCAGCCCTCCGCGATGCAGAACACCCCGTTGGGCAGCATCCCGAAATTCCCCGGTCCCGCCGACGAGATCACCGGCGCCAGCGCCACACCATCCTCGACGTAATGGCCCACGGGTCGGCGATCGCTGTGATACATGCCCGCGTTCATCGCAAAGACCAAACGCTCGCCCGCCGCTTCCAGCCGTTCCTCGACATTGCCGAAACTGGCCAACGGGCGCCCCGTCTCCGCATCGCGCAGGAACAGCCGCAGATCGGACGAAGTTGCATCCACCGTGCAGACCGTGAAGGATTGCCCCAGATGCTCGACCGCTGCGCACTCGACAGCCGCCGCAGGCCCGGCCAAGGCACACAGCACCGCGGCCCAGCGCAACGCCCTAGCTTTCGACATCCCGTCGCACCTTTTCATCGGCGAACATGCGGCGGGTCTCGTCCATGCGGTCGAAGGTCTCGTCGATGCGGAACCGCAGATCGGGCACATATTTCAGGTCGAGCTTCTTGCCGATCAGCCGGCGCAATTCGCCCCGGTTGCGCGCCAGCAGATCGATCACCTGCTCCTGCCCGTCACCGCCCAGAGGCAGCACATAGGCCGTCGCGATCCTGAGATCGGGCGACACGCGCACCTCGCCCACGGTCACCGACATGCGGTTCAGCTCGGGGTCATGCACATCGCCGCGCATCAGCAGGTCCGACAGCGTCCGGCGCACAAGCTCGCCCACGCGAAGCTGGCGCTGAGAAGGGCCCTGACCATCATGAGACTTGTTCTTTGCCATGCAGCGCATCTAATCGCTCTGCGGGCCTTTGCCAAGACGAATGCGCGCGCCCGGCCCTTGCCGCGCCCTGTTCCCCATTGTGCGCCGCCCCCGGCCCGCGTTACACAACCCACCAGACACCAGACCCGTTTGCCAACCGGAGACCGCGACATGACAGACCTGCCCGGCATTGTGATCACCGGCGCCTCGGGGCGCATGGGCCAGATGCTGATCCGCACCGTGCTCGACAGTCCGCGCGCGCAGCTTGTCGGCGCGCTGGAACGCACGGGGCATGACTGGATCGGACGCGATCTGGGCGAGGCGATGGGTGGCGCGCCGATCAATCTCGCCGTGACGGACGATCCGCTCGAAGCCTTTGCCCGCGCCCATGCGGTGATCGATTTCACCGCCCCCGCCGCCACCGTGGAATTTGCCGGGATCGCGGCTCAGGCGCGCTGCGTGCATGTGATCGGCACCACCGGTCTCAGTGATGACGATCTCGCCGCCATCGGCGCCGCCGCGCGCCACGCCACGATCATCCGCGCCGGCAACATGAGCCTTGGCGTCAATCTTCTGGTGCAGCTCACCCGCAAGGTCGCCGCAGCCCTGGACGAGGACTTCGACATCGAGGTGATCGAGGCGCATCACAACCAGAAGGTCGATGCCCCCTCGGGCACCGCCCTGATGCTGGGTGAGGCGGCGGCCCTTGGGCGCGGTGTGCGGCTTGACGACGTCTCGGATCGGGGCCGCGACGGGATCACCGGCAAGCGGCGGCGCGGCGATATCGGATTTTCCGCGATCCGGGGCGGCGATATCGTGGGCGAACACGACGTGATGTTCGCAGCCACCGGCGAGCGTGTGATCCTGCGCCACATCGCCACCGACCGGGCCGTGTTCGCGCGCGGCGCTCTCAAGGCGGCCCTCTGGGGTCAGGGGCGCAAACCCGGCGAATATGACATGATGGATGTGCTGGGGCTCAACGAAAATTGATCCGCATGGGGCGCTGACCCGTATAGTATCCAAGACCGACTCGTTTGTTAGCGTGAAGGATCGTGGATTATGCGTCTCTGTGCCCTCACTTTTCTGAGCTTTGCCGTCGCGGCGCCCCTGCCCGCTGCCGCTGAAGGATTTTCTCAAATCTCGGATGAAAAGACATTCGTCTCGCTGGTGGATGGGCGCAAGCTCACGCGCTTCGGCATCCAGCTGGATGTGACCGACGATGGCCAGATCAAGGGTCGCGCCTTCGGTCGTAACGTGACCGGCGCCTGGGATTGGCGTTCGGGCTATTTCTGCCGCAACATCTATTGGGGCGATTACGAGATCGGCGCCAATTGTCAGGCGGTTCAGGTCAAGAACCAGACGCTGCGCTTCATTTCCGATCAAGGAACCGGCGATTTCGCCGATCTTCGCCTGCAATAGCCACGCGGCCCGCGATCAGAAGTCTATCGCAAGGCCCTTCTTCTCCCAGTCGCCATAGCGCACGGGCTCAAGCCCTTCGCGCCGCCCACCAAGTTCCTTGGGCAGATCAAGCGCTTCGGCCTTGCGCCGACGTTCCTCGGCCTCGGCCAGGGCGCGTTGCGCGGCGGGCGGCAGATCGGAGATGTCATCGCTCATCGTCGGGGTTCCTTTGCTCTTCGCCCCTTGATATATGCCAGCCTTGCCCCAAGCCAAGGATGCCAGATGTCACAGCCCGCACCGTCCGCCCGCCGCAGCGCGGTCCATCTGCTCGATCAGGTGCTGGGCGAAGGGCGGCTGATGTCCGATCTCATCTCCTCCGGGGCGCTGGACCGGCTCGATCCCGCTGACCGCGCCCGCGCCCAGCGCCTTGCCACCGACACGCTGCGCGGCATCGAACGCGCCGACCGTCTGCTCAAGCGTCACCTGCGCAAACCCCCGCCCCTGCATGTGTTCAACATCCTGCGTCTCGGCACGGTCGAGCTGTGCATGGGCGGCGATGCGCATGGCGTGGTCAACGATCTGGTCGCCCTTGTCGGCTCTCACCGCCGCTATGGCAACCTCAAGGGGTTGATCAACGCGGTGCTGCGCAAGATGGCCGCTGACGGGCCGGGCACTTGGAACGATCTTCGGGTGCCGCGCCTGCCGCGATGGCTGCGCGAACCGCTGGTCTCGGCCTGGGGGGCCGGGGCCGTGGCGCAGATGGAGCAAGCGCAATTCGCCGGTGCGCCGCTCGATCTGACCGCGCGCGGCGATGCCGTCGCCTTGGCCGAACGCCTGCAGGGCACGCTGTTGCCCACCGGCTCGGTGCGCCTGTCCGACGCCGGGCAGGTCTCGGCGCTGCCGGGGTACACGTCGGGCGACTGGTGGGTGCAGGATGCCGCCGCCGCCTTGCCCGTCCGCGTGCTGGACCCCCAACCGCATGAGGCGGTGCTGGATCTCTGCGCCGCACCGGGCGGCAAGACCCTGCAGCTTTGCGCCGCCGGGGCCAATGTGACGGCGCTCGATCTGTCCGAAAAACGCATGGCCCGTGTGCGCGAGAACCTTGAACGCTGCGGATATTCGGCCAATTGCATCACCGGCGACGCGCTTGAACATGCGGGCGGCCCCTATGACGCGGTGCTGCTGGATGCGCCCTGTTCGGCCACCGGCACGATCCGCCGCCATCCCGATCTGCCCTTCGCCAAGGACGGGTCCGAGTTCGGCGCGCTGATCGCGCTGCAGGCGGCGATGCTGGATCATGCTCTGTCCCTTCTCAAGCCGGGTGGGCGGCTGGTGTTCTGCACCTGCTCGCTTCTACCGGACGAAGGTGAATGCCAGGTTGACGAAGCGCTCGGTCGTCATCCGGGCCTCTCGGTCGACCGGGGCGCCGTTGCCGGTCTGCCGGGGATCGACCCTGCATGGATCACCGACGAGGGCGGGTTGCGTCTGCGTCCCGACCACTGGCCCGATCTGGGCGGGATGGACGGCTTCTACATCGCCTGTCTGCGGCCCGCTCCGGCGTCCTGAGCCGGGCGCGATCCGGGCAGGCTTGGGCCGATTTGCGTACGGGATGGACACAAATCTGCGGCTTGGACTCGAATTTGGTCCTGAATGCGTGTCGGTTTCGTACAACTCGTACTAAACTCGCCGCCCGGCACGCAATCCGTCGGTGACTTGCCCGGTCTCGGCGGCTATAGTTTCGCCACAACGCCAGCAAGAGCGTGCAGAGGCACGGTAAATGTTACAACCCGATACCCTGTCGGCGCGCTGGACGCGCCTCATGAACCGCGCCGCCGCAAGGCGCGCCACTTGGTCGCGCCCGATCACCGCTTTCGTGTCGCAGCCCGAACCCCGCACCATCGGAAGCTATGCGCGCGGTCGGCAGTTGGCCGCTGGCAACTTCTTGTTTTCCGGCCATCTTTTGCAACAGCCCGAGACAAGCATCTGGGATCTGGATCCGCCGGATGCGGCTTTTTCGGATGCGATGCACGGCTTTGGCTGGCTCGATGATCTGGCCGCCGCCGCCGATCCGCGCTGCCGATCCTGCGCTCAGGATTGGCTCTGGACATGGATTGACCGCTATGGTGCCGGTCGTGGCCCCGGCTGGACCCCGGATCTCGCGGGTCGCCGACTGATCCGCTGGATAAATCACGCGCTTTTCGTGCTCAGCGGTCAGTCCGCCGACCGCACCAAGGCTTTCTACAAGTCCTTGGCACAACAGACAATTTTTCTTGGTCGCCGTTGGAAGGCCTCGCGCCCCGGCCTGCCGCGATTCGAAGCGTTAACCGGGCTTGTCTATGCCGGACTGTCGCTTGAGGGCATGGAAACCCATATCGCCCCCGCCGTGGCCGCTTTGGCCCGCGAATGCGACCGCCAGATCGACGACGCCGGTGGCCTAGCCACCCGTAACCCCGAGGAATTGCTCGAGGTTTTCACCCTTCTGACATGGGCCTCGGTCGCCTTGGGCGAATCGGGCCGCGCCCCGTCCGAGGCGCATTGGTCCGCCATCGAACGCATCGCCCCCACCCTGCGCACCCTGCGCCATGCCGATGGCGGGCTGGCGCGGTTTCATGGCGGCGGCAAGGGGCTTGAGGGCCGGCTGGACAACGCGCTTGCCAACAGCGGCGTCAAGACGCAGCAACCTGACGGGTTATCAATGGGTTACGCCCGTCTCAGCGCCGGTCGAACCTCGATCATCGTGGACGCCGCGCCGCCTCCTTCGGGCAAGGCTTCGGGCAATGCCCATGCCTCGACACTTGCGTTCGAGCTGACCTCGGGCCGCCGCCCGCTGATCGTGAACTGCGGCTCCGGCGCCAGCTTCGGCCTGCAATGGCGCCGCGCGGGCCGTGCCACACCGTCGCACTCCACCCTGATCCTTGCCGGCCGGTCCAGCGCCCGGCTCACCAAGGGGTCCGAACGGCACGCCCTGTTGATCGACGCCCCCCGAAACGTGCCGGTCAAGCTCAGCCGCGCCTCGGATGGCATCCGCTTCGAGGGTGGGCATGATGGCTATACCGGCAGTCACGGCCTCACCCATGCCCGCAGCCTTGATCTGACCTTCGACGGGCGCGGCGTGGCCGGTGAGGACATGTTGCGGACGCTCAACGAAACCGACCGCCGCCGTTTCGACAGGGCGATGGATGCTGTGACGCTACAGGGCGTCACATTCGAGATCCGGTTCCACCTGCACCCCGATGTGGATGCCAGCCTCGACATGGGGGGAGCCGCCGTGTCCATGGCCCTCAAAAGCGGTGAGATCTGGGTGTTCCGGTCCGATGGGACAGTGAAACTGTCGCTTGAACCCAGTGTTTATCTTGAAAAAAACCGCCTCAAGCCGCGTGCGACCAAACAAATCGTTCTATCCGGTCGCGTGATGGAGTATGCGACGCGCACAAGATGGTCACTCGCCAAGGCGCAGGAGACGCCAATCGGCATCCGCGACCTGGCGCAAGACACGCCCGAGCCGGTGACCGATATCGATTGAACCGACCCAAGACTGACACAGACAGACCCGAGGATCCGCTGCCCATGACCGATCTCGCCCCCGTGCGCCGAGCCCTTCTTTCCGTTTCCGACAAGACCGGACTGGTCGAACTGGGACAGGCCCTTGCCGATCGGGGGGTCGAGCTTTTGTCCACCGGCGGCAGCGCCAAGACCCTGCGCGAGGCCGGTCTGACTGTTCGGGATGTGGCAGATGTCACCGGCTTCCCCGAGATGATGGACGGGCGCGTGAAGACCCTGCATCCCGGCGTGCATGGCGGGCTTCTGGCCCTGCGCGACAACGATCAGCACATGGCCGCGATGACCGCACATGGCATCCAGCCCATCGATCTGTTGGTGGTCAATCTCTACCCCTTCGAAGAGACCGTGGCCAAGGGCGCCGATTATGCCACCTGCATCGAGAATATCGACATCGGCGGTCCTGCCATGATCCGTGCCGCCGCCAAGAACCACGCATTCGTCAATGTCATCGTGGATGTCGAGGATTATCAACCGCTTCTCGACGAACTTGCCGCCAATGACGGGCAGACAAGCTATGCGTTCCGACAGCGCCTTGCGCTCACCGCCTATGCGCGCACCGGGGCCTATGATGCGGCGGTCTCCACCTGGATGGCGGATGCCTTGGACGAGCAAGCGCCGCGGCGTCGCGCCGTCGCGGGCAAGCTTGCACAAACCCTGCGCTATGGCGAAAACCCACATCAGCGCGCTGCCTTCTACGTGGATGGCAGCAACCGCCCCGGCGTGGCCACCGCCACCCAGCATCAGGGCAAGGAACTGAGCTACAACAACATCAACGACACCGATGCCGCCTTCGAGCTGGTCAGCGAGTTTCTTCCCAAGGACGGTCCGGCCTGCGCGATCATCAAGCACGCCAATCCCTGCGGCGTGGCCCGCGGCGCGACGTTGAAAGAGGCCTATGCCCGCGCCTTCGACTGCGACCGCACATCGGCTTTCGGCGGGATCATCGCGCTGAACATGACGCTGGATCGTGAAACCGCCGAGGAAATCTGCCAGATCTTCACCGAGGTGGTGATCGCGCCCGGCGCCCATCAGGAGGCTCGGGACGTCTTTGCCAGCAAGAAGAACCTGCGCCTTCTGACGACGCCGGGTCTGGCCAATCCCTCCGAGGCGGGTCTGATGCTGCGGCAGGTCTCGGGTGGATATCTGGTGCAGGACAAGGACAATGGCCGCTTGCAGGAAAGCGAGCTGAAGGTCGTGACCAAGCGCGCGCCGACTGATCGCGAAATGGCCGATATGCTGTTTGCCTGGCGCGTCGCCAAGCATGTGAAATCCAATGCCATCGTCTATGTTCGTGACGGGGCCACCGTCGGCGTCGGCGCCGGACAGATGAGCCGTGTAGACAGTTGCCGTATCGCCGCCCGCAAGGCCGAGGACATGGCCGCGACACTGGGTCTCGACGCCCCGTTGACCCAAGGCAGCGTCGTGGCCTCCGATGCGTTCTTCCCGTTTGCCGACGGCCTCCTGACCGCTGCCGAAGCCGGCGCCACAGCCGTGATCCAGCCCGGTGGCTCGATGCGCGACGACGAGGTGATCGCCGCCGCCGACGAGGCCGGGCTTGCCATGGTCATGACCGGCATGCGCCATTTCCGGCATTAAGGGGACAGGTTATGCGTTTGGTGTTCTGGGTTGCGATCTTCATCTTCATCCTGGATCAGGTGACCAAGTATTGGATCGTGCATGGTCTCGACCTTGCGCGCCTTGGTGCGATCGACGTGTTTCCGCCCTACCTGAATTTGCGCATGGCGTGGAATTACGGGATCAATTTCGGTCTGCTGTCACAGGACAGTCCGACAACCCGTTGGGCGCTGATCCTTGTGGCGCTGTTCATTTCAGGCGGAGTCCTGTGGTGGGTCCATCGGGAGCCGGGTGGTCGCTGGCAGGCGATCTCGGCCGGACTGCTCGTGGGCGGCGCAATCGGGAATGTGATCGACAGGATCATTTATGGCGCGGTGGCGGACTTCCTGAACATGTCCTGCTGCGGGCTCAACAATCCCTATGCTTTCAATGTTGCCGACATTTCGGTTTTTGCCGGTGCGATCGGGCTGGTTCTGTTCACGCCGTCCGAGAAAAACGCCTCGTGACCTCGGGCTCAGGATACGATACATCTGTCGGCGACATCCAAGGAGACTGGCAATGATCTTGCCGCGCTGCACTGTAATGATCGTCACACTGGGTCTGTTGACCGCCTGCGGCAACCGCGGCGAAGACGTGACGCTGACCCGGATCACGAATACCGGGGACGGGCCTGACGAGTTTTCGATCTTGCCCTCGAAACCCCTGCAGACACCCGAAAGCTACTCGGCGCTTCCCGCGCCCACGCCGGGCGCACGGAACCTGACCGATCAGGATCCCAAGGCTGACGGCGTGGCCGCACTTGGTGGAAACCCGGCGGCATTGGCTGTCACCACACCTGCAGCGTCGGATGCCGGATTGCTGCGCTATGCCTCGCGCAACGGGACACAACCGGCCATTCGTGAAACGCTGGCGGCGGAAGACGCCGATATCCGGCGCAGCTATGGGCGTGTGAATGTTCTGCGCATCGGTCCCCGAGACAATTATGCCGACGCCTACAAGGATCAGTGGCTGGATTCCCACGCCGAAGAAGAACGCCTACGCCGCAGCGGCATAGATACACCGAGCGCGCCGCCGAAAGAGGACTGACGCAGCCGCTCACATCCGCGTCAAGACGCTTGATTCGCCGTCGCGGCACCGTATCTACTGCGCGACACCTGCAGGGAAACGGAGACGCTCTATGCGCCAGTTGATTGCCAGTTTGAGTCTTATGGTTGCGACCGCACTCCCGGTGGCAGCCGCGGATCAGGTCACCTCCTTCACGCTGGATAACGGCATGGATGTGGTTGTGATCGAAGACCATCGCGCGCCGGTCGTCGTGCATATGGTCTGGTATCGTGCCGGCTCTTCGGATGAGCCGCCCGGATCATCGGGCATCGCGCATTATCTCGAACACCTGCTGTTCAAGGGCACGGATTCGCTGGAGCCGGGCGAGTTTTCGGCGACTGTGGCAAAGAACGGCGGCTCGGATAACGCGTTCACCAGCTATGATTACACCGCGTACTTTCAGAGGGTCGCCGCTGATCGGCTTGGGCTGATGATGCAGATGGAAAGCGACCGCATGGTTAACCTGCGTCTGACCGAAGAGGATATCGCGACGGAATTGAACGTCATCATCGAAGAGCGCAACCAGAGAGTCGAAAACAATCCCGCCGGTCTGTTCCGCGAGCAAAAAAGCGCGTTGCAATATCTCAACCATCCTTATGGCGATCCGATCATCGGATGGCAGCACGAGATGTCCAATCTCGGGATGGAGGATGCTCTGGACTTCTACAAGACCTATTACGCACCAAACAATGCCGTCCTGATCGTCGCCGGAGACGTGGAGCCCAACGAGGTGCGCGCGCTTGCCGAAACGCATTACGGCAAGATCCCGGCAAATCCCGACCTCCCCGAGCGGAGCCGCCCGCAGGAACCCCGGCAAATGGCCGAGCGCAGGATGATCTTCGAAGATCCGCGTGTGGCGCAGCCCTATGTCACCCGATCCTATCTTGCGCCCGAACGCGACAGCGGCGAGCAGGAAAAAGCGGCGGCGCTCACGCTTCTTGCAGAAATCCTCGGGGGCGGAACGACGTCGCTCATGGCGGAAAAGCTGCAGTTCGAAACGCAGCGGGCGGTCAATACTGCAGCATATTACTGGGGTACGTCACTGGACGACACGACCTTCACGATGGTCGTAGTCCCGGCGCCCGGTGTGACCTTGCAGCAGGCCGAGGATGCGATGGACGAAGTGATCGTCAGCTTCCTCGAAACCGGCGTCGATCCCGAACAGCTGGAGCGGATCAAGATGCAGGTCCGCGCCTCGCAGATCTACGCACGTGACGATGTCGGCCAGCTGGCCAATCGCTATGGTCGCGCACTGACCCAAGGACTGACCGTCGAGGATGTCCAGGCTTGGCCGGATATCCTGCAGGCGGTGACCCCTGAGCAGATCGTCGAGGCAGCACACGAGGTGTTCGACCGCGACAAGTCGGTAACCGGATGGCTGAAAGCACCCGAGGTGACCCAATGATGCGTTTTGTTTTTGCCTTCGCCGCTTTTTTTGCGGCTATGCCCGCATGGGCGACCATCGAGATCGAGGAAGTGACGACCCCTGGCGGCATCGACGCCTGGCTGGTCGAGGATCATTCCATTCCCTTCGTCGCGCTTGAATTGCGGTTCAGAGGCGGCGCGTCACTGGACCCCGAAGGCAAGCGCGGTGTTACAAATCTCATGGTCGGTCTTCTGGAGGAAGGCGCAGGAGACATGGATTCCCGCGCCTTTGCCCGCGCGACCGAAGCGCTTGCCGCGTCCTTCAGATATGACGTTTCGGACGACACCTTGAGCGTTTCGGCGCGATTTCTGACCGAAAATCGGGATCAGGCTATGACTTTGCTACGCAAGAGCCTTGTGAATCCGCGGTTCGATCAGGACGCCATCGACCGTGTCCGCGAGCAGGTGAATTCCGGCATCAGGTCGAGCGCAAAAGACCCTCAGGACATCGCCAGCACGGCCTTCGATGCGCTTGTTTTTGGCGACCATCCCTATGGAAGCTCGCTTTCCGGGACGTTGGAGAGCGTGGCCAGCCTGACCCGTGAGGATATCGTTGCCGCCCATCAGGCATCCATGACCCGCGACCGGCTTTATGTCAGCGCGGTTGGTGACATCACCCGCGACGAGCTTGTTGCCTTGCTCGACGGTCTGCTTCTCGATCTGCCGGCAGAGGGCGCGCCGTTGCCGGGGGTTGCCGACCTCAACCTGCCCGGCGGCATTCAGGTTGTCGAATTCGAGACGCCTCAGGCGGTCGCCGTTTTCGCGCAACCCGGTATAGATCAGGAACATCCCGATTTCTTTCCCGCGTTCGTGCTTAACCACATTCTTGGTGGAGGCTCGTTTGAAAGCCGGTTGATGCATGAAGTGCGCGAGAAACGCGGCCTGACGTATGGGATTTCGTCCTACCTCATGGATCGCGACAGCGCCGAGTTGTTGATGGGTGGCGTTGCATCCGCCAATGATCGGATCGCCGAGACGATTGACGTGATCCGTTCGGAATGGGCACGGATGCGCGATACCGGGGTTACCGCCGAAGAATTGGAAAACGCGAAGACCTTCCTGACCGGCGCCTATCCTTTGCGGTTCGATGGCAATGCCCCGATCGCGCGGATTGCCGTGAACATGCAGATGCAGGGCCTGTCCACAGATTACATCGCCAACCGGAACGACATGGTGAACGCGGTCACGCTGGATGACGTGAACCGGGTCGCCCAAGGGCTTCTGGACCCCTCGCGCCTGACTTTTGTGGTCGTGGGCCAACCGGCTGGCGTGACCTCTTCGATCAACTGACAGTCCGGGCCTTACGGCCCGGTCTGACGCAGTTCGGCGCCGATTTGGCGCAAGCCTCTGTTTTCAGACGCTCCCGGATCCCTATAATTCGCGGCATGGCTGTTGATCGTGGACAAGCGACGACATGACACGAGGACAAGGGAATATCGCGGGATGCTTCTGCCAGCGACGATGAAAGCCATGGTCCTTACGGGACATGGCGGACCGGAGAAATACGAGTGGCACGAGGACTGGCCCACACCCTTGCCCGGTCCGCGCGAAGTGGTTGTCAAGATCGGTGCCTGTGGCCTTAATGCGACCGATGTGAATACCCGAACCGGGTGGTATGGAAAGACCGGCTGGTCGGGCCGCCCGGTCCGGTTCCCTTTGATCCAAGGCGCTGATGCCGTCGGCACAATCGCAGCGGTCGGCGACAGGACAGACCCCAGCCTCATCGGCAAAAGGGTCATGATCGACGGTTGGCAGCGCGATTGGAAAGCGCCCGAGGACATGAACCGCGCGCTGTATTTCGGCAGCGAGTGTGACGGCGGGTTCGCCGAGTATGCACGGGTCGATCCGCGCAACATGATGATCGTGGACAGCCCGCTGAGTGACGCGGAACTGGCCACGTTCCAGTGCAGCTATACCACCGCCGAGGCCATGTTGGCGCGGGCCGATGTGGGTGCTGCGGATACGGTTCTGGTGCCGGGTGCCTCGGGCGGGGTTGGCAGCGCTTTGGTGCAGTTGGGCAAACGACGCGGAGCGCGTGTGATCGCACTTGCATCCGAAGAAAAACACCCGGAGCTCGGCGTTCTGGAGCCTGACCTGATCCTGCCCCGCGCGCCCGACGACCTGCGCTTGGCGCTTGGGAACGAAGCCGTAACGGTTATCGCCGATGTGGTCGCCGGTTCCTTGTGGCCCCAGTTGATCGGCGTGCTGGAACGCGGTGGGCGCTATGTCTGCTCGGGGGCGATCGCCGGGCCGGAGGTGACTTTGGACTTGCGGCAGGTCTATCTCCGGGATCTGACGCTTCTTGGATCGACGGTCATACCGGCCAATATTTTCGCAGATGTGGTCACATACATTGAACGCGGTGAGATCAAACCGCTTCTGGCCGAAACCTATGCGGTGCGCGATCTGGTCAAGGCCCAGGCCGCGTTCGAGGAAAAGCGCCATGTCGGCAAGATCGTGGTGATCCCCTGACGCGCATCAGCGCCCGATCAGGTCTTTCACCACCGGGTTGGGAAAGCTGCGATTGACCGTCACCGCATAGAAGCTTTCGACGATATCCAGATCGAACGGGGCCGCTTGCAGCAGACCGTTGGCGATCTCATCGGCCAAGACCACCGCAGGCGTGATGGCAAGGCCCGCATCCTCTCGGGCCAGAAGGCGGACCATAGCCATGTCATCCACCTCGGCGGCGATTTGCGCGGTCACACCCAAACGCGCGGTGAGGCTGTCAAATCCGGTCCTGATCGAACTTTCCGTGGGAAGGATCACCGGCTCGGACGCCAGAAGGGATCCTAGAGACGTGTGGTGCATCCGTCGGGCCGTTCCGTAGACCCCCACGCGTTGTTCTGAAATGCGGTGCGAGGTGAAGCCGGAAAAAGCGTCGCGTCCCGGCGGTTCGGTGGTCAACACCACATCCAAAGTCAGCGATTGCAGGGCTTCGAGAAGGACCGTCGCGCCACCGGATCGCAGAATGATATCAAGATCATCCCGCCCTATGATGGGGCGCAGAAATTCAAGCTGGAAGTTTCTCGAAAGTGTCGAAAGGGCACCAATCCGGATGGGCTGGCGCGCGGCGCCAGTGCGGTTGAGGGTGGCCACAAGCTCGTCACCTGCAGTGAAAATCCTGTCGGCATGATCCAGCGCGATCCGCCCCGCTTCAGTCAGGGCAAGCCCCCGCCCTTGCCGCTCGAACAGCTTGTGACCCATGCGCGCTTCAAGCTGCTTGATCTGGGTCGACAGCGCCGATTGCGACAGGTTCAGACGTTCGGCGGTACGGGTCAGGTTGCCGTCATGCGCCACGGCCCGGAAATACCTCAGGTGATGATAATTCAAATCTGCCATAGTTCTATTTTATCGAACGGTATTAGCTTTACAATGTATTTTTACTTATGCTGCAACGCAGCTAAACCGGCTGAAATCATTTCGGAGGTTTCTCATGTCGCTGCTTCCCTTTGTTGCCCCGCTCACACTTTTGATGGCCGCACTCGCGCTGTATCTCAGGCCCGCTTCGCGTGCGCATTGGTCCCTTCGCCTGCCTGAATGGGCGGCGCTGGTCGCTGTTGGTGTTGGCGTGGCAACAGGCTTCATGCTGTGGGCAAATGGCCCGGGCACAAGCCCAGTCATGGGGGTCGGCGGCGCCGGGCTTTCAGTGCGTACGGATATCGTGAGCGTCAGTATGGCGCTAACGGTTGCGTTTGTCGGCTGGGTGGTGCTTCGGTTCTCGCGCACGGCGCTTGACGGCGAGGCCCGGCACGGGCGTTTCATGATCGGCATGTCCGTCACCCTAGCCTGCGTTCTGCTTCTGGTGACATCGGGGAACCTTGTCCAACTGGTTGTTGCATGGGTGGCCGTGGGCGTGGGCCTGCATCGGTTGCTGCTATTCTATCCCGACCGCAAACAGGCGCAGCGCGCAGCAAGGAAGAAAACCGTTTGCGGCCTTATCGGAAGCGGCGCTTTGCTGGCCGCGGCAGGCATATTGATCCAAGGGTTTGGCACCGCCGATATCGCCACGATCACGGAAGCGGCCCGGTCGGGCAGCGTGCCCGGCACCATCTGGCTGGCGGCGGTGCTGTTGTCGGTTGCGGCGGTGTTCAAATCGGCGCTTATCCCGACACATGGTTGGCTGACCGAGGTCATGGAAGCCCCCACGCCGGTATCAGCCCTGCTTCATGCAGGTGTCGTCAATGCGGGCGGCTTCCTCTTGATCCGCTTTGCCGATGTCCTTCTGATGGCTCCTGGTGTTCTTGCGCTTCTGGCCCTGATTGGTGGCTTCAGCGCCCTGGTCGGTGCTGCGGTCGCGCTGACGCAACCGTCGGTCAAGACGGCACTGGCATGGTCCACCTGTGCACAGATGGGGTTCATGGTATTGCAGATCGGCCTCGCCCTGTTTCCGCTGGCGCTGCTGCATATCGTGGCGCATTCGCTTTACAAGGCCCATGCCTTCCTCGCGTCAGGAGGTGCTGTCGAGCAGGTCGCGTCGATCCGCAGGCCCGGACCGGTCGCTGTTCCCGGGCTCAAGGCCGTGACCAAGGCTTTCGCGATCTCGCTGGCGATCTTCCTGTGTATCGGTGCAGGGTTCGTGATGTGGGAAAAACCGCCACAGGCTATCGCGCTTGGTGCAATCCTCATCTTCGGCGTGGCGTATCTCATTGCGCAGGGGCTTGCGGATGCAGCACCTCGGGCACTCACCTGGCGCACAGCCGTGATGTCGGGCTTTGCGACACTTGCCTATTTCGGCTTTCAAGCTGGCTCCACGGCCCTGTCTGCAGGAACGCTTCCACCGCCGCCGGTGCCTGACGGGCTGATCTGGGCAGTGATTGTTCTGGCGGTTGCAAGCTTTGGCCTTGCGGCCATCGCACAGGCCACCTTCCCGCTTTGGGCGGGTCATCCCGCCGCGACGGGCATGCGGGTTCACCTGATGAACGGTCTTTATCTCAATGCACTTAGCGACCGGATGGCCGGGCGTTGGGCTCCGAAGAAAGGATAAACCATGACGTTTCAGTATCTCAACTTTCCGGGTGCCACGCTTGAGTTGTTCAACGCTGCAAAAGGCGCAATCGGTCAAATTCCTCCAGCCTTTCCGCTGGATGCCACGGTCGCTGTGAACCCATTCCTCGGACAGCTGCACGAGTCGCGGGCGCTGACAGCCGCGCGGCTATCCAAAACGGCCGGAATTCGCATTTTCCCCGAGCGCAGCGACTATGCTGCGCGTATCGCAGATGGTCGGATCAAGGAGGGTCATCTTGCGGCTACGGCATCGAGCGCGGGCGTGTCGGTGGCCGATCTGCGGGACGCTGCCAAGCGGGCCACGCCGATCGATACCGCGCTTCCCACGGTTGCGGATCTTGTTGCGCAAGAGACAGGCATTGAATGGCCCGGCTTCGTTGCGGACAGGATCAGCCTTTGGGCGGCGGTGCATTTCGATGAAGGTCAGGCCCTTTGGCCTGCGCCCAAGGGCGGGGTATTCGCATCATGGCGCGCCTTTGCCAGCCGCGATCTCAGCACGGGTATCGCCGGGCTGCCCGGTTTTGCGGCGCATGTGGCTTCCATGCCCGATGATCCACGGATGGCGCTTGCTATGGCCTGCGAGAAACTGGACCTCGCGCCGCAATCCGCACCGCTCTATTTCCATCGGCTGCTGATGACCCTGGGTGGCTGGGCACAGCTTGCCCGCAGCAAAGGCTGGCTTGCTGAGCGGGACGGCACACGCAACGACAGTTGCTTTGATCTGCTGGCGGTGCGGCTGGTCTGGGACGCGGCCTTGCTTGAGGTTCATGACGACAAGGTCAAGGCCAAGTGGCACAAAACCCTTTCGGCTTATGCCGAAGACTTGGCGCCGAGCAAGGATCACATCCTTGACGCAGCCCTTCAAGATGCCGCGGACAGAGCCTCAGAAGATGCGCTGGCCACGACGCTCTGTGGAACCCCAAGCCCCGACGCTACCGAAGAACGGCCCGCAATTCAGGCCGCCTTCTGCATCGATGTCCGCTCCGAGGTGTTCCGGCGTGCGTTGGAGCAGTCCGGTCCAGAGGTCGAGACCATCGGTTTCGCAGGGTTCTTCGGGTTGCCCGTGGCGCATCGGGCAAAGGCTTCGGACATCGTCGAAATGCGAGCGCCTGTTCTACTGAATGCCGGTTTGGAGTCTGTGTCTTCGGGTGATCCTGATGCGGATTGGGCCGAAAGGCTTCATCGCCGGGCGGTGCGCGCCTGGGGCCGCTTCAAGATGGCGGCAGTGTCGGCTTTTGCCTTCGTCGAAGCGGCCGGCCCACTCTATGTGGCCAAGCTTGTCAAGGATTCCCGGTCGCATGTGAAGGCGGTCAGCTATGGCGATGCGCCGAGTGTGGATCTGCCTGACGAGGCACGGATCGCCGCCGGAGAACAGGTGCTAAGGGCGATGTCGTTGACCGAGGGCTTTGCACGGGTGGTTCTGATTGCCGGACACGGCTCGTCGGTCACGAACGCACCACATGCCAGCGCCCTACAATGCGGCGCTTGCGGTGGACATGCAGGCGATGTGAACGCAAGGCTTTTGGCGGCGCTGTTGAACGATCCGGTTGTCCGCGGAGGTCTGGTCGGCAAGGGGATCGAGATCCCCGAGGATACCGTCTTTATGGCCGGTCTGCACGATACGGTGTCCGATCATGTCACCTTGTTTCATGATCTTGCCATGCCCGAGCATGGCAAGGATATCGAGCGCCTCGAAGCGGTGCTGGCCAAGGCCGGCGCGGTTGCGCGGCTGGAACGCTCGGTGGTTCTGCCCCGGGCGAATGATGCCGAGCAGCTGGCGCTCCGGGGCGGCGATTGGTCGGATCTGCGGCCCGAATGGGGGCTTGCCGGATGTAGCGCGTTCATCGCGGCACCGCGGCATCGCAGTGTCGGGCGGGACCTTGGGGGGCGCAGCTTCCTGCACAGCTACGATTGGCATGCAGACAAGGGGTTTGGCACACTGGAACTGATCCTGACCGCGCCTGTGGTCGTGGCAAGCTGGATTTCGCTTCAGTATTACGGCTCATCGGTCGCACCCGAGGCCTTTGGGGCGGGCAACAAACTGATCCACAATGTCACCGGCGGCATCGGTGTGGTCGAGGGTAATGGCGGCCTGCTGCGTGCCGGCCTGCCGTGGCAGTCCGTGCATGATGGGGACAGCTTGCGGCACGAGCCCTTGCGGCTTCACGTGGTGCTGGAAGCCCCGACCGAGGCAATTTCCGCAGTACTGGACCGTAACCCCGATGTCAGGGCCCTGTTCGACAATGGCTGGCTTGCGCTGAGTGCCATGGACGATCAGGGCCAGATCGCGTGGCGCTATGACAGCGGGTCCTGGATACCGCAGATCAAGGAGGTCGAGCGGCTTTCGGTTGCTTGACCCCTGGCGCCTAAATCAACCGGGCCGGGCCTGCATCTTGCAGGGCCCGGCCCGGTTTCATCCGTTTGCATCGGTGCCGCTATGTCAGGACGTGGTGTCAGAAATCCAGGTTTTCGACATTCAGCGCGTTTTGCTGAATGAACTCGCGTCGAGGCTCCACCACGTCGCCCATAAGCTTGGTGAACAGATCATCCGCCTCTGCGACATCGTCGATTTTCACCTGCAGCAGCGTACGGGCGTCCGGATCCAGCGTGGTTTCCCACAGCTGACCCGGGTTCATTTCGCCCAAACCCTTGTAGCGTTGCAAGGTCAGACCTTTTTCACCTTCTTTCAGAATTGCATCCAGCAGGTCCAGAGGCCCGTAAATCGCTTGTTCGCGATCCTTGCGAACCAGCTTGGCCGGAAACTCATAGATTTCGCGCAGTGATGCAGTCAACTGGCCCAGTCTGCGCGCCTCGCCGCCCCTGAGGATGGGACCATTGAGCGTGCGAATTTCCTCGACACCGCGCAGGCTGCGGGTGAGGCGGATGCCATTATCCTGCGTCACGCGGCCTTGCCAGCCACGCTCGTATTCCAGAGCGATCAAATCCAGCCGTTTCGCAATCGCATCGGCCACCCCTTGCAGATCGGCATCGGCACGTCCGGGCATGAAGGCCTCGGTGATGGAGGCCTGCTCAAGGATGTGGCGAGGGTAATGGGTTGGAAACGCTTCAAGAATACGCTTTGTCTGACGGGCTTCCTCAACGATCCGAACCAGATCCTGCCCGACGATTTCCTCACCCGATCCAAGGCGCAGCATCGCATCATCCGTGCCCTGCTGAATCAGGTAATCCTCAAGCGCGGGTTCATCCTTGAGATACACTTCGGACTTACCGCGCATCACCTTGTAGAGGGGTGGTTGCGCGATATAGAGATACCCATTTTCAATAAGTTCCGGCATCTGGCGATAGAAAAACGTCAGCAAGAGCGTTCGGATATGCGCACCATCCACGTCAGCGTCGGTCATGATGACGATCTTGTGGTAGCGCAGTTTCGATATATTGAATTCATCCCGGCCAATCCCGGTTCCGAGGGCCACGACAAGATTACCAATCTCTTGGCTGCCCAGCATCCGGTCAAATCGTGCGCGCTCCACGTTCAGGATCTTGCCTCGTAGGGGAAGAACAGCCTGTGTCGAGCGATCCCGGCCAGTCTGGGCCGAGCCACCGGCGCTGTCGCCCTCGACAAGGAACAATTCGGTTTTCGACGGGTCTTTTTCGGAACAATCCTTGAGTTTTCCGGCAAGGTAATTCACGTCCATCGCCGTCTTGCGACGGGTCAGGTCACGGGCCTTGCGGGCCGCTTCGCGGGCCATTGCAGCCTCGATGATCTTGCCGACGATCTGCTTGGCTTCGTTGGGATTTTCTTCGAACCACTCGGTCAGCTTTTCGTAAACCAGCCCTTCGACCGCCGGTCGCACTTCGGAACTGACCAGCTTGTCTTTTGTCTGGCTTGAAAATTTTGGATCGGGCACCTTGACCGACAGCACACAGGTCAACCCTTCGCGGGCATCATCCCCTGTGAAGGTGACTTTTTCGCGCTTTGCGATGCCGCTTTCCTGAGCGTATTTCTGGATCGTCCGGGTCAACGCCCCGCGGAACCCCGCCATATGGGTGCCGCCATCACGCTGCGGAATGTTGTTGGTAAAGGGCAGAACCGTTTCGTGATAGCTGTCGTTCCACCACATCGCCACCTCGACACCGACACCGTCCTTTTCCCCGTTGATCGAGATCGGCTCAGCGATCATCGAGGTTTTGTGACGGTCCAGATATTTGACAAATTCCTGCACGCCGCCATCATAGTGCAGCTCAGTCACCAAAGGTTCGGCGGGGCGTTCATCACGCAGGATGATGCGCACACCGGAGTTCAGGAAGGCCAATTCCCGCAGGCGCTTTTCCAGCGTGTCAAAACTGTATTCGAGGTTCGAGAATGTCTCAGTCGATGCAAGGAAACGCACCTCGGTCCCTTTGCGGCCATTGGCGTCACCAACCACCCGCAGATGTTCGACCGTATCGCCGCCTTCGAAGCGCGCGTAGTGTTCCTTGCCATTGCGCCAGACCCGCAATTCCAGCCATTCGGACAGGGCGTTGACGACCGAGACACCGACGCCATGCAGACCGCCTGAAACCTTGTAGGAATTCTGGTCGAATTTACCACCGGCGTGAA
The DNA here is from genome assembly GCF_000170875.1 of Roseobacter sp. AzwK-3b. Classification (NCBI taxonomy): domain Bacteria; kingdom Pseudomonadati; phylum Pseudomonadota; class Alphaproteobacteria; order Rhodobacterales; family Roseobacteraceae; genus Roseobacter; species Roseobacter sp. AzwK-3b. The sequence continues at coordinate 418,883 of NZ_ABCR01000001.1, forward strand.
GCTGGGTCATGATGACCTCGGCTGCGGAAACGCCTTCTTCTTCGTGGATTTCGACAGGGATTCCGCGGCCGTTGTCGCTGACGGAAATGCTGGAATCCGCGTGGATCGTGACATTGACCGCATCGGCGTGGCCGGCGAGGGCTTCGTCGATGCCGTTGTCGACGACTTCGTAGACCATGTGGTGGAGGCCGGAGCCGTCGTCGGTGTCGCCGATATACATGCCGGGGCGTTTGCGGACGGCCTCCAACCCCTTGAGAACCTTGATCGAATCGGCGCCATATTCGTCAGGCGACGGTACTGCTTCGGCCATCCGTATCATCCTTCGTACTTTTATGATTTTATACGATTTTATAGGGGGGATGTCACGCGTTTACCCCAATATTTTGTGGTTATGGGCGACAATTCGGGTCCGTGGAGGAAGGGCGAAAAACCGCATCGGTATCACGTCGGTATTACGTCGGTATCGTGTCGGTGCCGCGGGTGCGAAAAGCGGGTCAGGTGAAGACGATGAGGACACCGACGCCGATCAGAAGCCAGCCGGAAATGACATTCGTGCGACGGATCGCGGCGGGGGAATTCATCACCCGGCGGATGCGGTCCACGAACAGCGCCAGCGACAGGTTGCCCACGAGCGGCACGGCGAAGGACAAGAACACGATCGCGGCGATGTCGGGGGGCGTGATGCGCTGAAGATCGAAGAACCCCGGCAGCACGCCCATGTAGAACAGGATCGCCTTGGGATTGCCGAGGATCGCCGCCAGACCGGCCATGAACCCCGCCCATTTGCCGGGGCGGGTCAGGCGGCTGTCGGCGGCGATGGAGCGGTCGGCATTGCGGATCAAAAGCGCCCCCATGCCGACGAACATCAGGACCGCAAGCACCTGCAGCGCGATCATGAAGCCGGAAAACACCGACACGATCCATGTGACGCCGAGAATGGCCAGAAACGGCCAGAGCATATCGCCCACCACGACGCCAAGCGCCAAGGGCCATGCGGCATGAAAGCCCCCCGACATCGACCGCGCCAGCATCGCCAGCCACACCGGACCCGGCGTCAGGAACAGGATCAGCAGCGCACCGGCATAGAGCGCCAGATCGGACAGGCTCAGGGTCATGCAGGGGCCGTCCAGCCAAGCGCCGAGTGATACCAAGGCGCCCGCTCAAAATCATCGACACCAAGGGTGACGAGCGTCACGCGCTGAGGGGGCAGGACAGGGGATGTCACGGGGCGAGCCTTTCGTCGATCCGGCTGATGCCATCGGTTTCGGTCACTTCGATATATTGCGCGCGGTCGCCCAGGTCCGAGAACAGCTCTGGCCCGGTGCCCGTCATCCACGCCTGAGCGCCAAGCGCGCAGATTTCGTCATAGAGCGCCGCACGGCGACCGGCGTCAAGATGGGCTGCCACCTCATCGAGCAGCAAGAGCGGCGGTGCGCCGAAATCTCGGGCCAGCGCCCGGGCATTGGCCAGGATCAGCGAGACCAGAAGGGCCTTTTGCTCGCCGGTGGAACAATCGCGGGCGGGCACGCCCTTGGCGGCATAGACCCCGTAAAGATCGGCGCGGTGCGGCCCGATCAGGGTGCGGCCAGCGGCCAGATCGCGAAACCGGCTTTCGGCCAGCGCCTCGGCCAGATCGGCGGGGGTGTCCGGCATGTCGGCCTCGGTCGAGATCAGATCGAGGTCGGCGGCGGGAAAGGCTGTTTCAGCCTGAGCCTGCGCCTCGCGCAACTGATCGAGCGCATAGAGGCGATTGGCGTGGATCGCCGCGCCGGTTTCGGCCAATTGCCGTTCCAGAGCCACATACCAATGCGCATCACGCACCTGATCCTTGAGCAGGCGGTTGCGTTCGCGCATGGCTTTTTCATAAGTCAGCGAGATATCGGCATGATCGGGCCGGAAACTGAGCGTCATGCGATCGAGAAAGCGGCGGCGGCCTTCGGTGCCTTCGATCCAGAGCCGGTCCATGCTGGGCACCAGCCACAGCACACGCGCGATCCGGCCAAGGGCGGTTTGCGCAGCGGGCTTGCCATCGATCCGGGTCTGACGGGCGGCGCCTTCCTCGGACCACAGCTCGACCTCGTGCAGCTGATGCAGAGAGTGCAGGATACCGGTCACCTTCCAGCCAAGCGCCTCGGGGCGGCGGGCCATATCCTGCGCGGCCGCCCGACGAAGGCCGCGACCCGGAGAAAACAGCGACACCGCTTCGAGAATGTTGGTCTTGCCCGCGCCGTTGGGGCCGTAAATCGCCACGGGGCGCGCATCGACATCCAGCCTTGCGCCCTTGTGCGAGCGGAAATGCGAGAGCGTCAGTCTGGAGATGTGGAGAGATCCCATCGGCCCGATTACGTCCAGAGAACAAGAAAAAGGGACGGCAAAGCATCGCTTGCCGTCCCGTTATTCTGAAGCATGACAGCCAGGGTTAAACCCGCATCGGCATGACGACATAGACCGCACTGGTATCGTTGCCTTCGCGCATCAGGGTGGGGTCGCCCGACGAGTTGAACATGAACACGGCGTTTTCACGATCCACCTGGCTTGCGATTTCCAGCAGGTATTTGGCGTTGAAGCCGATTTCCAGACGTTCGTCGCCGTAAGCCACGGCAAGCTCTTCCTCGGCGGCGCCGCTGTCGGGAGCGTTGACCGACAGGATGAGGCGGTCTTCGTCCAGAGTCAGTTTCACGGCACGGGAGCGTTCGGAGCTGACGGTGGCCACACGGTCCACGGCCTTTGCGAATTCGGCGGCGTCCACTTCCATCTTGCGGGTGTTGCCCTGGGGAATGACGCGGGTGTAGTCGGGGAACGTGCCGTCGATCACCTTGGAGGTCAGGGTGATGTCGGGGGTCGCGAAGCGCACCTTGGTTTCCGAGACCGAGACGGCAATCTTCATGTCGTCATCTTCCAGAAGCTTACGCAGCTCGCCCACGGTTTTGCGGGGCACGATCACGCCGGGCATGTCCTCGGCGCCGATGGGCAGATCGGCGTCGATGCGGGCAAGACGGTGGCCATCGGTAGCCACGCAGCGCAGCACCTTGCCGCCTTCGGCATCGGCGACATGCATGTAGACACCGTTGAGGTAATAGCGGGTCTCTTCGGTGGAAATGGCGAATTTCGACTTGTCGAAAAGGCGAAGCAACACAGGCGCGGGGGCACTGAAATTGCTGGCATATTCCGACGACGCCATCACCGGAAAATCCTCTTTCGGGAGGGTGGCGAGGTTGAAGTTCGAGCGCCCCGCCTCGACGGTGAGGCGGCCCGTGGCGCTGTCATCGGTCAGGGTGACCAGCGCGCCATCGGGCAGCTTGCGAACGATCTCGTGGAGCATCACGGCGTTGACGGTGGTGGCGCCAGCGCGTTCGACCTTGGCGGGGGCCTTGTCGACCACCTCGATATCGAGATCGGTGGCGCGGAACTGCACGGTGTCGCCCTCGGCTTCGATGAGGACGTTGGCAAGGATCGGAATGGTGTTGCGCCGCTCGACGACGGATTGCGCCTGCGCTACGGCCTTGAGCAGCGTGCCGCGTTCAATGCTGAGTTTCATCCACTCGCTCCCTGCATAGGATACCGGCGTCACACCGGGAGGGGCACGTTAGCAAAATCCCCTTACGGCTCAAGCCTTTTGTTGACGTTTTCGGTGTTAATGGGGCACGGGTCAAGTGCGGCCCCGCGCAGGGGCGGGGCCGGTGTTGCCAAAGGGGCGCGGATGCCTAGCCTTCGAGAGTGCGGCGCAGAATTTCGAGGTCTTCGGCGATCTGCGCGTCCTGCATCTGCAACTCTTCGATCCGCTTGACGCCGTGCATGACGGTGGTGTGGTCGCGGCCACCGAAGCGCCGGCCGATTTCCGGCAGCGACCGGCTGGTCATCTGCTTGCACAGGTACATCGCCACCTGACGGGGCCGGGCGAAGGCGCGCAGGCGTTTGGGGCCGATCATCTCGCTGAGGCGGATGTTGTAGTGATCGGCCACCTGACGCTGGATTTCCTCGACGCTGACCTTGCGTTCGGAGGCGCGCAGGATGTCGGCAAGGCAATCCTGGGTCAGTTCGAGGGTGATCTCGTGACCGACCAGCGAGGCGAAGGCGAACAGCCGGGTCAGAGCCCCTTCGAGAACGCGGACATTGGTGCTGATCCGGTGGGCGAGGAACTCAAGCACGCCGTTGGACAGCTTGAGATCGGGATATTGGCGGGCGTAATGCTCGGATTTGGACTGCAGGATGCCGAGGCGCAATTCGTAATCGGTGGGGTGAAGATCGACCACCAGACCGCATTGCAGACGCGACTTGATGCGATCCTCGAGATTGGCGATCTCGCCGGGAGCACGGTCGCCGGAAATCACGATCTGCTTGTTCTGGTCCACGAGCGCGTTGAAGGTGTGGAAGAACTCCTCCTGCGTGCTTTCCTTGCCGGCGATGAACTGCACGTCATCGACCATGAGCACATCGACCGAGCGGAACAATTCCTTGAAATCCATCATCTTGCGGTCACGAAGCGCCTGCACGAAACGGTACATGAACTGCTCGGCCGAGAGGTAAAGCACCGTCAGCTCGGGGCTGCGCTGTTTCAGCTCCCAGGCGATGGCATGCATCAGGTGCGTCTTGCCGAGGCCGACGCCACCATAAAGAAAAAGCGGGTTGAAGGTGACCGGGCCGCCTTCGGCGACACGGCGCGCGGCGGCGTGGGCCAGCTCGTTGGGTTTGCCGACCACGAAACTGTCGAACGTGAATCTTTCATCAAGTGGTGCTGTGTTGAGGCGGATATCAGAGGCGGATTGCGGCTGACCGGCATCGGTCGTCACGCCGGACCGGGCGGCAGAGGCGGGCGCATCTGCAGCGCCGTCCACGTCCGGGCGCGCGCCTGCAGGGGACGCCATCGCGGGACGCGCCGCGGAATTGGCGGCGACACGGAACTGCACCCGGCGGATATCGGGCGCGAACGTGTTCATTTTGTAGAGAATGAGATCCCCGAAATTCTGGGACACGTAATTGCCAAGGAAGCTGGTCGGGACGCTGAAGGTGGCGACGCCTTCGTTGACATCCGCAAGCTCAAGAGGCTCGATCCAGTTGGTATAGTTGTTTTTACCAATCGATTTCAGAAGGTCCTGCTTTAATTGGCCCCATTGTTCCTGCGTCATTTTTCCCCCGTCTCGACATCGCGACATTTCTTGTGCGCCATAATGGCTCGCGACCCGAGAGGGGAATCAGGCAAAACACCACCGTGTCCACTGCAAGAAACTGCAACGGAAGAGCGGCCCTGACCGGACCCGTATATTCAAATAGACGCAACCTGCCGACTTCCGCGGGACAGTCCCATACCGCGTTTTCAGCATATGTTGCGCAAAGACTTGCCGGACATGACGCAGGCTTACACCTAACACGCGGGAGACATACACGATGTGTCCCCGAACCGCTGCGCCACTTGTCCCCCCAAGCTTGAATCGCTCAGGGAAACTACCAAGTCCGAAGGCGCGCGGGCAACTGAACTTCGCGCTTGACAGAAGGTTTGGGCCAAAAGAATCTCCGGACCGTTCGCGAAAGCCACAAACGCAAAAAAGCGCCGGATTGACCGGCGCCTTTTGTATCAATGATTTAGCGATGTGGCGCGCGGCGCCTTAGCCGAGCGACTTCACGCGGGCGGAAAGACGCGACATTTTCCGCGACGCGGTGTTCTTGTGGAACACACCCTTGGTCACACCGCGCATCAGTTCGGGCTGAGCCGCGCGCAGGGCGGCTTGGGCGGCTTCTTTGTCGCCCGAAGCGATCGCTTCTTCGACCTTGCGGAGGAAGGTGCGGATGCGCGAACGGCGTCCTTTGTTGACGGTCAGGCGAGTTTCGCTTTGACGAGCGCGTTTTTTGGACTGGGGCGTATTTGCCATTTTGAATCGGACCTCTGTCAGGTTTTCATTGTCTCTGTAGCGCGGAGGCAACCCGAACGGGCGACGTATCAACCGGAGGTGATTCTGGCCAGAGCGGGCCGCACGCGCATGTATGACGCTGGCCTATAGCCAAGTTCGACAAGATTGCAAAGCCGAAACTGAGCGGACGAGTTTGAAACCGGCGGGCAGCGTCGCGGCATTGGGCCATGATCGGGGAGCCAAGATCGGGCGCCGGAGCAAGGCCGCGCGAACGGCCTTGCCCAATTGATATCACTTGTCGCGGAACTGAGGCTCGCGCTTTTCGACAAATGCGGCCATGCCTTCGGCCTGATCCTCGGTTGCAAAGAGCGAGTGAAAGACACGGCGTTCAAACAACAGGCCTTCGCGCAGGGTCGTTTCATAGGAACGGTTCACCGATTCCTTGACCGCCATGACTGTGATCATCGACTTCTCGGCGATCTTGTCGGCGGCGCTGCGCGCCTCTTCCATCAACTTCTTGACGGGCACGACGCGGCTGACCAGCCCGGAGCGCTCGGCCTCTTCGGCATCCATGAAACGGCCCGTCAGGTTCATGTCCATCGCCTTGGACTTGCCGATGAAGCGGGTCAGACGCTGGCTTCCGCCAAGGCCCGCCATGACGCCGAGATTGATCTCGGGCTGGCCGAATTTCGCGGTGTCGGACGCGATGATGAAATCGCACATCATCGCCAGCTCGCAGCCGCCGCCGAGCGCATAGCCCGAAACTGCCGCAATGATGGGTTTGCGCACGCGCATGATCGCATCGCTTTCCGGACCGAACAGGTCTTCGGAAAACACATCGACGAAGGTCTTCTCGTTCATCATCTTGATATCGGCGCCGGCGGCAAAGGCCTTGTCCGAACCAGTCAGGATGATGCAGCGCACCTTGTCATTCGCCTGCGCGTCCTTGAGGGCCGTGCACAGCTCGGTCATCAGCTGCGCATTGAGCGCGTTCAGGGCGTCGGGGCGATTGAGTTTGATGAGGGCGACGTGGTCTTCTATTTCGACGATGATCGTCTCATAGGCCATGAAATCTGCTTTCGCTTGTTTCTGTCAGGACGGATTCCTTACCATCGTTCGCGCGCGGATCAACCTCATCTTTGGCATAACGTGCAATAGAAGCTGGATCGGCCGGACTGCACGATGCGGGTGATGGTGCCGGTGCAGCCGGGGGTGCGGCAGGGGTCGCCCTCACGGTCGTAGACGTCGAAACTGTGTTGAAAATAACCGAGTTCGCCGTCGGCTTGCCGGAAATCACGCAACGAGGAACCGCCTGCTTCGATCGCGTCGCGCAGCACGTCGCGGATGATCGGAACCAGTGCGGCGGCGCGCGCCCGAGACAGGTTGCGCGCGCGGCGTTTTGGGGAAATCCGAGCCCGATAGAGCGCCTCGCAGACATAGATATTGCCGAGGCCCGCGACGATTCGCTGATCGAGAAGGGCGGATTTGATCGGCGTGTTGCGGCCAGAGAGGGCATCGGCCAGATAGCTTTCATCAAACTGGTTGCCCAAGGGTTCCGGCCCCAGCTTGGCCAGCAGCGGATGGGTGTCGGCCTTGGGCGTGGAGATCAGGTCCATCGCCCCGAAGCGCCGGGGATCGTTGAAGGTGATGCGCGCGCCATTGGCCATGTGGAAGACGACGTGATCGTGTTTGGCGGGGGCGGGGTGATCGTGGTGGAACGCACCCAGAGGATCGCCCGAAACGGTCATCCGGCCCGACATGCCCAGATGAATGAGCAGCGTTTCGCCCGAGGACAGGTCGGCGAGGATGTATTTCGACCGCCTGCGCAGCGACAGAACGGTCTTTCCGCTCAGGCGCGTGGCCATGTCCACGGGCAGCGGCCAGCGCAGATCGGGGCGGTTCACATCGGCGCGGGCGATGACCGCGCCTTCCATCGCGGGGGTAAGCCCGCGGCGGACTGTCTCGACCTCTGGCAATTCGGGCATGCTGCGGACCTTCTGCGAAAGGGGCGCATTGTATCCACCCCCGGGCGCCCTATAAGAAGGTCGTGACGAATGAACGGCAAGGCCCGGACGCGACAATGAGCGAGAAAACCACCCATTTCGGATTCCAGGATGTGCCCGAAAGCGAGAAGGCGGGCCGCGTGCGGGGCGTTTTCGGCTCGGTTGCGTCGAAATACGATGTGATGAACGATGCGATGTCCTTTGGCATCCACCGCATCTGGAAGGATGCGATGATGGACTGGCTTGCCCCGAGGGCCGGTCAGCGACTGCTGGATGTGGCGGGCGGCACCGGCGATATCAGCTTTCGGTTTCTCAAGCGGGCCGGGTCGGGCCATGCGACAGTGCTCGATCTGACGGAGCCGATGCTGGTGGAGGGCCGCAAACGGGCCGAGGCCGCGCAGATGCAGGACCAGCTTGACTGGATGGTGGGCGACGCGATGGCCCTGCCCTTCGAGGACAACAGTTTCGACGTCTACACGATCAGCTTCGGCATCCGGAACGTGACGCGCCCGCAAGAGGCGCTGAACGAGGCGTTTCGCGTGCTCAGGCCCGGCGGGCGGCTGATGGTGCTGGAGTTCAGCCAGATTCCCAATGACCTGATGCAATGGGCCTATGATCTTTATTCGTTCAACATCATTCCGCGCATGGGGCAGATGATCGCCGGGGACAGGGACAGCTATCAGTATCTGGTCGAATCGATCCGCAAGTTTCCGGATCAGGAGACCTTTCTGGAGATGGTCCGGGCGGCGGGGTTCGAAAACGCGAAGTTTCGCAATCTGAGCCTTGGCATTGCCTGTTTGCATTCCGGCTGGAAGATCTGAATGAGGGGTCCGCACAATATCCTGCGGCTGATCGTGACCGGCGCCACGCTGGAGCGCACGGGCGCCATGGCCCAGGTGATGGCCGCGTTCGACGCCCCGCCATTGGTGCGGGTGGCGATGCGGGTGCTGGCCTGGCCGTTTCAGTGGCTGGGCTATCGCGGTGATTCGTCGGTGCCGCCCGCGACACGGGCGCTCACGGCCCTCGGGCCGGCCTATATCAAGTTCGGTCAGATCCTGTCGACGCGGCCCGATCTGGTGGGCGAGGAGCTGGCGACGCAGTTGCGCGTCTTGCAGGACAAGCTGCCGCCCTTCTCGGTGGCGGAAGCGAAACGGCAGGTGGCCGAGCAGCTGGGTCAGCCTGTGGAGACGGTGTTTGCCGATTTCAGCGAGCCGGTGGCTGCGGCCTCGATCGCGCAGGTGCATCGCGCCACGTTGCGCGCATCAAGCGAGGTCGTCGCGGTCAAGGTGCTGCGGCCGGGGATCGAACGGGCGTTTCGCCGGGATATCGACGCCTTTTATTTCGCCGCGCGCACGATCGAGTTCCTGTCGCCGGGATCACGGCGGCTGCGTCCGACCGATGTGATCGCGCATTTCGAAGGCGTGGTGATGGGTGAGCTGGATTTACGGCTTGAAGCCGCATCAGCAGGGGAATTCGCGGCCAATACGGCCAATGATGCGGGCTTCGATCTGCCAGCGATCAAATGGCCGCTGTCGGGCCGCCGCGTCATGACGATGACCTGGGCCGACGGTCTGCCCTTGGGCGACAATGCGGCGCTGGATGCGGCAGGCCATAATCGAGATGAGTTGGGCGAACGGGTTCTGCAGCTGTTCCTGAGCCACGCGCTGCGCGACGGGTATTTCCATGCGGATATGCATCAGGGCAACCTGAAGGTGGCGGCCTCGGGAGATATCATCGCCTATGATTTCGGTATCATGGGCCATATCGACGAATATACCCGCAAGGTCTATGCCGAGATCCTTTATGGCTTTATCAAGCGCGATTATCGACGCGTGGCGGAGGTACATTTCGAAGCCGGTTATGTGCCCGCAGACCGGGATGTGGATGCCTTTGCACGGGCGCTGCGCGCGGTCGGCGAGCCGATCTTCGGGATGGATGCCAGCAAGATTTCCATGGGCAAACTGCTGAGTTACCTATTCGAAGTGACCGAGCGGTTCGGAATGGAAACCCGCACCGAGCTGATTTTGCTGCAACGCACGATGGTGGTGGTCGAGGGCGTCGCGCGGTCGCTGAGCCCGCAGATCAACATCTGGCAGGTCGCCCGCCCGGTTGTCGAGGATTACATCCGCAAGAATATCGGACCGCGCGCGGCGGCGCGGGATCTGCAAAAGACGCTCGAGGTTCTGGTACGCTATGGCCCCCGCCTGCCGGGAATCGTGGAAAACGCGCTGATCCGAAGCTCGGCGCCGAACACCCCACCGCCCGCGTCCAGCCGTCTTGTGCCAGCCTTGTGGGCGGCAGGCGGTGCTGCGGCGGGAATAGCGGCAAGCTTTGCCGCGTTCTGGCTCATCTGACAATCGGCGTTTCGCTTTTTCGTGTCGAGCCGAGGGGACCGCGCCGATGGCGCGGTGACCTGCGTCAGACGAGTTGAGACTGTTTCAGGCCGGTTTCTTCGGCGCGAACGGCATGGCGCGCCAAGGCATCGCCGCGTTCATGCCGCCACAGGCAATAGGCCAGCATGCGCCAGTGATACCAAGGCGCCAAGGTCCGGTAGCGCGCAACGGTCTGCTGGCAGGGATAGCTGGCCAGAAAGGCGGCACGTTCGGCCCGGCCAAGCGGTGTGGCACCGCGCAACACCTGCATGGCCGGAGACAGGAACAGGGCGAGGTCCGTGCATGGATCGCCAGACGCGGCAGACCCAAGGCCGGTCCAACGAAAGCCGGTTTCGGTGACGATCATGGCGTCGGGCACCGGATCGCCATGCAGAAGGACCGGGCGCTGCAAGGGCGGCACTTTGCCTTGAGGCGCCAGATTGCGGGCGGCCGTTGCCGCGGGCGACGCGCAGTCCGACAGGATGGCCCCCGTCTGTTCGGCGAGTTCGTCGCTGCCATCCGGGGCCTGGCGCAGACAGGCGGGCTGTAAGGTCCCGTGCAATTTGTGCAGCGCGCGAGCGACGAGGAATGCACCGCTCCGCTGAGGTGCGCCGGGCACATCCTCGTGCACGAGGCAAATACCCAAAGGTGTGGAGCACCGGAACACAAGGCGCGGCGCCAATTGGCGCGCGGCCAGATGCTCAAGGATCTCGGCGTCGACTGCGGGATCGTCGGCAAAGAGCGGGTCGGGTTCCGAGACGGTGTAGAGCTTGACCGTCAGGGAAGGTGCGCTGCTGCGATCCACGCGCCACAGGCGCATCCCCCGACGGTCAGGCAGCGGTGTCCAGTCATCCTCGGGCGTCAGGACGCCGTGATGCGCCAGTTCCGTGGCGAGCGTTTCCGGTGGAAATGTCCCGGTTCGTGTCATTGGCAAAGCGGCATCCGCAATCAAGCATCGGAGCGCCGGACGCTAGAGCAGCAGGCCGCCGGGGGCAAGGGAGGGTCAGGGATCGGGATGGCGCAGGCCAAGAATGCTTTCGGCGGGAACGTCCTGTCCACCGGCGAGGACGAGGGTGATTGCGCCTGCGTCATTGCGGGCCTCGACGATACGGCCATGCACCTGCACCGGGGTTTCCCCAAGGCTTTCGCCGTTGGAAAAGGATTCGACCGCGAGATCATAGCGCCCGGAGGGCAGCGGCGCGCCATTCGGCCCGACACCTGCCCATTGCAGGGTTCCACCTTCGATTGACACGTCGCTGCGCTGAACGATTGTGCCGGTGCTGTCGCGCGCGACGATCTGTGCGGCATCCGCGAGCGGCACAGGCGGCACAGTCAGCGTGACGGGAGCGCCATCGAGCTGGACAGGGGCGATGGCGCGCGCCTCCATCCCGACCCAGCCGGACAGTTGCGACATGCCCATGGCCCCCATCCGGTCGCCGAGTGTTTCCAGCAGATCATTGGTGCGAACCTGCTGTTCCACGGTCGAAAAGGTGGCGAGTTGGACCGCGAAATCAGCGGATTCGACCGGATTGAGAGGGTCCTGATTGCGCATCTGAGCGGTCAGCATTTTCAAGAATGTCTCGAAATCAGAGCTGAGCGCGGGTTTGGGAGGTGCCTCGGCGGTGGTGTTCGCGCTGGCAGAGGGTATCGATGAGCCCGGCCCCTGAGATGCAGGTCGGGTGATCGGTGCTGTGATCGGTTCCATGTCTGGCCTTTCTAAAGCGTTTCGCGAAAAACCTGACTCAGGGATTTTCGCGACATGCAGTGCTTTGTTCAATCAGTGCACGCGTTCCGCCTTTGGCTGCTGCCGCAGGGTAAAGGCGGAACGCTTTAGAGTCTGATATCGACGCGGTCGTTCGAGATTCGGACAGATGCGACGCTGTGAGCCGGAGGCTCGGGCGCGGTGGCTTGGCGGTCGATTGTGTCGGTCCCGGCGGCACCACGCTGTCCGGAATGCTGCGGCGTCTGACCAAAGTTGAATTCGGCACGTCCGTACCCCATCCCGAGGAAATCCTGCGCCAGCGTTTCGGCATGACGGCGCATGAGATCGAGGGTTTCGGGCCTTTCCGCGATGATGGTCACGACGATTCCGGCATCCCCGTGCGCCAGGCTGATACGCACGCGGCCGAGTTCGGCGGGGTTCAGCGTGAGGTCCAGATTTTTCTCGCCCGGCGCGCGCTGAATGGCGGCAGCGAGTTGCGTGAGAACCTGCCGGGGCAGTTCGGGGCGATGGAAGATGTCATGGAAACCGCGGGCTGCGTTGGGCATGTCCGATGCGGGGCGAATTTCGGCATTTTGGGCCGGATCAGAGACAAATGTCTGAGGATCGCTCCAACCGTCAACGAGTGGCTGCGGCACCGATTGAACGGGCTGTGCGACGAACGGATGCGCGGCTTGATTGGCAAGCGGCTGAGGTATCGGCAAGGCGATCTGAGGGGTGACAGGCGCCTGCGCGGTTTGGACCGGATCGTTGGGCGCGAGACGTTCTTTTGGCGCGATTGCGCCCGGATCGGTCTTCGGCGCTAGAATGGGCGAAAAGGGCTGCAAGGGTTGCGCAAGGGTCGCGGGTGGCGCCCCTGAACCTGAGGGTTGCTCTGAAGGTCGGCGTGCGACGGAAGGGTCGATGATCGCCCCGAGCGGCAGCGATGCAGCGGCCGGTTCAGGCAGGGGAGCATGCGGAGCCGGAGGCAGGACAAACCGGGCCTCGGTCGTGTTGAGCGCTGGAGGAGGGGTCAAGGTCGGCGAGGTCAGGGAGACGGCGGCGGCATCAGGGCCGGGTCCCTGCGCGGGTGGCGCAATCACACGAGCCGGTTCCGCCGTGAAGGGCGCGGGCTGCTCGGGTCGAAGCGGTCCGGCAGGTGGCAAGAGGGTGGCTTGAGTAGATGCCCGATCCGGCACGCGAGGATCGTCCTTGGCGTCCGTGTCGGGCGCGAGATCGGAAGCTGGCAGGGCAGTCGGTTCAGGGGCAAACGAGGCCGGCAGGTCGGACGCCAAGGGTCCAGCCGTATTTGGCGCCAATGGGGCAGCGGGCGTGGGAACCAACGGAGCAGATGAATTGGAGACTGATCCGTTAGCCGGAGTCGAGACTGACACCGCAGATTGGCCGGACCTATCTTCCATGTCCGGGAGCGTTGGGGAAGGTTGATTGAAGCCGATCGGCCGGATCTTTGGGGCAACCGCGAGCACAGGACTTTGCGCATCACGAGGCCGGACCTCTGCTTGCGGGTCAGTCGGGACTGTTCCGGGACCACGCGGTGGGACGGGATCACCGTGCGATCGCGCGTCATGCGCCGGATCGGCGGCCAGAGACACTTCGGTATCAGGCTGAATTGGGGTTTCGGGAATGTCCGGCTCGGGCAGCGTGGACGCATCCGCGCGCAGCGGGGCGATGTCATCAGCCGGTGCTGCTTCAACCGGAACATCCTTGGTCATAGCGCCGGACAATTCCGAAAAAACGACCTGAAAACTGGCATGTGCCGCGGCATCGGACGAAAGCCCGATCCTGACAGGATCTTGTGCGGGTCGTGGCGCAGCAGCCGGTATGGAGACGGTATCAGGCAGAATCATCAGGATCTCCGGGATTTCTTCCACAGTATGCCCGGACCATGACAGCTGCTGGTTACCGGATCTTTACCAGATTGAGGTGAAATGATCATCAATATCGTCAATTTGAGGTGAAACAGTGACTGATCTTTTATCGATTCCCCCGTCAATGGCCCTGCCTTCCGGCTCGGAAAAAAAGGCCAGGGCGCTGGATGCCGCCCAGAAACTGGAAGCGACATTTCTGGCGGAAATGCTCAAATCGACGGGACTGGGCGAACAGCAAAACAGCCTGTCCAGCGAACAGACGGAGGATCATTTCGCCTCTTTCCACAGACAGGCCATCGCGGACCAAATGGTGAAAAGCGGGGGAATCGGCCTGACGCAGGCGTTCTATCGCGCAATGATGGAGGCCCAAAATGGCGGCGAATGACATGCAGGGTCTGATTGATCGGCTGGACGATCTTCTGGAGAGTGAACGGAGCAGTCTTCTGTCTGGCAATCTGGAAAAGATCGGTCCGCTTCTCGAGGACAAGCAAAAGCTGATCGACCGGTTCAATGCGCTCGATCTGGAACGCGGACCCGAGCTTGAGTCGGTTCACAGAAAGCTGGTGCGCAATCAGGAACTTCTGGACGGAGCGCTGGACGGGATCAGAAAGGTCGCCGCACGGATGGCCGCGATGCGGCAAGTGCGGCAGGCACTGGAGACCTATGACCAACGCGGGAAAAGACAGACGGTCGATGGCGCGGTGGTGCGCAAGATCGAAAAACGAGCCTGAGCAAGTTGTCTCAAATGCAGATCATATGGACAGGCGGATTTAGCACTCCCTTAGCAATTGGCGGCGATGGTGATCGTGCAGCCGGAAGCGGTTGGCGCGGCCTCGGGGGGTGACCCGGCAGCCGCATACGTCAGAAAGACGCCATAGCCGTCTCCCACGGGGGCGGGACGCAAACTGGTGCAAAGCACCACAGGCTAAAGGAACACGCTATGTCCAGTATTTTGACCAACAACAGCGCCATGGTCGCGCTGCAAACGCTGCAATCCGTCAACAAGAACCTCGCGAAGACCCAGAATATGATCTCGACCGGCAAGGAAATTGGCCAGGCCAAGGACAATTCCGCGATCTGGGCCATTTCAAAGGTGATGGAATCCGATGTCACAGGCTTCAACGCCGTAAAAGATGCGCTGGCCCTGGGCGAATCGACTGTTGCCGTGGCGGCAGCGGGCGCCGAGCAAATCGTGAACCTTCTCAATGACATGAAGGAACGCGTGGTTGCCGCGACCGGCAGCAATGTGGATCATGACAAGCTGACGGCAGATGTCGATGCACTGAAGGAACAGATCGGTGCGATCATTCGTGGATCGCAGTTCAACGGCTCAAACCTGCTGGACACGGCGGGCGGTGACATCGATGTTCTGGCGTCGATCAACCGGGATGGCGCGGGCGGGGTCTCGAACCTGTCGATCACTGTGGAATCGGTCGATTTTCAGGCAGGTCTGCTTGGCGGCGGCACTGCGGTCGCCGATGTCGAGGATCCGATCCTCGCGGCAAACATTCTTGGCGATATCGACGTGTCGAGCGCGACAGCTGCGGATACGTCGCTCACCGCACTCGAGACGCATATCCAGTCGGCCATCGATGGCGCCGCGGCACTGGGCGCATCGGCCAAGCGGCTGTCAGATCAGTCGGAATTCGTCGGCAAGGTCTCGGATGCGATGGTATCGGGCATGGGCGCGCTGGTCGATACCAACATGGAAGAGGCGTCAGCCCGCTTGCAGGCGCTTCAGGTGCAGCAGCAGTTGGCGACCCAGTCGCTGACGATCGCCAACCAGGCGCCGCAGGCGATCCTGCAGCTCTTCCGGTGATCCGGGCAGGGGCGCCTTTGATGGGCGCCCCTGACGCCGCCTCCTGACAGTCGCATTTTCGGAAGGACATAGTGTGAACGCCATACAAAGGGCGCAAACCGCCTACGGCCATCATGCCCGCGCCACGAACACCCCGAGAGATACGGAATACGATGCCTTCGCCCGCGTCACGCGGCGATTGACCGCCGCGGCAAAGACACCGGGCGACGTTCCGGAACTCGCAGCCGCCCTCTATGACAACCGCAGACTTTGGATGATCCTTGCCTCGGATGTGGCTTTGAAAAGCAATCCCTTGCCTGGCGATCTGAAAGCCCGGTTGATCTATCTTGCCGAATTCGCAGAGGTGCACGGCCGGAAGGTGCTGGCGGGCAAGGCCACGGCCGAGCCGCTGATCGAGGTCAACAGGGCTGTCATGCAAGGCCTGCAAAACAGGAGCCCTGGGCAATGAGCGGCCTTGTTTTGAAATTGAGCCCAAGAGAACGCCTGCTGATAAATGGCGCAGTCGTCGAGAATGGCGACCGGCGCACCCGGTTGTCGATTCTCACTGCAAACGCCAATATCCTGCGTTTGAGGGATGCGATCCATCCCGAAGAGGCCGGGACACCTGTGCGGCGGGTTTGCTATACGGCGCAATTGTTGTTGTCGGGCGATGCCAATCCCGAGATCGCGCGCCGGCAGTTGTTGCATCAGATCGAAGCGCTCAGTCAGGCACTGACGGATCCGGACAGCCGCGCTCAACTGGCACGTGCGACGGAAACACTGCTGGATGAGCAATATTACCAATGCCTCAAGGCCCTGCGGACGTTGTTGCCAAGGGAAGAGCGGCTTTTGGCGAATGGTGCTCCATGAGCTTTCAACCGATCGTTCCAAGCGGCGGGCTGGGAGGCTGGGTGTTTCTCAATGCCACGATGGACGCGCAGCGCAAAGCATTCGATGCCGGCCCGCGGATCAGCAGCGATACCGCATATTTCGAAGCGCGTATCCGCGACATCAGCACGGCGGAGGAATTGGTGAATGATCGCCGGCTGCTGCGGGTCGCGCTCGGGGCATTCGGGCTACAGGACGATATCGACAGTCGTTTTCTGATCCGAAAGGTTCTGGAAGGCGGGACCGCGGACCCGGATGCTCTGGCCAATCGGCTGACGGACCGGCGCTACAAAGATTTGGCGGATGCGTTCGGGTTTGGCGCCACGGGCGGACCGGAAACCCAATCGCCGGGATTTGGAAAGGACATCGTGGATCTGTTCCGTCGTCGATCTTTCGAGAATGCGGTCGGCGAAAGCGATCAGGGCCTTCGACTTGCCCTGAACGCGCAACGGGAGCTTGCCATCTTGGCCAATGACACGGGGCAAGGCGATACCGGATGGCTGAGGATCATGGGCACGCCCCCGCTGCGCAAAGTATTCGAAACGGCGCTTGGCCTGCCCGACGGATTTGCGCAACTGGACCTCGACAGGCAATTGGATGTGTTCAAGGCGCGCGCAGCGGATCGGCTCGGCATCACCGATTTGCGGCAACTTGCGGACGAAGGAGAACGTGACAAACTGGTGGAAAGGTTTCTTCTGCAGGATCAGATCCGGGGCATCACGGTTCAAAGTTCAAGCGCGATTGCCTTGACGTTGTTGCAGGCCGTTCAACCGTTTCGCTGACCGACGCAATGCGGAAGCGGCTGAGTGAAGCGCGTGCCCCAGGGGCCGGTCCATCCAAAAAAGCTGGCGGCAAAAAAAGAGCATTACCCCACCCTGATATCTGCCGATGGTGCGATTGGAGCACGTGTTCCCGGGTTGCTGCCATGTCCGACCGCGCGCGCCATGACGCTAGATCCGGTTCTCGCCAGACCGGAACGACGAAGGATGAGATTGAGCCTGTCAAAGCTGTTTTGTGCCGAAACAGGCTCGGTTTCGGACAGAAAAGCGTCAAGTTCGGGCCATGCGCGTATCGCCTGATCCAGTTCCGGATCGCTGCCCTCGTTATAGAGACCAGCGCGCAGCATGGTCTCTGACCTGGCATAGGCGCCCAAAAGGGCGCGCGCCCGAAGAATCATCTGATTTTCGGCGTCGCTTGCCGCCTGTGGCAAACTGCGGGAAACGGATCGAAGCAAGTCGATCGCCGGATATCGCCCACGCTCGGCGATCTGCCGGTCTAGAACCACATGCCCATCAAGAACCCCGCGCAGGATATCGGCGACCGGCTCGTCGAGGTCAGACCCGGCCACGAGAACACTGAACAGCGCCGTGATGTCAGCGCAGCCCTGCGCCCCCGGACCCGCCCGCTCGCACAACGACATGATCATGTGGCTGGTCGATGCCGGAAACCCACGCATGGTTGGCAACTCGCCGGCGGCGATGGCCACTTCACGATGCGCCTCGGCGAAACGGGTGATGGAATCGAACATCAGAAGAACCTGTTTTCCGGCATCGCGAAAATACTCGGCCACGGCCATCGCCGTCCAGGCGCAACGGCGCCTCGCCAACGGCGATTGATCGGATGTTGCCGCCACCACAACAGAGCGCAACATGCCCTCAGGCCCCAGGCCGGTTTCAATGAAATGGCGCAGCTCGCGCCCGCGTTCCCCAATCAGAGCGAAAACGACGACATCGGCCTGCGTGTTGCGACCAAGCGTTGCAAGCAACGTGGATTTGCCGACGCCGGACCCCGCGAAAAGACCGATCCTCTGGCCACGAACGATGGGCAAAAGCGTGTTGAAGGCTGCGAGACCGGTTTCCAGACGCGGACCAAAACCGCGACGGGATGCCGCCGATGGAGGATCGGCGCGCAGGGCAGACCCTGTGGCGCCCTTGGGCAGGGGGCGCCCATCCAGAGGCTGCCCGAACGGGTCGACAATACGACCAATCCAGCGATCGCTCGGTCGGATCAAAGCCGAATCAGCGATCCTGACTCGGTCCCCGATATGAACACGATCAGGGGGGAAATCGGGCATCACATTGGCCAAATCACCGTCAAGTCGGAGAACCTCTCCCCCAAGAATCACCGCGTCCCTGCAGGCGATTTCGACCCTGTCACCGAGTTTGGCGACCCGAGAAAGCCCCGCGATTCCAAGCAGCTGGCTCTGGATGGCGCTGACGCGGCCAATGTCGCATGCCCGCCGCAGCCGGGCGATTTCGGTTTCAAGGCCGATCAGGTTTTTTCCGGTCATCGTGCGCTCCTGCAATTGTCTGAAAACAATTTCTAAAGGAATCACGGTTAAGCCTTGATTGAAGCCAATCGAGGGAGAAGCCCCGATGTTCCAGAACCTGGACGTTTTCAGACTGTCGCACGCAATGGCGGTCCATGCCGGAACCCGGCAGGCGGTGATTGCACAGAACCTCGCGAATTCCGACACTCCGGGCTACGCGGCCCGCGATGTCGCGCCGTTCAGCACGTTAATCGGCACGGATGCGCCGCAATTCACCAGCAAGGCCACACGCGTCACGCATCTAAATGCGTCCTCCGGGCCACTACAGATCGACGTGTCGCCCCGGAATGACGCCCAGACGGACCCCAACGGCAATTCCGTGTCTGTCGAAAGCGAGATGCTTCATGCGGTCAGCGTCAAACGCCAGCATGACCGCGCCGTCGCAATCTACAAATCAGCTCTTGGCCTGCTGCGCACGGCAGTGAGCGTCAGATAAGGGGAAAATCATGAGCGGATTCTCGGAGTCTCTTTCTGTCTCAGCCAGCGGTCTCAAGGCGCAGGCGCAACGACTGCGCCATGTTTCGGAAAATATCGCCAATGCCGACACACCGGGGTATCGGCGCAAGACAGTGTCGTTCGAGGCGAGAGCCGCCGGTATGAGCGGCGTGCATCATGTCGAAACCGGACGGGTCAGACTGGACCGCAGCGACCTTGCAAGAGTTTACGAGCCAAGCCACCCCATGGCCGACGAAACCGGGCATTTCGACAGCTCGAACGTCCAGCTTGTGATCGAGATAGCTGACGCGCGCGAAGCGCAGCGCAGTTATGAGGCGAACCTTAAAATGTTCGATCAGGCACGGCAAATGTCGTCCAGCCTGATGGATCTGTTGCGCCGCTAAACCACAGAAGGAGATCCAGAATGGATATGAATTCCCTCAATGCTGTACAAAAATATGCAGCCTCCCGTCCCGCGACCGAGCCAAAGGCCGGCGCGGGCGGCCCGGCTGAGGCCATGATGGGCCTCGCACGGGATTTCGCCGCGACCCTGCAAGACGGAGGGGCGACGGCCAAGGCGGCGATGACTGGCGGCGCGGACCCCCATGCCCTGGTGCAGGCGCTGGCACAGACGGAATTGGCAGTCGAGGCGGCTGTCACCGTGCGCAACAGGGTGGTCGAAGCCTATCAGGAAATTCTGCGCATGCCGGTCTGAGCGATGCTGGACGAGGTCGTCTTTTTCGACACGATGCGGGAAGGGCTTTGGGTCTCTCTCATCATCTCGGTTCCGATCCTGACAATGGCGCTTCTGGCCGGGCTGATTGTCGGACTTTTTCAGGCGCTGACCTCGATCCAGGAATTGACCCTGACCTTCGTCCCCAAGCTGGGCGCCATCGTTCTCGTGTTCTGGCTTTCCATGGGCTTCATGACTCAAACACTGGTCTCGTTCTTTCAGGACAGGATCATCCCGCTGATTACAGGAGGGTGAATTGGAAAACACCGGATACACCACACTGACCCGGCAATCCGGCCTGCTGCGTGAAATTCAGGTGATCGCCAACAATATAGCGAATGCCGCGACAACCGGATATCGGGAAGAAAGCCTAATTTTTGCCGAATATGTGAAACGGGTCGAAAATGGCCCTTCGATTTCGATGGCCACCCCCTCGGCGCGCAGCATTTCGAGCCTGCAGGGCGGCCTTCAGCCGACTGGCGGCACATTGGACTTTGCCATCGAAGGCGACGGTTTCTTCCTGATCGAAGCTGCGGACGGCAACAGGCTGACGCGCGCGGGCAGTTTCTCGCTTTCCGCAGCCGGCGAATTGGCCACGCATGATGGGCATCGGGTTCTGGATGCAGGCGGTGCGCCGGTTTTCCTGCCTCCGAATGCAACCGACCTGCGGGTTGCCGCAGATGGCACCATCAGTGCCGAGGGCCGGTTGATTGGCCAGATCGGGCTGGTCCGGCCACTGGATCCCAATGACCTGATCCGCGAGGGCGGCACCCTGTTCCGCACCGATGTCGGGACCAAGCCGGTCGAGGGCAGTCGCATCCTGCAAGGGTTTCTGGAGGGTTCGAATGTCGATCCGATCGCGCAGGTGGCCCGCATGGTCGAGGTGCAGCGCGCTTACGAGATGGGACAGAGTTTTCTTGAAAACGAAAACACTCGAATACGCGAAACCCTGAAGACAATGATCCGTTGAGCATGAGGAGAACACCATGCGCGCCTTGAAGATCGCCGCCACGGGCATGACCGCCCAGCAATTGCGGGTGGAAACCATCTCGAACAACCTCGCGAACATGTCGACGACCGGCTACAACACGCGTCGGGCAGAGTTTTCGGACCTGCATTATCAACAGATGGCCCGGCCCGGCACCGTGAATGCCTCGGATGGCACCGTCCTGCCGACAGGTGTGCAACTGGGTCTTGGCGTGCGGCCTGCAGCCGTGTCGATTCATCTGGCCCAAGGCTCGCTTTCGGCCACCAATGGCGATCTGGACCTTGCGATCGACGGTAATGGATATCTGGAAGTCACGCTGCCCTCGGGCCAATCCGCATATACGCGTGACGGGGCGCTGAAACGCTCGGCTGACGGGCTGATCGTCACATCAGACGGCTTTTCTCTGGTGCCCGAGATCACGATACCTGCAGACGTCCGCAGCATTTCGATCAACGCCGCTGGCGAGGTCTTTGCCTATTTCGCGGAAACGACGGAAGCGCAACAAATCGGAGAGATCACGCTGGCGGGCTTCAGCAACCCCAAGGGCCTTGAAGCGGCAGGCAACAACCTGTTTCTGGAAACCGAGGCGTCGGGGCCATCCCTTGTCTCGACACCCGGACAGGACGGTCTTGGCACTCTCCGGCAAGGGTATCTGGAGGACAGTTCGGTAGACCCGGTGCGCGAAGTGACCGAATTGATCGAGGCGCAGCGCGGCTACGAATTGAACGCCAAGGTGATTTCGGCAGCAGATCAGATGCTTGGCGCCACGGCACAGGTCAGATGATCTTTCGGGTGAGCCTGATCCTGCTGCTCGCCGCCGGGCCGGTGAGCGCCGATATGATCGTGGCGGCACGCACGATCCGCCCACAGGAAATCATCACATTGGGTGATGTCGGTTTCCAGGCAGGGGAGATTGCAGGGATCGCCAACCGCCTTGATCAGGTGATCGGCCAGGAAGCCCGCGTCGCGCTTTATGCGGGGCGCCCCATCCGTTTGACGGATATCGGCGAACCGGCTGTTGTCGACCGCAATCAGATGGTGTCGCTGATTTTCGAAAGCCACGGACTGCGGATCGCGACGGAAGGCCGCGCGCTGGACAGGGCCGGTGTGGGTGAGATGATTCGCGTGATGAACATGTCATCACGCGCCACTGTCTCGGGCGAGGTTTTGCCGGATGGCCGCATCCGTGTGATGCAGTAGAATGACGGGTTGCGGACCATGAAAAACTGTCTCTGTTTTAGCCTGATTTTCCTTCTTGGTGCCTGTGCGCGTGCCGATCACCTTGGTCGGGCACCGACCTTCACGCCGACCAAGAACGCGGTTGAGCACACCGCGATGATGGATCCCGGTCTGCCATTGGTGGCCGAGCCGCAACGTCTTGTCGATCAGGCGTCCTTGTGGCGCGCCGGCCGAACCTCCCTGCTTGGGGACAGGCGCGCCCTGCAGAAGGGCGACATCCTGACCGTGCGGATCGAGATCGACGAAGAGGCGGAAATATCCAACTCGACCTCGCGCTCTCGCAGCGGTTCGGACAGTCTGGGGATTCCACAGCTTTTCGGTCTTCCGCAAAGACTGAACGAAAAGCTTCCCGAGGGCGCCAGCATGGCGGATGCGGTCTCGCTCAATTCCAACAGCCGGTCTGATGGCGACGGATCGGTCAGCCGCCGCGAAGAGCTGACCTTGCGGTTGGCGGCCACGGTCATGGAAGTTCTTCCCAACGGAGTGCTCGCAATCAAAGGGTCACAGGAAGTGCGCGTCAATTTCGAGCTGCGCGAGCTTCTTGTGACAGGATATGTCCGGCCTGAGGATATCTCGCGTCAGAATGAAATCACATATGACAAGATCGCCGCCGCCCGGATTTCCTATGGCGGGCGAGGACAGATCAGCGACATGCAGCAGCCACGTTACGGACAACAGGTGCTGGACATGATTTTACCCTTCTAGGAGATCCCGATGATCAAGTTGATCCTGCCTGTTGCCCTGACGGTCATCGGCGTTGCCGGTGGCGTGGGCGGCGGATACGCCATGCGACCGGATCCGTCCGAAACAGTGGAAATCAATCCTTGTGGCGACACCGAAGCGCAAACGGGTTTTGCAGGCGCCTCCGAAAAAGAGGACGGCGCTGCGGAACAGGCGGCGGCAGAATACGTGAAGCTGAACAATCAGTTCGTGGTTCCGGTTGTCAAAGCCGAAAGGATCGATGCACTGGTGGTTCTGGCGCTCAGCATTGAAGTCACCGCAGGACAGTCCGGGCTTGTCTATGAAAGTGAGCCCAAGCTGCGGGACGCGTTTTTGCAGGTGCTGTTCGATCACGCGAATATGGGTGGGTTCGCCGGCGCGTTCACCAATTCCGGCAACATGGATGTATTGCGCATGTCCCTGACCGAGGTCGCCCAATCCATCCTGGGAGCTGACGCAAAAGGCATACTGATCACCGATATCGGGCGTCAGGATATCTGATCCGGGCAGCCCCTGCGGGAGAGCGCCTCTTGATACAGGATTAGGCTCTGATCTTGCTCATTTCGATGTTTCTGACGGACTTTTGCCGCCGCGGCCCATTGCTGCTCCAAGAGGTTTTCCGCCGCGATCTTGCGTCCATGCGCGCGGCGCAGCGCCTCGCTCATCGCCCCCTTGCGTGCAAGAACCATGGCCAGGCGCGCCTGAAGATCGCCGCGCATTCGCCGAACCCAGCCCTGCCAGCGCATATCGGCGCCGATCTCTCGCGCACCTTGCGCCGGCAATCCGGTATTCGCGCGCACCTGATGGTCGAGCTCGGAAAGTGCACTGCGCAAGCGCGCTTCTTCGGCAAGGATTTCCATCAATCTGGCCTGCTCCGCGCGGTAGGCGGCGTCAGTCAACGCGGCAAGATCCTTCAAGGACGGGTCCGTCATCCGCGCGCTCTCGCTTTGCGGCGCATCGCTTCGGAGAACCGGATTGCTGCAGCCACGGCCTGATACTGTCCCGGGTCGATCTCCATTCCGATCTCTGTCGTGGCATGGATGGCCCGCGCGGTGGGTGGATCGCTGCGCACCGGAACACCGTGATCTTCAGCCATCTCGCGGATCGCCAAGGCCATATAATCGACACCCTTGGCGACGCAGACCGGGGCGGAATTGGGCGCGCGGCTCCAGGTCAGGGCAACGGCATAATGCGTCGGGTTGACGATCACGACATCTGCATTCGGGACATCGGCGATCGTCTGATCACTCGCCAGGCGGCTGGCACGCTGACGGCGTTCCTGTTTCATGTGCGGATCGCCCTCATGCTGCTTGTGTTCGTGAGCTGCCCCCACTAAGTGGTCCAAGTTGATTGTTAGTGCATGACCGGCCTCTGGTCCATCTGAACGATGCTTTCCGGTGCGGGAGGCCGGTATCCAAGGGCGCTGTGAGGCCGAACGGTGTTGTAGTGTCTTCTCCAGTCTTCGATGATGATCCTTGCCTCCTTTATTGAGTAGAAGAGCTCGCCATTGAGCAACTCGTCCCGGAAGCGTGCATTGAAGCTCTCGCAGTATCCATTCTCCCAAGGCGATCCTGGCTCGATGAACGCAGCCTTGGCACCTACTGCGGCGATCCAGTCCCGGACCTTCTGAGCCACGAACTCGGGACCGTAACACCTTCGGAATGATGCTGATTATGAGGCTATGACCGCCTGCGCAGCCCCCAAATAGCGCAGCAGGTGGTCATAGCCGGGTCTCGGGTCCCTACAGTGGTTTTGCACAAACCACACCGCAAAGGAGACCGACTATGACCAAGATTATTGTTGCACAAGATGCCCCTGTTTTGGTGGCTATCGACATCGCCAAGGCCCGGCATGAAGTTTTGATCGCTATGCCAGATAAGAAACGGCGACGTCGCTTAACCGTTTTGAACGAACTCGCCGACTTCAACCGCCTCGTCACAGTACTGAAGGAATACGGACGGCCAGTTCGTGTAGCCTTTGAGGCGACTGGCAATTATCACCGTGCCTTGGCGTACCATCTGGCAACTGCTGGCTTTGAGGTAAAGCTGGTTTCCTCAGTAGCTTTGGCGCGTACGCGCGAAGCCCTCAACAACAGCTGGGATAAGAATGACCCAAAGGATGCGCAAGTTATCCTGCATATGATGGAGATTGGGTGCGAGCAATATTACCACGACCCTCTGGTATGCGGCACGAATGACATTCAAGAGCTGTCCAAAACCCACGATATCGTCTCCAAGTCGAAGACTGAACTTTGGCACCGGGTCTTGACCCATTATCTGCCGCTGTACTTCCCTGAAGTGGATCGATTTCACCGCAGCTCGCGCAGTGATTGGTTCTTTGCATTCCTTGAGCGTTATCCATCACCACATTTTATCACGGCAATGGGCAAAGACGCTTTCACCGCTGATGCTTGGGACGTCATTGGGCGCAAGGTCGCGAAAGAGCGTTTGCTTGCAGATATTTACGAGACAGCCAAGTCTTCAGTGGGACTGCCGGTTGCCCCAGATTCTGATGCGATCAGAATGTTCCGCTTGGTACTTGGAGAAGGCCGCAGTCTCATTGCGCAACGCAATCAAATTGAAGATCGCGCCATCGCGCTTCTCAAAGATCTACCTGACTATCAGTTGCTGACATCAATACCTGGGATTGGCCCGATCAACGCTCTGACCATCCTCGCAGAAGCTGGCGACTTGCGCCGCTTTGGACACCACCGGCAGTTCTTGAAGTTTTGTGGCATGGACCTTGCAACTATCCAGTCCGGTACATTCCGGGGCCAAACCAAGCTGTCAAAATACGGGAATGCCCGCTTGCGCCGCACCCTGTGGATGGCTGGTCAGGTTGCCATTCTGCAGCGGACCAACAGCTTCCGGGATAAGTTCGAGCGCTACATCGCTAAGGACCGCCACAACACACATTTGCGCCGAAAGGCGTATACCGCAATCGCCGCCAAGATGGCCCGAACAGTTCACGGGATCATTAAACATGGCGAGCCCTATCGCCCCTTCTTTGAGGGGTGATCGATCGCAGAAGGACCTTTCTCTGTAAGGGCCGTGGAGGCAGACATCTGACCTCGTAGATAATGTTCAGGCCTTCTGTGTTAGCGACCCAATGATCTCGTCTTAAGGACGGTGAGAGCCGCAACAGCGTACTCTGTGTTTGTTATGGGAGAGACTGTCGTTGACCAAATCGCCGAACTGAGCCAGTTTATGTACGTGTCGAGGCACCTCGATACGACAATGACCTGATGCCAAATCAGCCAATTATTCCGCGCATAGGACGTTGTCGGATCGTATGTAGTCCGGCGGGCCGCGGAGGATGAACAGGTCCGTCAGCGCATCAAGCACATCGGTCGAGTTGAGCTTTCGGTCTATGCGGATCATCAGCGCCTCCCTGGTGAACTCGTCTATGATGTTGAGAATGCGATAGGTGCGGCCGTCCGCTGTCCGGTCCTGCATGAAGTCATAGGACCAGACATGGTTTGGACGCTCCGGTCGAAGCCGGATACATGATCCATCGTTCAGCCAGAGCCGGCTTTTCTTCTTTTGCTTCGGTGGAACCTTCAGCCCTTCACGTTTCCAGATGCGCTCAACCCGCTTGTGGTTCACGTGCCAGCCCGACTGGTTGAGCAGCGCGGTCACGGGGCGATAGCCGTAGCGACCGTATTGCCTGGCCAATTCGATGATGTCCTCGGTCAGGCGCTCTTCGTCTGGCCGGCCACGCGGCACCTTGCGCTGCGTGGATCTGTGCTGTCCCAAGGTGCGGCAGGCGCGGCGTTCCGATATGCCGAGCGCCTGCCGCACGTGGTCGATGCATCTGCGGCGACGTGAAGGGCTCAGAAGTTTCCCTTTGCGGCCTCGGTGAGGATCAGCTTGTCCAGCGTCAGATCCGAGACCGCGCGCCTCAGGCGCTGGTTCTCTTTCTCAAGTTCCTTCAGCCGCTTCAGCTGCCCGCGGCTCATTCCGCCATATTGTTTGCGCCACCGATAGAACGTTTGCTCTGTGATGCCGATATGGCGCGACGCGTCCGCGACCGTCATGCCTTGCCCTTGCAACACTTCGATTTGCCGAAGTTTCGATACGATGTCTTCTGGCGTTTCTCGTTTCCCAGCCATTCTCTGGTCCTCCAAATTGCGGGATAATCCTATCCCGGTTGGTGGACCACTTCACTGGGGGCAGCTCACCGTCAGCGTCCAATCGGCTTCGGGCATTGCGGCGGAAGCCAGCAGATATTCTCGCCGGGTCTCTTCGTCCGGCAGTCGCGACATGGATGTATCCCAGAGAACATGGCCGCTCGCGGTTGTCTGCTCGCGCAACTCAATGTCGAACAAAGCTGCATCCGCATAGCGGCGCGTGGTCTCAAGAAGATCCTGACCTTCGGAGGTCAGAGGCCGGGTCAGGCCAAAGCGCCAAGCCGGGTTGCTGGACAGAAAGACGACACCCTTCGGATCTGTGACGATCACGTGGTAATCCGCGCCCGACCACGCCGCTTCGACGCTGTCGACATCAACCTTGAGCGCCACCACGCCCAAAATTCTGTCACCGTCACGCACGGGCGCGCCAAAATAATAGCCCCGTTTGAGAGAGGTGGTGCCCAATGCGTAGAAACTGCCCGACCCAAAAGCAACGGCATCACTGAAATAAGGACGAAAGGCGAAGTTGCCGCCAATAAAGCTGCGCGGCAGATCAAAGTTGCTGGCTGCGCGCGTCAAACCGGTCGCATCCATGAAATAGATGTCCGATGCCCCAAGACCGCTGGTCACGTCGCGCAAGAAAAGATTGGCCGCGTCAACCCGTGCCGGATCATCGGGCGCGGCCGCCACGTCAAGAATGAGTTGTTGCTTGGCAATCAGCGGAGGCAAGCGCTCGAACCGCTCCAGGTAGCCATCGAGGGCTGTCGTCGCGAGTTGAAGTGTTCCCTCGGCGCGACCAGCGGCTTCGTTCAGAAAGACACGGGTTGCTTGTGAATGCACAAACAGGCCCACACCCAGCAGAAAGATCACGCCAAGCCCCAACCAACCCAAAAATACCGAACGCCGCCTCACATGTGCGACCTGCGAGATATCCTGCATCATGGTGGGATAATATCAACAACCGAGAGCGCGCAGCAATTGATCCTTGCGCTCGTGTTTTATCGGCTCGGGCCGGGCCGTGATTTCAACGATCACTTTCAAATTCCATGCCCCTTGTCCGTGACGATCACCAGTGGATGATACTTGCGGACCGGGGTGACCGGCATCGGACAAGCGACATCACAAAACCACCATGAACACAGGTGTTGTGCATGTCATTGGACGATTTTGGCTGAGAAAGTGGTGCCGCTGAAGGGACTCGAACCCCCGACCCCATCATTACGAATGACGTGCTCTACCAGCTGAGCTACAGCGGCCCTGTTTTGCGGGCCTATAGCATCGGCTGGGGGGCGGGGGAAGTCCTATTTTCGGGTGGAGTCCTCGTCCGTCGTCTCGGGGGTTTCGTCAACGACTTCGGCATCGAGCACGTCATCCCCATCCGGTTCTGTCTGCTCTTCTTCGGTGGGTTTTTGCTCGATCGCGCCGACGATCAGGGGCAGCATTTCGATGCCGGTGGATGTCGTCATTGTCGAAACAGGGGGCGTCTTCCATGTCAGCGTATCGAATGCGTTGCAATGGTCACAGGCAGGCGCCCATTCCGCATGGATATGCTGGCAATTATCACAGACCCATTGCGGGCCGCGCGGCGCGGACAATGCGCGCGCAAGCCAGCCTTTCACCACCGCGTCCGACGATCCCTCGCCGCGTTCAATCGCGGCCATGATGGTCAGCACGCGTGCATCGGGATCCGTTTCGACCAGATCGCCAAGCGCACGGCGGGCGGCAGGGAAATCTTCGGCCGCTAGATGCAGTTCGGCCTTGAGCAGCTTGGTTTCGCGATTATCGGGATGCATCGCGATCAACTTGGAGAAGCGCTTGAGGCGCTGCGCCGGGGTTTCATCGGGTTCGATCTCGGCGAAAGCGGCGGCAAGGTCGGGATGCGGGTGCACGCCCCATGCCTTCTTGGTGACCCGCGTCGCATAGCGTTTGGACCCTTGGGAAATATAGCTTCGCGCCGCCAGAACAGCTGCCGGAACCAGATCGGGTGACAGTCTGTTGGCCTCGATCGCGGCCTCGCGGGCTTCGATGTCCTTGCCTTCGTCAAGCACGTCCTTGGCCTCGGAAAGGGCCAGAACGGCGTCACGGCGCTTGTGCAGATCACGCGGCAAGCTGCCGTATTTCAACTTGGCATTCAGGGTCTCGCGCGCGCCTTTCCAGTCTGCGGTCTGGGCCTGAAGCCGCAAGAGGGCATCCTGAACCTCGCCATGCCGGGGCTTGAGCGCGAAGGCGGTCTTGGCGAGCTTCAACGCGGTTTCGGTGTCGCCGGCTGCCAGTTTCTGCCTCATCAGGCCACGCACACCGACAAATCGGGTCCGGTCATCCTTGAGCAACTTCTTGTAGACCAATTCGGCCTTGCGGGTGTCGCCCGACAATTCGGCAGCCTGCGCTGTCAGAAGATTGGTCAGATCGGGTTTGCGCAGGTATTTTTCCGCCTTGCTGGCCTTGGACATGGCCAAGTCACCCTCACCCGAAGCCAGCGCCATCATGCCTTCGGACAGCGCACGAAACCCTTTTTCCTGCCGGTTCTTGTCGAAATAGCGCGAAATCGCCGTTTCATCGCCGTTGATGAACTTGAGCGTTGCGACCAGCAGGGACACCAGTTTGAGCAAAAGCCACAGCGCAATCACCAGAACGATC
The DNA here is from genome assembly GCF_000170875.1 of Roseobacter sp. AzwK-3b. Taxonomy (NCBI): domain Bacteria; kingdom Pseudomonadati; phylum Pseudomonadota; class Alphaproteobacteria; order Rhodobacterales; family Roseobacteraceae; genus Roseobacter; species Roseobacter sp. AzwK-3b. The sequence continues at coordinate 448,588 of NZ_ABCR01000001.1, forward strand.
AATGCGATCACCGCCTTGATCGGGGTCAGGTTGAATTCCTGACCGCCGAACACGATCCTGACACCGCCTTCCATCTCGATCAGATGGGCTGCGCCGAGTGTCGCCGCCGAAACAAGGGCGATGAAACCGACAATCTTTAAAATCGACCACAACATCTTTTTTGCCCTTTCGGTGTCAGTTTAAGTCCTGCGCCAGCGCTTCGGCCGCAGCCAGAGCATCCAGACGCCGCGCGGCCTCGGCCGACCAAGCGGACAATTCGGCGCGGCCCTCTTCGGGCAATGTTTCGATTTCAGCCAGCGCATCGTTCAGTCGACCTTCGCGCGCAGCCGCTTCGGCACGAGACAGAACCGCATCCGGGTCATCGCCTTCGCGCGGCTCAAGCGATCTGGCCCCAAGCTGAGAGCGCAGAAACCCGCCAAGACCGCCGGCGCCTGCGTCGTCGACAGCGGTGCGCGAGACGGCCAGCGCCCGGCGCGCGGCTTCGGGGAAGGTTTCGGTCAGACTGGCCTGTGTCGGCACACCTTCGGCAGCGGCACTGGCCAGCGCTTCGGGCACAGCGACATCCGCCGCCTCGAGATCGGCGAGTGCCGCGTCGAACGGGGTTCCGGCATCCAAAGCCGTCTGAATACGCGTCAGCGCGGCGCGGCGCATGGCGGCCTGAGCAGTTTCAACGGCGCTTTCTTCCTTGGCGCGGGCGTCTTCTGCGATCGCGGAGATCTCGGCTTTTTGCTGGGCGATGGACGCCTGCAATTCGCGCAATTCCTGTTCATAGGCGGAAAGTGCGGCTTGCGAGTCGCCGGATCCGGACGCTCCACGCGCTTCAACATCGGACAGGCGCGCGTCGAACGCGTCAAGCCGGGTCGCAATCTCGTTCACTCGGCCCGACACAGTGTCTATCGCTGCTGAAAGGCTGTCCATCTCGGCGGTTATTGCGCCCGGCTCCGAGCCGTCGGCAAGCGTGTCAATGCGGCTGGACAGTTGCGCGAAGTCCTGCGATTGCGCTTCGATTCTTTGGGTCAGGTCCTGGATGGCAGCACTGTCACCGCCGCTTGCGGGAAACGGAAAATCCTGCGGCAAGACATAGCGCGCCATACCAAAGCCGATGGCCGCTGCCGCGACACCGCCCAAAAGCATCGCGGAAAATCCGCCCTTCCGGACAACGACTTGTTCGGGAGGGGGAGCGACAGGCATGGGGTTTTCAACCCTGTCACGGGTGTCGTCGGTCGCGTCGGGCGTTTCCTCTGGCTGTTGGTCCACTGTGTCGGTGGGGTCCGGCGCTGCATCCCCAAGATCGGTCTCATCGCCTTTTGGCTCAGGATCCGAAGGTTGGTCCGCGTCAGGCTCGCGTTCGGGTTCGGCAGGCTGGCTGTCTTCCGGGGTCGCGGCGTCGGTGGCGTCAGGTGATGTTTCCGGTCTCTGCGATACGGCCGTATCGTGATCGTGCTCGGGTGCCGACTCGGGGGTGTTGGTGTTTGTGGCATCGGTCGCGGTGTCAGCGGCCGATGTGTCGATCGGCTTGTCCGACTTGTTTCTTGAGCGCTTTTTCTCAGCCACGTTTCACCACCCCTGTCGACCTTTTCGAATCTTGCCATCGGCACACACCCGACGACCTTACTTTGCCGGGTTTCCGCCCTCAAGCCGCTTGGCGCTGTTCCAAAGTGTCACAATCACCTCGAGCATCGCCTCTGCCGTCGGTTTTTCAGCCGTATCGATCCGTTGCGCAGCGCCGTTGGGCACGGCATGGCGCACGTTATCACTGATCGCTGCCACAAGTATCGGTCCCGCAGCGGCTGTCTGCTCGAAAAACAGCTGCGCACTTCTTGGCGAGAAAAGAGGGACGATCACAGGCTGTCCATTCTGCAAAAGAGAAAGGGCCTGCGCGGTGAGCTGCCCTTCGATTTGGCGATAGATCGTCGCTTCATGTGTCTCTGTTCCGCCCAAAGTCAAAGCCTGCGCGATGTTCGAAGCGATATGTTCGCCGCGCAGATGCAGGCAGGGGGCTGTCGGGCTGTCGGCAAGGATGCGCGCGATCAGATCGCCTGCATCGCCATCGCAGGAGATCACGTCCATGCCCGCCTGCCGGGCGGCGGCGGCGGTGGCATTTCCAACGGCATAAGCGGGAATGTCGCACGGCCCATCCTGCGCCAGATACGCCTCAACCCCGTGGCGGGACGTGAAAATCAGGGTTTTGTAGCGGCTTATGTCGGGCAGATCGCCGAAATGCTCGATCCGCATGATCGGAGACAGAACAATCTCGGGGGCACAGCCAATCCGCGCCCGCACGTGATCGGCGAAGGCAGCACCCGAAGGGTCGGGCCGCGTAATCAGGATCGCAGGCGCCATCGGCTGTCCGGAGTTGTTTGCACTCACCGCAGGTGTTACCTGCCTGTGGACCAACACGCAACGGGCGGCTCATGAGCACCAGCCTCACCATTCTCGGGATCGAAAGCAGCTGCGACGATACGGCAGCCGCGGTGCTGCGGGTTGAGGATGGCATGCCCAACATCCTGTCGTCGGTGGTGCATGGTCAGGCAGCGCTGCACGAAGCCTATGGCGGTGTGGTGCCCGAGATCGCCGCGCGCGCCCATGCGGAAAAGCTTGATATCTGCGTGAAACAGACTCTGACACAGGCGAATGTGACGCTTTCGGCGCTGGACGCCGTGGCTGTCACCGCAGGCCCGGGGCTGATCGGAGGGGTGCTTTCAGGGGTGATGTGCGCCAAGGGGATCGCCGTTGCGACAGGTCTCCCGCTGATCGGGGTGAACCATCTGGCAGGTCATGCGCTGACCCCGAGGCTGACGGACCTTATCGCCTATCCATACCTGATGTTGCTTGTATCGGGCGGGCATTGTCAGTTTCTGATCGTGCGCGGCTGCGAGGAATTCACCCGGCTTGGCGGCACGATCGACGACGCCCCCGGCGAAGCGTTCGACAAGACGGCGCGGCTTCTCGGTCTGCCACAACCCGGTGGTCCGCATGTCGAGCAGGAGGCCAAACATGGCGATCCCACGCGCTTTCGCTTTCCGCGCCCTTTGCTGGACCGGCCAGGGTGCGACATGTCCTTTTCGGGTCTCAAAACTGCGCTTTTGAGAGCACGCGATACGCTGATTGCCGCGCAAGGCGGTCTGACGCGCCAGGATCGGGCCGATCTTTGCGCAGGGTTTCAAACCGCCGTCGCGGATGTTCTGGCCGAGAAGACCCGCCGCGCCTTGGCGGTCTATCTGGCCGAGGCGCCCCCGATGCCGATGTTTGCAGTCGCGGGCGGTGTTGCAGCAAACTCTGCCATTCGGGCCAGTTTAGAGACTGTTTGTGCCGCCGAAGGGGCCGGGTTTGTCGCGCCGCCCCTGGCGCTTTGCACGGATAATGCGGCGATGATCGCCTATGCTGGGGCCGAACTTTTTGCCGCCGGGCACCGGGACGATATGACACTGGCCGCGCGACCGCGATGGCCGCTCGATCGCAGCAGTCCGGCCCTGATCGGCGGTGGCAAGAAGGGGGCCAAGGCATGATCGTCATTCTGGGTGCTGGCGCGTTCGGGACGGCGTTGGCGATAACGCTCGCGCGCAGCCATGCGGTGACACTCTGGGCGCGCGATCCCCAACATGCCGCGGAGATGCAGGGCACACGGGAAAATGCGCGGCGCCTGCCGGGAGTGACCTTGCCCGAAAATATCCGCGTTTGCGCTGAAATAGAGACTGTAAAGACCGCCGATGCCGTGCTTCTGGCAGTGCCTATGCAGAGGTTGCGTGCGCTGCTCGAGGATCATGGCGCAGCGCTTGCCGGCCCGCCGCTCGTGGCCTGTTGCAAGGGCATCGAATTGACCACGGGGCTTGGCCCGACGCAGATCATCGCACAGATCCTGCCGCAATCGCCTGCAGCGATCCTTACCGGTCCCTCCTTTGCCGCCGATATCGCCAAGGGTTTGCCCACGGCGCTGACGCTGGCTTGCACGGATGACGCAATCGGCCGCGCGTTGCAGCCCCTGCTCAGCACCGGCACCCTGCGGCTTTATAGGACGACCGACGTGATCGGGGCCGAACTTGGCGGGGCGCTCAAGAACGTCATGGCGATCGGCAGCGGTGTTGTGATGGGCGCGGGCCTTGGAGAAAGTGCGCGCGCGGCCCTGATGACCCGTGGTTTCGCCGAGATGTGCCGGATGGCCACGGCACTCGGAGCGCGCCCGGACACGCTTTCAGGCTTGTCCGGGTTTGGCGATCTCGTGTTGACCTGCACCTCGGATCAGTCGCGGAATACCCGTTTCGGGCTAAGTTTGGGTCGAAACGAAGCGTTCGATCCAACCATCACGGTCGAAGGTGCGGCCACGGCAAGAGCGGTGTGCCAACGCGCGGCGGATCTTGGGATCGATATGCCCGTTTCCCGCGCCATTACCGCACTGATCGATGGCGAATTGCAGGTGGATCAGGCTATGGATATGTTGTTGTCACGACCATTGAAGGAAGAATGATGCTGATAGCCCTGATCGCCCGCGACAAGCCCGGTGCGCTGCAAACCCGTCTGGACAATCGTGAGGCGCATATCGCCTATCTCAAGGAAACCGGCGTGGTGTCGCAGGCCGGTCCGCTTCTTGACGAAGATGGAAACATGGCGGGATCGCTGGTTATTCTGGATGTCGCGGATATGGCACAGGCACAGGACTGGGCCAGTAACGATCCCTATGCCAAGGCGGGCCTTTTTGGCTCTGTCGATCTGATCGAGTGGAAGAAGGTGATCTGATCCGTGCGGTATTGGCTGTTCAAATCCGAACCCGAGGCGTGGAGTTGGAACGATCAGGTCGCCAAGGGCGACTCGGGTGAAGAATGGGACGGCGTGCGTAACTATCAGGCCCGCAATTTCATGCGGGACATGAAGCTGGGTGACCGGGGATTTTTCTATCACAGTCAGACGGAAAAAGCCGTTGTCGGCATTGTCGAGATCATCGCCGAGGCGCATCCAGACAGCAAGGCAGACGATCCGCGGTGGGACTGCGTGGATATCAAGGCTGTCGAGCCCGTCAAAACCCCCGTGACCCTCGAGACGATCAAAGGCGATCCGAGGTTATCCGATATGATGCTGGTCAAAAGCCCGAGGCTGTCGGTGCAACCCGTTTCCGAAGGCGAATGGCGCATCATTTGCGACATGGCAGGGGTCACGCCCTGAAATTTGGTAGAACGGAGGGGTCAGCCAAAGACCGACACCCTCCGCCACCCCACGTGCTCCCTACGCACCACACGTGATCTTTGGACAGGTCCCGGCCATACTGGCCCTTGAATTGACCTTATCCCAATCGACCATCCCGGCCAAATCCGTAATGCTTAGAATACGCCTCAAATGAAAGCGCCCGCCGCAAGGGACGGGCGCCGGTCATGTCTTTGGCCGGGTTTCAGGAATAAACCGACTCTTTGCCGAAATGTTTGGTCAGCATGTAATAGACCACGGCCCGGTATTTGTTACGCTCGGAGCGGCCATAGGTTTCGATGACCTGGGTGATCGCATCCATCAACTGGGGACCATCGGCCAGACCCAGTTTCTTGATGAGGAAGTTGTTCTTGACCGTTTCCAGCTCACCTTGCTGACTTCCCGCCACGGTCGAGGCGTCGGCGTCATAGATCGACGGGCCACAGCCGATCGTTACCTTTGTAAGAAGGTCCATGTCCGGCTCCATGCCGCATTTCGTCCGAAGATCTTCGGCATATTTTGCGATCAGGTCGTCACGCTTTCCCATACTGTCTCTCCCACCTTACCGGCTTTGACGCCGGGTCGTTTTGTTAACATTACAGCCCCATTCCGGCGCTGAGGGAACGATAACCACAGATTGCCCCCCGACAAAGAATAAATTTGTCGGGTTTATTGCCGACTTATGGCATGCAAAAGGCCCCGGAGTCGCCGCCGGGGCCTTTGGATGTCCCGATTGGGGATATCAGTAACGATAATGCTCGGGCTTGAACGGGCCTTCGGGTTTTACGCCGATATACTCCGCCTGATCGGGCTTGAGCTCGGTCAGCTTGACGCCGATCCGGCCAAGATGCAGGCGAGCGACCTTTTCATCCAGATGCTTGGGCAGGATGTAGACCTGGTTTTCATACTGATCGCCGCGCACCCAAAGCTCGATCTGCGCCAGCACCTGATTGGTAAACGAGGCCGACATCACAAAGCTGGGGTGGCCAGTGGCATTGCCAAGGTTCAACAGGCGCCCTTCGGACAGCAGGATGATCCGGTTGCCCGAGGGCATCTCGATCATGTCCACCTGTTCCTTGATGTTGGTCCATTTGTGGTTCTTGAGGCTGGCCACCTGAATTTCATTGTCGAAATGGCCGATATTGCCGACGATCGCCATGTCCTTCATCTCGCGCATATGCTCGATGCGGATCACGTCCTTGTTGCCGGTCGTGGTGATGAAGATATCGGCGCTCGCAACTTCATCTTCCAGAAGCGTCACCTCGAACCCGTCCATCGCAGCTTGCAGCGCGCAGATCGGATCGACTTCGGTCACTTTGACACGGGCGCCGGCGCCGGCAAGCGATGCAGCACTGCCTTTACCCACGTCGCCATAGCCACAGACCACGGCCACCTTGCCGGCCATCATCGTGTCGGTCGCGCGGCGGATGCCATCGACCAGCGATTCCTTGCAGCCATACTTGTTGTCGAATTTCGACTTGGTGACGCTGTCATTCACGTTGATCGCCGGGAAGGGCAGCTGCCCGTCGCGCACGAGCTGATAGAGCCGGTTGACGCCGGTGGTGGTTTCCTCGGACACGCCCTTGATCTGGTCACGCACCTTGGTGAACCAGCCGGGGCTTGCCGCCATGCGCTTGGCGATCTGCGCCTTGATGACCTCTTCCTCTTCCGAGGTGGGGACGGGAATGATGTCCTCGCCCGCCTCGGCGCGCGCGCCCAGCAGGACATAGAGCGTAGCGTCGCCACCATCGTCGAGGATCATGTTCGGGCCGTCTTCGAAAAGGAACGACTTGTCGAGGTAATCCCAATGCTCTTCCAGTGTCTGACCCTTGATCGCAAAAACCGGAACACCCGATTTCGCGATGGCGGCGGCCGCGTGATCCTGTGTCGAGAAGATGTTGCAGCTGGCCCAGCGCACATCGGCGCCGAGCGCGACCAGCGTCTCGATCAGAACGGCAGTCTGGATCGTCATGTGCAGCGACCCGACGATACGCGCGCCCTTGAGCGGTTTTTCCTCACCGTATTCTTCGCGCAGGGCCATCAGCCCCGGCATTTCCGTTTCCGCGATATCCAACTCTTTACGGCCATATTCAGCCAGGTTGATATCCTTTACGATGTAATCATTCGCCATTTGGGGCGGCTCCTTGCAAACTTACATTTGCGAGTGCAGATAGCACCGGCGACCGTGATGGGCAACGCCACAGGCACGCAGAAACCATAGCGCGACAAAGAGGCCACTATGAAACAACCCCGTGCATGGCAGAAAATGTTATCGGGACGGCGCCTTGATCTTCTCGATCCGACCCCGGTGGATATCGAGATCGAGGATATCGCGCATGGTCTGGCCTTTGTGGCGCGCTGGAACGGGCAGACAATCGGCGACTATGCCTATTCCGTGGCCGAGCATTCATTGCTGGTGGAAAGGCTCTATTCTCGCCTCAATCCTGCAAGTCCGAGGAAATGGAACCTTGCCGCGCTGCTCCATGACGCGCCGGAATATGTGATCGGGGACATGATCTCGCCGGTCAAGGCCGCGGTCGGGCCGGGCTATGACGAGCTGGATCAGCGGCTTGCGGCGGCAATTCACCTGCGCTTCGGCTTGCCAGCTACGATCCCGGTCGAGGTCAAGAAACAGATCAAGAAGGCCGACAAGATCAGCGCATGGATGGAGGCCACCCAGATCGCCGGCTTCACCGAGCCCGAGGCGAACCGGTTCTTTGGCAAGCCTGACATGGGGCTGATCGAAGGGCTGACCATCGTGCTGCGTCCGCCGCTCGAGGCACGCAACGATTACACCACCCGCCACAAAGATCTTCTGGACCAGATGTCGTGATCATCGTTCGTCGGGCCGGGTCCCTGGATGCGCGAGCGATGGCCGATCTTCTCAATGCGATCATTCGCAAGGGCGGCACCACGGCCTTGACCAAGCCGGTCACCCGTGACGCGATATCGGCCCGACTTGGGCAGGAACAGGGTCGATCCGCATGGCACGTGGCCGAGGATGACAGCGGCACGCTCCTTGGCTTTCAATTCATCGCGCCGCATCACGCCTTGCCGCCCGAGGCTTGCGATATCGCCACCTTCGTCCGGACCGGCATGACGGGGCTCGGTATCGGATCGGCGCTGTTCAACGCCAGTGCGATCGCCGCGACGGAATTGGGCTATCTCTGGATCAACGCGACGATCCGCGCCGACAATGCCGGTGGGCGGGCCTATTACCAAAGCCGCGGCTTCGAGCCCTATGCCCTGCAGAAGGGCGTTGCGCTGGATGACGGAACGCTGGTGGACAAGATCAGCACTCGTTTCACGCTGGATTAGAGCCTATTTGGGCGATCTCTTGGCCAGGATGCGCTGCAAGGTGCGGCGATGCATGTTCAACCGCCGCGCGGTTTCACTCACATTGCGGTCACACAGCTCATAAACGCGCTGAATATGCTCCCAACGGACGCGATCCGCGCTCATCGGGTTTTTGGGCGGCGGCGGCAGCGTGTCGGCCCCCGCCAGCAGCGCATTGGTGATGTCTGTCGCATCGGCGGGTTTGGAGAGGTAATCGGTCGCGCCGATCTTGACCGCCGCCACTGCCGTGGCAATCGCACCATAGCCGGTCAGCACCACCACACGGCTATCGGGGCGCTTTTCGCGGATGATCTCGACCACATCCAGCCCATTACCATCCTCCAGCCGCAGATCGCAAACGGCATAGGCCGGCGGGCGGGCTGTCGCGATGGCTTTGCCGGCAGCAACAGATCCTGCCATTTCCACTTCGAAACCGCGTTTTTCCATGGCCTTGGCCAGACGGCGCAGAAACGGTTCGTCATCATCGACGAGCAGCAGGCTCTTGTCACTTCCCAGATCAGACAACTCATCGGTCATGCCGCCACTCCTCCCGTTCGCGCACAGCTTGTACGCAACAGTTCTAGCCCTCGCCCTCAGATGCGTCAAACCATCGCAAGGGGTTACATCGCATCCAGAAAGCATCCCACGCGGTCAGCCATCTGTTCAGGCGTCGTCTCGCGGCGGAAGAACTCCACAAACCCATATTCCGGAAGCGTCAGATAGGTAAAGGTCGAATGATCGACCAGATAGAAGTCTTCCTGTCCCGGGGTGGGCTCCTGTTTCTTGAAATAGGTCCGATATGCCTGACTGGCTTCCTTGACCTGCTCAGGCGATCCAGTGAGCCCCAGCATCCGTGGATGCAGGTTGGCGGTGAAGTCATCCAGCACCTCTGGCGTGTCACGCTCGGGGTCGACCGAAATGAACACGGGCTTCACGATCTGGTCCCGCTCTTCAAGGATTTCGACCGCCACTGCGTTGCGGGACGCATCAAGCGGGCAGACATCCGGGCAGAAGGTATAGCCGAAATAGATCAGCGCCGGCTGATCGACCACCTCTGCATCTGTCACCGTTTCGCCGGTTTCGCTGACCAGCGTGAACGGCCCGCCGATCTGCGCGCCGCCCGCGACCTGCCCTTCGCGGCATTGCGCAAAACGATCATCGCCCCCTGATCCCGATCCCATGAGATAAAAGGCGCCAAGCCCCGCCGAAGCGGCAATCGCGGCGGCAATCGCAAATATGCGTGTCATCGAAGGATCCTCATTCTTCTGGGCAACCAAGCTGGGCTGTGGCACATCTAACAGCAGAAACCCAAGTTGCAACGGGACCCAAGCGCGCAGATGTCCGATATTTCCCCCAGCGCCTTCAAATCCCGCAGTCGCGGGAACTGGATTCGCCTGCGCACGCTGATCCTGCTGCGCTGGTGGGCCATTGCCGGGCAGGTTTCGGCACTGATCGTGGCGCAGCGGCTGTATAACCTGAACCTCGAAATCGGGCTGTGCTATCTGGTGGTCGGGGTTGCCGTGATTTCGAACCTGGTGGCGTCCTTCGTCTATCCAGAAAACAAGCGTCTGTCCGAAACCGAAACCCTGCTGGTGGTTCTGTTCGACATGCTGCAACTGGGATTGATGCTGTATCTGACCGGCGGGCTGAACAATCCTTTCTCGATCCTGATCGTGGGGCCGGTGACGGTGTCGGCCTCGGCGCTGTCGTCAAGGTCCACGCTGTTTCTGGGGTTGATGGCGATCTTGATCGTATCGATCCTGACGCAATTCCACCTTCCCCTGCGCACCGAGCAGGGCTTTATCCTGCGGATGCCGGATGTGTTCCTCTTTGGAAACTGGGCGGCGATCGTGATTGCGATCGTCTTTCTTGGTGTCTATTCCCGCTGGATCGTGTCCGAAATGGACGCCATGTCGAACGCGCTCCAGGCCACCCAGATGGCGCTGGCCCGTGAGCAGAAGCTGACCGATCTGGGCGGTGTCGTCGCCGCCGCCGCACACGAGCTCGGCACGCCCCTGGCCACGATCAAGCTGACCAGCTCGGAACTGGCCCAAGAGCTGTCAGACAATGAAGAGCTGCGTCAGGATGCCGTTCTCATCAGCGAACAGGCGGATCGCTGCCGCGATATCCTTCGGTCGATGGGCCGCGCCGGCAAGGACGATCTGCACCTGCGCAAGGCGCCGCTGACCGCCCTGATAGAAGAAGCCGCCGACCCGCATATGGATCGCGGCAAGACGATCCATTTCGAGCATGTCTCTTCGTCCGGGCCGCTTGACAGCCAGCCAACCATCCATCGCCGCCCCGAGGTGATCCATGGCCTTCGGAACCTGATCCAGAATGCCGTCGATTTCGCGCGCGGCAATGTCTGGATCGAAAGCCGCTGGTCCGAGACCCATATCAGCTTGCGGATCATGGATGACGGGCGCGGCTATCCGCAGCATGTTCTGGCCCGAATCGGCGAGCCCTTCATGCGCCGCCGAGGCCCGGTCTTCGATCCGCGCCGCCCGGGCTACGAAGGCATGGGGCTTGGTCTGTTCATCGCCAAGACGCTGCTGGAACGATCCGGCGCCGATCTGAGCTTTGCCAATGGCACGGACGCCCAGAAAGACGGGACAGGTGGCCATCCGGACTGCACCGGCGCCGTGGTCGAGGTGACATGGCCGCGCCACAGGATGGAGGCCGAAACCTCGGACAGCCGCCAACCCACCGGGGATAATCCACCGATCCGCGCCTGACTTCGTTAACCACCGGTTAACCAATTCCCGCGCAGGCTGCGCTGGGTGTCTGGGCAGATTGAAAGGCGCTTGATGACAGTTCCCGCTTTCGGGTGGTTTTTGCTTCCCATCGTCTCGGGTGCGACCGCGCTCGGGATCCTGTGGATCTACGGCCTGCTGATCGGACGGCAGGGCAGGCAGGCAAGAGTGTCGCCGCAGCAAGACAAATCCGCGCATTTCCTTTTCCAGAACGGCGTCCTCATGGATCATGATCTGCCCGAACGCTTGCTTCCCCAGAACCTGTCGGACTGGTCATCGCTGCGCGATTGGTTCTGTGACAGATTCCCTGAATTTCCCAACGATGTCGCGCTGGTGCCTGCAGGTGACGGGCTGCTTCTCAAAAGCGTGATTCCCGGCGACCAGGCCATGCTGGACATAGCCCTCATCGGTCCGGTCTGCCGCATCACTCTCAGGGATCCGACGGTGCCAAGCCCGGCCGAACGCCATGACAATCTGCGCCTCTCCGCTCGGCTCGAGAATTGGAACACCGCTCTGCGCCATGCCCCTTTCGGCTTGTCGATTTCATCGATGGACGGGAGGGTCATCTGGCAAAACCTCGCCTTTTCCAACCTCCCCGAAGACGAGCGCGCGCGGCTTCTCCCCGACCGGAAGATCGTGCCGGAATGCGAAGGCTCCCTGATCGACCGGATTTCGTTCAAGAACGCTGCCGATGGGGCAACCCAATGGTACGAAGTCAATTCCACCCGCGTCGGCGGCGACCTGTTCCATTATGTCACCGATATCACCAAGGTCATTCAGGCCGAGACCGTGCGCCGGGAGTTTGTCCAGACGCTGACCAAAACCTTCGCCAATCTGACGACCGGGCTTGCGGTGTTCGACCGCCAGCAAAGGCTGGCCCTGTTCAATCCAGCCTTTGTCGATCTGACCGGGCTTTCGGCCGAGTTTCTCAGCGCGCGCCCGGACCTGATTGGGGTTTTCGACAATCTGCGCGACAGGCAAATCATGCCGGAGCCAAAGAACTACGCCAACTGGCGCACCCGGATCAGCGAGATCGTCGCCACCGCCTCGGACGGACTCTATCAGGACACTTGGTCACTGCCCTCGGGGCTGACCTACCGTGTCACCGGTCGGCCACATCCCGATGGCGCCGTGGCCTTTCTGTTCGAGGATATATCGGACGAGATCGCCCTGACCCGCCGATTCCGTACGCAGCTCAATCTGCGGCAGGCGGTACTGGATCAGTTGCCCGATGCCATCGCGGTGATTTCGCCCAACAACCTGCTTTTGCTGTGCAACAAGCGCTGTTCAGATGTCCTCGGTATCGACCCGGACAGCAGCCTTGCCGAGCTTTCCGTGCCCGCCCTCATCGCGATCTGCCGCGAGCATATCCCCGACGATACCTTCTGGCCGCAGGCGGAAACCCTCCTGTCGGGCCATAACCTGACCGAGCCTCTGGAAACCGTGCTTTACAGCCGCGCAGGCCATCCGATGCGGTGTCGCCTGTCGCCTCTCACCGGTGGGTCCGCCATGCTGAGCATGGCTGACTGCACGGCCACTGTCCCGATCGACACGTCATGTCAGGCCGCAGGCTGATGCTGCTTGCAGGACCGCGCCGGGCGTGTAGTGTCGGCCCATGTCTGACAGGGCCAAGACACTGCATCTCTCCGATCCCGACCAGACCTGCGCCCTTGCGCAGGCCATTGCCCCGCGTCTTGAACCGGGCGATGTTCTGCTGCTCTCGGGCCAGATCGGCGCCGGAAAATCGCATTTCGCCCGCTGCCTGATCCTTGCCTCGCTCGACACCCCCGAGGACGTGCCCTCGCCGACCTATACGCTGGTGCAATCCTATCCCGGGCGTCGCGGTGAGATCTGGCATGCCGATCTTTACCGTCTTACCGATATCTCCGAAATCGAAGAACTGGGCCTGATCGACGCATTTTCCGACGCGATCTGCCTTGTCGAATGGCCCGACCGTCTGGGCGATCTGGCCCCGGCATCGGCACTTTGCCTGCATCTGGACGCGCCCGCACCCGATGACACGCGGGTGCTCTCGCTGTCGTGGAGTGACCCATCCTGGGATGCGAAACTGAAAGGTATTCTCGATGTCTGACCGTGACGCTCTGATCCGGGGTTTCATCGACGCGACCGGCTGGGCCGGGGCCACCGTCGCGCCCCTGGCAGGGGATGCGTCAAACCGGCGCTATCTGCGCCTGACACATCCCGACGGCGCGGCAACCGCCGTTCTGATGGACGCCCCGTCCGACCGGGGCGAGGATGTGCGCCCCTTCGTCTCCATCGCCGGCTATCTGACCTCCGTGGGTTTCAGCGCGCCGCGCATTCTGGCGCAGGATCACGGCGCCGGTCTCCTGCTGCTCGAGGATCTGGGCGATGATCTTTTCGCCAGCGTGATCCCAGCCGATCCATCGCTGGAAAACACTCTCTATTCCTGCGCAACTGATCTTTTGGCCGATCTTCACAGCCACCCCGTGCCAAGCGGTCTTCAGCCCTATGCGCCGCCCGTGATGGCCGATCTCGCCGCGCTGGCCTTTGACTGGTATCTTGCCGTCACGACCGGTCCCGACACCATCGCGCGGGGTCGCTTTCATGGCGCCATGCTCGACGCGCTGACACGTCACGCCGCGACCGCGGATGTGCTCGTGCAGCGGGACTATCATGCCCAGAACCTGCTCTGGCTGCCGCAACGGCAGGGTCTGGCCCGCGTCGGTCTGCTGGATTTTCAGGACGCCATGCTGGGCCACCGGGCCTATGATCTGGTCTCGTTGCTTCAGGATGCCCGCCGCGATGTGCCCCGCGCAATCGAGGACGCCATGATCGACCGGTACATCGCCAGCACCGGACAGGACGAAAGCGCGTTCCGCACCGCCTATCACGTGCTTGGGGCGCAACGAAACCTGCGCATTCTGGGGGTGTTCACGCGGCTTTGCGTGCGTGACGGCAAGGTGCATTACGTCGATCTGATCCCGCGTGTCTGGACGCATCTGATCCGCGATCTGTCCGATCCATCCCTGTCGGATCTGGCCGATATCACCCGCGCGCATTTGCCCGCGCCCGACGCCTCCATTCTCCACAAGGTGAAAGAACAATGCGCGACCGTCCCCGCTCGGTAATGCTGTTCGCCGCCGGGTTCGGCACGCGGATGGGCACACTGACCTCAGATCGCCCAAAATCAATGATCGAGGTGGCGGGCCAGCCGCTGATCGACCACGCGCTGTCGCTTGTGCGCGCCCATGGCCCCGAACGCATCGTCGCCAACATTCATTACCGCCCCGAGGCGCTGATCCGGCATCTCGGCGAGAGCGACGTGCTCCTGTCGCACGAAACCCCCGATATCCTTGAAACCGGCGGCGGGCTGCGCGCCGCCTTGCCGCTTCTGGGCGCCGGGCCGGTCTTTACAATGAACACCGATGCCGTCTGGCGCGGCGCCAACCCTCTGGATCAGCTTGCCGCGCTCTGGGATCCGGCCCGCATGGATGCGCTGCTTCTGTGTATCCCGCCCGATCACGCCATCGGCCATTCCGGCACGGGCGATTTCACCATCGACGCCGATGGCAGGGCGCAGCGCGGACCGGGCCTGGTGTATTCCGGGCTGCAGATCCTCAAGACCGAGGGTCTGCATGACATCCCCGAGACGGCTTTTTCCCTCAATCTTCTGTGGGACAGGATGCTCGCCGAAAATCGCCTGTTCGCAGCAGGCTACACCGGCGAATGGTGCGATGTGGGCCATCCCGAGGGTATCGCACAGGCCGAAAAGATGCTTGGATATCGGCATGTTTGATCCCACCGAACGCCCCCGTGTCTTTGGCGTGCCGCTTGGCGTGGATTTTCCCCGCGCTTTGGTCGATGGCCTGCTTGCCCGCCATGCCAGCCAACCGCCCGAGGCGCTTGCCCGCGTGCAGGTGATCGTCAACACCCGACGCATGGCGCGCCGCATCCGGGCGCTCTTCGATCAGGGTCCGGCGCTGTTGTTGCCACGGATCGAATTGCTCACAGATCTGGGCGAGCATTGGGATCTGGCGCATATCCCAGATCCCGTGCCGCCGCTCCGCCGTCGGCTCGAGCTGACACAGCTTGTCTCTTCGCTGCTGGACAAACAGCCCGACATCGCGCCGCGCTCCTCGCTTTATGCCTTGGCCGACAGCCTTGCATCGCTGATGGACGAAATGCATGGCGAAGGTGTCTCTCCGGATGCGATCGAGGGGCTGGATGTCACCGACCAATCCGGGCATTGGGATCGGATCACGGCCTTTTTGGGCATTGTCAGACACTATTTCGACGTGGGCACCGAGCATCCCGATGTCGAAACCCGGCAGCGTCTGGTGATCGAGCATGTGATCGAAACTTGGCAAGAGACGCCTCCCGATCACCCGATCATCATCGCCGGATCCACCGGATCGCGCGGCGCCACCCAGCTTCTGATGCAGGCGGTGTCCAAACTGCCGCAAGGCGCGGTCCTTCTTCCCGGCTTCGATGTCGACATGCCGACGCATGTCTGGGGGGCGCTCGACGATGCGATGCTCTCCGAGGATCATCCGCAATACCGTTTCGCCGATCTGATGGGCAAGCTCGGCCTCTCTCCCGGCGAAATCGCCCGCTGGACACCGGACAGCCCCGCTTGTCCTGCCCGCAACCGGCTCTTGTCACTGGCCTTGCGGCCCGCGCCTGTGACCGATCAATGGCTGCAGGATGGCCCCAGCCTCACCGATCTTGACCGCGCCACGCAGGATATCACCCTGCTCGAGGCGCCCTCCACCAGGTCCGAGGCGCTGGCCATCGCCATGCGCCTGCGTCAGGCCGCCGAAGACGGGCAGACCGCAGCGCTCATCACCCCCGACCGGACCGTGACCCGACAGGTCACCGCCGCATTGGATCGCTGGGGCATTATTCCCGACGACAGCGCCGGGATGCCGCTGCACCTGTCTCCGCCGGGCCGGTACCTGCGCCATGTAGGCGATCTGATGCGCGACACTCTGACAGCCGAGTTGCTGTTGACGTTGCTCAAGCACCCGCTCACCCATAGCGGGACCGATCGCGGGCCGCATCTGCGGCTCACCCGCGAGCTTGAACTCCATCTGCGCCGCAACGGTCCACCCTATCCCGATGCCGCCAGCCTGATCGCATGGGGCGAGGCTCAGAAAGACACCACCGCCGCGCCCTGGGCGCGCTGGATCAGTGACTGTTTCTGCGCAAAAGCGGTGAATGGCGACCTGCCCCTGTCCGAATTCGTCGAGCGGCATATCGATCTGGCCAATCGCATCGCCCAAGGCCCGGTCGACAGCAGCCCGCATGGGCTCTGGCGCAACGATGCCGGGCAAGAAGCGTGGAAATGCGTCTCTAATCTTGCCGAACATGCAAATCACGGCGGAGAGATCACCGCGGCGGACTATGGCACCCTCTTTCACGCAATCCTCTCGGGCGGCGAGGTCCGCAACCCCGACGCGCCTCATCCCCAGATCCTGATCTGGGGCACGCTCGAAGCCCGCGTCCAAGGCGCCGATCTGCTCATTCTCGCCGGTCTCAACGAAGGCAGTTGGCCCGAAGCCCCCAAGCCCGATCCCTGGCTCAACCGCGCGCTGCGCAATCAGGCCGGGCTGTTGCTACCCGAACGGCGCATCGGCCTGTCCGCCCATGATTTTCAGCAAGCCGCCAGCGCGCCCGAAGTCTGGATGACCCGCTCAATTCGCTCGGATGACGCCGAAACAGTGCCGTCTCGCTGGCTGAATCGCATCCGCAACCTTCTGGCCGGTCTCCCCGATCAAGGCGGCGCGCAGGCGCTCGAGGATATGAAAGCGCGCGGCGCGCATTGGCTCCGTCTGGTCGCCAGCCTTGAAGAGCCCGGTTATGTGCCCGCCGAAAAGCGCCCCTCGCCCTGCCCACCGCTGGCGGCGCGTCCCCGCGAGTTCTCCGTGACGGAAATCAAGCGCCTGATCCGCGATCCCTATGCCATCTATGCGCGCCATGTCCTGCGGGTGCGGCCGCTTGATCCACTGATGAAAGTGCCGGACGCGCTGCTGCGCGGCACTGTCCTGCACGAGGTTCTGGACCGTTTCATCAAGGACAGCCAGCACGATGAAACGCTCTGCACCCGCGATCACCTGATGGCGGTAACAGAGTCTGTTCTTGCCCAAAACGTCCCTTGGGCCGAGGCGCGTGCCATCTGGCGTGCGCGCATGGACCGCGTTGCCGACTGGTTCATCGACGGTGAGTTCGACCGCCGTCAGATCGCCCAACCTTGCGCGCTGGAACAATCCGGCATCGCCACGCTCGATGATCTTGGTGTCACCCTCAAGGCCAAGGCCGACCGCATCGACATAGACGCCACCGGCAGCCTTCACATCTACGACTACAAGACCGGCAAACCACCCAGCGCCAAGGAACAGAAATATTTCGACCGGCAGCTTTTGCTGGAAGCCGCAATCGCCGAACAGGCAGGCTTCGGTCAGCTCGCCCCGTCCCAGGTCGCGCGCGCCCAGTTCATCGGCCTGGGCAGCAAACCAGAGACTGTTTTGGCCCCATTGGACGAAGAACCCGTGCAGAAAGTCTGGATCGAATTCGAAGAACTGATGCGCGCCTATCTTGAGCCGGATCGCGGCTATACCGCCCGCCGCGCCGTGTTCAAGAAGGCCGACAAGGGCGATTACGATCAATTGGCCCGCTTCGGCGAATGGGACATCACCGATCCCCCCGACACGGCAGAGCTGCGCTGATGGCCCGCGACGACGCCACCCAACGGCAAATCGATGCCGCGCGCCCTGATCGCTCTACCTGGTTGTCGGCGAATGCCGGGTCGGGCAAGACGCGCGTATTGACCGACCGTGTCGCGCGCCTGCTGCTCGAAGATGTCGATCCCCGGCACATCCTGTGCCTGACCTACACCAAGGCCGCCGCCAGCGAGATGCAAAACCGCCTGTTCAAGCGGCTTGGCCAATGGGCGATGCTGCCCGATGACCGCCTGTCTCGGGAATTGCAGGATCTGGGCCATGAGGGCCTGATCGACGCCGATACCCTGCGCAAAGCCCGTCGTCTCTTTGCCCGCGCGATCGAGGCTCCGGGCGGTCTGAAAATTCAGACGATCCACTCGTTCTGCGCCGGTCTTCTGCGCCGCTTCCCGCTCGAGGCTGGCGTCAGCCCCCAATTCACCGAGATGGAGGACCGCACCGCCTCGCTTCTGCGCTCCGAGATCACCGAAGCCATCGCCAGCGGCCCCGACGCCGCCACGCTTTATGCCTTCGCCCGGCATTATGGCGGCGAATCCCTTGACGATATCACCGCGGAAATCGTCCGGCACCGCACCCTGTTCGACACCCCGTGCAGCGATGACGCACTGGCACAAGCGCTTGGGCAGCCCGGCAACCTGACGCTTGATGACATCACCGCACGCGTATTTCTGGGAAGCGAACAGGACCTGTTGAACCAACTGATCCCGGCGCTTCGGGCCAGTGGCACCAATGACCAGAAAGCTGCCCTGCGCCTTGCCTCTATCGACAGGCTGGATGCCTCTGCTCTGCCTGTTCTCGACTCCGTCTTTCTTTTTGGCGATAGCGCAAAAGAGCCGTTTTCCGCCAAGATAGGCTCTTTTCCAACCAAGGCAGGCCGCGCCCCCATCGATGCGATCATGCCGCAGATCGACCAATGGATGGCCCGCGTCGAAGAGGCGCGCGACGCCCGTCTCGCCCTTGCCACGATCCAGAAAACCCGCACGCTGCACGAATTTGCCCGCGTCTTTCTCACCGCTTATGACCGCGCCAAGGCCCTGCGCGGCTGGCTGGATTTCGACGATCTGATCCTGCGCGCGCGTCAATTGCTCACCGATCCCGCCGTCGCCGCCTGGGTTCTCTTCCGGCTGGATGGCGGCATCGACCATATCCTTGTGGACGAGGCTCAAGATACCAGCCCCGTGCAATGGCAGGTGATCGAGCGCTTGGCGCAGGAATTCACCAGCGGTCAGGGTGCGCGCGCCGACGTGACGCGCACGATTTTTGTCGTGGGCGACAAGAAACAGTCGATCTATTCCTTCCAAGGCGCCGATCCGGACGAATTCGACCGCATGAAGGGGGATTTCGCCACCCGTCTGCACGCCACCGGCCAGCCGCTTCAGGACATGGAGATGGAATATTCCTTCCGTTCCTCCAGCGCCATTCTGGACCTTGTCGATCATACCTTCGCCAATAGCCGTGATAGCGGGTTTACGCCGGAACAGGGTCACAAGGCGTTCAAATCCGATCTGCCCGGCCGGGTCGATCTGTGGCCCGTGATCGAAAAGCCCGATCAGGACGAGGATCCCGAATGGCACATGCCGGTGGATGTGAAGGCCGCCAACGATCCCGCCACGCTTCTCGCCCGTCAGATCGCCCTCACGATCCGCCGCATGGTCGACGACAAACAGCCCATTCCCGACAAGGCCTCTCCCTCGGGCCTGCGACCGATCCGGCCCGGCGATATCCTGATCCTGGTGCAACGCCGCTCGACCCTGTTTCACGAGCTGATCCGCGAATGTAAGACACAAAACCTGCCCATTGCAGGCGCAGACCGGCTCAAGGTCGGGGCGGAACTGGCGGTCAAGGATCTTGCCGCGCTCCTGTCCTTTCTCGCCACGCCCGAGGATGACCTGTCGCTGGCCACCGCGCTACGCTCGCCGCTCTTCGGCTGGTCCGAGGCACAGCTTTTCGATCGTGCCCACAAGCGCACGCAGCGCTATCTTTGGGCGGCGCTTCGCGACCGGGCATCGGATTTTCCCGAAACCATGGCCGTTCTGGACGATCTGCGCCGCAAGGCCGATTACCTGCGCCCCTACGATCTGATCGAACGCATCCTGACCCGCCACGACGGGCGCCGCAAACTGCTGGCCCGCCTTGGCGCCGAGGCCGAAGATGGCATCGACGCGCTGTTGATGCAGGCGATGGCCTATGAACAGCGCGCCGTGGACAGTCTGACGGGGTTTCTGGTCTGGATGGAAACCGACGATCTGGAAATCAAGCGCCAGATGGACAGCGCCGGAAACAGGGTCCGGGTGATGACGGTGCATGGCGCCAAGGGGCTCGAAGCGCCCGTGGTCATCCTGCCCGATACCGCCAAGCGCGATATCCGGATCCGCGACCAGATCACCACCAGCAACGGAACCCCCTTCTGGCGCAGCGCCAGCGGCGAGGCGCCCGCCGCGATTGTGCGCGCCAGTGATGCCGCCCGCGACGCCCAGCGCGCGGAACGCGATCGCCTGCTCTATGTCGCGATGACCCGCGCCGAAACATGGCTGATCGTGGCCGCTGCCGGCGATCTGGGAAAGAATGGCGAGGCTTGGTATGAAAAGGTGCAGGCCGGTCTGCAAGCGGCCGGCGCCACCGCTCATGATTTCGATCTGGGACAGGGATTGCGGCTGCAGCATGGTGATTGGGCCGGAACAGTCTCTGATCCGCCTGCGGATGCGACGCATTCCACCACGCCCCTGCCTGCGCATTTCCAACAACCGGCGCCACCTCCGGTCCTGCCGCCCGAAACCCTCAAGCCATCCGATCTGGGCGGTGACAAGGCGCTGCCGGACGAACGCGGGCTTGATGAGGACGCCGCCAAGCGCCGCGGTCGGCAGATCCACCGTCTGCTCGAATTTTTGCCCACCGTGCCGCAATCGGACTGGCCAGAGACAGCCGGGACGCTTTTGTCGAACGGCTCTGATGCGGCCGAAGGCGAGGAACTTCGCCTGCTTCTGGCCGAGGCCGAAAAGGTGCTGACCAAACCGTCGCTTCAGTTTCTGTTCCAGCCCGATGCGCTATGCGAAGTGCCAGTCTCGGCCAGCCTCGATGCCCTGGGTGGCCGCCGGATTCATGGCATCATCGACCGGCTGTTGATCTCCCCCGACCGGGTGCTTGCCGTCGATTTCAAGACCAACGCCGGCGTTCCCGACACGGCCGAGCATGTGCCCACAGCGCTTTTGCGGCAGATGGGGGCCTATGCCAACGCCCTTGCGTTGATCTATCCCGACCGACCCGTGGAAACAGGTCTTCTCTGGACACGCAACGCCACGCTGACCCTGTTACCGCACGATCTTGTGACAAAGGCGCTGCGTGACACGCCAATCGCTTGACGCTCCCCGTCACGCTCCATACGTTCTGGTCAAATCAATTCCTGTCAGGAGACATAAAATGGGCACCGTAGCCGTAACAGACGAGACATTCGACGCAGAAGTTAAGAACTCCGACATTCCCGTCGTGGTCGATTTCTGGGCCGAATGGTGTGGCCCGTGCAAGCAGATCGGTCCGGCCCTCGAAGAATTGTCCGAAGAAATGGGCGGCAAGGTCAAGATCGCCAAGATCGACGTTGACAGCAACCCGAACACCGCCGCCGCCATGGGCGTGCGCGGCATCCCGGCGCTGTTCATCTTCAAGAATGGCGAGGTGATCTCGAACCGCGCCGGCGCCGCCCCCAAGGCCGCGCTGCAAAACTGGATCGAAAGCAGCATCTGATCGATGCCACACATTTGATATGGAAGGGGCCGCGTTTGCGGCCCTTTTCTTTTGCCCCCGGACAGGTGACAAAAGGCCCATGATGCTCAGCAATTCCGATATCGCGGATCTGACCGCCTTGCGCCGCGATCTGCACCGCCACCCCGAGGTTTCGGGACATGAAGCGCAGACCGCCCGCCGCATTCTCACCGCTCTGGATGCGCAGGCGCCCGATGAGATTCTGACCGATCTTGGCGGCCATGGCATCGCCGCGATCTATCAGGGCACCGATCCCGGCCCTACCGTCCTGTTCCGCGCCGAGCTTGACGCCCTCCCGATCCAAGAGCTTTCGGACAGCCCGCACCGCTCCGCCTATCCCGGCACCGGGCATCTATGCGGTCATGACGGGCATATGACGATCCTCATGGGCCTCGCGCGCCTTCTGTTCCGCAAGCGTCCCGCGCGCGGTCGCGTCGTGCTGTTGTTCCAGCCTGCCGAAGAAACCGGCGCCGGGGCGCAAGCGGTGATCGCGGACCCACAATTCGACACTGTTTCACCTGATTTCGCCTTTTCCCTGCATAACATGCCGGGCCTGCCCCTAGGCCATATCGGGCTGGCCGACGGGCCGGTGAACTGCGCCTCGCGTGGGCTGTTGGCCCGGCTCACAGGCAAGACCGCCCATGCGTCCGAGCCCGAGAACGGCACCTCCCCGATGGCCGCGCTTTGCAGCCTGATGCCTGCGCTGACTGCCCTCGGTCATGGCACCACGCAGGACGCCGATTTCGCGCTGGTGACCGTGACCCATGCCAATTTGGGCGCCGCCGCCTTCGGGATCGCTCCGGGCGAGGCCACGCTGATGGCGACGCTGCGCACCCTCACAGATGACCGAATGGACGCGCTTTGCAGCACCGCGCTCGATCTGCTGCACAGCACCGCCGCTCAGCACGGCCTGACCGCCGATCACAGCTTTCACGACATTTTCCTGCATTGCGAAAACCACCCCGAGGCTGCGGCCCATATCCGCAAGGCCCTCGATGCGCTCGGCATGTCGCATGACGGATCGGGCCTGCCGATGCGCGCCTCTGAAGATTTCGGGCGCTTCGGCCACTCCGCCAAAGCCGCCATGCTGTTTCTGGGCGCAGGCACGGATCATGCGGCTCTGCATAACCCCGATTACGACTTTCCCGACGATCTGATCCCGATCGGCGCCCGCATCTTCGCCCGGATCGCCCGCGATCTTCTGGGCTGATGCGCCCCTTGCACCCTGTCCGCCACCCTTCCATATAGGCGGGAACCCAACGGAGGCCCCATGCGCAAAGAATTTCCCGGCTGGCACGGCACAACCATCATCGGCGTGAAAAAGGCCGGAACCGTCGTCGTGGCCGGTGACGGACAGGTCAGCCTCGGCGACACCGTCATCAAGGGCAGCGCCCGCAAGGTGCGCCGCCTGTCCCCCGGTGGCTATGACGTGGTCGCGGGCTTTGCCGGCTCGACCGCCGATGCCTTCACCCTGCTCGAGCGTCTCGAATCCAAGCTCGAATCCACCCCCGGACAGCTGCAGCGCGCCTGCGTCGCCCTGGCCAAGGACTGGCGCACCGACAAATACCTCCAGAAGCTCGAAGCCATGCTGATCGTCACCGATGGCGATCAGATCTATGTCATCACCGGCGCGGGCGACGTGCTCGAGCCTGAACATGATGTCACAGCGATCGGCTCGGGCGGCAATTACGCCTTGGCCGCCGCGCGCGGCATGATGGACAGCGACCGCAGCGCCGAACAGATCGCCCGCGACGCCATGGCCATCGCCGCCGATATCTGTGTCTACACCAACGGCAACCTGACCGTAGAAAGCATTTCCAAATGACCGACCTGACCCCGCGCGAGATCGTCTCGGAACTCGATCGTTTCATCATCGGCCAGAAGGACGCCAAGCGCGCCACCGCCGTCGCCCTGCGCAACCGCTGGCGCCGCAAGCAACTGGCCGATGATCTGCGCGACGAGGTGTATCCCAAGAACATCCTGATGATCGGCCCCACCGGCGTCGGCAAGACCGAGATTTCCCGCCGTCTGGCCAAACTCGCCCGCGCGCCCTTCATCAAGGTCGAAGCGACAAAGTTCACCGAAGTCGGCTATGTCGGCCGCGATGTCGAACAGATCATCCGCGATCTGGTGGACAGCGCCATCGCCCAGACCCGCGACTACATGCGCGAGGATGTCAAATCCAAGGCCCATCAACAGGCCGAAGACCGGGTGATCGCCGCCATCGCCGGCGAAGACGCCCGCGACTCCACACGCGAGATGTTTCGCAAGAAACTGCGCGACGGCCTGCTGGACGATACCGTGATCGAACTGGATGTCGCCGACCAATCGAACCCCCTCGGCATGATGGATATTCCCGGTCAGCCCGGCAGCCAGATGGGGATGATGAATCTCGGCGATATCTTCGGAAAGGCGTTCGGCGGGCGCACCGTGCGCAAGAAGATGACCGTCTCCGAAAGCTACGAGGCGCTCATCAGCGAAGAGGCCGACAAGCTGCTGGATGACGACACCGTCCACAAGACAGCGCTCGAAGCGGTTGAACAGAATGGCATCGTCTTTCTGGACGAGATCGACAAGGTCTGCGCCCGCTCGGATGCGCGCGGCGGCGATGTCAGCCGCGAAGGCGTGCAGCGCGATCTGCTGCCGCTGATCGAAGGCACGACCGTGTCCACCAAATACGGCCCGGTCAAGACTGACCATATCCTGTTCATCGCCTCGGGCGCCTTCCATATCGCCAAACCCTCGGATCTGCTCCCCGAGCTTCAGGGCCGCCTGCCCATCCGGGTCGAACTGCGCGCTCTCACCGAAGAGGATTTCGTGCGCATCCTGACCGAGACCGACAATGCCCTGACCCGGCAATATACCGCGCTCATGGGAACCGAGGATGTCACCGTCACTTTCACCGAAGATGGCATCGCAGCGCTGGCCAAAATCGCCGCCGAGGTCAATCAATCGGTCGAGAATATCGGCGCGCGGCGGCTTTACACCGTGATGGAGCGGGTGTTCGAAGAGCTGAGCTTCACCGCCCCGGACCGCGCCGGCGATACCGTGACCGTGGATGCCGCCTTCGTCGATGCCAATCTGGGCGAGCTGATGAAATCCGCCGATCTGTCGCGCTATGTGCTCTGAGGTGCCGATGCGATCTGCCCAAAGTGACGCTGCAACCCCCTAAGCTGTCGCAAAATTCCCTCAATTCCGGTCTGCATGGCGGCATAATCGCCGCGAACGCAAGGCGCCGCGAAGTTCGGGCGCTGCTTTCGGGTCTTCGGCATGCAGGAAGCAGGGTGCGATGCGAGAACGAAATGGATTGGATGCGGCGGACATCCGTATTCTGACCGCTGTTCAGAAATACGGCCAGCTAAGCAAGACCAAGCTGGCCGAACTCGTGAACCTGTCTCCCACGCCATGCTGGGCGCGCCTGACCCGTTTGCGCGCCGCCGGATACATCAGCGGCTATCACGCCGATATCGCGCTTGATCGCGTGGTGGATACGACCCGCGTTGTGGTGACGGTCTCGCTCACGCATCACCGCAAGACCGATTTCGACCGGTTCGAAAATCATATCGCGGGCATTGATGCGATCATCAACTGTGTCGCGACAGGCGGCGGGATCGACTATATCATGACCGTGGTCACCCCCAGCCTCAGCACCTTTCAGGGTGTGATGGACGATCTTCTGTCCGCCGATCTGGGCATCGATCGGTACATGACCTATTTCGCCACCCGTCTCATCAAGGCCGAGCAACCCAACCTCGCCAAACTGGTCGCGCATACCACCCGATAAGGCGTCAGGTCCATTTGGTCGCCAACGGGCCGAATCCCGGGCTGATCGGTCTGCAAAACCCGCGTTTTCAGGCCACGCTTGCACCCCGAAACAGGATACGCCCTGCTCATCAGCAACGCCGCTCCGGGCAGCAATCCGGCGCAGAACAGGGTGAACGACATGATGCAACCACATGACTTCGGCTTTGGAACCCAGATCCGCAAATCCCCCTATTTCGATGCGACCGTCCGTTGGGGTGCGACAGGCTTCTCGGTCTATAACCACATGTATATCCCGCGCGATTTCGGCGATCCGGAACAGAACTTCTGGAACCTCGTGAACTGCGCGATCCTGTGCGATGTCGCCGTCGAGCGTCAGGTCGAGATCACCGGCCCCGACGCCGCGAAATTCGTTCAGATGCTCACCCCCCGCGACCTGTCCAACATGGCCGTGGGTCAGTGCAAATACGTGCTCATCACCAACGCCGAAGGCGGCATCCTCAACGATCCGATCCTCCTTCGCTTGGATGAAAACCACTTCTGGCTCTCGCTCGCCGACAGCGACATTCTGCTCTGGGCGCAGGGCGTGGCCGTGCATTCCGGCCTCGATGTCTCGATCTGCGAACCGGACGTGTCTCCGCTGCAGCTGCAAGGCCCCAAATCCGGCGAGATCATGCGCGCCCTCTTCGGCGACGAGATCATGGACCTGCGCTATTACTGGCTCCGCGAGATGGACCTCGACGGCATCCCCCTCATCGTGTCGCGCACCGGCTGGTCGAGCGAGTTGGGCTACGAAATCTACCTGCGTGACGGCACCAAGGGCGACGCCCTGTGGGAGCGTATCATGGCCGCAGGCATGCCTTTTGGGCTGAAACCGGGTCACACATCCAGCATCCGGCGCATCGAAGGCGGCATGCTCTCCTATCACGCCGATGCCGACATCCACACCAACCCGTTCGAACTGGGTCTGGACCGGCTCGTGAACCTGGATATGGAGGCTGACTTCATCGGCAAATTCGCCCTCCAGCGCATCCGCGACAATGGCGTTACCCGCAAGCAGATCGGCCTTGTCATCGACGGGCCAAAACTGACCGGCCCCAATACGACCTTCTGGCCGATCAATCATGACGGCGCCTGCGTGGGCAGGGTCACCTCGGCGATCTACTCGCCCCGGCTTGGCAAGAACATCGCGCTCGCCATGGTCTCGGTCGACTGCGCCGAACTTGGCACCGAGCTTGAGGTGGTGACCCATTCCGGCGAAACCACCGCCACCGTGGTCGAACGTCCGTTCTTCGATCCGCGCAAGCAACTGGCCGCCGCCGGGTCGTCGCTGACCGCCCAAGCCACCGCATAAAAGGCCCGCATATGTCCGACCTCGCGATCGAGCTGCATTGGCAGCGCGCCGAACCTGCCTTGCAGACCGGCAAATACTCAAACGCGCACACCGTGCTCTATAATACCAACCACGAGGTCCAGGTGGACGCCGCCCCCGATTGGGGCGGCGATCCCGACCACACCAACCCCGAACAGGCGCTGGCCGCCGCCCTGTCCAGCTGTCACATGATGACCTTCCTTGCGCTCTGCGCCAAGGCCGGTTGGCCCGTGGCCAGCTATCACGACTATGCCGAGGCGCATCTTGGCAAGAACCCGCAGGGACAGATGTCCGTCACCCGGATCGACCTGAACCCGGTGGTGCGCTTCGACACGGGCTTCGCCATCGACCCGGACGAATTGGCCCAGATGCAGCACCGCGCCCACCGCTATTGCTTCATCGCCAACACGCTGTCAGACAGCGTTGAAATCAACGTCCGCTAAGTCCCGCAATCACCGCCTCCAAAGGATAAGACATGCTTCTCTCCGATCTCGACGCAGATGGCATCCTGCGCCTCACGCTGGACGATCCCTCGCGCCGCAATGTCCTGTCCGAGGCGATGATGACCCGACTGACCGAGGTCTTCACCGACGCAGGACAAAACCCTGCCGTGCGCGTCATCATCCTTGCCGCGCATGGCCCCGCCTTTTGTGCCGGTCACGATCTCAAGGAAATGACCGCCGGTCGCGCCGGTCCCGACGGGGGGCGCGCCTATTTCACCAAGGTGATGGCACAGTGCTCTGCGATGATGCAGACCATCGTCAATTGCCCCAAACCCGTGATCGCCGAGGTGACGGGCATCGCAACCGCCGCGGGCTGTCAGCTGGTGGCAAGCTGTGATCTGGCCATCGCCGCCGATACCGCCCGCTTCAGCACGCCGGGTGTCCATATCGGGCTCTTCTGCTCCACGCCGATGGTGGCGCTGTCGCGCAATGTCTCCAACAAGCACGCGATGGAAATGCTGCTGACCGGTGACATGACCCCGGCCTCCCGCGCCGCCGAAATGGGTCTCGTCAATCATGCTGTCCCCGAAGACGCGCTTGGCGCGGCGACGCTCGACATGGCCCGCAAGATCGCCTCGAAATCAAGCATGACACTGGCCACCGGCAAGCGCGCCTTCTATGCCCAGCGCGAGATGCCGCTGGCCGAGGCTTATGACTATGCCTCTCAGGTGATGGTTGATAACATGCTGGCCCATGACGCCCGCGAAGGCATCAATGCCTTCATCGAAAAGCGCGCGCCGCAATGGCAGGATCAATAAGCACCATGGGCAGCAATCCCTATAACACCGGGCTCGATCGAACCCCGGCGAATTACCAACCGCTCACGCCGCTCACCTTTCTCGAACGCGCCGCCAGCGTGTTTCCCGATCACACCGCGATCCTGCATGGCGATCTGCGGCGCAGCTATGCCGCCTTCTATGCCCGGTCGCGCAGGCTGGCATCAGCTCTGGCCCAGCGCGGCATCAGCCGGGGCGACACCGTGTCGGCACTTCTGGCCAACACGCCCGCGATGCTCGAATGTCATTACGGTGTGCCCATGTGCGGCGCTGTGCTGCACTCGATCAACACGCGGCTTGATGCGGCGATCATCGCCTTCCAGCTCGATCATGCGATGGCGAAACTGGTGATCGTGGACCGCGAATTCGCCCCCCTGATGCAAGACGCGCTCGCCCTGGCCAGTGTGACGCCGGATGTCATCCTTTATGACGATCCCGAATATGACGGCCCCGGCGACATGCCCGAAGCCATGGATTACGAGGCGTTTCTCGCCACCGGCGATCCCGATTTCGCGTGGCTCATGCCCGAAGACGAATGGGATGCGATCTCGATCAATTACACCTCCGGCACCACCGGCGATCCCAAGGGTGTCGTCTCGCATCATCGCGGCGC
Organism: Roseobacter sp. AzwK-3b; assembly: GCF_000170875.1. NCBI lineage: Bacteria > Pseudomonadati > Pseudomonadota > Alphaproteobacteria > Rhodobacterales > Roseobacteraceae > Roseobacter > Roseobacter sp. AzwK-3b. The sequence continues at coordinate 477,353 of NZ_ABCR01000001.1, forward strand.
CTATCTTTTGGCGCAGGGCAATGCGCTGACCACCTCAATGGCCAAACACAGTGTCTATCTCTGGACCTTGCCGATGTTCCATTGCAACGGCTGGTCCTTTCCCTGGACCCTGTCCGCCATCATCGGCACCCATGTCTGTCTGCGACAGGTCCGGGCCGAGCCGATCTGGCGCGCTTTGGCCGAAAACGGCGTGACCCATCTGTGCGGCGCGCCCATCGTGATGTCGCTCATCAACTCCGCCGATGACAGCGTGAAGCGTCCGCTGGATCGTCGCGTGCAATTCTTCACCGCCGCCGCCCCGCCCCCCGAATCGCTTATGGCCGAAATGGATGCGGCGGGCTTCGATGTCACCCATCTTTACGGGCTGACCGAAACCTATGGTCCCGCCGTGGTCAATGAATGGCATGCCGACTGGTCCTCGCTGCCCGGCCCGCAAAAGGCCGCGCTCAAGGCCCGTCAGGGTGTGCGCTATCTCCCGCTCGAAGGGCTGGATGTGCTCGATCCCGACACAATGCGCCCCGTGCCGCGCGATGGCGTGACCATGGGCGAGGTGATGTTTCGCGGCAATGTCGTCATGAAGGGCTATTTCCGCAGCCCCGAGGCCACGCAAAAGGCCCTTGCTGGCGGCTGGTTCCATTCCGGCGATCTGGGTGTCGTCCATCCCGATGGCTATATACAGCTCAAGGACCGCTCCAAGGACATCATCATTTCCGGTGGCGAAAATATCTCGTCGATCGAAGTGGAAGAGGCGCTCTACCGTCACCCCGCCGTCGCGGTCGCCGCCGTCGTCGCCATGCCACACGACAAATGGGGCGAGACACCTTGCGCCTTCGTGCAGCTCACCTCGGGCCATGATGCCGACGAAGCCAGCCTTCGCGCATGGTGCCGCGATCATCTGGCCCCCTACAAGGTGCCGGGCCGCATCGTCTTCGCCGAGATCCCCAGAACCTCGACCGGCAAGATCCAGAAATTCGTCCTTCGCGATCAGGCCCGCTCTCTGGCAGGCTGACGCGCCCCCGGATCGGGTCTTTCGCAACACCGCACCGCGCGCCCTGTTAACCGCGCGTGGTGCGGTGCCAAATACCGACGCGATACCGACGTTATACCGACGCGATACCGCAGCGGGTTTTTGCCCATTAACCAATCGGTTGCACCCTGATTCGCCGGATCGGCCTGCACGTGTTCCGCACACTCTATGCAAACCCCCGGTTTTGCCTTATCTGCGGCTGATCTACAGATAACCGGAACACCGCACCCATGAACATGATGTCCACCTTCGTCAAACCCATGCACCCCGAGGGGCGCAAATTCGTGGCGATCTTCGCCGCGATCACCCTCGGCCTCTTCCTGATCGAAGACACGCTGGGCTGGATCGGGGTTGGCTTAACTGTCTGGTGTTACTACTTTTTTCGTGACCCCGAGCGGGTTGCCCCGGCGCGCGACGATGTCATCGTCAGCCCTGCGGATGGCATCGTGTCCCTCATCGAACCCGCCATTCCCCCCGCCGAGCTTGGCCTTCCGGACACCCCTCTCACCCGGGTCAGCGTGTTCATGTCGGTGTTCAACTGCCACGTGAATCGCGCCCCCGTCGCCGGTGACGTCACCGCCATCGCCTATCGTCCCGGTAAATTTTTCAACGCTTCCCTGGACAAGGCCAGCGCCGACAACGAACGCAACAGCTTGGTGATCCGGATGAGCAACCAACAAGATCTTGCGGTGGTCCAAATCGCCGGTCTGGTCGCCCGCAGGATTGTGTGTTTCGTAAAACGCGGTGATCGTGTACAGATGTCCGAACGGTTTGGCCTGATCCGCTTCGGATCACGGCTGGATGTCTACCTTCCTGAAGGCATCAAACCGCAAGTGCGTGTCGGGCAAACGATGGTCGCCGGAGAAACCGTGATCGCCAATCTCGATGCGCCCAAAACGGATCACGACGCGAACACATGACACGACCACCCGCAAAATCCATCACCGACCTGACACTGGTCAGGCTCATTCCCAACATGCTGACCCTCGGCGCCGTCTGCGCCGGGATCACCGCCATACGCTTTGGCGTACAGGGAAATTACATTGTGGCCGTGCAGCTTATCCTGCTCGCCGCCGTGCTTGACGGGATCGACGGCCGCGTTGCGCGCTATGTCGGCTGCGACAGTCAATTCGGGCTCGAACTCGACTCGCTGGCCGATTTCCTCAACTTTGGCGTCGCACCGGCGCTGATCGTGTATTTCTGGGGCATGCAGGATATGGGGCCCTTCGGTTGGAGCGTGGCGCTGGCCTTCGCGATCTGCTGTATCCTGCGGCTGGCGCGCTTCAATGTCAGCGCCCGGGACCCCTCGGCCACGGCTCCGGCAAGCCATTTCACCGGCGTTCCCGCCCCCGCGGGTGCTTTTTTGGCGCTGGCACCTCTTCTGTTGTCTTTTGCCTTTACCGACAGGCCCGCCTTGCCGGGCATCGCCGTCAGCCTTTACATGCTTTTCATCGGGTTCCTGATGGTCAGCCGCGTGCCGACACCATCGTTTAAATCCATCCGTATCGCTCGTGAAAACCGGCTTTTGGCCATCATCACCGTGATCGTTGCCGTGGTTGCGCTCGCCGCTTTCGAGTGGATTACGCTGCTTTCCGCCTGTGGCGCCTATCTTGTTGCAGTGCTTGTGTCTTTTGTCGCAGAATTGCGCCGCAGCGAGCAAAGCGAGTAAGTCCATGGATCCCAAAGCGATCGAGTCCTCCTATGCCCGTTGGGCGCCGATCTATGATGCGACATTCGGCAAGATCACCAATGCGGGCCGCAACCGCGCTGTCCGTCTGATCAATCAACGGCCGGGAACGGTGCTCGAGGTGGGCGTTGGAACAGGCCTCGCGCTGCCGCATTACGATCCGAAATGCACCGTCACCGGGATCGATTTCTCCGAGGATATGCTGGCCAAGGCGCAACGCCGGGTAACCGATCTGGGTCTCCATCACGTCAAGGAGCTGCGCCAGATGGATGCGCGGCAGCTTGATTTTCCCGACAACAGCTTTGACACGGTCGCTGCGATGCATGTCTTGTCCGTGGTTCCCGAACCCGAAAAGGTCATGGCGGAGATCGCCCGCGTCTGCGCGCCCGGGGGCCGCGTTGTCATCACCAATCACTTCGTGCACGAGCGCGGGTTTTTCGCCTTCCTTGGCCGTGTGACCGCGCCATTTGCCAATCTTCTTGGCTGGCATTCGGATTTCCACATCGATCAGGTCATGCGCGATGATCTGTCGGTAACCGAACACAAGTCACTGCCGCCCATCGGCATGATGACCTTTCTGGTGATGGAAAAACCCCGCCCGTCATAAGGGCGCTGCCCCTCGACCGAATGCCCTTTTCTTTCCGGGCGATCCGTTCCACCAAAGGGCATGTCGATCCTTGCGTTCCTGCGCTCAAATGCGCCCTGGCTGTCCGCTGGTGTGCTGCTGACCTTTCTCAGCAGTTTTGGACAGACGTTCTTCATTTCCATCTTCGCCGGTGAGATCCGGTCCGAGTTCGGCCTGTCACATGGGGAATGGGGCGGCCTCTATACGCTTGGAACCGGGCTTTCGGCGCTTGTCATGGTCTGGGCCGGGGGTCTGACTGATCTGTTCCGCGTCAGGGTGCTTGGGGCGCTGGTTCTTCTGATGCTGATGGCGGCATGCCTGTTCATGGCGCTCAATCCAGTCTGGTGGCTGCTCCCGGCGGTCATCTTCACCCTGCGGTTCGCAGGACAGGGCATGACCAGCCATATCGCCGTGGTTGCCATGTCGCGCTGGTTCATCGCCACCCGTGGCAAGGCTCTGTCAATCGCCACCCTTGGTTTCGCTGCAGGCGAGGCGCTGTTGCCGCTGATCTTCGTCGCGCTGATGATCCATTACGACTGGCGTCTTCTATGGGGTCTTGCAGGGCTGATCGCGGTTGCCGGCATCCCGATCCTTCTGCTTTTGCTGCGCCATGAACGCACCCCGCAGTCCATGGCGCATCTCAGCCAATCCACCGGCATGGACTCGCGCCACTGGACCCGCAATCAGGCGCTGCGCCATTTCCTTTTCTGGTTCATGGTCCCCGCCCTTCTTGGCCCTTCGGCCTTCAACACGGCGTTCTTTTTTCATCAGGTCCATTTCGCAGATATCAAGAATGTCGCCCATGTGGATCTTGTGGCGATGTTTCCGTTCTACACCGCGGTATCCATCGCTGCGATGGTCCTGTCCGGCTGGGCGCTTGACCGTCTGGGAACCGCACGGCTGATGCCGCTGTCACAAGTGCCGATGGTTTTTGCCTTTCTGCTATTCGCTCAGGCAGACGGGCCGACAGCCATGGTTCTGGGGTTCTTCTTTCTTGGCCTGACCACCGGCATGAACGCCACGTTGCCAAGCGCCTTCTGGGCCGAGTTCTATGGCACCCGCAACATCGGCTCGATCAAGGCGATGGCGGCTGCGCTCATGGTGCTTGGATCGGCAATCGGTCCGGGGTTGACCGGGCTGGGGATCGACCTTGGTCTGGAGATCGAAGCGCAATATGTGCTCATCGCGGGCTATTTCGTCTTTGCCACCGTGATGATGGGTCTGGGCATTGCCCGCGCCCGGCCGCTTCTAACGCTGGCGCCGTAAATACACGTAATAGGCCCCACCGCCGCCATGCGAGATATGCGCTTCGGTGATCTGCAGGACCGCCTGCGCCAGTGGCGGCGAGGACAGCCATTGTGGCACATTATGCCTCAGCACCCCTTGCCTGACCGGGATCGGCCCCCCTTCGTCGCGGCTCTTGCCCTTGCCCGTGATGACCAGCACCAGCCGTTTGCCCTGCGCATGGGCGCGCAGGATGAAGCCCATGAGCGCCGGATGCGCCTGATCCATGGTCATCCCGTGCAGGTCCAGCCGCGCCTCCGGCACAACCTTGCCGCGCTTCAACTTGCCATAGGTCTTTTGATCCATCTTCACGGGCTGCCGCGCGATCCGCTCGGCGATATCGACGGACAGATTGTGCTCGGGCTTGGCAGGCGTCCTTTTCTGCCCGATCTCGAACTCCTGCAAAAGCGGGCGTGCCGTGTTTTTCGCTACCGGCTTTGGCGCAAGCCCATGCTCTTCCCGGCGCTCTGGGGCAAGACGCTGCGTGGTCTTGGCAACCCGGCGCCAAAGTTCCAGCTCGTCGGGCTTGAGACGTCGGCGCGTCACTGCAACGGCTCCGTCAGCATGGCAAAGGCACGCTGGATCGGCAGCAGAACCACCATCCGCCCCGGATCGCGCAGCTTGCCGGCGGCACGTCCCGCCGCATCCCCCGTCCCAAAGAAGATATCCGCGCGCTGCGGTCCCTTGATCGCCGATCCGGTATCCTGCGCCACCATAAGCCGGTGGATCGGATTTTCCCCACCCTTTTCGATCCAGACCGGCGCGCCAAGCGGCACAAACGCCGGATCGGCCGCGATCGTGCGCCCCGGGGTCACCGAGCGGTTCATCGCGCCAAGCGGTCCTTTATCGGCTGGCACCTGATCGACCTTGCGGAAGAAAACAAAGGACGGATTGTGGAACAGCAATTCCCGCCCCTCGACAGGGTTCCGCCTGACCCAGTTCTTTATGACCTGTGCCGAAACCTGATGCACCTCATAGATGCCGCGCCGCACCATCTCGACCCCGACGGACCGATAATCATGCCCGTTCTTGCCAGCATACCCGACACGGATCACGCGACCATCAGGAAGCCTGATCCGACCCGATCCCTGGATCTGCAGGAAGAACAGCTCGACCGGATCATCGACCCAGGCGATCTCAAGGCCCCGGCCCTTCATCGCGTCGCTGGTTTCAATCTCCCGCCGGGTAAGCCATTGACCTGTGCCCCTGGCCTCTGGCGGCATCCGGTAAACGGGAAAGCGATAGCGGCTGTCAGGACGCAAGGCGCCGTTCAATTCTGGCTCGAAATATCCGGTGAAAAGCGCCCTCTGAGCGTTTTCGATCAGCACTGGCCGAAAGAACAGCTCGAAAAAGGGGCGCGCTTCGGGTTTTTGCTGGGCCAAAGCGCAAAGCGCCGACCAATCGGGATCATCCATATCCGGGCATGTCTCAAGAAATACCGACAGCGCCCGCTCGTGATCGTCCTGTTCCCAGCCATCGAGATCCCGGAAATCAAGAATGCTATGAGTGGTCTCACTGGCTGACAGGCCGCCCGCAAAGGACAGCCAGACAGCCAGCGCCGCCCACAGCCTTCCGGTCATTCGCCCGTGGCAACAAGCCGCCAGTTCGGATCGTCCGAGCCCATGACGCGCTCGAATGTCCAGATATCCTTCTGGCGCTTAGCTGTCTTTGCATCGCCTTCGACGATCTCGCCATTGGCATCCCGCACGATCGACGTAAGCTCTCCGACGAAGCGCACGGTGATCGCGGCACGGTTGTCATCGCTCAAGGTCGCTTCAGCCAGCTTGGTTTCGCGCAATCCAAGGAATTCCGCCTCGACAATCAGGCCCTGTTCCTGCCGCGCATCGATCACCTGGGCAAAGGCCTCATAGACATCTTCATCCAGAAACGGCGCCACATCCTCGAGCTGTCCGCGCTCGAAGGCCATGAGGATCATCTCATAGGCGCCGCGCGCACCCTGCAGGAATTGCGTGACATTGAACGAAGGCTCAATACGCTTCATCCGTGCTAGGGCATCGGCCGCGTCCGATCCGTCGGAGACATTGTCGATGATGTCGTAATCCGGACCACCTTCGATCACCTCGAACGTGTCACGGCGCTGCGGCGTTGCACCTGCCCGTTCGCTGCGCGGCGGCCCCTCGAACCCGTCACGGGTGCCCAGAACGCTTTTCAATCGCAAGATCAAGAAGATCGCGATTCCGGCCAGAACCAGAAGCTGAAGAAGGGGGGAATTCATTGGCACCTCATGTCAAGCAGGCATGGAAACGTTGAACGTCCGAACTTATGTAGGTGACGCGGGCAGGCAAGTCCACCTTGCAAGCAAATTAGACATAGGAGTTGCGACCATGTGGCTGTTTCTGGCCTTCCTTGCGGTGCCGGTTGTCGAAATCGCCCTGTTCATACAGGTCGGCGGCGCGATCGGTCTATGGCCAACACTTGCCATCGTCATCCTGACGGCAGTTCTGGGCGCTTGGCTTGTGCGCACGCAGGGTCGATTGGCGATGAACGATCTGCGCCGCTCGTTTTCCGAGCTCGACGACCCGACAGAACCCCTTGCGCATGGTGCGATGATCCTTGTCGCGGGCGCTTTGTTGCTGACGCCGGGTTTTTTCACCGATGCCGTTGGCTTTGCCCTGCTGATGCCACCGGTGCGCGTTGCTGTGCTGGCATACCTTCGCAAACGTGTGCACGTCACCCGCTTCGAGATGGGGCACGATGCGCCGCGCCCTCCTCAGGATCCCGGCATCATCGACGGTGAGTATCACGAGGTCGACCCCAGCAAGCGCCCGACACATAAACCCTCCGGCTGGACGACGCGGCATTGACGTCTTGTGATTGAGGCCCCCAACCCTTCCTGCTAATCCTTCGCCCAACGTCATTTCAGTGGAGTCGATACATGTCGGAACAAGAAAACGGGGCAGCCGCACAGGCGCAACAGCCTCAAGTCAAGATGAACACCCTCACCCAGTTCATTCGTGACCTGTCGTTCGAGAACGTCCTGTCGCAGCGCGGCACCGGCGGTGAAGTCACCCCCGATGTGCAGGTCGGCGTCAGCCTTGACGCCAAGAAACGCTCGGTCGAGCATCAGTATGAAGTCGTCGTCAAGATGCGCATCGACTCCAAGAACAAGGCCACCGACGAGGCATTGTTCGTTCTGGAAATGGAATACGCCGGCGTGTTCCACATCGAAGGCGTACCCGACGAGCAAATGCATCCCTTCCTGATGATCGAATGCCCCCGGATGCTGTTCCCGTTCATTCGCCGGATCGTCAACGATGTCACCCGTGACGGTGGCTTCCCGCCGCTGAACCTTGAAAACATGGATTTCGTCCAGCTCTATCGCAACGAAATCGCCCGACGGCAGCAAGCACAAACCACCGAAAAGGCCACGCCTGACGCCTGATCGGGTCTATCCCAGCTTTTTCCAAAGCGACCCGTCGCCCATGGTTTCGATGAAAGCCGCATGGGCGGCGGCCTCGGTCTCGGTGATGCGGGGTGGCAAGGGCTGTGGCCGTGGCTTTGGCCGCCATCCGATATCGGTCTCGGCACTGCCCGATTGCGCCACAGGATGCGCCGACAGTGCGAAATCCGGCTGGCGGCCGCCGATCAGCTCCAGATAGACCTCCGCCAGAATTTCGGAATCCAGAAGCGCGCCATGCAATGTCCGCGCGGTGTTGTCGATCGCGAACCTCCGGCACAACGCATCAAGCGACGCGGGCGAGCCGGGAAATTTCTGCCGCGCGATTGCCAGCGTGTCGATCGCCTGCTCCCAAGGCAAAAGCGGTAGCTTCAACCAACCCAGCTCGGCATTCAGAAACTTCATGTCGAACGCCGCGTTGTGGATCACAAGCTTTGCATTCCCCACGAACTCGATGAAGGCATTCGCCACATGGTCGAACGGCGGCTTGTCCCTCAGCGTGATCTCTCCGGGGCGCGGGGGGCGTGGTGCGTCCAGAAGGTCGGGACCGATCCCATGCACCTCGAACGCCTCTTGTGGCATTCCGCGTCCGGGATTGATGTAATGATGAAAGGTCCGCCCCGTGGGCATGTGGTTGTAAAGCTCCAGCGCCCCGATCTCGACGATCCTGTCGCCTTGCTCCGGGTCGAAGCCGGTTGTTTCCGTGTCCAGAACGATCTCACGCATGGGCCAGCTTGCTCCTGATGTCGCTGACCACATCCTGAACCTGTTTGCGCGCAGCCTCAAGCGTATCGGTCTTGATGACATAATCAGACCGGCGGCATTTTTCCTCCGCCGGCATCTGTTTGTCCCGGATCGCTTCGAATTGTGCTTGGGTCATGGTGCCCCGCTCCATCACGCGGGCGCGCTGCACCTCTGGCCGGACAATCACGCAGGCAATGGCATCGACCTGCGCTTCATTGCCTGTCTCGAACAGCAGCGGAATATCCAAAACCACGATATCCGCCGTCGAGCCAGCGATGAATCTGGCGCGATCCTCTGCGACCAGCGGGTGAACGATCGCCTCGATCCGTCTCAAGGCAGCAGGATCATCGGATATGATCTCTTTCAGCCGCGCGCGCGACACCGCGCCATCCACTACCGCTTGCGGAAAGGCGTTTTTCATGGGGGCAACCGCCGCGCCGCCCTTGGCGTAAAGCCGGTGCACCGCCGCATCTGCATCCCACAGGTCGCAGCCCTCGTCGGCAAACATGGCAGCCGTTGTCGATTTGCCCATGCCGATCGACCCGGTCAGACCCAGAACAAAGCTCATCGCAAGGCCGCTGCCCGTGTCGCACTATCCACCACAGGCCGCACCCCGAACCAGCGCTCGAACCCCGGAACCGCCTGATACAAAAGCATTCCCAGCCCATCGACCGTCACGCAACCGGCCTCTTCCGCCTCGGCCAGGAGACGCGTTTTCAGTGGCGCATAGACAAGGTCCGTCACCACCGCATCCTTGCGCAGCCCATCCAGCGGCACCCGCAGGGGCGGCTTTCCGATCATGCCGAGCGATGTGGTGTTCACCACCGTTACCGCCTCTTCCAGCATATTGCCGGCCTGCACCCAATCCACCACCGTCAGCCGCTTGCCGAAATCGGTTTTCAGTGCTTCGGCGCGCACCCGGGTCCGGTTGGAAATCAGGATTTCGGGCACGCCCGCATCCAGCAATGACGCAACCACCGCCCGCGCAGCACCACCAGCCCCCAAAACCGCGGCGGGCCCTGCTTTCGGGTCCCAATTCGGCGCATTTTCACGCAGGTTCTGAATAAACCCATAGCCATCGGTGTTATCGGCATGTATCCGGCCATCCTTGCGGAAAATCAGCGTATTCGCCGCACCGATCAAGGTCGCCCGATCCGTCACCAGATCGGCGAACTCCATCACCTTTTCCTTGTGGGGCACCGTCACGTTCAGGCCAACAAACCCCATTTTCGGCAGCGTGCGCAGCACGGTCTCAAGATCGTTGGGGCTGATATCCATCGGAATGTAATGCCCCCTCAGCCCGTTCACCTTCAGCCAGTGACCATGCAGTTGCGGTGACTTGGAATGCGCGATCGGCGATCCGATCACCCCCGCCAACGGGATTTTCTCCATACTCATCCTTCCAGATCTCCTCGCACCGTCAAATAGGACAAAAGCTCCAGCAACGGCAAACCAAGAACCGTGAAATAATCGCCCTGTATCTGCGCAAAAAGCCTCACGCCTTCCTCTTCCAGCTTATAGGCGCCGACCGAATGTCTGATACTGTCCCAGTTCCGCGCCACATAGTCGTCCAGATAGCCATCCGACACCGGCCGCATCACCATGCGAACAACCCCCACATGCCGCCAGATCGGCCGTCCCTCTTCGCAGATCACCGCGGCAGACAGCAATTCATGCCGTTTGCCGCGCATCCGTGCCAGTTGGTTGCGGGCGTCCTCGGGGGTGTCCGGCTTGCTCAGGATATCACCCTCGAAACTCAGAACCTGATCGCATCCGATCACGAGGGATCTTGGATGCTTGGCGCTGATCTTCTGGGCCTTCATCTCGGCCAGCGCATCGGCGACGTCCCTCGGCGGCGCGGCATCGGCCTGCATCGCGCGGCGCAACGCATCCTCGTCAACGCGCGCAGGAACCGCCGTCACCTCGACCCCGGCGTTGCGCAGCAGGGTCAGCCGTATCTCGGATCCCGACGCAAGGATGATTTCCGTCATCTTGTGGACAACCTCTTGGATATCTTAACGAAGGTTTAAGAACTGATCGGCGAGAAATCCATCCCCGACGAGGAGTCCGGGCGTCTCCCGTCATCTCGCGCGAAAACGCTTCCGTTGATCCGCAGGGGATATGAATAAGTAAGTCCGCTGAATAACCCAAGTCGATCTGCATCTGTCCTCAAGTTATTCTTCTGTCATTGTCTGTCTTAAGTATCTGATAGTAAATGTTTTAATAGCTTTGAACGCAATATTCGCAAATTAATTAACGGTTTTATCCACACGGCTCCGGGTCTGTTCATAACCATGTGACAAACCGCTAATCCACAGGATCAAGGCTCCCCTACGTCAAATAATCACCTTTTTAATCTTTATTTTTATTTATAGAGAAGACAGCGAAGAAAGAGGCCCTTGATGAGTGATATCCTGATCGTGCTCTATCCGTGGAGCAAAGCGTTCCATATCATGTCCGTCATCTCATGGATGGCGGGGCTGTTCTATCTGCCACGTCTGTATGTCTATCATGTCGAGCAATCCTCTCCCGGTGATAGCCGCGATGAAGTGTTTCAGACGATGGAGCTGAAGCTGCTGCGCGTCATCATGACCCCGGCAATGATCGCGTCTTGGGTCTTCGGCCTGATGATGGTGTTCACACCTAGTATCGTCGATTGGTCCACGATCTGGCCCTATGCCAAGGGTGGGGCCATTCTGGCGATGACGTGGTTTCATCATTGGCTCGGTCTGCGGCGCAAGGATTTCCTTGCCGGGCGCAATCAACTGACCGGCCGTCAGTACCGCATGATGAACGAGGTGCCGACCGTTTTGATGGTTGTGATCGTGCTCGCCGTCATCATCAAATTCTGAGCATCGTTGACTCGAGCATGCGCTATGCGTATGTAGCGCCCAAGCACCCGTCCGGGTGACCCGTTTCCAATTCATGACGACGACATGACGCTTTGCAGTCGCAGGCTTGTCGTGCCCAAGGATTTCCCCCATGTCCGAAGACCGTTTGAACCTGTGTGATCTCAAGGCGACCAGCGCCAAGGATCTGCTTGCCATGGCCGAAGAGCTTGAGATCGAGAATGCCTCGACCATGCGCAAAGGCGAGATGATGTTCCAGATCCTCCGCGAGCGCGCGGATGAAGGTTGGACCGTGTTCGGCGATGGTGTGCTCGAGGTGCTTCAGGACGGTTTCGGGTTCCTTCGATCTCCCGAGGCGAATTACCTCCCCGGTCCCGATGATATCTATGTTTCGCCCGAAACGATCCGTCAGTTCTCCCTGCGCACCGGTGACACGATCGAAGGTGAAATTCGTGCCCCCGAGGAAAACGAGCGCTATTTCGCTCTGACCACGGTCAAGCAGATCAATTTCCAGGATCCTGAGCGGGCCAAGCACAAGATCGCTTTCGACAATCTGACACCGCTCTATCCCGATGAGCGTCTCAAGATGGAAGTTGAGGATCCGACCATCAAGGATCGCTCGCCGCGCGTGATCGACCTGGTGGCGCCCATCGGCAAGGGTCAGCGGTCGTTGATCGTGGCCCCGCCGCGCACGGGTAAGACGGTTCTCTTGCAGACCATCGCTAACAGCATCGAAAAGAACCATCCCGAGTGTTATCTGATCGTCCTTCTGATTGACGAACGTCCCGAAGAAGTCACCGACATGCAGCGCTCGGTAAAAGGCGAAGTCATCAGCTCGACCTTCGATGAACCCGCGGCGCGCCACGTGGCTGTTGCTGAAATGGTCATTGAAAAGGCCAAGCGTCTTGTCGAACATAAACGAGATGTTGTTATTCTTCTCGATTCGATCACAAGACTTGGTAGAGCTTATAACACCGTCGTTCCGTCCTCGGGCAAGGTTCTGACCGGCGGCGTTGATGCAAACGCGCTTCAGCGTCCCAAGCGGTTCTTCGGTGCGGCCCGGAATATTGAAGAAGGTGGCTCACTCACCATCATTTCCACCGCGCTGATCGACACCGGCAGCCGCATGGACGAGGTGATCTTCGAGGAATTCAAGGGAACCGGTAACTCGGAAATCGTGCTCGATCGCAAGATTGCCGACAAGCGCGTGTTCCCGGCCATCGACATCCTGAAATCCGGCACACGGAAAGAGGATCTGTTGATCAACAAGGTCGATCTCCAGAAAACCTTTGTGCTGCGGCGGATTCTGAACCCGATGGGAACCACCGACGCCATCGAATTCCTTCTCTCGAAGCTCAAGCAAACCAAGACCAACACCGAGTTCTTCGATTCGATGAACACCTGATACCGGCCTTCTTGGGGGCAACGCTATGGATACGATCTACGCCCTGTCGACGGCGCAGGGCAAAGCCGGTGTTGCGATCATCCGTGTGTCGGGCCCTCTGGCGTTCGGCGCGGCGCAGGCACTCGCCGGGGCCGTCCCCTCTCCTCGCGAAGCCAGCCTGCGCATTCTGCGCGCCCCGGATGGCATGCGCCTTGATGAAGCGCTGGTCCTGACCTTTGCGCAAGGGCACAGCTTCACGGGCGAGGATATCGTCGAGTTCCATGTTCATGGCAGCACAGCCGTTGTGGCCGCTGTCCTTGACGCGCTGTCCACGCTCGATGACCTGCGCCCGGCCGAACCGGGCGAATTCACCCGGCGTGCTTTGGAAAACGGTTGCCTCGATCTGGCTCAGGTCGAAGGGCTTGCCGATCTGATCGATGCCGAAACCGAATCGCAGCGCCGACAGGCGCTTCGTGTTCTCTCCGGTGATCTTGGAAAGCGGGCTGAAACCTGGCGAACATCATTGATCCGCGCCGCCGCACTTTTGGAAGCGACAATTGATTTCGCCGACGAAGATGTGCCGGTTGATGTCTCCCCCGAAGTGACAGAGCTGGTGACCAGTGTCACCAATGACCTCGAGCGTGAAATCACTGGCGTGACAACCGCTGAACGGATTCGCTCTGGTTTCGAAGTGGCGATTGTCGGCGCACCCAATGTGGGCAAATCTACCCTGCTCAATGCTCTGGCGGGCCGCGATGCCGCCATCACCTCCGAAGTTGCCGGCACCACCCGCGATGTCATCGAAGTCCGTATGGATCTAGGCGGTCTGCCCGTGACGCTTCTGGACACGGCTGGCATCCGCGAAACCGATGATATCGTCGAATCCATCGGGGTCGAGCGCGCGCTTGCCCGTGCGCAAGCGGCTGACCTGCGGGTTTTTCTTGTCACGGGGGGCGATACGCCCGATCTCAACCCCGAACCTGACGATATCGTTTTGAACGCCAAGGCAGATCTCTCCGATAACCCGGCCAATGGCATATCCGGCAAAACCGGGCTCGGCGTGTCCGACCTGATTGCGCGGATCACGGCGATCCTGTCAAAGCGCGCCTCGGGCGCCGGTCTTGCCACCCGTCTGCGCCACAAACAGGCGATGGAGCGTGGCCGTGCTGCGCTGCAGTCGGCTCTTGCCCTGTTGCCCGAAGGCGAAGACACCGCAGATATCACCGCCGAAGAAATTCGAACCGCTATCCGCGCGCTTGATTCTCTGGTAGGACGCGTCGATATCGAGAACATCCTGGACGAAATCTTCGCAAGCTTTTGCCTTGGGAAATGAGGAGTGTTTCACGTGAAACATTTTGATGTCATCGTGATCGGTGGCGGTCACGCCGGATGCGACGCAGCATGCGCCGCAGCACGCGTCGGCGCGCGCACAGCCCTTGTGACCCTGAACAAATCGGGCATCGGCGTCATGTCCTGCAACCCGGCCATCGGTGGACTTGGCAAGGGCCATCTGGTCCGCGAAATCGATTCGCTCGACGGCGTCATGGGGCGTGTCGCCGACAAGGCCGGCATTCAGTTCCGCCTGCTCAACCGCCGCAAAGGCCCTGCCGTCCAAGGCCCGCGCGCCCAGGCGGATCGCAAACTCTACCGTGAGGCGATGCTCTCCGAGATCGAAAATCAACCCGGTCTGAGCATCATCGAAGGTGAGGCCGCTGATGTCCTGATGAACGGCGAGCGCGTCACCGGCATCGTTCTCGCCGACGGAAGCGAGATTTCCGCAGGCGCGGTCGTCCTGACAACCGGCACGTTTCTGCGCGGTGTTATCCATATCGGCGACGTGTCCCGACCCGGGGGGCGCATGGGCGACAAGCCCTCGATCAAACTGGCCGAGCGGCTGGACAGCTTTGCGCTCAAACTTGGGCGGCTCAAGACCGGCACGCCGCCGCGGCTCGATGGCAAGACGATTGACTGGGACAGTCTTGAAAAACAGCCCGGCGATGATGACCCCGTGCTGTTCTCGTTTCTCTCGGACGCGCCCACCGCGCGGCAGATTTCCTGCGGGATCACCCACACAAACGAGCAAACGCACGCCATCATTCGCGATAACCTTGATCGATCCGCGATGTATGGTGGCCATATCGACGGCGTTGGCCCTCGTTACTGCCCCTCGATTGAAGACAAGATCGTGCGCTTTGCGGACAAGACCTCTCATCAGATCTTCCTTGAGCCCGAGAGCCTGTCCGATGACCTGATTTATCCCAACGGGATCTCGACCTCCCTTCCGGAAGATGTGCAGCAAGATTATGTCCGTTCGATCGCGGGGCTGGAACATGCCGTGATCGTGCAGCCGGGCTATGCCATCGAATACGATTACGTCGATCCGCGCGCCCTTGACGCCACGCTCGCGGTCAAGGCCGTTCCCGGTCTTTACCTCGCGGGTCAAATCAACGGCACAACCGGGTATGAAGAGGCGGCGGCCCAGGGTCTTGTCGCCGGGCTGAACGCCGCGCTTGCGGCGCAAGAACGTGATCCCCTGCTCTTCAGCCGCTCGGACAGCTATATCGGCGTCATGGTTGACGACCTGATAACCCGTGGCGTGTCCGAACCCTACCGCATGTTCACCTCCCGCGCCGAGTTTCGCCTTTCCCTGCGCGCCGATAACGCCGATCAACGCCTGACGCCGCTTGGGATAGCCACGGGCCTTGTCGGTCCGCAACGCAGCCAGGCTTTCGCCCAAAAGATGGAACGCCTCGACGCCGCCCGCGCGCGTCTTGACGCGGCCAGCTTCACGCCCCGCGACCTGATCAAGACCGGACTGAAAATCAATCAGGACGGCTCGCGCCGCACCGCTTTTCAGCTGCTCGCCTTCCCGGATATCGACTTTTCGCACCTGCTCACGCTGGATCAGACATTGGCCGATATCGACGAAGCCTCACGGGCGCAGCTGGAAAAGGATGCGCTTTATGCGAATTACATCCAGCGTCAGAACCGTGACGTGGAAATGATGAAGCGCGACGAGGCACAGGAAATTCCCTCTGACCTCGATTTTTCTACGATCGATGGGCTGTCGAACGAGCTCAAGACCAAACTTACCGCCGCCCGCCCCGCGAATCTGGCGCAAGCCTCGCGCATTGATGGGATGACGCCTGCAGCGCTGACGTTGCTCATGTCCCGCCTGCGCCTGCGCAAGCGTGAAAAAACTGCATGAGCGATGCGGCTGATCTGAATGTTTCACGTGAAACAGTGGAGCGTCTGACCATCTACGAGGCGCTGCTGCGCAAATGGACGCCGCGGATCAATCTAGTGGCGCGCTCCACGCTCCCCGACCTCTGGCAGCGCCATTTCGTTGATTCCATTCAGATTTACGATCTCGCGCCACATCCAGTCGATCACTGGGTTGATCTTGGGTCCGGCGCCGGCTTTCCCGGTTTGCTGATGGCCATTCTCTCGCTTGAAACAGGGTCACCCAAGCGCACGACCCTGGTGGAAAGCGATGTTCGTAAATGCGTGTTTCTCAACACCGTGATCCGCGAAACGGGTGCGCGCGCCGATGTCATCAATGACCGGATCGAAAATATCCCGCCCCTTGAGGCAAATGTCCTGTCAGCCCGTGCGCTGGCCGATCTGACAACGCTGCTTGGCTTTGCCGAACGGCATATGCGTCCCGATGGGACGGCGATCTTTCCAAAGGGCGAAAACTGGCAAAAAGAGGTCGAGGCTGCGCAAACAGCTTGGACCTTCTCGCACCGGCTTGCTAAAAGTAAAACTGAAACCGGCCCAGTTATCATGACCATTACAGGAGTCGCCCGTGTCTGATCCGACCCGCCCTCGCGGACCCAAGATCATTGCCGTTGCAAACCAGAAAGGCGGCGTTGGAAAGACCACGACGACAATAAATCTGGGTGCTGCACTGGCCGAAGCCGGGCAAAAAGTCCTGATCATTGACCTCGACCCGCAGGGAAACGCCTCGACCGGGCTTGGAATCGACGCGTCGGACCGTGAACTCACCACATACGAGCTTCTTCTCGAAGAAATTGATCTTTCAGAGGTCGTGCAGGAAACCGCCTTTGACAACCTGCTGATCGTTCCCGCAACCGTCGATCTCAGCTCGGCGGATATGGAGCTGATCGCAACCGAAAAGCGCAGCTTTCTTTTGCATGACGCCCTTCGCCAGACCGCAATGGACGATTACGCCATTGATTACATACTCATTGATTGCCCTCCGTCGCTCAACCTTTTGACAGTCAACGCGATGGTTGCCGCCCATTCGGTGCTGGTGCCGCTTCAAAGCGAGTTTTTCGCGCTCGAAGGCCTGTCACAGCTGATGCTGACCATTCGCGAGGTCCGCCAGACCGCCAATCCTAATCTGCGTATCGAAGGCGTCGTGCTGACGATGTTCGACGCCCGTAACAACCTTTCGTCGCAGGTCGAGCAGGATGCTCGCGATAATCTTGGCGCCCTGGTGTTCCAGACGCGCATCCCCCGGAATGTCCGCGTCAGCGAGGCGCCCTCCTACGCGGTGCCGGTTCTGCAATATGATTCGGCGTCCAAGGGGGCGCAGGCTTACCGCGATCTGGCGCGGGAATTGATGTCCAATCAGACGCGCGCCGCTGCGTAATCACAGGAGCTTCGGATGACTGACAAGAAAACCAAACAGCGCGGTTTGGGCCGTGGGCTGTCCGCGCTCATGGCCGACGTGAACGAAGACAAGACAACCGCTTCTGAAGCCCCGAAGCCGGCGGATCGCACTGTTCCGATTGAGAAAATCCGCCCTAACCCCGATCAGCCGCGCCGCAGCTTCGACAAGGACAAGCTCGATGATCTGGCTGCGTCCATCAAGGAAAAGGGCATCATCCAGCCCCTGATCGTGCGTCCCGTGCCCGGCGACGATACCGCGTTCGAGATTGTCGCGGGTGAACGCCGCTGGCGCGCGGCTCAAATGGCCAAGCTGCATCAGATCCCTGTTCTGGTTCGCGACTTCAACGATACCGAAGTGCTGGAAATCGCCATCATCGAAAACATCCAGCGCGCCGATCTCAATCCCGTGGAAGAGGCCGCCGGTTACAGCCAGCTGATGGACAAATTCGGCCACACGCAGGAAAAACTGTCCGAGGTTCTGGGCAAAAGCCGCAGTTACATCGCCAATTCGGTCCGCCTTCTGACTCTCCCCGAAGAGGTTCAGGCCTATCTCCGCGACGGTCGCCTGAGTGCCGGGCATGCCCGCGCTCTCATAACCGCCGAAGATGCTGCAGCTCTGGCGCTTGAGGTCATCAAAAAAGGTCTCTCTGTTCGCGAAACCGAAGCGCTGGTCAAGAAGTCGATCAGCAACATCTTTGCCGATCCCGGCAAAAAGAAGAAGCCGTCGAAATCGGTGGAAAAAGACGCTGATACCAAGGCGCTCGAGGGCGATCTGTCGGCCAATCTGGGTATGACCGTCCGACTGGATCACAAGCCGGGGCAGGAAAAGGGCCAGATGACCATCACTTACGAAACCCTCGATCAGCTCGACACCCTGTGCCGTATGCTGAGTACCGGCGACTGACCTCTCTCACTCCACCAGCAAGTCCCGCAAAACCGCGTTCAGCACTGGCCTACCCTGCTCGGTAACCCATACCCGCTGTCCGTTGCTTTCGATCATCCCAAGCTCTCGCAACTCGATCAGCTTTTCCTCTGACAACGCCTCGCCTGCCATCGCCTCATAACGCACAACATCTATGCCTTCACGAATTCGCAACCCCATCATGAGGTATTCAGCCGCCTGATCCTTGGGATCAATCGCTTCGCAGCTCTTCTCGGATTGCCCCGCATCTACTGCGCTCAGCCACCGATCGGGGTTCGACCACGCCTCGGTCGCATGGCGCTGACCATCCAGCGTCACTCGCCCATGCGCTCCCGGGCCGATGCCAACATAATCCCCATAGCGCCAGTAAATCAGGTTGTGCCGCGATTCAGCGCCCGGTTTGGCATGGTTCGACACTTCATAAGCGTCCATGCCCGCGCCCGCACATATCTCTTGCGTCGCCTCATACATATCCGCGGCGGCATCTTCGGCCGGCAACCCCTTCAGCCCGCCCCGCGCATAGCGATCCGCAAAGGCAGTGCCCTGTTCGATGGTCAGCTGATACAGCGACAGATGATCCACCGCCATTTCCAACGCTTCACCAAGCTCGGCCCGCCATGCCTCAACCGTTTGATCCTGTCTCGCATAAATCAGGTCGAAACTGACGCGATCAAAGTTTTTCCTTGCAATATCATGGGCTTGACGTGCCTCGGCCAAGCTGTGTATCCGGCCAAGACGGCGCAAATCCTCGTCGTTCAACGCCTGAATACCCATCGACACCCGCGACACACCGGCCTCCGCATATCCCCGAAAGCGACGCGCCTCCACCGATCCCGGATTCGCCTCAAGCGTCACCTCCAGATCATTCGCCTGCGGCCAGCTTTGCCGCACGCGCTCAAGAATGGCGGCGACCACATCGGGATCCATCAGGCTGGGCGTTCCACCGCCAAGGAAAACTGAGTTCAAAACCCGTCCCGGCAGCATCCCGGCATAGCGGTCGATCTCGTGCAAATAGGCTCTAAGCCAGCGGGATTGATCGATGTCGCGGCTCACCTGGCTGTTGAAATCGCAATACGGGCATTTGGCCTCGCAAAACGGCCAGTGCAGGTAGAGGCCAAAGCCCCCCTGTTGCCAATCCTCAGCCAAAACAGCCCTTTACAAGCTTGGCAAAGGCATCGGCCCGGTGGCTGATCCGGTTCTTTCCCCAGCGATCCATCTCGCCGAATGTCTGCTCATACCCGTCAGGCTGAAAGATCGGATCGTATCCGTGCCCCTCATGCCCTCGCATCGGCCAGACGATCCGCCCCTCGACCGTTCCGGGGAACACCTCGTCATGCCCATCGGGCCACGCCAGCACCAAAGTACAGCAAAACCGCGCTGTCCAGGGTTGCGGCGCACCGCTTTCCACCAGCCGGTCATGCGTCTTGCCCATCGCCATGATGAAATCGCGACCCGTCTCTGTTTCGGCCCAATTCGCGGTAAACACACCCGGCGCGCCATCCAGCGCGTCCACCTCGATCCCAGAATCATCCGACAGCGCAGGCAGACCCGTGGCCTTGGCCGCCGCATGGGCCTTGATCCGTGCATTGCCCACGAAACTCGTCTCGGTTTCCTCCGGCTCGGCCAGTCCCTTTTCCGCGGCGCCCACCACCTTGACGCCAAAAGGCTCCAGCAGGCTGGCGATTTCTTCCAGCTTGCCGGAGTTATGGGTCGCAACCAGCAGGGTATCGCCCGTGAATTTACGCATTCACCGCCGCCTTTTGCGCCGCAACCAGCTCGGCCACGCCCTTTTCCGCCAGATCCATCAGCAGATTCATCTGATCCCGGCTATAGGTCGACCCCTCGGCGCTCATCTGCACCTCGATCAGCCGCTTGCTCCCGGTCATGATGAAATTCCCGTCCACACCGGCTTCGCTATCCTCGGGATAATCCAGATCAAGCACAGGCTGACCGGCGTAAATTCCACAGCTGACCGCCGCCACCGGATCAACAAGCGGATCGCTGATCACGTCGCCTGCCTTCATCAGCTTGTTGACCGCAAGCCGCAGCGCGATCCAACCGCCGGTGATCGCTGCACAGCGCGTGCCGCCATCGGCCTGGATCACATCGCAATCCACCGTGATCTGACGCTCACCCAAAGCAACCCGATCGACACCCGCGCGCAGCGACCGCCCGATCAGTCTCTGAATCTCGACGGTGCGCCCGCCTTGCTTTCCCGCAGTCGCTTCGCGCCGCATCCGCGACGAGGTCGAGCGCGGCAGCATCCCGTATTCCGCCGTGACCCAGCCAAGCCCGGTGCCCTTCATGAAGGGGGGCACACGCTCTTCAAGACTGGCGGTGCACAGTACATGCGTGTCTCCGACACGGATCATGCACGACCCCTCGGCATGTTTCGTAACATCCGTTTCGATTGAAACGGGGCGCATTTCACTTAAGTCTCTACCCGAGGGGCGCATGTTGTCATCCTTTTAACAATTCGTCCCGTGGATACAGTCCGTGTCACGCAGATAGCAACCCCGATTGACCTTTTCCACAAGCCGTCTTTAATGACGGACCATACCCAAAACGGCCTGACCATCATGAATGACCAAGGCAAAATTCTGGAAGAGATGAATGAACGCTCCCGCGAGGTGTTTCGACGGGTCGTGGAAAGCTATCTGTTATCGGGTGCGCCCGTCGGCTCGCGCACTCTGACCCGTGATTTCAGCGAAAAGGTCAGCGCGGCAACAATCCGCAACGTGATGCAGGATCTCGAATATCTCGGCCTGCTGGAAAGCCCGCATATCAGCGCCGGTCGCGTCCCTACACAGACCGGTTTGCGCATGTTCGTCGATGGTCTGCTCGAGGTGGGCGACCTGCAAAGCACCGACCGCGAGATGATTGACGCCACCCTTGGCAGCAATTCCAAGGATGTGTCCGGTATCCTCGATCGGATCGGATCCGCCCTGTCGGGCGTCACCCATGGCGCCTCTCTCGTTCTGGCGCCCAAGCGCGAAGCGCCGATCAAGCATATCGAATTCGTCAGTCTGGCGCAGGATCGCGCGCTCGTGGTGCTGGTCTTTGCCGATGGCCATGTCGAAAACCGCATCTTCACGCCGCCTCCGGGCCAAACGCCCAGCTCGATGCGCGAAGCGGCCAATTTCCTCAACGCACTGGCCGAGGGGCGCACGCTTAGCGAGCTTCAGCGCGTTATTTCCAAACAGATTGTCGAACGGCGGCAGGAAATCGACAAACTGGCGCGCGATCTGGTGGAAAGCGGTCTGGCCGTCTGGGATGGCGAGGGCGACACCTATGAGCGCCTGATCGTTCGGGGCCGCGCGAATCTTCTCGATGCCGAGACCGAAGAACAGGATCTGGACCGCATCCGCACCCTCTTTGACGATCTCGAACGCAAGCGCGACATCGCAGAATTCCTCGAACTGGCCGACGAGGGCGAGGGTGTGCGCATTTTTATCGGCTCCGAGAACAAACTTTTCTCACTTTCGGGTTCCTCTCTGGTGGTCTCTCCTTATATGAACGCTGACCGAAAGATCATTGGTGCGGTGGGCGTCATCGGTCCCACCCGCCTGAACTATGGCCGCATCGTGCCGATCGTGGACTACACGGCGCAACTGGTCGGAAAACTGATCGCGGACCGGAGCTAGAGGTGAAATATGGCAGAGCCGAAGAACGAAGATTTCCTTGACGACATCGAACAGGCCGAGGCCGAGGAACACGCCCTCGCCAACGAGGAGATCTCGGATACAGACGCCGAAATCGAAACCCTGCGCGCCGAACGGGACGCGCTGCAGGACAAGTTCATGCGTGCGCTCGCGGATGCCGAAAACGCCCGCAAGCGTAGCGATAAAGACCGCCGCGAGGCCGAAAACTACGGTGGCTCCAAGCTGGCCCGCGACATGCTGCCGGTCTACGACAACATGAAACGCGCGCTCGAAGCCGCCACCGAAGAGCAGAAACAGGTTTCCGCCGCCCTTCTCGAAGGTGTCGAACTGACGATGCGGGAATTGCTCAACGTCTTCTCGCGCCACGGCATCACCCGGATTTCGCCCGAAGTCGGCGACAGATTCGACCCCCAGCAGCACGAAGCGATGTTCGAAGCGCCGCTTCCCGGCACCAAGGCGGGCGATATCATACAGGTGTCGACCGAAGGGTTCATGCTGCACGACCGTATCCTGCGCCCCGCGCAAGTCGGCGTGTCCTCGAACCACGGCTAAGGATTGGGTCGGGCCCCCGGCCCGGCCTAGCCCTGCACAAGCCCCTTCAATTCATAAATCAGATCCAGCGCCTCGCGCGGGGTCAATTCGTCGGGCAGGATATCAGCCAGCCGTTTCTCCACACCTGACTCCCGGATGACCTGCGGTGGCGGGGCTGGCACGGCGGAAAACAGCGGCAGATCGTCGATCAACGCCTTTTGCGCCGTTCCCCCCTCGCGTTCGCCCTTTTCCAGCGCATCCAGAACCACCCTCGCCCGAGCCACCACCGTCTCTGGCAGTCCCGCCAGCTTGGCCACCTGCACGCCATAACTGCGATCCGCCGCACCGCGCCGCACCTCGTGCAGGAAAATAACGTCGCCATCATGCTCCTTGACGCTGACCGTGGCGTTATCCACCCGGTCCAGCTTGTCGCTCAGGTTGGTCAGCTCGTGATAATGCGTGGCAAACAGCGCCCGACAGCGGTTGATCTCGTGCAGATGCTCCAGCGTGGCCCAGGCGATGCTCAACCCGTCATAGGTCGCCGTGCCGCGCCCGATCTCATCCAAGATAACCAGCGCATGATCGTCCGCCTGATTGAGGATCGCGGCGGTTTCCACCATCTCCACCATGAAGGTCGACCGCCCCCTTGCCAGATCATCACTCGCGCCAACCCGGCTGAACAACTGGCTCACCATCCCGATATGCGCCGCCCTTGCCGGCACAAAGCTGCCCGCCTGCGCCAGCAGCGCAATAAGCGCGTTCTGCCGCAAAAACGTGGATTTACCCGCCATGTTCGGCCCGGTCAGCAGCCAGATATCATGCGCAGTCCCCAGATCGCAGTCATTGGCGATGAACGGCTCTCCGGATTTGCGCAGCGCCTGTTCCACCACCGGATGCCGTCCGGCCTCGATATCCAGCGCCCGGCTGGCATCCACCTTGGGCCGCGTCCAATCCTCACCGCGCGCCAGATCGGCCAGCGCGGTGGCCAGATCCAGCTCCGCCAATGCGCTTGCGGCCTGTGACACCGCGTCGGAGCTTTCAAGAATGGCCGCTTTCAAGCTGTCATAGAGCCGCTTTTCAATCTCAAGCGCCCGACCCCCTGCATTCAGGATACGGGTTTCCATCTCGCTCAGCGGCACCGTCGTGAAACGCACCTGATTGGCCGTGGTCTGCCGGTGCTTGAATGTCTCGTTCAGCGGCCCCGACAGCATCTTGTCCGCGTGAACGCTCGTCACCTCGACGAAATAGCCCAGCACGTTGTTATGCTTGATCTTCAGGCTCTGAATCCCCGTCAGGTCCACATATTCCGCCTGCATCCCCGCAATCACACCGCGCCCCTCGTCGCGAAGTTGCCGTGCTTCGTCCAGCTCCTCATCGAAACCGGGTGCGATGAACCCCCCATCACGCACCAGCATCGGGGGCTCCGCCACCAATGCCTGCTCCAAAAGGTCCAGCACGCTCTCATGCCCGCTCAGCGCCGTCACCGCCTCGGCCATCAACCGTGGCAGTTCGTGGCCCTCGGCCATATCGGCAATAGCGCCCGCCTGTTCCAGCCCGTTGCGGATCGCCGCCAAGTCGCGCGGCCCGCCCCGATCCAGCGCCAACCGTGACAGCGCCCGGTCCAGATCGGGCACCTTGCGCAAGGCCGCGCGCAAATCCTCGCTGAATCGTCTCTGTTCCACCGCAAAACCCACGGCATCCAGCCGGTCTTGTACAATCTCAAGCACTAGGCTTGGGCTCGACAGCCGCCGTTCCAGCAATCGCCCACCGCCAGCCGTGACTGTCCGATCCACCGCCGACAAAAGCGATCCGGCCCGCCCGCCGCCAAGCGCCTGCGTGATTTCCAGATTGCGCCGCGTCGCCGCGTCGATCTGCATGACCCGCGCTTGCGCCTCGCGCTGCGGTGGCCGCAACAAGGGCAGCTTGCCGCGCTGGGTGATCTCCAGATATTCGACGATCGCGCCCATCGCTGCCACCTCGGGCCGCGTGAACTGCCCATACGCCTCCAGAGTGCCGACATCGAACAGATCGCAAAGCCGCTTTTCGCCACCCGCACTGTCAAAGGCCGCGCGCCCCAACTCGGTGACCGCAGCCCCGGATTCAGTCACTATGTCACCCAAATCCGCCTGATCCCCATCGGCCAGAACCACCTCTGACGGCGCTAGCCGCGCCAGCTCCGGGCCAAGCCGCACCTCGGTCAAAGGCATGACGTGGAAACTTCCCGTGGAAATATCGACCCACGCCAGCGCCCCGTCGCCGCGCACGCGTGCGAAACTGGCCAGATAATTGTGTCGCCGTGCCTCCAGAAGGCTTTCTTCGGTCAAGGTGCCGGGCGTCACCAGCCGCACGACCCCGCGCTTGACCACCGATTTCGAGCCGCGTTTCTTGGCCTCCTCCGGGCTTTCAAGCTGTTCTCCCACAGCCACCCGAAACCCCTTGCGGATCAGCGTCAGCAGGTAATTCTCGGCTGAATGCACCGGCACCCCGCACATGGCGATATCCTCGCCCAGATGCTTGCCGCGCTTCGTGAGCGCGATATCCAGCGCCTCTGCGGCGGCCACAGCATCGTCAAAGAACAACTCATAGAAATCGCCCATCCGGTAGAACAGCAGCGCCCCCGGATATTCTGCCTTGATCTCAAGGTATTGCGCCATCATCGGCGTTACGGCGGATGTCTCGGTCGTCACGTGCGCCCCCCGGCTTGGTTGGTTCAAACCTTACAAAGCCCGCAAGCCGCCGGAAACCCGAAAACGAGTTGCAGTTGAGACCGTGGCAAACCCCCGCTATGACGATGCAAATCACTCAAACAGTGCAAGGCCGTAGCATGTCCAGACCCAGATACACCCGCGAAGAGGCGCTTGCCTTTCATCTCGAACCCACCCCCGGCAAGTTCGAGATTCAGGCCACCGTGCCGATGACGACACAGCGGGATCTGTCGCTGGCCTATTCCCCCGGCGTTGCCGTGCCCTGCGAGGAAATCGCCGCCAACCCGGAACTCGCCTATGACTACACCAACAAGGGCAATCTGGTGGCGGTGATCTCCAACGGCACGGCGGTTCTGGGTCTTGGCAATCTGGGCGCGCTCGGCTCCAAACCGGTGATGGAGGGCAAGGCCGTGCTCTTCAAGCGGTTCGCCGACGTGAACTCCATCGACATCGAGCTCGATACCGAAGACCCCGAGGAATTCATCAAGGCCGTGCGCCTCATGGGGCCGACCTTCGGGGGCATCAATCTCGAAGATATCAAGGCGCCCGAATGTTTCATCATCGAGCAGACGCTCAAGGAACAGATGGACATCCCCGTCTTTCACGACGATCAGCACGGCACCGCCGTGATCTGTGCCGCCGGTCTCATCAACGCGCTGCATATCTCGGGCAAGAAGCTCGAAGAGTGCCGGATCGTGCTGAACGGTGCCGGCGCTGCGGGCATCGCCTGCATCGAATTGCTGAAATCCATGGGCGCGCGCCCCGAAAACTGCATCGCCTGCGATACCAAGGGCGTGATCTATCAGGGCCGCACCGACGGCATGAACCAGTGGAAATCGGCCCATGCCGTCAAAACCGATCTGCGCACGCTCGAAGAGGCCATGAAAGGCGCCGACGTCTTTATCGGCGTGTCGGTCAAGGGCGCCGTGACCCAAGACATGGTCGCCTCGATGGCCGACAACCCGGTGATCTTCGCCATGGCCAACCCCGATCCCGAAATCACTCCCGAAGAGGCGCATGAGGTCCGCGTCGATGCCATCGTCGCCACTGGCCGGTCGGATTATCCCAACCAGGTCAACAACGTCCTTGGCTTCCCCTATCTCTTCCGTGGCGCGCTCGATGTGCATGCCCGCGCCATCAACGACGAGATGAAGATCGCCTGCGCCGAAGCCCTGGCCGAACTGGCGCGCGCCGATGTCCCCGACGAGGTCGCGATGGCTTACGGCCGCAAGCTTTCCTTCGGGCGCGATTACATCATCCCCACCCCCTTCGATCCGCGTCTGATCCATACCGTGCCGCCCGCCGTGGCCAAGGCCTGCATGCGCACCGGCGCCGCCCGCCGTCCAATCGTCGACATGGACGCCTATGAGCAGTCGCTCGCCGCCCGCATGGATCCCACCGCGTCGATCCTGCGCTCGATCAACGCCCGCGCCCGCAACGCCCAGGCCCGCATGATCTTTGCCGAAGGCGACGATCCCCGCGTGCTGCGAGCCGCCGTGCAATATCAGCGCTCGGGTCTCGGCAAGGCGATCGTCGTGGGCCGCGACGATGACGTGAAAGCCAAGCTCGAGGCGGCTGGCCTCGGCGATGCCGTCAGCGAGATCGAAGTCACCAACGCCGCCAAAAGCGACCGTCTGGATGAATACAAAGAGTTTCTCTACACCCGCCTGCAGCGCAAGGGCCATGACCGGCAGGACATTCACCGCATGGCCGCGCGGGACCGTCACGTGTTCTCGGCGCTGATGCTGGCCCATGGCCATGGCGACGGTCTCGTGACCGGCGCCACCCGCAAATCCGCCCATGTGCTCGAACGCATCAACCATGTGTTCAACGCCGATACCGCGCATGGCGTCGCCGGTGTCACGGCGCTTCTGCACAAGGGGCGCATCGTTCTGATCTCGGATACGCTGGTGCATGAATGGCCCAACGAAGAGGATCTGGCCAATATCGCAACCCGTGCCGCCGGCGTCGCCCGCCATCTGGGGCTTGAGCCGCGCGTCGCCTTCGTCAGCTTCTCGACCTTCGGCTATCCGCGCTCGGAACGGGCCGAGAAAATGCACCTTGCTCCCGATGTGCTGGCCCGTCGCGGCGTGGATTTCGAGTTCGAAGGCGAAATGACCGTCGATGTCGCCCTAAATCCCCGCGCGCAGGACGCCTATCCGTTTCAGCGCCTGACCGGCCCGGCCAACATCCTCGTGGTTCCGGCCCGGCATTCGGCCTCGATCTCGGTCAAGCTGATGCAGGAAATGGCCGGCGCCACGGTGATCGGCCCGATCCTCGCCGGTCTCGACAAATCGATTCAGATTTGTTCGACCAACGCCACCGCCAGCGACATTCTCAACATGGCGGTGCTGTCGGCCTGCAAGGTGGGGTAATCCCGGTTCAGTTCACAAACGGCGCGGCCTGCCCCCAAAGCGCCTTCACCCGGGCGTCCCGTCCGCAGGCCGTGCGATACCGTTCATAGGCGGCCGCCTGTGATTTCGGTCCGAACCGCGTCAGGATCAGCTTGTCACCCTTGTAGTAATCCTGGTGATACGCTTCGGCCTCGTAAAACGGTCCGGCCTCGAGGATCGGGGTCACGATCTGCTGCCCAAGCGCCTTTTCGGCCTCGGCCTTGGCGGCGTTCGCAGCCGCCTTTTCCGCCTTATCAGAGACGAAAATCGCCGTGCGATAGCTGTCTCCCCGATCGCAGAACTGCCCGCCCGCATCGGTCGGATCGACCGAGCGGAAAAACAGGTCATAAAGCTGCCGTGCCGACACTTTCGCCGGATCGTACATGATCTCGACCGCCTCGTAATGCCCGGTGCCACCACCCACAACCTGCTTGTAGGTGGGGTTCTTCACCGTGCCGCCGGTATAGCCCGACACCACCTCGTGCACGCCCTCGACCTTCTCGAAATCGGCTTCGACACACCAGAAACAGCCGCCCGCGACAGTCAATGTCTCGGTCCCGGCCGCCTTGGCCTGATTGACCTCGACACCGATGCCGATCGCGATCAGAATCGCCAGCGCACCGGCTTTTATGGTTCTGCGACGTAACCCCATCGGGATACCCTCCTCGTTTCAACAGGCCCACCTTGGCCCATCACCCCCCACACGGCCAATTCACCCCCGCGTGATGTCACATCCAGTTGATCCGAATTTACGGCTTGAACCATTTTTCCGCCTCTTTAGCCTGCCTTTGAAACAAAAGCCGCGCTTCGGCTGTAACACTCAAAAGGCCCCCATGACCGATCACCAGACCACGCACCAAGCCGAAGAAGACGCCCGGAACGAGGATATCCTCATCTGGCTCAACGGGCACATCGTCCCGAAACAGGCCGCCACCGTCAGTGTCTATGACAGCGGCTTCATGCTGGGTGACGGCGTCTGGGAGGGTCTGCGCCTCTATAACGGCACATGGGCCTTTGCCGATGAACATCTCGACCGCCTGTTCGAGGCCGCCAAAGCCATTGATCTCGATATCGGCATGACCCGGGAACAGGTGTTTCAAGCCGTGTTAGACACACAAAAGGCCAATGACATGCACTCTGACGCCCATGCGCGCCTGATGGTGACGCGCGGCGTGAAAACCCGCCCGTTCCAGCACCCCTCGCTCAGCCGTCAGGGGCCGACAATGGCCATCATCATGGAGCATTCCAGGCCCAAGATCGCCCGCCCCATCCGTCTGGCGACCGTGCCGCATATCCGCGGCCTGCCCATGACGCAGGATCCCAAGCTGAACTCCCATTCCAAGCTC
The DNA here is from genome assembly GCF_000170875.1 of Roseobacter sp. AzwK-3b. Lineage (NCBI taxonomy): Bacteria > Pseudomonadati > Pseudomonadota > Alphaproteobacteria > Rhodobacterales > Roseobacteraceae > Roseobacter > Roseobacter sp. AzwK-3b. Next base: position 506,568 of record NZ_ABCR01000001.1, read on the forward strand.
AATTGCATCCTCGCCTGCATCGCCGCCGAAAAGGCCGGCGCCGACGAGGCGCTGATGCTCGATATTCATGGCTTCGTGAACACCACCAACGCCTGCAACTTCTTCATCGTGCGCAAGGGCCAGGTCTGGACCAGCACCGGGGATTACTGCATGAACGGGATCACTCGGCAAAAGGTGATCGATCTGTGCCGCGCCAACAATATCCCCGTGTTCGAGCGTAACTTCTCGCTGGTCGATACCTATGGAGCCTGTGAGGCGTTTCTCACCGGCACATTCGGTGCGCAAACCCCTGTGTCCGAAATCGACGGGCGTGCCATTGGTGATGCAGCACCCGGCCCCGTCACAACCCGTATTCAACAGCTCTACAAGGCTCTGATTCACCACGAAACCGCCTGATCGGCCCCGGCCCAAGGAACTCTCCCGATGCGTCTTGCCATGTGGTCCGGCCCCCGCAACCTCTCGACTGCGCTGATGTATGCATTCGGTGCGCGCCGTGATTTCGCGGTGATGGACGAACCGTTCTATGCCGCCTATCTCGCACTGACCGGGCTCGATCATCCGATGCGCGATGCAATCATCGCCTCCCAGCCCACCGATCCCGCCCGTGTCGTGGATCACCTGCTTGGCCCGATCCGCGATGGCCGTCCGCATCTCTACCAAAAGCACATGTCCCAGCACATGATCCCCGGCATTCCGCGCGACTGGATCGCCGATGTGACCAACGTGTTTCTCATTCGCCACCCTGCCCGTGTGGCCGCCAGTTTCTCTGCCAAATACGATGATCCGTCTCTTGCCGATATCGGGTTCATCCAACAGCAAGAGCTTTACGAAACCCTAACCGCAGCGGGCGTTGCGCCCGTGGTGATCGACTCCGCCGATATCCGCCGCGATCCGGCGGGCAAGCTGCAGCAGCTTTGTGCTGCCATCGGTCTTGAATGGGATCCCGCCATGCTGTCATGGCCTGCGGGCGGTCATCCCTCTGATGGGGTCTGGGCCTCGCATTGGTATGGGTCGGTTCACGCCTCCACAGGCTTCGCCGGACCCGAGGGGGACATTCCCGATCTCGACGGTCCGCGCGCTGCCCTGGCGCGGGCCGCGATGCCGGCCTATGACCGGCTTCGCGCCGTCGCGATCTGATGATTTGTGTACAGGATGGACACAAATTCCAGATCGCGACCCTCGTTTGGTCCTGAATGCGCGTAGGTTTCGTACGAATCGTACGAAACTCAGCCTTTCAACCGGCGGTCCCTCGCGGCCAGCAATTTCAGCCGCAGGGCATTCAACTGGATGAACCCCGCCGCGTCCTTCTGATCATAGGCCCCGGCATCATCCTCGAAGGTCACATGCGCCTCGGAATACAGGCTGTGATCCGACCACCGCCCAACCGTCCGCGCCAATCCCTTGTACAGCTTCAGCCGCACCGTTCCTGTCACATGATGTTGTGATTGGTCGATCAGCGCCTGCAACATCTCGCGTTCCGGGCTGTACCAGAACCCGTTATAGATCAGCTCGGCATAACGCGGCATCAGCTCATCCTTCAGATGCGCAGCCCCCCGATCCAGCGTGATCTGCTCGATTCCCCGATGCGCCTCCAGCAGGATCGTGCCGCCGGGCGTCTCATAGATGCCCCGGCTTTTCATGCCCACGAACCGCCCTTCGACCAGATCAAGCCGGCCAATCCCATGCTTGCCGCCCAATTCATTCAGCTTTGTCAACAGGTTGGCAGGGCTGAGCGCCTCACCGTTCACGCTCACCGCGTCGCCTTTTTCAAAGCCGATCTCGATGAATTCCGGCTCGTTCGGGGCGTCCTCCGGATTAACGGTCCGTTGATACACGTAATTCGGCGCATCCACCGCCGGATCCTCCAGCACCTTCCCCTCGGACGACGTGTGCAACAGGTTCGCATCCACCGAAAACGGGGCTTCGCCGCGTTTGTCCTTGGCGATGGGAATCTGATTTTGCTCTGCAAAATCAAGCAGTTTCGTGCGGCTGGTCAAATCCCATTCCCGCCAAGGCGCGATCACCTTGATGTCCGGGTTTAACGCATAGGCCGCAAGTTCGAACCGCACCTGATCGTTGCCCTTGCCCGTTGCGCCATGCGCCACAGCATCCGCCCCGGTCTCCTCCGCGATCTCCACCAACCGCTTCGAGATCAACGGCCGCGCGATCGAGGTCCCCAAAAGGTATTGCCCCTCATAGACCGCGTTGGCACGGAACATCGGAAAGACGAAATCGCGCACGAATTCTTCCCGGACATCTTCGATGAAGATATTTTCCGGTTTGATTCCAAGCATTTCCGCTTTCTGACGTGCGGGGTCCAGCTCTTCGCCCTGGCCCAGATCGGCGGTAAACGTCACCACCTCGCAGCCATATTCGGTCTGCAGCCATTTCAGGATGATCGAAGTATCGAGGCCGCCGGAATAGGCCAGCACGACTTTTTTGGGCGCGGACATCAGTTTCCCCTTATGTCAGACATGCGCCCGGCGATTATCCGGTTTTGTGGCGCGGGGCAAGATGCCCCCCGCTTCGGTATTCTTGAGTATGCTTTGCCTCGCGCCCTTGCCAGCCCGGAAACATTCAGCCAATCAAGGGTCATGACCGATTTCCGCACCCTTGCCCAAGACGCCGAAGCCGCCATGCGCGACGTCTTTGAACCCACGCCGCTGCAGCGCAACGATCACCTCTCCGAAAGGTATCATGCCGAAATCCTCCTGAAGCGCGAGGATCTGTCGCCGGTGCGGTCCTACAAACTGCGCGGTGCATTCAACGCCATGCGCAAGGTTCTGGCCGACAGCCCCGATACAAGGCAATTCGTCTGCGCCAGCGCCGGTAATCACGCGCAGGGCGTCGCCTTCATGTGCCGCCACTTCGGGGTGAAGGGTGTGATCTTCATGCCGGTGACCACCCCACAGCAGAAGATCGGCAAGACCGAGAAATTCGGGGGCGATGCCGTATCGATCCGGCTGACGGGGGATTATTTTGACGATACGCTTGCCGCGGCTCAAGCCTATTGCGCTGAAATCAAAGGGCATTTCCTTTCGCCCTTCGATGACGAGGATGTCATCGGCGGTCAGGCCTCTGTCGGGGTCGAGATCGAGGCACAGGCCGAAACCATGCCCGACATCATCATCATGCCCGTGGGTGGCGGCGGGTTGTCCGCCGGCGTGCGCAGCTATCTCGGTGACCGGACCCGCCTGATCCTGGTCGAGCCAGAGGGCGGCGCCTGTCTCATGGCGGCCATGCAACACGGTCACCCCACGCGCCTGAAGCATGTCGACAATTTTGCCGACGGCGCCGCCGTGGCCCAGATCGGCGAGCGGACGTTCGCGCGCCTGCGTGACGTCGATCCCGCTGACATCCGCACCATCAATGAAGACCGCCTCTGCACCACCATGCTCGAGATGCTCAATATCGAAGGCATCGTGCTGGAACCGGCCGGCGCTCTGGCCGTGGATGCCCTCAAGGACATGGCCGATGCGATTCGCGGCAAGACCGTCGTTTGTGTCACCTCTGGCGGGAATTTCGATTTCGAACGCCTGCCCGAGGTCAAGGAACGCGCGCAGCGCTATTCCGGTGTAAAAAAATATTTTATCCTTCGCATGCCGCAACGCCCCGGAGCGCTCAAGGACTTCCTGACGATTCTTGGACCGGATGACGATATCGCCCGTTTCGAATACCTGAAGAAATCGGCCCGAAATTTCGGCTCGGTCCTGATTGGCATCGAAACCAGAAATCCGGAAAACTTTGTCCATATTCTTCGAAAACTCGATGCTGCCGGTTTCGATTATCGCGACATCACCAATGATGAAGTGCTGGCTGAATTCCTGATCTAATCGGCGTCAAACTTGTCCAGCCCATCGACAAAACACGCGCGTGACTGGTGATAGGACGCGACGATCTGCCCGATATTCACATCCTGAGGCCCGTGTCCCGTGGCTTTGGTTTCGCCGTCCTGGCACAACTCCGAAAATTCCGTAAAGCCCAGGTTCAGGGCCCCACCTTTCAGGAAATGCAGCAGATCCACCAATTCGGACTGCGTGTCCGCATGTGGCAGCTTGGGCAATTCGGTTTCCATTTCATCCAGAAACAGACCGACGACATCTGCGAAGTTTTCAGCGCCAAGTTCCGTCCGAAGAATTTTCACTCGGTTCCAGTCGATCATATCAGGCCTCTGGTTGCGACCGGACGATGTTCGGTCAAAAACCCTAAGCAAATCTCAAGCGTGGCGGTCGAAAAGATCAAATCCAATCTTTCACCAAGATTTAAGTGACCGGCCCTAAACCGTGCCCTCATGGAAAAGGGTGTCGTCATTGGGAAGTCCTGAACAAGTTGCTTTTCACATCGGTTCGCAGCCGCAGGCGATCCGCCGCGTGTTGGTCGTCGACGATAGTCCGGCTCAGCGTCGGATCGTCAGCGCCGCGCTGAGCCGTTGGGGCTTCGACGTGATGGAGGCGGATGATGGGGCTGCCGCAATGGCCATCTGCACATCCAGTCCCCCCGATCTGGTGATCAGCGACTGGGTGATGCCGGGCATGAACGGTCTTGATTTCTGCCGCATGTTCAGGGACATGCCGCGTGAAAACTACGGGTATTTTATCCTTCTCACATCGAAAAGCGGGAAAGAGGATATCGCCTGTGGGCTGGACGCGGGCGCCGACGACTTCCTGACAAAACCGGTGAATTCCTCGGAATTGCGCGCGCGGATTGCTGCCGGTGATCGTATTTTGCGTATGGAACGGGAATTGACGGAAAAGAACCGACTGATCGCCAGCACGCTGGAAGAACTGCAGGTTCTTTACGAGTCCCTCAACAGCGATCTTGTCGAAGCACGAAAACTTCAGCAGTCGCTTGTCCATGACCGCTACCGCGATTTCGGCGCGGCGCAGGTGTCGCTTTTGCTACGGTCGAGCGGGCATGTCGGTGGCGACCTTGTGGGCATGTTTCCGGTCGGTGAAAACCGGATTGGCCTTTATGCCATCGATGTGTCCGGACATGGCATCAGCTCGGCGCTGATGACCGCGCGGCTGGCGGGGTATCTCTCGGCTTTTGCGCCCGAGCAGAACCTCGCCCTATTCGAGGTCGACGCCGGTCGGTTCGATATGCGACCGCCCGCAGAAACCATTGCCGCCCTGAACAAACTGATTCTCGATGAAATGGATACCGAACTGTATTTCACCATGATCCTGGCCGATGTGGATCTGGCCTGTGGCAAGGTTGATCTGGCGCAGGCGGGGCATCCTCATCCAGCCATTCAGCGCCACGATGGAACGATCGAATGGGCGGGACATGGCGGCCTTCCTGTCGGGCTTTTGCCTGCTGCAAAGTTCGAGCAGGTTTCTTTTGACCTCGGCCCTGGTGAAAGGCTGCTGATCCATTCGGATGGCATTGTCGAATGCGCGGACATCAAGGGTCAACTGCTGGACAACAAGGGCCTCTCCGGCATTCTGTCCGAGCTGCGCGACATTCATGGTCCCGCCTGCCTTGAGGCTCTGACATGGAACCTGTCCACGTTTTCAGGTTCGGATGATTTTGCCGACGATGTTTCGGCCATACTTCTGGAATTCAACCCGCATCCTTGAGCGCCCGGGAACCCACTGCCTGCCTGCAATTGGTGTCAGTCCATGCCGGGCCATCATGGGCAATCTCTTGGCCAGTGTGTTGCGACGCCTATATAGACGCGGTATGCCGATCTCTGGCGAACAAGGAAACTCCATGACACTCGGACAGAAAATCGCGTGGGATGACACAATCCTGCCGTTCCAGTTGGACAATGCGGACATCCGTGGGCGCGTCGCCCGCCTTGACGGCGTATTGGATGGCATCCTCAAGCAGCATGATTATCCCAATGCCGTGGAAGCCCTTGTCGCGGAAATGGCTCTTCTCACGGCGCTTATCGGCCAAACGATAAAACTGCGCTGGAAGCTGTCGCTGCAGATTCAGACCAATGGTCCGGTCCGGATGATCGCCACGGATTACTACGCGCCTGCTGCCGAGGGCGACTCTGCGCGCATCCGGGCCTATGCCAGTTTCGATCGTGACCGCATCTCAGGGGATGACCCGTTTTCCCAAGTTGGCGAGGGTTATTTCGCGGTTCTGATGGATCAAGGTCCAGGATCGGAACCTTATCAGGGGATCACTCCGATTTCCGGTAACGGCCTCAGTGCCAGTGCCGAAGCCTATTTCGCCCAGTCCGAACAATTGCCCACGCGCTTTGCACTGACTTTCGGCAAGTCGACTGAAAAAGGTGGGGCTGAACACTGGCGTGCCGGCGGTATCATGCTGCAGCACATGCCCGCAGCGTCACCCTTTGCAGAGGGCGGCGGTTCGGGAGAAGAAGGCTTGTTGCTGTCCGCTGATATTCTGGACGGCGATGACGAAGAAAACTGGAACCGGGTCAATATGTTGCTGGATACGGTCGATGATCTGGAAATGATCGGCCCCTCGGTTGCTCCGACGGATTTGCTTGTTCGGCTTTTCCATGAGGAAGTGCCGCGCGTCTTCGACATGCAGCCGGTGCGGTTCGGCTGCACATGTTCCGAAGATCGGGTGCGCAACAGCCTGTCGATCTATTCCGCCAAGGATATCGAGAAAATGACAACCGAAGAAGGCATCGTGACCGCCGATTGCCAGTTTTGTGGTGCGCATTATCGGCTGGACCCGAAGACTTTGGGGTTCGATGCGCAAAATCCACCCGATGGCGATGCGTGATCCACTCGACCCTGTTTATGCGGCCCTCGGCAACACTGGGATCGCTTCGTCTGACTATGATCTGAATGCCGATATCGCGTTGCCGGAGGGTCGCAAACTGCGCCCCGCAGGTGTGCTTGTGCCGATCTTTTGCGGTGGTTCAGAGGCGCGGCTATTCCTCACCAAGAGGTCTTCGGCCCTCAGACATCACCCCGGTCAGATTGCCTTTCCCGGGGGCAAGCAGGATGAAGCAGATCCCGATATCACGGCAGCGGCCCTGCGCGAGGCGCATGAAGAGATTGGTCTCGATCCTTCGAATGTCGAAGTTCTGGGATGTTTGCCTGCCCATGAAACGGTCACCGGGTTCCATGTGATCCCTGTCGTGGCGCGGATTCTCGCGCCATTCGATCCGCGGCCGGAAACTGGAGAAGTCGCCGAGATTTTCGATGTGCCCCTGTCGCATGTCATGAATCCCGCACAATACAGCATTCAGGCGCGTCGCTGGCGTGGGACATGGCGGAAATACTACATAGTTCCCTTCGGTCCCTATTACATATGGGGGGCAACCGCGCGTATCTTAAGGGCTATGGCTGACGCAGCGGAAAAAGCATGAAGATTGGCGGAGACTGGATAGATCGACCAGCGACTCAAGCGGTCTGTCGGATGATCGAGGACGCCGGGCATCAGGCGCTGTTCGTTGGGGGCTGCGTGCGCAATTCGTTGCTGAACAAGCCTGTGTCGGATATCGATATCGCAACGGATGCCCATCCCGAAACGGTGATCCGCCTGGCCGAGGCAGCCGGGCTGAAGCCGGTTCCGACGGGGCTGGATCATGGGACCGTTACGGTCGTGTCCGATCACGTTCCACATGAGGTTACGACCTTTCGCGAGGATGTTGAAACCTATGGGCGACACGCCGTTGTCGCGTATTCCGATGATGTCATGCAGGATGCCCGGCGCCGCGATTTCACGATGAATGCTCTTTATGCCCGACCCGATGGCATGCTTGTCGATCCGCTTGGTGGGCTGTCGGATCTCAAGGCAAGACGCGTGCGGTTCATCGACGATCCGAACCAGCGCATCCGCGAGGATTACCTTCGCATTCTGCGGTTCTTCCGGTTTCATGCCTGGTATGGCGATCCCGATATGGGTCTTGATGCCGATGGTCTTGCCGCCGTGTCCGAGCATGTTGATGGCCTTGCGGGCCTTTCACGGGAACGGACCGGTTCGGAGATCGTCAAGCTTTTGACCGCGCCGGATCCCGCCCCTTCGGTCGCTGCCATGCGGGCTTGTGGTGTTCTGGCGGCGGTTCTGCCCGGAAGCGATGATCGCGCGCTGGCGCCGCTGGTCCATCTTGAGCAGATCGCGGGACTTGAGCCAGAGCCGATGCGTCGTCTTTCATCGCTTGGGGGTGACATGGTGGCCTCGCGTTTGCGTTTGAGCAAGGCGCAGTCAAAGCGACTTGATCTTCTGTTGGCCGAGGCCGCGCTGGCCAAGCCGCCAATGGAGCTCGGATATCGTTACGGCATTGATCCGGGGCTGGACATCGTCGTGCTACGACACGCCTTGCTCGAGTCGCCGTTCGACTCGGCAGTCCGGCAAATCATGGAGCAGGCATCGCATGCGAAATTCCCCGTAACCCCGCATGATCTCATGTCGGAATATAGCGGGCCTGCTCTTGGTCGGCGCCTGTCCGAGTTGGAGCAGCGCTGGATCGAGTCGGGTTTTTCGCTTGGCCGGGAGGATCTTCTGTGACGGACGATCATCAATTACCGCTGCGCCGGTTTTCCGTCACCCGCCTGGGGCACCATGGTGATGGAATTGTCGACGGGCCGTTCTTTGCCCCGCGCACGCTGCCCGGTGAGGTGATCGAGGCCAGGACTGCGGATAAGGTTCTGACCGATATTCGTATTATCGAGCCGTCATCCGATCGGGTGACCCCACCATGCCGACATTTTCGGTCCTGTGGCGGGTGTCAGCTTCAGCACGCCTCGGATGTCTTTCTGGCGTCCTGGAAGCAGGAAGTCGTCAGATCGGCACTGGCTGCCAACAATCTTACGGCTGAATTCCTTCCCATTTCCGTATCGCCCCCGCAATCTCGCAGGCGGGCCACATTGGCGGCGCGACGCACCAAGAAAGGGGCCATGGCCGGTCTTTATGCGCGCGGATCGGATGTGATGGTCGAAATCCCGGAGTGCCGTTTGTTCCACCCGGATTTGATGAAAGCCTTACCCGTGGCCGAGGAGCTCGCAACAATCGGTGCAAGCCGCAAGCAAACCCTTGCCGTGGCGGTAACGATGTCGCGAAACGGTCTCGATATCGCCGTCTCGAATGGCAAGCCTCTCGATGGTCCCATGCGGCGGGACTTGGCGGCCCTTGCCGAGCGTCATGACCTTGCCCGCCTGTCTTTCGATGACGAGGTTGTCGTGACGCGTGCGCCGCCCGAACAAAGGTTTGGCGATGTCGTCGTCACCCCGCCGTCCGGGGCTTTCCTGCAAGCCACGCAGGAGGGTGAGGATGCTTTGCGCGCGGATGTGCGCCGAATAGTCGGCGCTGCGCGCCGGGTTGCGGATCTTTTCGCGGGATGCGGCACATTTGCGCTCCCGCTGGCACGCGACATGGCGGTGCATGCGGTCGAAGGTGATGCCGCGATGATGTCCGCCCTTGATGCTGGGTGGCGTAGAACACCCGGCCTCAAGGCTGTGACGCATGAAACGCGCGATCTGTTCCGCAGGCCCTTGTTGCCGGATGAGCTTGCGCCATTCGATGCGGTGGTGCTCGATCCGCCGCGGGCAGGCGCGTCTGCGCAGACCGCTCAGATCTGCGCGTCATCCGTTCCGGTGATTGCCTATGTGTCCTGCAATCCGGTGACCTTCGCCAAGGATGCCAGACAACTTATAGATCACGGATATCGGCTTGTAAGCATCCGCGTTGTAGACCAATTCCGCTGGTCGTCGCATGTGGAGCTTGTCGCAGAGTTTCGGCGCAACTGAGCGACGCGTCCAAACAGATCTTTAAAACGCGCACGAACCGGTTAAAACTGCCTCAGAGCAGTTTATACAGGTGATGTGCGATGCGGGTGATCAGAGGTCTGGTTGGCGCTTTGTTGTTGGTGGCGCTGACCGCGTGCAGCGGTTCGAAATTCCGGACCTACAATGGGCCGGAGGTGACACGTATCATCGTCAATAAGGGCGAGCGTGAAATGCATCTTTTGCATCACGGTCGCGTTCTTCGGTCATTCGATATTCATCTTGGATTTGCCCCGGAAGGCCACAAGCAAGTCGAGGGCGATGGCAAGACGCCCGAGGGCGAATACTTCATCGACAGGCGTAACCCCAACAGCAGCTTTCACCTTTCGATCGGGATTTCCTATCCGAATGAAATGGATGTGGCCCGCGCTGCAAGCATGGGGATGAGTCCCGGGGGCGATATCTTCATCCACGGGGCACCGCAAACTGTCCGGCGGCACAGGCCGGACTGGACCGAAGGCTGTATCGCTGTAACCGACAAGGAAATGGAAATCATTTACGCGATGGTAAAAGACGGAACGCCGATCACGATAAACCCGTAAAGAGAGGTTAGTCGCCCATCACCAAAGTCCACCAGATCTTGCCGTTATCTTCCTGTAGCCAGGAAAAGCCCATGTTGCGCGCGTCTGGTGACAGGATCACGTCTCGGGTTGTGGGCTCTTGCATCCAGGCCGCCAGCGTCTCGAGTTCCGTTTCGTAGGTCTCGGAGATGTTCTCTCCGACCAGTCCGCCGTTGTAGCCGACACGACGGACGCGATCGATCGGGGAAGACCCGTCAGACCCGAAATGCCAGGGGCGATTTTGAACCGACATGTCGCGCGAATGCGTTGCAGCGGCGGCGTTCAGCTGCGCATTGAGTTGCACAGGCGGCCGGCCTGCGGCTTCTCGCAGGGAGTTGACGGAATCAAGTATCCGATACTGGATGCGCGCGGTGTCGCCCGGCCCGATGCGATACACTCTCGGCAGCGGTTTTCCATCTGCGCCAAGCTGTGGGGGTGCTGGTGGTGCGGCGCAAGCGGACAAAGCCAAGAGAGCTGACAACAGCAAAGCCAGAATTCGAGCCATTTTGCGCACCCTTGTACAAGATTCGATGCCAACGTCGTATATCGCCTTTGGATACGATTCAAACCCGCATGGGCTTTGAGTTGCCGAATGACGGTTCTTTGAATTGCGACTGCGGCATTCGCGCCATATATTATAATGATATGTGATTGACCCAAGCCGGAGTTCGGACATGGCTTTTAAATTCAAGAATACGCTCAATCGTCGCTCGTTTCTGGCGGGGAGCGCGGCTCTGGTCGGTGCGCCTGCTTTCGCTCAGAGCATGGATAGTTCCAACACTGTCGAGATAGAAGAAGAGGTGACCGAAACTGTCCGGCGCAATATCTCGAGCTTTCGGTCTCTGGATTGGCAGCCCTATTTCTCGAACCTGAACAACGGCGCGATCCTTGTCGATATCTCGTCCAGGGCGCTGCATTACTGGTCTGAAGATGGGCAAACCTACAAACTCTATCCATCCAGTGTTCCCCTGTCCGAAGATTTGACCCGTCGAGGCCGCACAAGGGTGACACAAAAAGTCGAGGGGCCCAGCTGGCGGCCGACGCCGTCGATGCTGAAACGCAATCCGGACTGGCCGCCCTTTGTTCCGCCAGGCCCCGACAACCCGCTCGGAACCCATGCTTTGTATCTGAGCTGGACGTATTATCGCATCCACGGAACCCACGATACGCGCAAGATCGGTCGCCGTTCCTCAAACGGTTGCATCGGCCTGTATAATGAGCACATAGCGGAATTGTTTAGGATGGCGAAGGTTGGCACGCAAGTGTTGCTTATTTGACGAAAAACAGACATTGTGTGGATCGTTTGTCGAAGGTTGCATTTGCAATCAGCTATTTTTGCTGATTAACAAATATATACGAGGTAAGTCTTGGGTGCTTTATGCTGCAAAGCAGCATCAAGCTAATTTCTGGAGGATAACATGAAAAAACTCGCTCTCGCCGCCGCGTTCGCCGCTGCTGCTTCGACCGTTTCCGCTGGCACGATGGAAGAGCCGGTCATGGAAGCGCCCGTTGTTGTTGAAGAAACCGCAGCAAGCTCTTCGGCTGCTGGCGTTGTGATCCCGCTGGTTGTTCTGGCGATCATCGCAGCTGCAGTTGCAATGGACTAAGTCTCACGACTTAGAGACCAAAAGAAAAGGCAGTGGGAAACCACTGCCTTTTTATTTGTGCCAGGCTTTTGCTGGCTTAAAGCGTTCCGCCTTTAATCTGAGGCATCAGCTAAAGTCGGAACGCGTGCAACGATTGAACGGAGCACTGCATTTCCCGAAAATCTGTGATTCAGGTTTTTCGCGAAACGCTTTAGTCCAGCCAGCCTTTGAGGTTGTCGCTGATGATCGAGGCGAGCGCGTTGATATGTGCGTCATCGTCGTTGAGGCAGGGAATGTAGGTAAACTGCTCTCCGCCCGCCTCTTCGAAGCTTTCCTTGATCTCTTCGTTGATCTCTTCGAGTGTTTCGATGCAATCCGCCGAGAACGCGGGTGCTGCGACAGCAATCTTCTTTTTGCCCTGTTTCGCCAGTTCGGCCACATGGTCGACCGTGTAGGGTTTCAGCCACTCCTCGGGTCCAAATACGGATTGGAACGTCGTGGTGATCTCGGAGTCATCCCAGCCAAGACGTTCCTTGAGAAGGCGCGTCGTCTTCTGACATTGGCAGTGATACGGATCACCCTGCATCAAGTAGCGTTTGGGCATACCGTGATACGACACAACAAGGATGTCAGGCCGATCCTCGATTTTCGCATAGGCTTTTTCAACCGATTGTGCGAGCGCCTCGATATAATGCGGATTCTGGTAATACGGCTCCACTGTACGAGCGGTCGGCTGCCAAGGTTCTTCCATCAAGGCGCGGAAGAACTGATCATTCGCGGTGCCCGAAGTGGCGCCCGCGTAATGCGGATAAAGCGGGAAGAAAAGGATGCGCGTGCATCCCGCCTTGACCATTTCGCGGACCTTGGACTTGGTGGACGGGTTTCCATATCGCATACAGAAATCGACCATCACCTGATCCCCGTAACGATCCTCGAGAACCTTGGCCATCTTGGTGGTCTGATCTCGGGTGATGGTCATCAGGGGGCTTTCGCCCTTTTCCTCGTTCCAGATCGATTTGTAGGCCTCGCCGCTTGTGAAGGGGCGTTTGGTGAGGATGATCAATTGCAGAAGAGGCTGCCATTTCCACGGGCTGTAATCAATCACACGCCTGTCCGATAGAAACTCGTTCAGGTACCGGCGCATCGGCCAGTAGCTATAGTGATCGGGTGTTCCCAGGTTCGCCAGCAGAATACCGGTCTTGTATTTCGGTATCGCCGGATGATCGGCGGGTGCATGGGTTGGTCGGGTGGCGGTGGTGCTTGCGTCAAGCATTATCCAGTCCCTCTTTGCGTCAGGTTAGCCGTGGAAATAACGACTTGGAGGCAATCGTCAATCTTTGAGCGGTTTTTCTTTTGTCGCAAGAGCATCGGCAAGTCGCGCCGACGCTGATCCGGGGCGTAGCGGTCGTGGCTGACTCTCATGCGGTGCCCAACCCGTAAGGACCATCAACTCGAATGTTGCAGGAACCCGGTTATCGGACCCGAAGCTTTCAACATAAAGGGTTGATGCCCGAAAGAGGACATCGCGCCGCATCATGTGGCGCGGTCTTGCTGCAAGGGCACTTGTTTCACCCATCGCACGAAGATCACGCATCAAGTGAAGGGGTGATGCATAGGTCGCGGTCAACTTTACGGTGTCCGCGACAGGCAGGGCAAACCCGGCTCGCTGCAGCAAGGCGCCCAAATCCCGGATTTCGGCCATTGGGGTTACCCTTGGGGACAAGCCCCCTGTCACATCGGATTCAGCCTGCGCCAAGGCGCTGCGCAGCTCGTTCAATGTGGCGCCGCCAAAGAAGATGCCCAGAAACAGCCCGTCGGGATTCAATGCGCGTCGGGCCTGTATCAGCTGACCGACCGGATCATTTGCCCAATGCAGGCACATGGCATGAACAAGCAGATCGTAACGCTCTGTCTCAAGGTCGAGAGTGTCATCATCACTGACGCAGACTGCGCCCGGAATTTGCGTTGCCCAGAAATCAGGGAAACCGGAGACGACCACCTTATCGGTAAATGATCTGTTAACCATGCTCAGGCGATCATTGATCTCGTCCGCTGCCGCTTCGTGCAGGAAAAGGGCCGGATTTGCCCGGCTTCTTTCGCGGTTCCGGATCAGAGCTTTGCGATCGGTCAGTTGAGTCATCATGCCTTGGGAAATAGAGTGAGCGGGAGAGCTTTTCAAACAGCCTTAAGGCTTGTCTATCCTGCGCGTTGTATCGTCTGCGGAGAGGGGGTGGAAAGTGATTTCGCCCTCTGCGGGCCGTGCTGGAGCGATACTCCGTTCATTTTTGGCCTGTGCTGTGAGACATGCGGTGTCCCTTTGCCGGGCGAAAACAACGATACGCCTGAATACTGCGATGATTGTCTGCGCTACGCAAAACCATGGAGCATGGGGCGCGCGGCCGTCCTTTACCGCGACAATGGCCGCAAGCTGGTGCTTGGACTGAAACATGCTGATCGCCACGACATCGTTCGCCCTGCCGCGCGATGGATGGCCCGCGCTGCACAACCGATGACCTGCGAGGGCATGATTTTGGCGCCTGTGCCTTTGCACTGGACTAGGATGCTGCGCCGGAGGTTCAATCAGTCGGCGGTGCTGGCGCGTGCCATCGCGCACCAGCTCGGGCTCGAGTGCTGTCCGGATCTTCTGGTCAGACATGCGCGTACGCCGGGCCTTGACGGTTTGGGCTATGACCAAAGGCATGACACGGTTTGCGGCGTGTTTCGGGCGCATCCCGGACGGGCGCATCATCTGAAGGGTCGGACGATACTTCTGGTGGATGATGTCATGACATCGGGTGCAACGCTGTCGGCCTTGACGCAAATCTGTCTGGCGGGTGGCGCGACGGATGTCCGTGTTCTGGTACTGGCGCGCGTGTCAAAGGATGCATAAGTTCTCGGAAACACATCCAGGAGACCCGAGATCATGCAACCCGTGGAAATCTATACCTCGCCGCTTTGTGGTTTCTGCCACGCCGCCAAGCGCCTTTTGAAACAGAAGGGCGCCAACTTCACCGAAGTGGATGTACTGGTTGAGCCCGCCCGCAAGCCGGAAATGATCCAGCGGGCCGGTGGCAAGAAGACCGTGCCGCAGATCTTCATCGGTGACATCCATGTCGGTGGATGCGACGAGCTTTATGCACTTGAACGGGCCGGTAAGCTGGATGCCCTGCTGTCGGCATGAAGGCAGCACTCATACAGCTTAATAGCAGTGACGACCCGGATGAAAATCTGGCTGTCACGCAATCTCTGGTGGCTGAGGCCGCCGGCGCAGGGGCCGATTTCGTTCTGACGCCGGAAGTCACCAATTGTGTCTCGGCGGACAGAACGCGTCAGCAAAAGGTTCTGCATCCCGAGATGACGGACCCGACCCTGGCAGGCTTGCAGGCGCAGGCGCGGGATTTGGGCATCTGGCTTTTGATCGGATCGCTTGCCCTCAAGACCGAGGACGCGGATGGGCGTTTTGCCAACCGGTCCTTTCTGATGTCGCCGGAAGGACGGATCGTGGCACGCTATGACAAGATTCATATGTTCGATGTGCAAGTGTCCGAGACCGAAACCTATCGCGAATCCGCAGGATACAGGCCCGGCACGACAAGCGTGCTCGCCCAAACGCCGATCGGATGCATCGGGATGACTGTCTGCTACGATATCCGCTTTCCGCATCTGTATCGCCAGCTTGCGCGCGGCGGTGCCCAGATCCTGACCGTGCCCTCCGCGTTTTCGCCGGTGACCGGTGCAGCCCATTGGGAAACGCTCCTGCGTGCTCGGGCGATCGAGACGGGCTGTTACGTGCTGGCACCTGCGCAAACCGGCCAGCATGGGTCCGTGTCGGCCAAGCGGCGCGAGACATTTGGCCATTCGCTTGCGGTTGGACCATGGGGAGACATTCTGGCAGATGGTGGAACCGAGCCGGGTATCGTATATGTCGACGTGGATCTTTCCGAGGTCACAAAGGCGCGACAGCGCATCCCTTCGCTTGACGCGACAACCGAGTTCGACGGACCTTGATGACTGATGGCAACAGCAATAATTCCCTGGCCGTGGCGCTGTTCAGCGAGATCCTGACCAACGACCAGTTGATTCGAAACAGGCTTAGCCGTGTTTTGCCGAAAGGGATGGAGATCAGCCATTTCTCGGTTCTGAACCATCTGGCGCGTATTTCCGATGAGCGCAGTCCGGCACAATTGGCCAAGAGTTTTCACGTCACTCGCGGCGCCATGACGAACACTCTGAACAAACTGGAGTGGGCCGGATACGTGCATATCCGGCCAGACTGGGATGATGCCCGCCGCAAGATGGTGTCGATCAGCCCCGCAGGCCGACAGGCCCGCGAGGCGGCGATCGCCGCAATCACACCGATGATCACCGAAATGGTCGGCGAGTTGGGCGAGGCCAAGGTGCGCGCCACGCTGCCCGTTCTGCGGGAATTGCGCGCCAAGCTGGAAAGCGACTGACCGTCAGTCCGGTTTGGTGCTGGCGGTGACGTAGTTGACGCTGAGGTCGCGTGACGACAGCGACCAGCTCCAAGTGATCGGGTTGAACACGAAGCCCTTGCGATCCACCGGGGTCAGGCCCGCCTGTTTCAACAGGGCATAAAGCTCGTCCGGCGTGATGAACTTCTTCCATTCGTGCGTGCCCTTCGGCAGCCAGCGCATCACGTATTCCGCGCCGACGATGGCCATGGCGAAGCTTTTGGCGTTGCGATTGATGGTCGAGCAGATGTGCAATCCGCCAGGCTTGAGAAGCTGCTGACAGGCGCTCAGGTAAGACAGCGGATCGGCGACATGTTCGACCACTTCCATGTTCAGCACGGCATCGAACTGCTCGCCTGCGGCGGCGAGGGCTTCGGCGCTGGTGTGGCGATAATCGATCGTCAGGCCGGATTGTTCAGCATGAACCTGGGCCACGGGAATGTTGCGCTCGGCGGCATCGGCGCCAACCATGTCTGCGCCAAGACGCGCCATCGGCTCGGACAGCAAGCCACCGCCGCAGCCGATATCCAGAATACGCAAGCCCGAAAAGGGTTTATCGGTTCCCAGATCGCGATCAAACTCGGTGGCGATCTGGGAGGTGATGTAGTCCAGACGGCAGGGATTGAGCATGTGCAACGGTTTGAATTTGCCGTTTGGATCCCACCATTCGGCGGCCATCGCCTCGAATTTGGCGACTTCGGCTGGGTCGATCGTGCTTCGAGCGGCTTGCATTCTGCTCTCCATATGCTCTTTTGGAATTATCCCTCTATATAGGACGTCATGGATAAATTCTCGGATCAAAAGAGCGCAGTTCAGTACCTGCATCCGCCAATCGAACCGTTCGACCGGCGCATGATGGATGTGGGCGATGGGCATGAGATATACGTAGAACAGTCGGGCCAACCCGATGGGCTGCCCGTTGTGGTGTTGCATGGCGGGCCGGGAGGTGGATGCAGCCCGGCGATGCGGCGGTATTTCGATCCGAATATTTACCGAATCATCCTGTTCGACCAGCGCGGGTGCGGCAGGTCACGCCCACATGCCAGTGTTGAGGCAAATACGACGTGGCACCTTGTGGCCGATATCGAGCGTATTCGCGAAGCGTTAATGATAGATGACTGGATCGTTTTCGGAGGCAGTTGGGGCGCCACGCTTGCGCTGATCTATGCTCAGACCCATCCGGATCGGGCAAGGCATCTGGTCTTGCGGGGTGTCTTCACCATGACGCAGGCCGAGCTTGACTGGTTCTATGGTGGGGGTGCCGGGCGGTTCTGGCCGGAAACTTGGGCGCGATTTCAAGAGCTTGTGCCGGAGGATGAGCGCGGCGACATGATCGCGGCCTATAACCGACGCCTGTTTTCCGGAGATCGGCCGCAGGAGATCCGCTTTGCCAAGGCCTGGTCTGCCTGGGAAAATGCGTTGGCGACGGTGCAGTCGAACGGGGCGGGAGGTGATAGCCCGCCGGATTATGCGCGGGCCTTTGCCAGACTGGAAAACCACTATTTCATCAATGGCGGCTTTCTGGAGTATGATGGTCAAATAATTGATAAGATTGCAAAAATCGCTCATATTCCCGGCACGATCGTGCAAGGGCGTTATGATATGATCTGCCCGCCTGCTGCCGCGTATACGCTGGCAGAGCGTTGGCAGAATGCCAGTTTGCGGATGATCCCCGTGGCGGGTCATGCCCTTTCTGAGCCGGGGATCAGCGCAGAATTGGTCAAGGTGATGACGCGGCTGGCACGAGAGGGCTAACGACGCCGGACCGGCGCAAAATGCGTGTCGGTATCACGTCGGTATTGCGTCGGTATCACGTCGGTATTGCGTCGGTATCGCGACTGTGCCGGGCACCGATAGGGAACATCGGGCAAAGGGTTACGAGAGTGGTCGCAGGAAAGTTCCGCTTTCTCTTGCAGACTCGGCGCATGAGGCGTATACGCACCTCAACAGCGGCGCCTCCGGGTCCAAACCGGAAGGCTCCACCGGAGATATGTGACGGGCCGCGCGCCCGTTTTTTTGTGCTGACAGGATCCATGACGAACGACCTGATTGCAAAAGCCGCGATCGACCGCCGACTGGCGGAGATCATCACCCCGGTCATCGAGGACATGGGGTTCGAGTTGGTGCGTGTCCGTCTGATGGGCGGCAAGACCCATCTGCTGCAGATCATGGCCGAGAGGCCCGAGGGCGGGATCGAGGTGGATGATTGCGCCAAGATATCGAATGCGGTGAGTGCGGTGCTGGATGTCGAAGATCCTGTCACGGACCCCTACACGCTGGAAGTGTCCAGCCCCGGAATCGACCGGCCCCTGACACGGCTGAAGGACTTCGCGGACTTCGAGGGATACGAGGCCAAGATCGAGACCTCGGAGCTGATCGACGGGCGCAAGCGCTTCAAGGGCGTTCTGGCTGGCGTTGAGGATGACGAGGTTCTGATCAATATCGAGGAAGGCACGGTCGGGTTGAAATTCGACTGGCTGAGCGACGCGAAGCTGGTGCTGACCGACGAGCTGATCAAGGAAATGCTGAAGGCCCGAAAGGCCGCTGGCACATTGAATGAAGACGCGTTTGACGAGATCGAGACCGAAGGGTCTGAGGAGGACTGAAGATGGCAATTACCTCTGCAAACCAGCTTGAGCTGCTGCAAACCGCCGAGGCCGTGGCCCGCGAGAAGATGATCGATCCCGGCCTCGTGGTCGAGGCGATGGAAGAAAGCCTCGCACGGGCGGCCAAGAGCCGTTACGGCGCCGAGATGGATATCCGGGTGTCGATCGACCGCAAGACCGGCAAGGCGAATTTCACCCGCGTGCGCACCGTGGTGGCGGATGACGAGCTTGAGAATTATCAGGCCGAAATGACCGTCGATCAGGCCAAGCAGTACCTTGACGATCCCAAGATCGGCGATGAGTTCATCGAAGAGATCCCGCCTGTCGATCTGGGCCGCATCGCGGCGCAGTCGGCCAAGCAGGTGATCCTGCAGAAGGTCCGCGAAGCCGAGCGCGATCGTCAGTACGAGGAATTCAAGGATCGTGCGGGCACCATCATCAACGGTGTCGTCAAGCGCGAGGAATACGGCAATGTCATCGTCGATGTCGGCCGTGGCGAGGCGATCCTGCGCCGCAACGAAAAGATCGGGCGCGAAAGCTATCGCCCCGGCGACCGTGTGCGCGCCTATATCAAGGATGTGCGCCGCGAAGCCCGCGGTCCGCAGATTTTCCTGAGCCGGACCGCGCCGGAATTCATGGCCGAACTGTTCAAGATGGAAGTGCCGGAAATCTACGATGGCATCATCGAGATCAAGGCCGTCGCGCGCGACCCCGGCAGCCGGGCGAAGATCGCGGTCATATCCTATGACAACTCGATCGACCCGGTCGGCGCCTGTGTGGGTATGCGCGGCAGCCGTGTGCAGGCCGTCGTGAACGAGCTTCAGGGCGAAAAGATCGACATCATCCCGTGGAACGAGGATCAGCCGACCTTCCTTGTGAACGCGTTGCAGCCCGCCGAGGTGAGCAAGGTGGTTCTTGACGAGGAAGCCGAGCGGATCGAGGTTGTCGTTCCCGAAGAGCAGTTGAGCCTGGCGATCGGTCGCCGTGGTCAGAACGTGCGCCTTGCCAGCCAGTTGACTGGTCTGGATATCGACATCATGACCGAGGCCGAGGATTCGGAGCGCCGCCAGAAGGAATTCGAGGAGCGCACGAAACTGTTCGTGGACACGCTGGATCTGGACGAGTTCTTCGCCCAGCTTCTGGTCTCCGAGGGCTTCACCAATCTCGAGGAAGTCGCCTATGTCGAGCTCGACGAGCTTCTGGTGATCGACGGGGTGGATCAGGATACCGCCAACGAGCTTCAGGCCCGCGCCCGCGACGTGCTGGATGCGCAGGCGCGCGAAGCGATGGAGAAGGCCCGTGAGCTTGGCGCCGAGGACAGCCTTATTGAATTCGAGGGTCTGACACCCCAGATGATCGTTGCGCTGGCGGAAGACGGTGTGAAGACACTCGAGGATTTCGCCACCTGCGCCGACTGGGAGCTGGCTGGCGGCTGGACAACGGTTGATGGGCAGCGCGTCAAGGACGAGGGCGTTCTGGAACCGTTCGAGGTGTCGCTTGAGGAAGCACAGAACATGGTCATGACGGCAAGGGTCATGCTGGGCTGGGTCGATCCAACAGAGCTTGAGCCGGATCTCGAAGAGATCGACGGCGACGAGAGCGAAGATCAGGAGGCCGAGGCCTGATCCGTCAGGCCTCGGAGGCATTGATGGGGCGCGGTGGGCAACCCAAGGACCGGAGCGAAGGTCCCGAACGCAAGTGCATTGCCACGGGTGAGGTGAGCCCGGCGCACGGCTTGATCCGGTTCGTGATTGGTCCTGATGGGCAGCTTGCGCCGGATATCGCCGGTAAGCTGCCCGGGCGCGGCATCTGGGTGTCCGCCGATCGCGATGCGATCGAGACGGCGGTAAAGAAGAAGCTGTTTGCCAAGGCGGCGCGTCAGGCCGTCACCATGCCCGAGAACCTGCCCGACTTGATCGAAGATCAGTTGGTGCGCCGGGTCGTGAACCTGATCAGCCTTGCCCGGAAGGGCGGAGGCGCGGTCACGGGCTACGAAAAGGTCAAAGACTGGCTTTCCAAGGAGGAGGCCACCGTCTTGCTGCAGGCCAGCGACGGATCGGAACGGGGCAAATCGAAATTGAGCACTCCCCATGGCGGCCGCTTTATCGGGTGGTTGACCGCGGCGGAACTGGGTCAGGCTTTCGGGCGACAAACGGCTGTGCACGCCGTACTGGGTGCTGGCGGTTTGGCCCAACGTGTTGTAGAGGAGGCGGCAAGGTTGAAGGGCCTGCGCGTCTCGAACGGCGGACAGAGCCGCCGGAAAGGAAGTGGAACCAGATGAGCGACAACGACGAGAAAAAGACTTTGGGTGTGCGTGGCGGTCCCCGTTCGGGGAATGTGAAGCAGAGCTTCAGCCATGGACGGACCAAGAACGTCGTCGTGGAAACAAAGCGCAAGCGCGTGGTCAAACCCAAGCCGGGTGGGCCTGCGGCGGGCGGTGCTGCGGGATCGAGACCGCAGTCGTCCTCTGGCGATGCGTCCAAGCGCCCTGCCGGCATTTCCGATTCCGAGATGGAACGCCGCATGCGCGCCTTGCAGGCCGCACAGGCCCGCGAAGTCGAGGATGCCGCGCGCCGTGAGGCCGAGGAAAAGGAGCGCGAGGAAGAGCGCCAGCGCCGTCGTGAAGAAGCCGAGGCCAAAGAGCGCGAACAGCGCGAGGCCGAAGAGCGCGCCCGCGCCAAGGCCGATGAGGAAGAGCGCAAGCGCCTCGCAGCCGAGCAGGCCGCCGCGGCACCGCCTCCGCCGCCGCCCGGCGAGGATGCGGCCACACGCGCACCCGCCAAACAACCGCCGCGCAAACAGGAAAAGGTCAATACGGACCGGGATCAGGAGCGTGGCCGTGGCAAGGTCCGCGATGACGGTGGACGCCGCGCTGGCAAGCTGACGCTGAATCAGGCATTGGCCGGTGGCGAAGGCGGCCGCCAGAAATCGCTGGCCGCGATGAAGCGCAAGCAGGAACGCGCCCGCCAGAAGGCGATGGGCGGCATGCAGGAGCGCGAAAAGGTTGTGCGCGACGTGCAGCTGCCTGAGACGATCGTTGTCTCGGAGTTGGCCAACCGCATGGCCGAACGCGTTGGCGACATCATCAAGGCGCTTATGAGCAACGGCATGATGGTCACGCAGAACCAGACAATTGACGCTGATACCGCCGAGCTGATCATCGAGGAGTTCGGACATCGCGTCGTGCGGGTCAGTGACTCGGACGTGGAAGACGTGATCGATCAGGTTCAGGACAAGGCCGAGGATCTTGAACCGCGTCCGCCGGTCATCACGGTGATGGGCCATGTGGACCACGGCAAGACATCGCTTCTGGATGCGATCCGCGATGCCAAGGTGGTGTCGGGTGAAGCCGGGGGAATCACCCAGCATATCGGCGCCTATCAGGTCGAGACCGACTCGGGTGCGTTGCTGACCTTCCTCGATACGCCCGGTCACGCGGCCTTCACGAGCATGCGTGCCCGTGGTGCGCAGGTGACGGATATCGTGGTGCTGGTGGTGGCCGCAGATGATGCGGTGATGCCGCAGACCATTGAGGCGATCAACCACGCCAAGGCGGCGCAGGTTCCGATCATCGTTGCGATTAACAAGTGCGACAAGCCCGATGCGAACCCCGACAAGGTCCGCACCGATCTGTTGCAGCACGAAGTTGTCGTCGAAGCGATGTCCGGTGATGTGCAGGATATCGAAGTCTCGGCCAAGACCGGCAAGGGGCTTGAAGAGCTGCTAGAGGCGATTGCGCTGCAGTCCGAGATCCTCGAACTGACGGCCAACCCGAATCGGGTTGCCGAAGGTGCGGTGATCGAAGCGCAGCTTGATGTGGGCCGTGGCCCGGTGGCGACTGTGCTTGTGCAGAAAGGCACGCTGAAGCAGGGCGATATCTTTGTCGTCGGCGAGCAGTGGGGCAAGGTGCGCGCGCTGATTAACGACCGTGGCGAGCGGGTGCAGATTGCTGGCCCTTCGGTTCCGGTCGAGGTTCTGGGCCTGAACGGTACGCCCGAAGCGGGCGACGTTCTGAACGTGGTCGAGACCGAAGCGCAGGCGCGCGAAATCGCCGAGTATCGCGAGAAAGCGGCCAAGGAAAAGCGCGCGGCGGCTGGTGCCGGCACATCGCTGGAGCAGCTTCTGGCGAAGGCCAAGGAAGACGAGAACCTCAAGGAACTGCCGATTCTGGTCAAGGCCGACGTGCAGGGTTCTGCCGAGGCGATCGTTCAGGCGATGGAGAAGATCGGCAACGAAGAGGTGCGCGTGCGCGTTCTTCATTCGGGCGTCGGCGCCATCACGGAATCGGATATCGGCCTTGCCGAAGCGTCAGGCGCACCGGTTCTGGGCTTCAACGTCCGCGCCAATGCGCCGGCCCGTAACAGCGCCAACCAGAAGGGCGTGGAAATCCGCTATTACAGCGTGATCTACGATCTGGTGGACGATGTGAAAGCGGCGGCCAGCGGTCTGCTTGGTGCCGAGGTTCGCGAAAACTTCATCGGTTATGCGCAGATCAAGGAAGTCTTCAAGGTGTCGGGCGTCGGCAAGGTTGCCGGGTGTCTTGTTACCGAGGGTATCGCGCGCCGGTCTGCCGGGGTGCGCCTGCTGCGCGACGACGTGGTTATCCACGAAGGCACGCTGAAGACGCTCAAGCGCTTCAAGGATGAAGTCTCAGAGGTTCAGTCGGGTCAGGAATGCGGCATGGCGTTCGAGAACTACGAAGATGTGCGTCCGGGCGACGTGATCGAGATCTTCGAGCGCGAAGAGGTCGAACGCACGCTGGATTGATCCTGATATCAACGAAAATTTGAAAGGGGCTGCCCAAGGGCGGCCCCTTTTCGCATTTTGCAGGACGGTCCTACAGCCAGTCGCGCAGGATCGGGATCAGGGGAATGTCCGCAGGCGGCATGGGATAGTCGCGCAGGGCATTCGGTTTGACCCATTTCAGGGTCTGCCCCTCGCGCCCCTGCGGGGTTCCGTCCCATTTGCGACAGGCGAAGAGCGGCATCAGCAAGTGGAAATCGTCATAGCTGTGGCTGGCGAAGGTCAGGGGCGCGAGACAGCTTTGCCAGGTGTTGATGCCCAATTCCTCTTCAAGTTCGCGGATCAGCGCATGTTCGGGCGTTTCGCCCGGCTCCACCTTGCCGCCCGGAAACTCCCACAGGCCAGCCATCGACTTGCCCTCGGGACGTTGCGTGAGAAGAATGCGGCCATCAACGTCGATAAGTGCCACGGCAGAAACAAGCACGGTCTTCATGAGCGGTAATCGGCGTTGATGTCGATATAGCCATGGGTCAGATCGCAGGTCCAGACAACCGCCGTGCCGCCGCCAAGACCGAGATTGACATGGATCACGAGCTCTTGCTGTTTCATGTAGAGGGCCGCGTCTGCCTCGTCGTAATCGGGATCGACCCAGCCATCGCGGGCCACGCGGATATGCCCGAACCAGATGGACAGCGTGTCCCGGTCGGCCCGCGCGCCGGATTTGCCGATGGCCATGACGATCCGCCCCCAATTGGGATCTTCGCCGACGATGGCCGTCTTGACCAGCGGCGAATTGGCGATGGCCATGGCGTGGGTATGGGCGTCGGTGTCGCTGGCGGCGCCGGTCACCGACACCTCGACGAATTTCGTGGCGCCTTCGCCGTCGCGCACGACCTGATGGGCGAGATCGAGCATGACCTGGCGCAGACCAGCCATGAAGCCGATGCTTTCGTCGGTGACCCGGATGCCGGACGCGCCGGTGGCCGCCACCAGAAGTGTATCCGAGGTCGATGTGTCGCTGTCGACGGTGATGCAGTTGAAGGTGGTGCGGTTCAGCGCGGTGACCATGGATTGCAACACCGGCTGGTCGATCACCGCATCGGTGAAGATATAGACCAGCATGGTCGCCATGTCCGGCGCGATCATGCCCGATCCCTTGGCGATACCGGCGATATGGACGTTTTGCCCGTCGATCGTGACGGTTGTGCCAGACCCCTTGGCGAAGGTGTCGGTGGTCATTATGGCGCGCGCGGCGGCGTCGATCGCGTCGGGGGCCAAGTTGGCTGACAGCTCATCGAGTTTGGCGGTGATGCGGTCATGCGGCAACGGCTCGCCGATGACACCGGTGGATGAGGTGAAAATCCGCGTTTCGGGCAGGTTCAGAGCCTTTGCAGCGGCATCGGTCACCGCCTTGACCGATGCATCGCCATGGCGCCCGGTAAAGGCGTTTGCGTTGCCCGAATTGACGAGGATCGCCGCCCCGGCGCTGTTGTGCTGCCCGATTTTCCGCTGGCAATCGAGCACTGCCGAAGACCGCGTCGCCGAGCGCGTGAAGGCCCCGGCCATGGCCGTGCCGGGGGCCAGAACGGCCAGCATCACGTCTTCGCGGCCCTTGTAGCGCACCCCGGCTTGAGCGGTTGCAAAGCGCACCCCGGCGATATGCGGAAGATCGGGAAAAGAGGCAGGAGCAAGCGGGGACAGCGGAGGCTTTGCGCCCATTTGTCAGTTCTCCAGAAGATCGAGATTGTTGATCGTTTCCGGCGCGATACCCGATGCATCGCTACGTTCGATCGTGGCTTGGTCGGTCAGGGTGTCGACATGGGCGTCGAATTTTTCCTGCTGAAGAGTTTCTTCGATCTCGGCGCGGACCTCTTCCAGCGGGGGTGTTTCGGTAAGCCGGGTTTCATTCAGCTTGATGACATGCCATCCGAATTGGGTCTGCACCGGCTCGGAGACCTGTCCCGGCTCGAGGCTTGCCACGGCGTTGAAGAACGACTCGACCATGACACCGGGGCCAAACCAGCCCAGATCGCCGCCATTGGGGCCAGAGGGGCCGGTCGAATTCTCGCGGGCAAGAGTGGCGAAGTCGGCGCCGCCTTCCAGTTGGGCGATCAGATCGCGAGCTGTTTCCTCGGTTTCGACAAGGATATGCGCGGCCTTGTATTCGGTCTCTTGGCCGGCGCTGGCATAACGCTCTTCGTAGGCGGCTTGTATGTCGGCGTCGGTCAGAGCGCCTTGCATCACTTTTTCGATAACCTCGGTGGCGAGGATCGCGCGGCGTTCATTTTCAAGCACCAGGGCGCTGCGCTTGGACACTTCGCCCTCGAAGCTTTGCATGAGGAGGGTTTGCTGAATCAGCTGATCGAGAATGCCGTTGAACAGGATTTCCGGCGGCAGCTGGCCATATTGCGCAGGCAGGCTGGCGCGCAGCGCGATCATGTGGCCCAAGGTGATATCCGTGCCGTTCACAGTGGCCAGAACGGTATCGATATCCGGGCTGTCCTGAGCTGCCGGGGCTTGCGCGAAACCGACCGCTGCGACAATCGCGAGGGCCGGGAAAAGCTTGGTACGGAAGGTCATGAAGTCTTTCCTTTGCAGTGCTGCGTTGGGTGACGCGCGCCTGCGCGACGTTGACACTCTAACGGCGGCCCCTTACATCGGCTTTGGACCAAGACACCGCCATTCTGTGCCTTTCTAGGGTGGTGCGGAAGGCGGGGCAAGCAATTGCCTCTCACTGACAAGTGCAAACACCGGAACGGATTGGATATGCTGGGTATTGGAACTGTCGCCAGGAAGATCTTCGGCACCCCGAATGACCGCAAGATCAAGGCGACACGCCCGCTGGTCGAGAAGATCAACGCGCTAGAGCCTGAGTACGAAGCGTTGAGTGACGCGGGGCTTATCGAAAAGACCCAGGAATTCAAGAAGCGACTCGCAGAGGGCGAAAGCCTTGACGCCCTTCTGCCCGAAGCCTTTGCGAACTGTCGGGAGGCGGCAAAAAGAGCGCTTGGATTGCGCGCCTTCGATGTGCAGTTGATGGGCGGCATTTTCCTGCATCAGGGCAATATCAGCGAGATGAAGACCGGCGAGGGCAAGACGCTGGTGTCGACGTTTCCCGGCTACCTCAACGCGCTGACGGGCAAGGGTGTGCATATCGTAACGGTCAACGACTATCTGGCCAAGCGCGATGCCGAATGGATGGGCAAGGTCTATGCCGCCTTGGGCATGACCACAGGCGTGGTTTACCCGCAGCAGCCCGAGTCCGAGAAACAGCAGGCCTATGCGTCGGACGTGACCTATGCCACCAACAACGAGCTTGGGTTCGATTATCTGCGCGACAACATGAAATCGTCGCTCGAGGAGATGAATCAGAAGAACCATTATTTCGCCATCGTGGACGAGGTGGACAGTATCCTGATCGACGAGGCGCGCACGCCGCTTATCATTTCCGGTCCGGCACAGGATCGCAGCGAGCTTTATGTCAGCATCAACGAGCTGATCCCGCTGCTGAACGAAGAGCATTACAAGATCGACGAAAAAACCCGCAACGTGACCTTCACCGACGAGGGGAACGAATATCTGGAAGAGGTTCTGCACGACCGCGGTCTGCTGGATCAGGGGCAGTCGCTTTATGATCCGGAGAGCACGACCATCGTGCATCACGTCAATCAGGGTCTGCGCGCGCACAAGCTGTTCCTGAAGGACAAGGATTACATCGTTCGCGATGGCGAGGTTGTTCTGATCGACGAATTCACCGGACGGATGATGGCGGGCCGACGCTTGTCGGACGGGCTGCATCAGGCGATCGAGGCCAAGGAAGGCTGCAAGATCCAGCCTGAGAACGTGACCCTCGCCAGTGTCACCTTCCAGAATTATTTCCGCCTGTATGAAAAGCTGTCTGGCATGACCGGGACCGCTGTCACCGAAGCCGAGGAATTTTCCGAGATCTACGGGTTGGGTGTGGTCGAAGTGCCGACCAACAAGCCGATCGCCCGTATCGACGAGGATGACGCCGTTTACCGCACGGCGCAGGAAAAGTTCGATGCTATCGTCGAGACGATCCGCGAAGCCCATGACAAGGGTCAGCCGATCCTTGTGGGGACCACCTCGATCGAGAAGTCGGAAATGCTCAGCCGGTTGCTGACCTCTGCCGGGATCACTCACAACGTGCTCAACGCGCGCCAGCATGAGCAGGAGGCGCAGATCGTCGCCGATGCCGGCAAGCTGGGCGCCGTGACCATCGCCACCAACATGGCGGGCCGCGGTACCGACATCAAATTGGGCGGGAATGTCGAGTTCAAGGTGATGGAGGCGATTGCCGCCAATCCCGAAGCCGACCCCGAAGAGCTGCGCGCCCGCATCGAGGCCGAACACGCCGATGACGAAAAGGCCGTGATCGACGCGGGCGGTCTGTTCGTTCTGGCCACCGAACGGCACGAAAGCCGCCGGATCGACAACCAGTTGCGCGGCCGGTCGGGGCGGCAGGGCGATCCGGGGCGTTCGGCGTTTTTCCTGAGCCTTGAAGACGATCTGATGCGTATTTTCGGATCGGAGCGGCTGGAAAAAGTGCTGTCGACGCTTGGCATGAAGGAAGGCGAGGCGATCGTGCACCCGTGGGTCAACAAATCGCTGGAGCGCGCGCAAGCCAAGGTCGAAGGGCGCAACTTCGACATCCGCAAGCAATTGCTCAAGTTCGACGATGTGATGAACGAGCAGCGCAAGGTGATCTTCAAGCAGCGGCTGGACATCATGAAGGCCGAGGACCTGTCGGAGATCGTGCAGGACATGCGCAGCGAAGTGATCGACGATCTGGTCGACACCTACATGCCGCCCAAGACCTATGCCGATCAGTGGGATACCGAGGGTCTTCATGCTGCCGTGAAGGACCAGTTGAGCATGGACCTGCCGGTCGTCGCATGGGCCGACGAAGAGGGCGTGGACGACGAGGATATCGCGGAACGCCTTGAAAAGGCCGCGGACGAGATGATGGCGCAGAAAGCGGCCGCCTTCGGCCCTGACACGATGCGGTCGGTTGAAAAGCAGATCCTGCTGCAGGCCATCGACACCAAGTGGCGTGAGCATCTTCTGACGCTCGAGCATTTGCGGAGCGTCGTGGGCTTCCGGGGCTATGCGCAACGCGATCCGCTGAACGAATACAAGAACGAAGCGTTCCAGCTCTTCGAGACCATGCTGAACAGTCTGCGTCAGGATGTGACGCAAAAATTGTCGCAGATCCGGCCGATGACCGAAGAAGAGCAGAAATCCATGATGGATGAGCTTCTCAGGCAGCGTGCCGCAATGGAAGCGGCTGCGGCACCATCAGCGGATCAGGACATGGTTTCGGCTGAGGATGCAGCGCCTGGCTTTGATGAAAATGACCCAGCTACCTGGGGCAATCCGGGCCGCAATCAGATGTGTCCTTGTGGGTCTGGCAAGAAGTTCAAGCATTGCCACGGGCGGCTTGCCTGACCCGGTTTGGCCCGAATGACTCCTTGACAGCGCCATAGGGGCGCCGTTTTTCCGGAATATTCCTGACCTCGTAGTGTAGGTGCGAGGCACGGATCATGTCGAAGTTAAGACGGTACCTGATGGCAGGCGGCACATTTGCATGTGCCCTGACAACCGGGTTCATCATGCAGAGTGTGGCGGAGACGCCAGAGCCATCGCAGGCAGGCGCAGCAGCGATACCGAAGGCAAGCGTCGCGGCAACAGGGCCCACGACGCCGCTGGCGGTGACAGGAGCGGCTCAGGCCGCCGAGAACCCCGAGCCGCCGCTTGATCTATCGGATGTGACGCTGACATCGGCGTTGCCCGAGATGCCGCCCGCGGCGCCGCAGCCCATGCCGCTGCCGGACAGATCGCTGGACGCTTCCGCCTTCGTCAACGCAAGTCTCGAGCAGACCCCGGCCCTTGATCTTCCGGTCGAACAGGCCCCTCCGTCTTTCGACTGTGACTTGACGCTGACCGGGGCTGTCACGGCCGCCGCGATGGTTGACCTTGCGCTGGATGCCGCTTGCCTGCCCAATGAAAGCTTCACGCTGCATCATCAAGGCATGATGTTCACCGGGGTCACCGATGCCGAGGGTCGATGGAACATGACGGTGCCGGCCCTTGCGGAAAACGCGCTTTATATCGCTGCGTTCGGTAATGGCGAAGGTGCGCTGGTGAATGTCGATGTGACCTCGGTGTCTTTTTATGACCGGGTCGTAGTGCAATGGAGCGGCCATAGCGGTATGCAGATCCATGCGCGGGAATATGGCGCAAGCTATGGTGATGACGGGCATGTCTGGGCCGATGCGGCACGGGATATGTCGGTTGCGGCCGCCGGGGAAGGCGGGTTTATCACGCGGCTTGGCACACAGGACGCCGGGAACGGGCGCATGGCGGAGATCTATACGTTTCCATCGGCCATCGCGGTCCGTCCGGGTGAGGTGACCCTGAGTGTCGAGGCCGAGGTCACGGCGCACACCTGTGGCCGGGATATCGACGCGCAGACGATCACGATCCTGCAGGGCGAGACGCCATCCATACAGGAGATTTCGCTGGCGATGCCGCAATGCGACGCCACGGGAGACTTTCTGGTGTTGAAAAACATCGTCAATGACCTGAAGATCGCGCGGAACTAAATCGCAGCAATCGAGGGCCAATCCATGAGACCAGTACGTGCGGCGATGATCGCCGCACTTTTTACGATCGGAACGGGCCTGTCGGTGAATGCTCAGGATGTGACACTCACGTCGCGCGACGGAGATGTGGAAATCTCTGGTAATCTTTTGGGGTTTGATGGTGAGTTCTACCGGGTCGATACCATTTTCGGTGAATTGACGGTCGATGGCTCGGGAGTGCTGTGCGAGGGTCCGGGATGCCCCAATCTCGAGGATTTCGTGGCGCGCGTTACCCTGTCTGGTGCCCCCGTTATCGGGCGTGTCCTGATCCCTGCGTTGCTCGAGGCTTTCGCGATCCGGTATGAGTACGAGCTGAGCCGAACCAGCCTTGAGGATGGGCAATATGTCTATGGTCTGACCAATGCGCAAAGCGGTGCCCTGGTGGGAGAGTTCACTCTGAATCTGTCGACGAGCGATGAGGGTTTCGCCGATTTGCTGGTTGATGCGACCGATATCGTCATGTCCATGCGCGAGGTCCGCGACGACGAGGTGAGGCGCGCCGAAGAGCTGGGCCTGGGGGATTTGAACGCGCGCGGTCGCAGTATGATCGTGGCGCTGGATGCGCTGGTGCCTATTGTCGCCCCGAGCAATCCCCTACAGGCGATAACCACGCCGCAACTGGCCGCTGTTCTGGCGGGTGAAATCACCAACTGGTCGGATATCGGAGGCCCCGATGCGCCGATAACGGTGCATGTCGTCACTGAAAAATCGGGCATCGGACAGGCGACGCAGGATCGCTTGCTGGCGGCGCGGGGTGGGGCGCTGGTGGAGGGTGCGATACGCCATGCCGATGGTCAGGCCCTGATAGAGGCGGTGGCGGGTGATCCTTTCGGGTTGGGTGTGACCAGCCGTTCGGAGACCGGGAATACATGGACCTTGGCCTTGAGGGGCACGTGCGGGTTCACGC
The DNA here is from genome assembly GCF_000170875.1 of Roseobacter sp. AzwK-3b. Classification (NCBI taxonomy): domain Bacteria; kingdom Pseudomonadati; phylum Pseudomonadota; class Alphaproteobacteria; order Rhodobacterales; family Roseobacteraceae; genus Roseobacter; species Roseobacter sp. AzwK-3b. The sequence goes on from NZ_ABCR01000001.1 coordinate 537,823, forward strand.
TCAGGGCGACGCGCCGGGCCGTCAAGACCGAAGATTATCCGCTGACCGCGCCGCTTTTCCTGTATATGCCGGCGCGGCGGTTTCCCAAGCTGGTCAGGGAGTTTCTGACGTATCTGCGCGATCCGTCGGCACAGCTTGTGGTGCGGCGGGCGGGATTCGTGGATCAGGCGCCGGAGGAAATCGAGATCAACGCACAGGGTGATCGGTTCGCCAATGCCATCACACAAGCGGGCAGCGAGGTGGGGCTGGAGGAGCTGCAGCGCATGGTGGCGCTGCTCTCGCCGCTCAGGCGGTTGACGACGACATTCCGTTTCGAGGCCGGGTCGGCGCGGCTGGATGCGCAGTCGCGGTCGAATGTGCAGCAGCTTGCCCGGGCGTTGGAGATTGGGCTTTATGACGCGCGCAGGCTTGTTTTTGTGGGATTTAGCGATGGTGAAGGGCCAGCGGCGGGCAACAGGCGGATTGCCGAGCAGCGCGCCGAGGCGGTGAAGACGGCGGTGATCGCGGCGGCGGAGACGGCCAATCTGTCGCGGATCACGATTGAGACAGCAGCCTTTGGTGAGGCGATGCCGATGGCCTGCGATGACAGTGAATGGGGGCGGCAGGTGAACCGGCGCGTAGAGGTCTGGGTGCGCTAGAGATAGCCTTGGGCGCGAAAGCTGATCTCGCAGGATTTGCCGATGATGAGATGGTCGTGCAAGGTCAGCCCCAAGGCTTGGGCAGCGGTCTGAATCTGGTGGGTCATGTGGATGTCGGACTCGGATGGGGTGGGGTCACCTGATGGGTGATTATGCACTAGAATCAAGGCACTGGCATTGAGGTGCAGGGCGCGCTTGACCACTTCGCGCGGATAGACGGGGACGTGATCGACGGTGCCGTTGGCCTGCGCCTCATCGGCGATGAGGATGTTCTTGCGATCGAGATAGAAGACGCGGAATTGTTCGGTTTCACGGTGGGCCATGGTGGTGTGGCAATAGTCCAGAAGCGCATCCCAGGACGAGATGACCGGCCGCTGCAGGACGCGCGCACGAGACAGGCGGTGGGCCGCAGCCTCGATGATCTTGAGCTCGCAGATCACGGCGTCGCCGATGCCCGGCACTTCGGTCAGTTGGGCGGCGGAGGCAGAGATGACGGCGTTGAAATCACCAAATCTATCAAGGAGTTGGCGGGCCAGAGGTTTGACATCCCGGCGCGGGATGGCCCGAAAAAGCACCAGTTCCAGAAGCTCGTAATCCGGCATCGCGGCAGCACCGCCCGACAGGAACCTGTCGCGCAACCGTTTGCGATGATCGCGGATATAGGAGGGCAGGCGCCCGCCGGGGGGGAGGCTGCCGGGAGGCGAGGTGTCTGCGGCGAAAAGCGGCAGCGGCAGATCGGAAAAGGCATGCGGATCGGACATATCCGGAGAGTGGCGCGCGAGGGTTAGAAAAGCGTTAACAGCGGCCCGAAAAGCGCATCGGTATCACGTCGGTATTGCGTCGGTATCATGTCGGTGCCGTTGGGCGTTAACCATTTACTGTCAGGCAAAGTAACCGGGCAAAGAAAAAGGGCGCGCCAATGCGGCGCGCCCCGGAGCAGGATCGGTGGGCTTCGGGCTCTGTCGCAAATTTTTCTGATGGCTGCAAACAGGCTTCCAGCGGACATGATTATGCTGCCAGCTCCGCAAAGATCTGGAACGCCGAAGCGCCGTTGGCCGCGATTTGACCCTTGCGGATCATGTGAACGGCCTCGATGCCAGCAATGGTTGCGGCGGCCGAGTGGAACGCCTTGAAGCCCATCATCGGGGCGGTGATCCGCTTGATGAAGCGATGGTCCTGCTCAAGAATATTGTTCAAGTATTTGACCTGTCGGATCTCGACCGTGCGGCCTTTGCCGGTGAATTTCAGGATCACGTTTACCGCCTGCAGGCCGGCCAGGTTTGCGCCGCTCTTGTCGATAACGACCCTGTCGGGAACGCCGTTGATGCCGATCGCCCGATTGAAGAAGCGCCGTGCGGCAGCCAGGTCCCGGCGCTCGGACAGCATAAAATCAAGCGTTTGACCATCGCGGTCCACGGCACGGTAGAGGTAAGTCCAGCGCCCTTTCACCTTGATGTAGGTCTCATCAATTCGCCAGGATTTGGCTGTCTTGCGCTTTCTCGCCTGGGCCCGATCGGCAATGAGTGGCGCGAATTTCACCACCCATCGGTTAAGCGTGGCGTGGTCAACCGCGACGCCGCGCTCCGCAAGGATCTCTTCAAGGTCCCGGTAGGAGACTGCGTAACGAACATAGAAGAACACCGCATGCAGGATCACTGACTTCGGATAATCCACGCCCTTGAAATCGATCACGTCAACCGCCTTTTACCAACTCACTGACAATGCTCACATATTCGGGGATACCAAGGAACCCAAAACTTTGCGACAATACCTCCAGGTGTTGTCCTTGTGCTGGGTCAGGGCGGTGACGGGCGTGTTGCGATAAACTTCCGCCCCGGCATTGCGCGCGCGGCGCGCCAGCGCCTGACACAACTGCGCAGGGTCGATGTCGCCGTCCATCCCGTCCCATAGCCCGCCCAGAAGCCGGTCCGTTGTAATCAGCGGGTGACGCCGCGCGCATTCGGCGGGGTCGAGGATTTCATACTCCACGCCCATGCCCCGCGCCATCGACGCGAAGTGGCGGTAGCCCTGCATCTGCTCGGGCGTGTTGGCAAGGCGGATGCCACCGTCTCCGTGGTGGTAGTTGATCGGGTAGTCCGGGTCCGCGGCCAGCTCCTGATAGAGCTTGATCGAGTGGGACTTGAGGCCAACCATCGTCTGGGTCATCCCGAAATTGGTGACCTGCGCCGCCGAATGCCACGTCGTGCCGCTGGTCAACTCATTGCGTTCCACCAGAACCACGTCGGTCCAGCCTTCCTGTGTGAGGTGATAGAGCGTCGAGCAACCTGCAATGCCGCCGCCGATGACGACAACTCTGGTTCTGGTTTTCATGGCACGGCTCCCGATTGCGCTCGCATTCACAATTGCAAATAGACGATGCTTTGAAAAATAGTTTAATAAGCTATATTACATCTTAAATTCAGAGGTTTCAGCATGGTTCTATCCCTACGCGCGATGCGCTACCTTCAGGCGGCGTTGAAACTGGGAAGCATCACAGCGGCGGCAGAAGCGATGCGCGTCGCACCGTCGGCGATTGCCTCTGCACTCAACTAGGCCGAAGAGGCCTTTGGCGTCGCATTGGTGACGCGGGCACGGGCGAAAGGGGTCTTTCCGACGTTGGCGGGGCGCGATGTGCAGCGACGCGTGGATGACCTGTTGGAACGCTATGACGCCTTGCTGACCGGTGTATCCGACCTGCAATCAGGTCTTTCCGGGACGTTGTCGATCGGCTTCAACGCTCCGATCGCGCCAGCGTTCTTGCCAGAAATCTGCGCGCCGCTGCTTGCCGCCCACCCCGAGGTTACGCTGTCATTGACCGAAGGCGACAATACATCCGTCCAGAAGGGGCTGCTGGACGGTCAGTTTGACGTAATAATCTTTGTGGCCGAGCTGCCCAACCCTCAAATCGCGACACAACCGCTGATCTTCGCACCGACCTATTGCTTGTGTGCTGCGGATCACCCTATGGCGCAAAACGGGGCTGTAACAGTTTCGCAAATAGCGCGGGAGCCGCTGATCTTGTTGGACCGGCCTGCCGCGCGGAGCTACTACATGGATCTGTTGGAACAAAGCGGCGAAGAGTTTCGCATCGTCGCCACGGCCAATTCCACCGAAATGGTGCGCTCGCTCGTGTCAGCCGGGATCGGGGTGTCGCTGTTGAACATGCGGCCACGCGCGGTGACACCCTATGCGGGCCGCGAAATTCGCTGCTTGCCGGTGTCCGGCGCACTATCCGGCGTCACACTTTCGCTGGGATTCCCGCCGGGACCGAAACGACGACTGGTGCAAATGTTTGTCGACAAGTGCACCGCCTTTTGCGAGGGGCCGCAAGGTGCTGAACTGATTGTCCTCAATGACAGTTAAAAAAGAGACTGCAGCATTCGATTTCTGGCATTGCCTTTCAATCAGACCGGCAGCATCGCTGAAATATAGCGAAAGTCTGTAATGCGAATACAAGGAGACATTCTCAAGGTAACGATGAGTGGTGGCTTTGTCCCGCAAATTTCCAGTTCAATTCGAACGCAGCGAAGGTCCGGTAAACGACTTCTGCAGTATTTACGGCTGTAGGCCTAATCAGCGAATACCTGTCTTGCCGAGGCCAGCCTCATCCAATCCCGGCCACCGAATGCGACGAGAGCGAAATAAACATGCTCGGCATCTAAATCCGGTTTGAATACGATTGTCAGTCGGTGACCTGCGCCGCCATGACGCACGAGCCATCCGTCCAGCTTGCCACCGAGCCGAGTCCCAGATTGCGGGTTTGCGGCGATTTTTTGGATAAGGGCATCAATTTCATCTAGTCGACGGCTCGCGGCCGCAAGGTCACCGTCGGTCACTTCGACAATATGGTCGACGATACCGATGAGGTCCCGTTCGAAAAACGGGTGTCTGACAAAACGCATTAGGTCTTAGGTGCCATTGCGGCAAGATGCGCCCTTGCGCCTGCAGTGACCTCGGAGGTTTCACCGACGGGTTCCCATTGCTCGAGTGGCAGAGACAGGCGGCGTTCCAATTCTGCTTCGAGCAAAGACCGTTCACGATCTCGCTCTGCCTTGGCCTTCGCCAATTCACCCGAAACCGCCGCACTCATATTGGGGTACTCGCCAGCTTCGACCAGCTCCCTTGCGAAGGTGTAGGCGGTATCGGTGAAACTGACAGATTGCTTTTGAACGGTCATAGCAGACTCCTTGGTGCTCCAATAGACTACCGAATTCTACCTCATCTGGCAAGCCGGTCAGGCCGATCAAGTGAAATGCTTCAATAGCCTACCGGTCTCCCCAGCTCGGCTTCGCGTGTCGCAGGGGAGAACGGCCCTTCGGTCCGTCGCGCATTCGGCCATGTGGCCTCAGCGCGGCGTTGCACCCAGGCCCCCGGTTTGCCCGCCTCGCGAGCACGTCCCTCCCCGGCCGCTCCGCCGGATTGCGCTCTGGTCTGTTTTGCGGGGCAAAACGATCCCGCCGCTTCATCCGTCTCCCGCGTCCGGTCAGGCCGTTTGCCTGCTCGGGTCGGGCAAATCTACCGTCTAAACACACACACATGAGGGTATTGTCGCAAAGTTTTGGGTTCCTTGGTATCCCCGAATATGTGAGCATTGTCAGTGAGTTGGTAAAAGGCGGTTGACGTGATCGATTTCAAGGGCGTGGATTATCCGAAGTCAGTGATCCTGCATGCGGTGTTCTTCTATGTTCGTTACGCAGTCTCCTACCGGGACCTTGAAGAGATCCTTGCGGAGCGCGGCGTCGCGGTTGACCACGCCACGCTTAACCGATGGGTGGTGAAATTCGCGCCACTCATTGCCGATCGGGCCCAGGCGAGAAAGCGCAAGACAGCCAAATCCTGGCGAATTGATGAGACCTACATCAAGGTGAAAGGGCGCTGGACTTACCTCTACCGTGCCGTGGACCGCGATGGTCAAACGCTTGATTTTATGCTGTCCGAGCGCCGGGACCTGGCTGCCGCACGGCGCTTCTTCAATCGGGCGATCGGCATCAACGGCGTTCCCGACAGGGTCGTTATCGACAAGAGCGGCGCAAACCTGGCCGGCCTGCAGGCGGTAAACGTGATCCTGAAATTCACCGGCAAAGGCCGCACGGTCGAGATCCGACAGGTCAAATACTTGAACAATATTCTTGAGCAGGACCATCGCTTCATCAAGCGGATCACCGCCCCGATGATGGGCTTCAAGGCGTTCCACTCGGCCGCCGCAACCATTGCTGGCATCGAGGCCGTTCACATGATCCGCAAGGGTCAAATCGCGGCCAACGGCGCTTCGGCGTTCCAGATCTTTGCGGAGCTGGCAGCATAATCATGTCCGCTGGAAGCCTGTTTGCAGCCATCAGAAAAATTTGCGACAGAGCCGGGCTTCGGGTCAGGACTTCATCGAATCCCAGAAGCTTTTCACCGAAGAGAAGAAGCTTTTGCTTTCGGGGTTGTTGTCCTCGGACAGTGCCTCGAATTCGCGCAGCAACTCTTTCTGGCGGGAGGTCAGGTTGACCGGTGTTTCCACGGCCAGTTCGATGAACATGTCGCCGGTTGCCCCGCCGCGCAGCGCGGGCATGCCCTTGTTGCGCAAACGCATCTGACGCCCGGATTGCGATCCGGCGGGGATCTTCACGCGGGAGCGCCCGCCGTCGATGGTGGGCACCTCGATATCGCCGCCAAGAGCGGCGGCGGTCATCGACACGGGCACGCGGCAGAAGAGATTGGTTTCCTCACGCTCGAAGATCTCGTGCTTGGCCACCTCGATGAAGATATAGAGGTCGCCCGGAGGGCCGCCGCGCATCCCGGCCTCGCCCTCGCCGGCGAGGCGAATGCGGGTGCCGGTTTCGACGCCGGCGGGGATGTTGACGTTGAGCGCGCGATCCTTGTCGACGCGGCCCTGACCGTGACAGGCGTTGCACGGGTTCTTGATAATCTGGCCGAGGCCCGAACAGGTGGGACAGGTCCGTTCAACGGTGAAGAAGCCCTGTTGAGCGCGAACCTTGCCCATGCCGGAACAGGTGGGGCAGGTCGTCGGCTCAGAGCCGCCTTCGGCGCCGGTGCCGTTACATTCGCCGCAGGCCACGGAGGTGGGCACGTTGATGGTTTTCTGGATACCCTTATAGGCGTCTTCCAGCGTCACACGCAGGTTGTAGCGCAGATCGGCGCCACGCGCCGCGCGCTGGCGTCCGCCACTGCCGCGCCCGCCCATGAAATCGCCAAACAGATCGTCGAACACGTCGGAAAAGGCCGAGGCGAAATCGCCCTGCCCCGCACCGCCAAAACCGCCCCCGGGCCGAGGGCCGCCGCCGCCCATGCCACCATCGAAGGCGGCATGACCGAAGCGGTCATAGGCGGCTTTCTTGTCGGGATCTTTCAGGACGTCATAGGCTTCGCCGGCTTCCTTGAACTGGGTTTCGGCGTTGGGGTTGTCCTTGTTGCGGTCGGGATGAAGTTCCTTGGCCTTGGTACGATAGGCCTTTTTGATCTCGTCCGCAGACGCACCCCGCGATATACCCAGCACTTCATAATAGTCGCGTTTGGCCATCGGGGATCTCCTTGGTCATGGAACTGCACGGGGCCGGCCCAAAGGTCGGACCGGCCCCATTGGTCCCGTCAGGCGCGTTACGAACGCTTGTTGTCGTCGAGGTCCTCGAAGTCGGCATCGACGATATCGTCGTCATCCGACCGGGCACGATCCGCAGGCGACGGCTCGCCATCGTTTTCCTCGGACTGCGCCTTGTAGATCGCCTCGCCCAGTTTCATGGCCGCTTCGGTCACGTTCTGAATGCCGGACTTGATCTTGTCGGCCCCGATATCGTCTTTCTCGAGGTCGTCCTTGAGAGCGGCGATCGCCAGTTCGATGGCTTCGACAGTGGTTGGATCCACCTTGTCGCCATGTTCCTCGAGCGATTTCTCGGTCGAGTGGATCAGGCTTTCGGCCTGGTTCTTCGATTCGATCAGCTCGCGGCGGGCCTTGTCGGACTCGGCGTTTTCTTCGGCTTCCTTGACCATCTTCTCGATGTCTTCGTCGCTGAGGCCGCCCGACGCCTGGATCGTGATCTTCTGTTCCTTGTTGGTGCCCTTGTCTTTGGCTGAAACAGAGACGATGCCGTTGGCGTCGATGTCGAATGTCACCTCGATCTGGGGTATGCCGCGCGGTGCGGGCGGAATGTTTTCGAGGTTGAACTGACCGAGCATCTTGTTGTCGGCCGCCATTTCACGTTCGCCCTGGAAGACACGGATCGTCACGGCGCTCTGGTTGTCCTCGGCGGTCGAGAAGATCTGCGACTTGTTGGTCGGGATCGTGGTGTTGCGGTCGATCAGGCGGGTGAAGACACCGCCGAGCGTTTCGATGCCGAGCGACAGCGGCGTTACGTCGAGCAGGACCACATCCTTGACGTCACCCTGAAGCACGCCGGCCTGAATGGCGGCACCCATGGCGACGACTTCGTCGGGGTTGACGCCCTTGTGGGGTTCCTTGCCGAAGAACTTGGTCACTTCCTCGACGACCTTGGGCATACGGGTCATGCCGCCGACGAGAACGACCTCGTCGATTTCGCTGGCGGAGATGCCGGCATCCTTGAGAGCCGCGGCGCAGGGCTTCATCGAGGCCTTGATGAGATCGCCCACTAGGCTTTCGAGCTTGGCACGGGTCAGTTTCATGACCATGTGCAGCGGCTGCCCGTCCGAGCCCATCGAGATGAAGGGCTGGTTGATTTCCGTCTGCGAACTGCTGGACAGTTCGATCTTGGCTTTCTCGGCGGCTTCCTTGAGGCGCTGCAGAGCCATCTTGTCCTTGGTCAGATCGACGCCATGCTCTTTCTTGAACTCGTCGGCGAGGTAGTTGACGATCCGCATGTCGAAGTCTTCACCACCCAAGAAGGTGTCACCATTGGTGGCTTTCACCTCGAACAGGCCATCGTCGATCTCAAGCACGGTGACGTCGAAGGTGCCGCCGCCAAGGTCATAGACGGCGATGGTCTGCGTTTCTTTCTTGTCGAGACCATAGGCCAGCGCGGCGGCTGTCGGCTCGTTGATGATTCGCAGCACTTCGAGACCGGCGATCTTGCCGGCGTCTTTGGTGGCCTGACGCTGAGCGTCATTGAAATAGGCGGGAACGGTGATGACGGCCTGCGTCACCTCTTCGCCGAGATAGGATTCGGCGGTTTCCTTCATCTTGCCGAGGATGAAGGCGGAAATCTGCGAGGGGCTGTATTTCTCGCTGCGAGCCTGAACCCATGCGTCGCCATTGCCGCCATCGACGACCGTGAACGGCATGTTCTTCTTGTCCTTGGCCAGATCAACGTCGTCCACACGACGACCGATCAGGCGCTTGACGCCGAAGATGGTGTTTTCCGGGTTGGTCACGGCCTGACGCTTGGCAGGCTGGCCGACGAGACGTTCGTTTTCCGTAAAGGCCACGATCGAGGGCGTCGTACGGGCGCCTTCAGAGTTTTCGATGACGCGGGCCTGGCTGCCATCCATGATGGCGATACAGCTGTTTGTGGTTCCGAGGTCGATACCGATCACTTTGGACATTTTTATATCCCTTCTTCAATAAGGCGATGTTCCGGACGCCCAACCCGATTACGGCACCGGGCCCCCGATCTCAGGGCGGACCACGGGAGGCCGTGCGTCCACGCTTTGCGGGTATATAGGCAGGGCAATCAGGGGCTGCAAGCGGCCCGAGGGGATGGATTTCGGGAATTTGTCGTTAATTCTGTATGACAGGCCCATGAGGGAGGATGCATGACGGACCCAACGCTGACCCTGAGGGGTGTGCATATCTACAAGGGGTGGCTTGATGGCGGGGCGCAGGAGGCTCTGAGGGATGCGCTGCGAGAGGTTGTGCGGCAGGCGCCGCTTTTCTCGCCGATGACGCCCTATGGCAAGCCGATGTCGGTCAGGATGACCTCGGCGGGCACGTATGGCTGGTATGCGGACCGGGGCGGATACCGCTATGTGCCGCGCCATCCCGATGGTCAGCCCTGGCCGCCGATCCCCGAGGAGGTGCTGGCGATCTGGCGCGATCTGGTGAGCGACCTTCGTGCGCCGGATTGCTGTCTGGTGAATGTCTATCGCGAGGGGGCGAAGATGGGGATGCACCAAGATCGCGACGAGGCCGATTTTGGTTGGCCGGTCTTGTCGGTCTCCTTGGGGGATGACGCGCTGTTCCGGGTTGGGGGCACGACGCGTGGAGGCAAGACCGAGTCGATCTGGCTGGGATCGGGGGATGTTGTCGTCATGGGGGGCGACGCGCGGCTGATCTATCATGGGATCGACAGGATCAGGCCGGGGTCGTCCACCCTTTTGACGGGAGGAGGTCGCATCAACCTGACTTTGCGGGTCGTGGATTGACCGAGGGAGAGACCTCAGCGGCGGGCGTCCCAGCTCCGCGAGGCGTATTGGCGGGTGTAGAATTCACCCATCAGGCCGATCATGAGGAACACCAGCCCGACGATCAAAGGATATTCCAGCGATGAATTGCGCGGAAAGTAATTGGCGAAGGTGAAGCCGCGGCATTGATCGATGGCGTGAAACAGAGGGTTCCAGTCGAACATCTTGAGCATGAAGGGCGGCAGCGAATTGGCCACGAACATCTTGCCCGACGCGATCATGTTGGCGCGCTGATAGACAGTGGTCACAATGCCGATCGCTGCCGGAAACCAGGGTTTGAGTGCCAGGAACACCAAACCGAGAGCCAAGCCTGTGAACCATGACAGAACCAGCATCCCGAAGGCGGCAAACGGTTGCGACACTTCGAAGGGGGTGAAGGCGACGTGATAGATGAACAGGATAACGAAGAGAGACAATACCTGAACGTAGAGCGCCCCAAGTGCCGCAGAGGCGACCGAAATGACCGTGTTCATCGGCGCATGCTGCATCATCGGTGACGATGGCCCTTCGGCTCCGGCCACTGCGCCGAGTGCCTTGACATGAGTAAGGAACAGAAAAACCCCTGACAGCATGTACAAAAGGAAATCGCCGCGAATGCGCGCGCTTTTGATGCCGAGCATCCAGAACATGATGTAGAAGGCCATGACGAAGATTATGGCCTGCAACATGTTGTTGAGGATCGCGAAGAACGCGTTGCCATGCGACTTGCGGACAGATCGCACCGTGGAGTGATAGATCAGCTCCAGAATGGCGAGGGCCGATTGCAGGTTACTTCTTGGGGATACTTTCTGAAACATCTACTCGTCGCCTGTCAGCCTGCCGGAATGTAGCACGGACTTCTTGCTGTCCCGTTACCTGCATACCATAAAGGGCGCGAGGCATTCGATCAACATGCCGTGTCAACGCGGTACAAAAGGTAGGCAGGAGTATCACATTGGATCACGACAAGCTTGTTACGGTCATGCGCCGGTTGGCGCTGGAAGCGGGTGACCGGATCATGGAAATCTACAATTCCGACGATTTCGATGTGAAGGTGAAGTCCGACGACAGCCCGGTGACCGAAGCCGACGAGGCGGCGGATGCGCTGATTTCGGAGGGTCTGCGCAAGGCGTTTCCGGATGTGGCGCTGGTGACCGAAGAGCAGGCGGCGTCGCATGGGCAGAGCGTCGAGACCTTTCTGATCGTGGATCCGCTGGATGGCACCAAGGAATTCATCCATCGCCGTGGGGATTTCACCGTGAACATCGCCTATGTGGAAAACGGCGTTCCGGTGCGCGGTGTGGTTTATGCGCCCGCGAAAGAGCGGATGTTTTTCACCCGCGCCGACGGTGTGTCGGTCGAGGAGGCCGGGCCGTTCGATCCGCAGATGCCGGGTGCGATGACCGAGATCGCCGTGTCGACGCCCGACAATGCGGCTTTGATGGTGGTGGCCAGTAAATCGCACCGCGATCAGGCGACTGATGATTACATTGGTCAATATGGCGTCAAGGACATGACGAGCGCGGGATCGTCGCTCAAGTTCTGTCTGGTGGCGACGGGTGAGGCGGATCTGTATCCAAGGCTTGGGCGCACGATGGAATGGGATACCGCCGCAGGCCAAGCCGTGCTGCAGGGTGCAGGCGGTCAGGTGGTGCGGTTCGACGATCACCAGCCTTTGCGTTATGGCAAGGACGGGTTCGCAAACCCGTTCTTCATCGCGTATGCGCCGGGCGTCACGTTGAAGGCGGGCTGATGCGGGCTCTGATCGTCATTCCGGCGCGCTATGCGTCAAGCCGGTATCCCGGCAAGCCGCTGGTCGAATTGACCGGCGCGAGCGGTGCCAAAAAGAGCCTGATCCAGCGCAGTTGGGAGGCGGCGTGCAAGGTCGGGGGCAATCACCGGGTGGTGGTGGCCACCGATGATGATCGTATCCGACAGGCGGCCGAAGGGTTCGGCGCCGAGGTGGCGATGACCTCGGAGGCCTGTCGCAATGGCACGGAACGCTGCGCGGAAGCGCATGAGGTGCTTGGCGGCGGCTATGATATCGTGGTCAACCTGCAGGGAGATGCGCCGCTGACGCCGCATTGGTTCGTGGAGGCGTTGATCGAGGCCTTGGGCAACGATGCCGAGGCCGGCATGGCGACGCCGGTGCTGCGCTGTGACGGGCGCGCGTTGAACGGTTTTCTGGAAGATCGGCGCGCAGGCCGTGTGGGTGGCACGACGGCGGTTTTCGACACCGGTGGCCATGCGCTTTATTTCTCGAAGGAAGTGATCCCCTACACCTCGAAATCCTATGACGATGCCGAGGCGACACCGGTGTTTCATCATGTCGGGGTCTATGCCTATCGCGCGGCGGCGCTGTCGGCCTATCCGGGCTGGTCGGAGGGCCCGCTCGAGGGGCTGGAGGGGCTGGAGCAGCTCAGGTTCCTGGAAAACGGGCGCGCGGTGCGCTGTGTCGAGGTCGAGGCGCGCGGGCGACAATTCTGGGAGTTAAACAACCCTGAGGATGTGCCGCGCATCGAACGGATGATGAAAGAGATGGGATCGGACTGAAAAAGCTGTGTTTCTGTGGTCATCGACAATGTCTGGTCCAGAAATCTTCATAATCTTCCATTAATCAGTGCAATGACATCAGGGCTGGTTTATTATTTCAGCGTTGGTGCAGGTGAGGAGCAGACATGCGAAAGAAAGTAACAAAAGCCATTTTTCCTGTCGCGGGTCTGGGGACGAGATTTTTGCCGGCAACCAAGTCGGTGCCGAAGGAAATCATGACTTTGGTGGACCGTCCCCTTGTCCAATACGCGATTGATGAAGCCCGTGAAGCGGGCATCAAGGATTTCATTTTCGTCACGTCGCGCGGCAAGGGCGCGCTTGAGGATTATTTCGATCTTGCCCCGCAGCTCGAGCAGGAGCTGCGCAGGAAGGGCAAGGACGATCTTCTCAAGATTCTCAAAAGCACCAATATGGACAGCGGCCAGATCGCCTATGTCCGGCAGCACAAGCCGCTTGGGCTTGGTCATGCGGTGTGGTGCGCGCGGCATTTGATCGGGAACGAGCCCTTTGCCGTGATGTTGCCGGATGACGTGATCGCGGCGGAAAAGCCGTGTCTTGCGCAGATGGTCGAGGCGTTCGCGGAAACGCAGGGCAATATCGTCGCCGCGATGGAAGTGCCCGAGGAAAAGACCTCGTCCTATGGGATGCTGGATATCAAGGAAGACAAGGGGCGGATCATCTCGACCAAGGGCATGGTCGAGAAGCCCAAGCTGGGTGAGGCGCCGTCGAACCTGGCGGTGATCGGGCGGTATATCCTGACGCCGACCGTCCTGAAGATGCTCAACAAGAAGCGTGCAGGCGCGGGTGGGGAAATTCAGCTCACCGATGCGATTTCGGATGCGCGGGAGGCCGGTGAAGAGGTATACGGCTATCGCTTTGAAGGGCATCGCTTCGATTGTGGGTCGAAATCGGGCTTCCTGCAGGCGACGGTTTCCTTTGCGCTGGCGCGTGAGGATTTGCGCGATGACCTGCGGGCCTTTCTGAACGACATCTTGTATGCGGAGAAGGCGGCGCAGTAAGCCGCCGGAGTCGATGCAGTGAGCAATATTCTCGTGACGGGCGGCGCCGGTTATATCGGCTCGCATGCCTGTAAGGCACTCAAGGTGGCGGGCTTCACGCCCGTCACCTATGACAATCTGAGCACCGGTTGGGAACAGGCGGTGCGCTATGGCCCGTTCGAGCAGGGCGATCTGACAGACCGCGCGCGGCTCGATCAGGTGTTTGCCGCCTATCGGCCCGAGGCGGTGCTGCATTTCGCAGCACTGAGCCAGGTGGGCGAAAGCATGCGGGAACCGGGGCTTTATTGGCACAACAATGTCGCCGGATCGCTGTGCCTGTTCGAGGCGGCGGTGCAGGCGGGCTGTCTGAAGGTGGTGTTCTCGTCGACCTGTGCGACCTATGGCGACCAGGACAATGTGGTGCTGGATGAAACCAGCGATCGCAACCCGATCAACGCCTATGGCGGATCGAAGCGCGCGATCGAGGATATCCTGCGCGATTTCGAGGCGGCGCATGGGCTGCGCCACGTGATCTTCCGGTATTTCAATGTGGCGGGGGCCGATCCCGAGGCCGAAGTGGGAGAGTTCCACCAGCCCGAGACGCATCTGATCCCGCTGATCCTCGAGGCGATCGCAGGCAGGCGCGATGCGCTCACGATTTTCGGCACGGATTATGACACGCCCGACGGCACCTGCATCCGCGATTACGTGCATGTGATGGATCTGGTGGATGCCCATATTCTCGGGCTGAGATGGCTGCAGGATGACCGGCAAAGCCGCGTCTTCAACCTTGGCACCGGAAGCGGATTTTCGGTGCGTGAGGTGATTGACCGCGCCGAGGCGATCACCGGCAAGACGGTCCCGGTGATCGAAGGCATGAGGCGACCGGGGGACTGCACCAAGCTTGTGTCCGGATCGACCCGTGCGATGACCGAGTTGGGGTGGGCGCCCGAACGCTCGAGCCTTGATCGGATGATCGGCGATGCGTGGCGCTGGTATCAAACTGGACATTACACGAAATAGAACCGATTCTGTCGTCAGTCGGCGGATCACAGGCGGACGGGTATGGAGTGGTTGAGGCACGCTGGTATCGCCTATCGGCTGCGCTGGAAACGGCGGCGGCTGCTGTTTCGTGCCTGGCGCAAGCGGCATCAGCTGCGCGCGGTGGCCGACCGCACCGCCAGCATCGCGCCGGATGCGATCCTTGGGGCGGTGACCGTGCGCAACGAGATGGTGCGGCTGCCGCATTTTCTTGAGCATCACCGCAGGCTGGGGGTCGGGCATTTCCTGATGGTGGACAATGCCAGCGACGACGGCACGACCGATTTTCTGGCGCAGCAACCCGACGTGTCGCTCTGGACGACGACGCATAGTTACAAGCTGTCGCGGTTCGGGATGGATTGGCTGACATGGCTGCAGATCCGCCACGCGCACGGGCATTGGTGTCTGACCCTGGATGCCGACGAGATCTTTATCTATCCCTATCACGACACAAGGCCGCTGCGGGCGCTGACGGACTGGCTTGATGCCAATGACAGGCAGTCCTTTGGCGCGCTCATGCTGGATATGTATCCGAAGGGTCGGTTGCAGGATCATCCCTATCGGCCCGGTGACGATCCGTTTACCGAGCTATGCTGGTTCGATGCCGGAAATTACATGATCCAGAAGAAACCCGATCTGCAGAATCTGTGGATACAGGGCGGCCCGCGCGCCCGGATGTTTTTCGCAGATCGACCAAGGCGGGCGCCGACGATGGGCAAGATGCCCTTGGTCAAGTGGAACTGGCGCTATGCCTATGTCAGTTCGACCCATTCACTTTTGCCGCGACGCCTCAACCGGGTGTATTGTGAGGATGGCGGTGAGAGACTGTCGGGCATCTTGCTGCACACCAAGTTCCTCAATGTCGTGGTCGAGAAATCCGCCGAGGAGAAAACCCGCCGCGAGCATTTCGCAAACAGCGATCTTTATGAGGCGTATTATGACAGGCTGATCGCCAATCCCGACCTGTGGTGCGAGGGATCGACCCGTTTCACCAGTTGGCGCCAGCTTGAGGCTTTGGGCCTTATGTCACGGGGGGAATGGGTTTGACTTTGTGCAATTATCCGAAAATAAGAGTAAATCTTTGGGGATATGTGCCGATTGAACATAAGAACGTGTTAACCGGGCAGTGGATACCAAGTGCGATGGTCTATAGCGGCGCGCAGAGGGGCATGGCTTGAATCCCTTGCAATCATATCGAATGCGCCTGAAGCGCAAGCGCGCCAAGCTGCGCGCGTGGCGCAGTCACTATTCTCTAAAGCAGGTGGCCGACCGCACAGATCGTATCGGACCGGGTGACATCCTGTTGTTTTCGACGTTTCGGGATGAATACGTGCGCCTTCCCTATTTCCTGAAATATTACCGGGATCTGGGCGTGTCGCATTTCCTGATGGTCGATAATGACAGCGATGATGGCGGGCGGGAATATCTGGCGGATCAGCCGGATGTCTCGGTCTGGACAACCAAGGCCAGTTACAAGCGTGCGAGGTTCGGGGTGGACTGGCTGAACTGGTTGCAGGGCAGATATGGCCATGGTCACTGGACGCTTGTTGTCGATCCTGATGAATTCTTCGTCTACCCGTTTTGCGATACGCGACCGATCAGGGCGCTGACCGACTGGCTGGATGTGTCGCAATTGCGGTCATTCGGGGCGATGCTGCTGGACATGTATCCCAAGGGGCGGATCGATGCGGTGCCGTATCGGCCCGGGCAAAATCCGATCGAGATCACGTCGTGGTTCGATCCGGGCAATTACATGATCGCCAAGAATAATGATTTCGGTAACCTGTGGATTCAGGGCGGCCCGAGGGCGCGGGTGTTTTTCCGGGATACGCCGAAAAAGGCGCCGGCGCTCAACAAGATCCCGCTTGTCAAATGGGACAGGCGCTATGCCTATGTCAGCTCGACCCATATGCTTTTGCCTCGTGGGCTGAACCAGACATACGACACGTTGGGCGGTGAAAAGGCCAGCGGCGTCCTGTTGCACGCTAAGTTTCTGGACACCTTTGCTGCCAAGGCCGAAGAGGAGCTGGAGCGAAACCAGCATTATGCGGCGAGCATGGAATACAAGACGTATTACGACAACTTGCGCGACAATCCCGAGCTGTGGTGCAAATGGTCGGAAAAGTATATAAACTGGCGGCAACTGGAGATCCTTGGGCTGATGTCCAAGGGGAACTGGGCTTGAGGAAGGGCGGTTCTCGGTGAGCGTGGGTATCATAATGCTGGTCCACACGGCGTTCGACCGTGCCGAGCAGGTTGCACGGCACTGGGCGGCGAGCGGCTGTCCGATCGTGATCCACGCCGACAAATCCGTGCCGACGAAAACCTATAACGCCTTCGTCAAATCGCTGTCTGATCTTCCGGATGTCAGGTTCTGCAAACGGCATCGCTGTGAATGGGGCACATGGGGGCTGGTGGCTGCGACCCAGAGTGCCGCGCAGATCATGCTGGATGAGTTCAAGGATGTGCGGCATGTCTATCTGGCGTCGGGTTCGTGCCTGCCGCTGCGCCCGGTGCAGGAGTTGATCGATTACCTCGCCGAGCGCCCGCAGACGGATTTCATTGAATCCGCGACGACCGCGGATGTGCCCTGGACCATCGGGGGTCTGGATCACGAGCGGTTCACACTGCGGTTTCCGTTTTCATGGCGCAAGAACAAGTATCTTTTTGACCGCTATGTCGCGCTGCAGCGCAGGTTGCGCTTCAAGCGGCGCATCCCGAATGGCATCGTGCCGCATATGGGCAGCCAATGGTGGTGTCTGACCCGGCAGACCCTGTCGGCGATCCTTTCGGACCCGGAAAGGCCGATCTATGACAGGTATTTCCGCCATGTCTGGATCCCCGACGAAAGCTATTTCCAGACGCTGGCACGGCAGTATTCGTTGCAGATCGAAAGCCGGTCCCTGACGCTGTCGAAGTTCGATTATCAGGGCAAGCCGCATATCTTCTATGACGATCACCTGCAGCTTTTGCGCCGGTCTGATTGCTTTGTGGCGCGCAAGATCTGGCCGTTCGCCAACCGGCTTTATGATGCCTTCCTGACCGATAGCGCCACGGCGATGAAACAGACCGAGCCGAACCCCGGCAAGATCGACCGCATCTTCGCCAAGGCGGTGGATCGGCGCACGCGCGGACGCCCCGGACTTTACATGCAAAGCCGGTTTCCGGTGGAGGGCCGTGAGAATGGCTTGACCTGCGCGCAATATTCGGTGTTCGAGGGCTTTGCCGACCTGTTCGAGAATTTCGAGCCATGGCTGGCGCGGGCGACTGGAACGCGGGTGCACGGGCATCTTTTCGCACCGGAGCGGGCCGAGTTTTCCGATGGTCAAACGGTGATGAACGGCGCGTTGAGCGACAGCGCGGCGCTGCGCGATTACAATCCGCGTGCCTTTTTCGCCAGTCTGGTCTGGAACACACGCGGAGAGCGGCAGTGCTTCCAGATGGGGCCGCGCGACCATATCAAGAACATCGAATGGGATATCGCCAAGGATCCCAATGCGCAGATCTCGGTGATCACCGGGGCATGGGCTGTGCCGCTGTTCAAGTCGAACCAGAATTTCGGCGATATCCGGCAGGAGGCTGCGCGCCTGCAGCAGATCGAAAGCAAACATCTCGAGGTGCTGCGTTCTCCGTGGGCCAAGGCACGCATCCGCATCTGGACCATGGCGGAATTCATCGAGGCACCGATGGAGCCGCTGCAGACGATCATCGACGAGATCGGCCAGCAAAACATGCGCGGCCTGTCGGAGGTGCCGAGGATGGCCGATCTGAACGGGTTCGGACAGTTCCTGCAGAACCTCAAGAACCAGGGGATGCATCCCTATCTGATGGGGGATTTCCCGGTGGCGCATGGACCGCATGAACCCCAACAGAACAAGCCGAAACCCTATCTGGTGCAATAATCCCGCATGACCGGCCCTTTTGATTACTTCGTGGTGTTCGCGGAAATGCGCACCGGCTCGAATTTTCTCGAGACGAATCTGAATGCGTTTCATGCGTTCGAGTGCCACGGAGAGGCGTTCAATCCGCATTTCATCGGTTATCCCAACCGGACCGAGATACTGGGCGTCACGCAGGCCATGCGCGATGCCGATCCCATGCGCCTGATCGAGACGATCAAGACGGAGTCCAAAGGTCTTGGCGGGTTTCGGTTCTTTCACGATCACGACCGGCGCGTTCTGGATATCAGCCTGACCGATCCGCGCTGCGCCAAGATCGTGCTCACCCGGAATCCGGTGGACAGCTATGTGTCATGGAAGATCGCGCAGGCCACGGGGCAGTGGAAACTGACCAACGTCAAGCGCCGCCGCGACAGCAAGGTACGCTTCGATGTGGCCGAGTTCGACAAGCATGTGGCGCATCTTCAGTCGTTCCAGGTGTTCTTGCTGAACCGGCTTCAGGTGACCGGGCAGACGGCGTTCTATCTGGCTTATGAGGACCTTCAAGACCTTGATGTGCTCAATGGTCTGGCTCGGTTTCTTGGCAGTGATGAACGGCTCGATGCGCTTGACGAGTCCTTGAAGAAACAGAATCCCGGCGCTTTGGAGAGCAAGGTGTCGAATTTCGACGAGATGGAACGGGCTTTGTCGGGGCAGGATCTGTTCAACCTGTCACGCACGCCGAATTTCGAACCGCGGCGCGGCGCGGCGGTGCCGGGCTATGTGACGGCTGCGCACGCGCCTTTGCTTTACATGCCGGTGCGCTCGGGGCCTGAGGATGAGGTCTGCGCCTGGATGGCGGCATTGGATGATGTCACGCCTGATACGCTGCCCACGCATCTGAACCAGAAAGCGCTGCGTCAGTGGAAGCGGCGCAATGCCGGGCATCGTAGCTTTACCGTGCTGCGCCATCCGGTGGCCCGGGCGCATGACGCGTTCTGCAAAAGAATATTGTCGACCGGGCCGGGGGCTTTTGCCGATATCCGCAAGACGCTGCGCAATTTCTACAAGGTACCCATTCCCGGCGGCGGTCCTGACGAGTCCTATGACCGTCGCGCCCATCGAGAGGCATTCGTGGGGTTTCTGAATTTCCTGCGGGCCAATCTTTCGGGCCAGACGAATATCCGGATCGACGCGCATTGGGCGTCACAGGTGGCGATCCTGCAGGGCATGGCCCAGTTCGGAATACCGGACATGGTGATCCGGGAGGCTGACATGGCAAAGCACCTGACCATGCTGGCGGGAGAGGTTGGATATGCGGCGGCCAAGCAGCCGCAAAAAGCACCGGCCGACAGCCCGATTGCCTTGGCGGATATCTATGACGACGAGATCGAAGCGCTGGTGAGTGACATCTACCAGCGGGATTACGTGATGTTCGGCTTCGAGGCGTGGAGCGCCACGTAACCCGAGCGCGTCAGGCCGCCTGTGCCGATTGGGCCTCGGTCACGATGGTATAGAGCGTGGACGGGTCCATATTGGCGCGCAGCTTGGCACAGACCGACGGATCGCGCAGGGTGCGGGACACCAGAGCCAGCGCCTTGAGATGCTCGACGCCGGCATCGCGAGGGGCGAACAGGGCAAAGGCCAAGTCGACCGGCTGACGATCGACGGAGTCGAAATCAACCGGCTTTTCCAGCAGCACCAGCGCGCCCACGACTTCGTCTAGATCATCGAGACGGGCATGGGGCAGGGCCACACCGTTCCCCACGCCTGTCGGCCCCAAGCTTTCGCGTTCCTGCAACGCCTCAACCACCAATGACTGATTGAGTTTGTACACGGATTCCGCAATCCCGCCCAGCTCATGCAGGAGGCGTTTCTTGCTGGATACCGCAGACAGAACGCGGACCGCCTCGGGCTTGAGGATCATTTGAATATCCATCTATCGGCTCTCATTCGGGTTGGCTTGTACCGTCCCGATGCTCGTGTGTCTTAAGGGTCGATCCAGCCGATGTTGCCGTCTTCGCGGCGATACACGACATTCAATCCCTTGCTTCCCTCATTGCGGAAAACGAGGACCGGTGCGCCCGCCAGCTCCATTTGCATCACCGCTTCACCGACGGACAGGGACGGTATCTGTGTCTCCATCTCGGCGACGATGATCGGCTGGAGGCTGTCCGGCTCCGAATCCACATCTTCCCGCTCCGAGGCGAGGATATAAGAGGACGCGCCGGAAAGTTCAACCGGTTGAGGACGATCCCTGTGGTGGTCCTTCAGGCGGCGCTTATACCGGCGAAGTTGTTTTTCCATCTTGGCGCAGCATTGATCGAATGCGCTGTAGATTTCATGCGCATTTGCCTTGGCCTGCGCGGTCAGGCCGGTCGAGAGGTGGACAATGGTTTCGCAGGCGTATTCGCTGGCGTTCTTGGAAAATATCACATGCGCATCGGTCGGGCGTTCGGCGTATTTTGCCACGGCTTCGCCGAGTTCGGTCTTGACGTGTGTCTGCAGGGCTTCACCCACGTCGATTTGCTTGCCACTGATTTGATAGCGCATCTTAGCTCCTTCATTTGACAATCCGAGAGACCCCATCCTGCGCCCTTGGGCGCCGATGCCTGTCACGTCCGGATGCGGGAAACAGACATCCCTCTGGCTTGTCCGATGCCGTCCCGCTGAAGCGGGAAACGACAGGGGAAAGGCGCAAAAAACCAAGATGTCATTCCTTGATTGAGGCGCTTTTGCCGGCACTTGTCAATGGAGATTAGAGAGGCCCGGCCCGATCTGCGGGTCGCTGCCGGGGCATCAGGAAATGCGGAAATTGTCCCCGAGATAGACGCGGCGCACGTTCTCATTCTCGACGACTTCCGCAGGGGTTCCGGACATCAGAACCTTGCCGTCATGCAGGATATAGGCGCGGTCCACGATTTCCAGCGTTTCGCGCACATTGTGGTCCGTGATCAGCACGCCGATGCCGCGTTTCTTGAGATCGGCCACAAGATGCCGGATGTCGCCGACCGAGATCGGATCGACCCCGGCGAAGGGTTCATCGAGCAGCAGATATTTCGGATGCGCAGCAAGGCAGCGCGCGATTTCGACCCGGCGCCGTTCACCGCCCGACAGGGCCAGCGCCGGTGCGCGGCGCAAATGTTCGATCGAGAATTCTGACAGAAGTTCCTCGAGCCGTTCGCGCCGCTTGTGGCGATCCGCCTCCGAGATGTCGAGAATGGCCAGGATGTTGTCTTCGACCGACAGCCCCCTGAAAATCGACATTTCCTGCGGCAGATAGCCGATACCCAGCTTGGCGCGGCGATACATGGGCAGATTCGTCACCTCCTGCCCGTCGATCAGAACATGGCCGCCTTCGGGCTGAACAAGACCCGCAATCGCATAGAAGGTGGTGGTTTTCCCCGACCCGTTCGGACCGAGAAGTGCCACGACCTCGCCCTGCCGGAGGGACATCGACACGTCGCGGATCACCATGCGCCGTTTGTAGCTTTTGCGAAGGTTGCGAACCTCGAGGCCCTTGCTCTCATGTGCGATATGAAGGTCGGGTTTCGGCAAGCGTCAGTCCTGAGGCTGCTGCTGTTGTGGCTGCAGCACTGTCTTGACCCGGCCCGTCATCTGGGCGGTGCCTGCGCGGGTGTCGACCACCATCTTGTCCGAGGTCAGGGTTTGTGGGCCTTGGACCAACAGCACCTCGCCGTCCATCTCGATCATGCCGGTGTCGATGTTGTAATCGGCTTCGCGCGCCTCGGCGGCATCCTCGCCGCTGACAAGGGTGACGCCGCCGGTGGCATGCAGGCTTTCGATCCCGCTTTGATCCTGCTTGTAGATGACTTCGACCCGCGGCGCCCAGAGGCGCATCTCACCCTGACCGACGATGACATTGCCGGTGAAAATCGCGGTTCCGTCATTCTCGTTGACGTTGAGCACTTCGGACACGACCTCGACCGGCAGGGTGCTGTCCTGCTGGCTGTCGCCAAACGCGACCTGTGCGGATTGCGCATGGCCGACAGTGGGCATTCCGGCCAGCAACACCGAAAAAACGAGACACGAAAGACGGATCAAGAGTGCTATTCTCCAGAATTCTGTGGCTGGTATAGCAGTTTGACCCCGCCAGTGAAAAGCAAATGTGCATCACCAGTGTCAGGGTCCGAGGTGAGCAGCATGCGCGCGGCGTCGAGTTTGCCGGGTGGGCCTGTGCCCGAGACCGGCGCAAGCGACTCGGCATGGAGTTTGTCAAACCGGGATTCGAGCGTTTCGGTGGTCATGCGATAGCCCGTGCTGGTCGTTACCACGACATTGCCGATCAAGGTGGCGATGTAATCTTGCTGGAGCACCTCGGCGGAGTCCGAAGTGATGTCGATCACCTCGCCGGTGGTCAGCAACAGCTGCGCATCCACGGCTTCGGCAAGGATGCGTTCGGGGTTCGACAGATCCGGCCATGCGGTCCGGGCATTCACGATGACCTGATCGCCGCTATCGGTTACGCCGGCAAATGCCGGGTTGCTGGCTCCCTGTTCGCGGGCGCGCTTTTCGATGTCGATATCGCTGAACGGGATCGCATTGTTCGTGTCGATCGAGCGTGACAGGAGAAACAGGGTCGACAGCAACCCCAAAGCCGCGAGGGGCAGGATGATCTTCAGCCATGCCACCAGCTGCGAATGGAGGTTCCCCTGCCGCGCCATGCTCTAGTGCGCGAAAATATCGATTTCGGGCCAGCCTGCCAGATCGAGCTTGGCCCTGATCGGCAGGAAATCGAAACAGGCCTGGGCCATTTCGACACGACCTTCGCGGGCCAGCATCCTGTTCAGTTCGTCGCGCAGCTGATGCAGGTAGAGAACGTCTGATGCGGCATAGTCCAACTGTGCTTCGGTCAATTTCGGTGCGCCCCAGTCCGACGATTGCTGCTGCTTGGAGATATCCTTGTCGAGCAGTTCCTGCATCAGGTTCTTCAGCCCGTGGCGATCGGTGTAGGTGCGCACCAGCTTGCTTGCGATCTTCGTGCAATACACCGGTGCGGCCAGCGCACCGAAGGCGTTGAACATCGCGGCAATATCGAACCGGCCGAAATGGAACAGTTTGAGGATATCGGGGTTTTCCAGCAGGGCCGCCAGATTGGGTGCCTCGGTCTGACCCTTGTCGATCTGGACCAGATAGGCGTTGCCGTCTCCGCCGGACATCTGCACGACGCACAGCCTGTCGCGATGTGGATTGAGGCCCATCGTTTCGCAATCGATGGCGACAACAGGACCCAGGTCAAGGCCATCAGGAAGATCGTTCTTGTAGAGATAATTTGCCATGTTCATTCCCTTCGTGGAGGGAATGGTGCCCAGGAGAGGCACCAACCCATTGTTTTTAATCGTTTTTATCTGTCCGGGAATGTGCAGCCGAATCAGTAAAACAAGGCGCATACTGTTCTAAGGTGTCTTGAAATGTCCACCCCTATCCAATAACGTAAGGGGGATATTTGGGTGGATGCAGGCTTAACCACTTGTTCTATGCAAAAAAGGTGGATGTGAGGGATAGAACATGCGTGCGCGCAATCGGCTGTCACCGGCTTTCGTCAAGAAAGCCCCGCCCGGAAAATACTGCGATGGCGCGGGGCTTTGGCTGGTGGTACGTGATGATGGCGGAAGCCAATGGGTTTTGCGCGTGACCGTTCACGGGCGGCGGCGCGAAATGGGTTTAGGTGGATATCCTGGGATCGGCTTGGCGGCTGTGCGCGACTTGGCCGAACGCTGGCGCGCGATGGCGAAGCAAGGGCGCGACCCGGTGAAGGAAAGGGAACGCGAAGAACGGGCCGCGAGGCGCGAGGATATATCGCTGGCAGTCCTGACGGCTGACGCATTCGAAGCCCGCAAGGCTGAACTGAAAGGCGACGGCAAGGCGGGACGGTGGCTTTCGCCCCTAACGCTTCACGTCCTGCCCAAGCTGGGCAAGGTTCCTGTCACCGACATTGACCAGCGCGACATTCGCGACACGCTGGCCCCCATCTGGCACGAAAAGGCCGACACGGCGCGCAAAGCAATGAACCGGCTTTCAATCGTGATGAAGCACGCGGCGGCGCTGGGCTTGGATGTGGACTTGCAAGCGACCGAGAAAGCCAAGGCGCTTTTGGGCAAGTCGAGGCATGTTGCGAAGAACATTCCGGCGATGGATTGGCGCAATGTGCCTGACTTCTACGCAAGCCTCGAAGAACCTACACTGACCCATCTGGCGCTGCGCTTGCTTATCCTGACCGGCGTGCGCTCGGGACCGCTGCGCAATATCCGGCTGGAACAGATTGAAGGTGACGTGTGGACGGTGCCAGCCGAAGCAATGAAAGGCCGTAAAGGCGCAACCGAAGATTTTAGGATGCCGTTATCCGGCGAAGCCCTGCGCATAATTGACCTAGCGCGCCCGCATGCGCGCAATGGCTATCTGTTTCCCAACAGCCGTAAGGGCGTTATTTCTGACATGACGCTTTCACGGCATATGGAACGGCGGGGGCTGGAAGTGCGTCCACATGGTTTTCGGTCAAGCTTGCGCACATGGATAGCCGAAGCGACCGATGCCCCGCACGAAGTAGCAGAAGCCATGCTGGCGCATGTGGTGGATGGTGGCACTGTGCGCGCCTACCGCAGAACCGACTTTCTAGAACCACGGCGCAAATTGGCCGAACGCTGGGCCGACCATGTAACCGGCGGCGCGGGGCAGATCTTGGAGTTGGTTGGCCGGGAGTGATTGATATGAGCAGAATGGTGAGGCAATTGCACCCCCTGCGACATAGGAAGCAGACTCACATAGGTGACCTGAATTGAGCGACGAAGCAAAGCCGAAGCGTGGCAGACCGCGAAAGGGTGTGGCGCTGACGCCCGACGAATTGCAGGAAGTCACCCGCAAAGTCGCAGCTCGTTTGCGGCACATGCTTGAACGCGAGGCTAGAGTTGGGAGCGGCGCACCGCACCGTATTAACCCCGACGACGAGGCGGCAGGAGTGAAACCTAGCCGTATTCTTGATGAAGAGATGCAGGGCCGTTTGCTGCGCCTGCTGGACGACACGGAGGCGGATTTAGGTGCGCTTGACGCGGCCATGGAGTCTATCGCTAAGCGGCTTGATCCGGGGAGCAAGGAAGCGCTGGTGCAGCTTTTGCCAGGTGAAATTATCGCGGTCTATGACGGGAGCGAGGAAATTGGGCTAACTCAGGCTGAGGTCGCGGAATTGGCCGCTCATGTATGGGCTGTTGAACATCACACGCGGGCGCGCGTCTCTGAATTGAAGCAATTACTAACGGGACATTATGGTATCGCGCCGAAGCGCGGACCCAATCCCAAGCGGCGTAGCCAGGAGGTCGCGGCGCACCTGCTAGGCTATGCGCGGGGGGCCAGCGGGCTTCCCTACGTTGGCGTGCGAGAAAGCCAGGGCGCTGGCGCGATAGTCGAGGTGATTGCGGCCGCGTGGCGTGACGTGGTCAAGCCTCACGATCCGGCAGCCGCGGCGATCTATCAGGCAATACCCAATACACAGAACGGAATTGAAAAACTGTCCGCCGCCTGCGATTGGGACGCCCGCTTGGACACCTTGCGGCATCAAGGATTTCAGCTTGGCCTGAGAGAGAGGCAGGCGCCGGAGAAATAAAGCGGATTATTCCCCGTACTAAGGAGAACACCATCGCATCATCCGAAACGCAAAAAGGATGTTGCGAAATGCCGAAACGACTGCACGCAAAACACATGGCCGCGCCGCAAGGCGAACGCTATCTGACGCTTAAAGAGGTTTCCGCCAAGCTGGGCAACCGCTCGCGCAGCGCAATTTATGGCGATATCGCGGCCAAGCGCCTGCCCCAGCCCTTGAAGCTGGGCGGGCGCATCTACTGGGCAGAGAGCGTACTTGACGCTTTCTTGCGCGGCGAGGCTGTCTGAGCGATGGCCGTAAACGCAAACCCCGGCGCACTGGCGGGCGCGACCGGGGCGGAAAATGCCTTCCATGCGAATGCGGCGGGCACCCCAAAAATAGCACAACAAACCACGAAAGGCACGCCTTATCGCGTCACGCCCGCCCTTAGCGAACCGCTCACTGTGACGGTGACGGGCCGTGTGCGCTGGACGCTTAAAGAAATGCCCAAGGCCGGGAGCGAAGGCGTCACTACCATCGACAACTCTGCGCCGCGTTGGTCCACTTACAAACACAACTTAAGCTGCCTGGGCATACCTATCGAGACCCTGCGCGAATTGCACGGGGGCGACTATCAGGACATATATACCCGATATATCCTGCGTGCACGTCATGGTTGCTGGGGAGGGTGCGACATGACCGACACGCGCACCATCAACGAACGGTTGAGCGGCATCTGGTGTCAAAAATTCGGCACCGCGCCTTGCCCCGTGTGCCAGCCGGAAGGCGGCAAGGAACAGAACGCCCTGACCCTGGCAGATGGCACGAGCGGGCGGATTCTGCCGAACTGCAAAAAGAGCGGTTGCGCCTTTCTCGCCATACTGGCGGCGGCAGGCGTGCGCTCGGTGGATTACACTTCCCCTGACGCGGCAACCCTTGCCCAGTGCGAATGCGAAGCAAAGGCCGAAGCTGCAAAGCGGGCGGCGCAAGCCAAGCGGCACCTGGGTGAAGCCCAGCCCATCACGGGCAAGGTGGCCGAAGCCTATTTGCGCTGGCGGGGCATGAGTTGCGACTTGCCCCCGACCCTGCGCTTTTACCCTGACTGCTTACACGGGCCGACCGCAGAGAGTTATCGGGCGATGCTGGCGGCGGTGCAAGGCTCGGACGTGGCGGCGGTGCATCGCAACTATCTGCGCGACGATGGCTCTGGCAAGGCGGAGATTGCCCCGAACAAGATGATGCTGGAAAACTCCGGCGGCCCTGTCAGGGTCACAAAGGCGCAAGTGCCGCTTGTGGTGGCAGAGGGCATCGAAACCGCCCTGAGCCTCGCAAGTGGGCTGTGCCTGCCACCATCGCCGGGGCGGTTGACCATCGCGACCGATGGCAACGCCGCCGGGGCCGATGCTGGCCGCGATCTTGCCGAGCGCGCCCATGCGAACGGCTGCGCGGTCTCTATGTTACCGGCACCAAAGGGCCGCAATTGGAACGATATCCTGACTGGAAAGGCGGTGCTGACATGACACGTATTCAATCAACGCCGTTCACGCCCGAGGGCCCGATGCCCTTGATCCGCGAAATGCCGGAAGCCGCGCCCTTTCCGGTCGCTGCCTTGGGGCCGCTGCGCAATCCTGCCGAGGCGATTGCCCGCGCTACTGAGGCACCCGTTGCACTGTGCGCGGCATCGGTCCTCGCATCGGCGGCATTGGCCGCGCAGGGGCACCGGGACGCGGAGACATTGAACGGCACTGCACCCGCAAGCCTGTTTCTGCTGACTGTTGCCGAAAGTGGCGAACGCAAAAGCACTGCCGACCGCCTCGCCATGCGCGGCGTGCGCGACTTCGAAGCCGATCTGCGCACTGAATACGATATCGCGCGCGACCTTTGGCGCGATGAGCACGACGTATGGAAGGCAACCCGCACCAAGATACTGGCGGATAAGAAAGCCGACAGCGTGGCAAAACGGGCTGATCTGCAAGCCTTGGGGCACGAGCCCCTCGCGCCGCTGAAACCGCATATCGTGGCAAGCTCGCCGACCATCGAAGGGATCACAAAGCACTTACCGGAATTGCGCGCGAGCCTCGGGATAATGACCGAGGAAGGCGGCGCGCTGATTGGCGGGCATTCCATGAAGGCCGAGAACAAGTTGGCGACTTGCGCCAGTTTTAGCGCAATGTGGGATGGATCACCGCTTGACAGGTGGCGCGCAGGCGATGGCGTGGAAAGCTACACCGGGCGGCGTTTCTCAGCGCATATCCTTGTGCAGCCGGTCGCGGCAGAGGCGCTCCTATCTGATCCAATGGCGAACGGGCAAGGACTTCTTGCGCGCTTTCTGATGTGCCGTCCTGCCTCGCGCATAGGTACGCGGTTGCGCGTGGAAAAGGACGCCGCCGCCGAGGCCGAGATTGCCACCTTCGCGGCGCGTATCCGGTCGCTTCTATCGCGCGACCTGCCCCTTGCAGATGGCAAGCGGAACGAACTCGCGCCGCCAGTCCTGCCCATCAGCCGAGAGGCCCGCGACGAGCTGACCGCTTTTTACTGTGAGGTGGAAAAGGCGCAGGCGCCGGGCGGAGCCTTTGAGGATGTGCGCGCCTTCGCCAGCAAGACCGCAGAACACGCAGCACGCCTCGCGGCGGTGCTGACCATTTACGCGGACCCGGACGCGCCCGAGGTGACAGGCGAGACAATGGCGGGGGCAATCGAGGTCGCCACCTTCTACGCGAACGAGGCCGCGCGCCTCGCGGATGCTGCAATCGTGCCGCCCGAGGTGGCCGACGCGGAACGGATGCGCCACTGGCTACTGAGATCATGGGGGGAGCCTTTCATCTCGGTACGCGCGGCGGCGCAGCGTGGCCCGTTTAAGCTGACGGACCGAGCCCGCAAGGCGCTGCTCAAGCTGGAAACCAACGGCTCGTTGATCAAGGCGAGCGGCGCTGAGGTTAAAGGCAAGCCGTGCGGCGAGGCGTGGCGGATCGTGCGCGAGGAGCAAACATGACTGGCTTTACCTTTGACGCCAAGGCTGCGCTACATGAAGCGCAGAAATGCCAGGGGCCTCCTACACTTCCTACAGATCACCCCACCGGCGCCGGAAAAGTAGGAACTGTAGGAAAAGTAGGAACGGTGCGCGCCGTCGATCCTGAAATCACGACCGGCGAAAATGCCCGCGACGCTTTCGAGGCGCGATGCACGGCGGATCGTGCGCGAGGAGCAAACATGACTGGCTTTACCTTTGACGCCAAGGCTGCGCTACATGAAGCGCAGAAATGCCAGGGGCCTCCTACACTTCCTACACTTCCTACAGATCACCCCACCGGCGCCGGAAAAGTAGGAACTGTAGGAAAAGTAGGAACGGTGCGCGCCGTCGATCCTGAAATCACGACCGGTGAAAATGCCCGCGACGCTTTCGAGGCGCGATGCACGGCGGATCGTGCGCGAGGAGCAAACATGACTGGCTTTACCTTTGACGCCAAGGCTGCGCTACATGAAGCGCAGAAATGCCAGGGGCCTCCTACACTTCCTACACTTCCTACAGATCACCCCACCGGCGCCGGAAAAGTAAGAACTGTAGGAAAAGTAGGAACGGTGCGCGCCGCTGATCCTGAAATCACGATCGGTGAAAACGCCCGCGATGCTTTCGAGGCCCGAGGCGCGGCGGGGCTGGCTTGGTTGGATGAATGGCGACGCCAAGCCGACGATCCCCACAACCCCGACAACTGGGCATGACCACCACCAAAAAAGGACCACGACATAACCGAACCGACGCAAACCGAACCGCAGCGCAAATTCTACGACACGTGATCTCGAAGTCGTGAACGTCGAAAGCCGCGACATGGCGGACGCAATCCACCTCCGACAATTCTACCTATCGTAAGCTTCACGGATTGCAAGCGTTGCGACGATATCGGCTTAAATTGACCGGGCCAAAGCTTTGCGACGGTGGCTGCTGGAAAGCTGAATGCATGGCGAAATCACCGCGCGGGATGGGGTGCGGCTCGGCCCAAAGGCGCTCCGGGAAAGCCCAAAGACCCGGGCTGCGCTGGGCATCCTCAAAAAGCATGGATCGCTTGTGCCGCTGGCAGCCGGAACTGTGGTGCGGGGCGCTGCGCGGGTCGAAGCCTAGGCAATCGTAAAAGGGGCAGCCGATCTGTTTTGATGCACGCACCAAGCTGGCCGAAATCGCGGGGCAACGTCCGGCGAATTCCGCGACAACAGAGACACAAGCCCCGGCAGCGACCCCCGTTTCGCAAAAGTCGCGAATGCCGTAAGCTCCGATGGCTGACAAACGACCTTCTGTTGCAAAAGTCGCAAGTGTCGCAATGCCCAGAGCCGAACCGTATGGGGAAACTGTAGGGGGCCGATCGAACCGCATAAGTGAAATCTTTTAACAAAAAACAATATGTAGTATATAATCCGCATTTAATACTATTTTGACACATCATGTGGTGTTTTGAGCAATGGACGCACCGGACAAGACCAACAATCAGGCCAAGACTAAGCTGACGGCGAAGCAGGAGCGCTTTGTTGAAGAATACCTGATCGATCTCAACGCAACGCAGGCCGCTATTCGGGCTGGGTACAGCAAGAAGACTGCCCGACAGGCCGGTGCCGAAAACCTGTCAAAACCTGACATTGCAGATGCTATCGCAACCGCCAAAGCAGAGCGCGCAAAAAGAACTGAAATCAATTCTGATTGGGTGCTGCGCCGCCTTGCGGATGAAGTCACCGCAGACCTGGCTGATCTGTACGATGAGGCCGGTGCAATCAAGCCCATCCATGAATGGCCTTTGATCTGGCGCCAAGGACTGATTGCCGGGCATGACGTCTACGAAAACACCATAGAGGGTGAAAAGGTTGGGGAGACGGTCAAGCTGAGGCTGTCTGATCGGGTCAAGCGGCTGGAACTGATTGCCAAGCATGTCGATGTTCAGGCTTTCGTCGAGCGCAAAGAGCACACTGGTAAGGGCGGTGGACCGATCCAGACCGAAGGCAATGTGAATGTGCTCATCGTTCCTCAGCGTAAGGCAAAAGAAGTCTTCACCCGCGATATGACGCCGGAAGAAATCATCACTTATCTGGGCGATGAATCTGATGCTTGATGGCTCGACCCATCCTATCAACCCAGTCTGGGCCCCATCCGAAAAGCAGTCGGAATTTTTGTCGTGTTCAGACTTCGAGGTCTTGTATGGTGGCGCGGCAGGAGGCGGCAAGTCGGACGCTCTTTTGATCGACGCTCTGTGCGCGCAAGAGGGCGGCTATGAGAACAGCAACCATCGCGCAATACTGTTTCGCCGTAGCTTCCCCGAGCTGCGCGACCTGATCTCAAGATCGCAAGAAATATACCCGGATATCGCTCACGGCGCGTCTTTCAATCAGACCGAGAAAATCTGGACATTCCCATCCGGCGCCAAGATCGAGTTTGGCTACCTGCAAAACGATGCGGATCGCCTCAAATATCGCGGCCGCGCCTGGAACTATATCGGCTTTGATGAGCTGACGCTTTGGCCCACGGATGTGTGTTACCTCTACCTGTTCTCACGCTGCCGATCCACCGATCCGACGCTTCCCCGTCTGATCCGCGCCACCACCAACCCTGATGGACCGGGCCAAGGCTGGGTGATGGAGCGTTGGGGGATCAATGAGGACGGTCAAGCCACCCGCGTGCCCATTGATACTGTTGACGCTGAGATGCGCCGTATCACGACCTCCTATCGCACATTCATCCCGGCCCGCCTGTCCGAGAACCCGCACCTGAGTGAGACCGGCTATCGCGAGGCCCTGTTGCAGCTGCCCCCAGACGAGCGTGACGCGCTTCTCATGGGCTTGTGGCGCCAAGGCAGGGTGCATGGGGCCTACTACGCCAACGAAATGGCTGAGATGCGGAACCGCGGCGGCATCCGCTCGGTGCCCTATGATCCGTCGGAGCCTGTCAACACGTTCTGGGATCTCGGCTGGAACGACACCACGGCAATCTGGTTTCATCAACAGATCGCCGGCGAGCATCGCTTCATTCGTGCATACGAGAACAGTGGCGAGAGCCTCGACCACTATGCCACGTACCTCCAGAACTCAGGCTTCAACGTAATGGGCGGCCGCCACTACCTGCCGCATGACGCGCAAAACAAGAGCTTGCAGACCGGCAAGAGCGCGCTGGAGATTTTGCAGGAGATGTTGCCGAACCTGCACTTCGAGGTGGTGCCTCGCATCCAGAACGTCTTGACTGGCATCAACCAGACGCGCCTGGCCATGCGCGGCAAGGTGTTCATGGACGCCACCGAGTGCGCCGATGGCATCGCGGCCCTCGACAACTATCGCAAGGCCTATAACGAGCGCCACGACGTGTTCACCGAGCGCCCGTTGCACGACCGTTATTCCAACTTCGCCGACGCTTTCCGCCAATGGGGCCAAGCCCTAGAAGAAGGCCTGACAGGCCCACGAAAACGGTTCCGTCGCAAGCCCAAGCCTCCCGGGGCTATGTGGATATGAGCAACATCACTAAAACACCTGGCGGGCTGATCCTGCGCGGAGGTAACGAGCATAAAAAGCCTGGCGCTGAGCAACTGATCTTTCACAGGGTGTAAGCAACCGTTGAGATTGACGGACCATCATATGATCTAAATGCAATTGGGCGCGAGAGCGCCTATGGCAAGTATCATAACGACGTGACAATGGATGATGGTGCCGAGGCTTTGTTGTCGGTGGCGGCTGATCGAGTAAGCGAAGCCCGGAGCGGCCCAGCCGACAGCCTCGGCCAGATCACCCTAGATTTTGCGGAAAACACTGTCAATCGACGTGATGGGGCCAAGCAACCGCAGGGTTCACAACCAGAGGCTTCTGCTTCGTTGAGAGCCGGGGCGAAACCCGGTTCAGTTCGGCGTTGGAAGGCGACCCCGCGGCTGCAAAAGTAGAAAACAAAGGCGGTGAACTCAACCTGGATTTTGCAAGGGGCTCATGCGATCGACGATTCCGATGCGCTGATCGACGATCTGGGCGATGCTGATGCTGAAATCACGCTGATAGAGCGTTCGTACCGGTATGTGGGCCGCACGAAAAGGGTTGGCGAGAAGTCGCAGCGCCTGCGCCACAGCGCGATCAAAGATAGCTTGAGCCCCGAGGCCGGTGCGGCCGATGAGGCCGTGCTGGCAGAGCAATCCAATGATGGCCCCTTGGCTCAATTATCATCGGATACGAAGGTGACTTGAAGGGCGCTGCGCTTGATCTTGAACGCAGAAAGACCGGTGAAGCGCCAAGCGCGCTGTCCCATCCTGACGTGGGGCCCATTGCGCTGGTTTGGGGTAAGGAAGGAACCGGTAACAGTGATGGGTTCGGACTTGCTAAGCTGCTGGCTTGGCACCCTGAGGTATTGGACGATCTTCAAGGGCGCTTATCAGGTGCGGATGTTGTAAGCCGGACTGAAAATCGCATCCAGCTTCGCAGCGACCGAGACAAATTTGGAATACGCTTACAGTTTGATGGTCAGAACAGGACCTGGTTTTTAACTTCATTTGAAAGAGGGCGCCAGCGTACTGAACGGTCTTAATCGCGGCTCAATGATATCTGGAATGGCTCGATTTCCCCATCACCGCTCGCGCGCATGGACGATAATCAAAACGCGACAGAAAATCAAGTTGGCGGCGCACCCGCCGAAGTGGACTACCCAAACAGAAAACCGCTTTGGGAGCGACCCGGGCCCAGAACGCCACTTGCCGCAGCAAGCCCCCTTAATCCCAAGGGCCAAAGTGGTGAAAATCATTAAGTGATGCGTCGAAAGAAGGCAACACGGCGGCCGAGGGGGCGGTTCAGAAACGCCTGCACCCTCTCATCAATGTCCTCGCACAGCCGTGAGACCTGGCTCTTGGAGGTACCCGTCAGGCCCATGGAGCGCACCAGATCGTCTACAGCCCGCGTGGAGACGCCATGGATATAGGCTTACTGTATCACGGCCATCAGCGCCGTCTAGGCGGTCCGGCGCGGTTCCAGGAACGTCGGGAAGTAGCTGCCCTTGCGCAGCTTCGGGATGTTCAGGCTGATGGTGCCCGCCCGGGTATCCCATTGCCGCACCCGGTAGCCGTTACGCTGGTTCGCGCGGTCAGGTCAGGGCTGCGCTCGCCATGCCCGGCACCGCACACGGCAGCCACCTCAATGTCCATCAGCTGTTGCGCCGCGTCCTGGATCAAATCGCGCAGGAAATCCGTGTCATCGCTCTTGGCGATCACGCTCGGAAGGTCAATCATGGTCTCGGTCATCATGTTCTCCTTCGTTGTCGTCGGTCTTTGAACAACCTCAGATTACGAAGAAGCACGGTGGCCGCCAAACGGCCGCATGCTGTGCTACGCCAAAGGCTCCGCGCGCGGCCTCTTATACCACCACCTGGGACGCTACCCGGTCCCAGCCCGGAGGATCGAGCGCGCTTGACCAAGCTGCGCAAGGACATGCACAAAACAACTCCGTTTTTTGACGGCTTAATTCCAGAATTTGCCACCAAAGATGCCCCGCCTTCTAAGCTGGAAAGCAAGCTGCGCGCCGCGCGAGACGCGGGACCCGTCGAGCATGTGACCAAGAAGGGCAAAACGCTGACCGGTGTTGTTCTCAAAGACGTGACGCGCGACCCAGCTAAGCCGGTCGACCAATACAGCTTCCGCAAGGACGGCGGGTATTTCATCCGCGAGAAGGGCGTCACTGCGGTTTTGGACAGTGAGGGCGCGGGCGATGATCCGAGCCGCACCGGCAACTTGCCGGAGAGGATCAACAAGATCATCAAGTCCGACAACCTGGACGGCACCGGTTCCTATGCGATAGACGGTGCCGATGTGCTGGTCCGACCAACCTCATCAACGTACCTCCTTCAGCTGCAGCCCCGTGCCCACGGTATTGGCCACGCATTGCTCCATGGCCCCAGCCAGCCAGCCGCTATTATGCAGCAGGTCATGGACCCTGGCCGCCGCATCATCCCAGGCTTCGCCGATATCATCCTGCGCCTCGCGCAGCGCAGGTCTCCAGCCTGCAAAGGTCACGCCACGGCCGCCGCGCATGTATTTGCTCGAGGGAGGCAGAGGTCCCAGCTCGGAGCGCGTTGCCGGCAGCGCTTCGGCAACGAGCTCTTTCAATTTTGACATCACGGACATGTGATCCTAGTCTCCGCTGGCT
The DNA here is from genome assembly GCF_000170875.1 of Roseobacter sp. AzwK-3b. NCBI lineage: Bacteria > Pseudomonadati > Pseudomonadota > Alphaproteobacteria > Rhodobacterales > Roseobacteraceae > Roseobacter > Roseobacter sp. AzwK-3b. Next base: position 573,023 of record NZ_ABCR01000001.1, read on the forward strand.
GCCGTAACGCGCGAACATCAAGCGTCACAGCAGAGCGCCGCCGTCGCCGCAGGGTTTGGGAGGGCCCTGCGATGCCGACGGCGGCGTTTTCAAAGGTTCAGATGCGGTCCACCCAACCCAGATCTGCTATTCTGGGGACCGGGACCTGGTTCATCTCCTGGGCCCTCCACCAGAGACAAAATAGCTCAATGTGACAACATTCTTGCCAGTTTTGGGCCGCTATCCCATACTGGTCACGCTGCGGAGGTGTTTAGATACTCCCTCAAGCCGCAGCACGCCGCTGCCGAAGCATCTTGGGGGATGTGATCTCGGCGGCGGCGATCCCACCGCCCAACTTACAGCTTGCACTTTTGGACAAACCGGGGTGCACTAAATTTCCGAGTGAGTAGGATTCGTGACAGAGACCTACCCAGCCGCCAGCGCCACATGTCTGGGTTATGCCATTATCCTATGGCGTTGGCGGCACCAGCGCCCTCAGCCTTGCTCATGTGTCCCGTGGTTTGCGGTTGAGGGTGCTGCCTTTATTCAGATCTGAATGATTTTGCGGAACGGCTTTCTGTTACGACATCGCTTCCATGAGATCGCCACCAAGCCTTTTCCCTCACAAATATCTTTCGCGCCCTTGTGCTTTTTCACGCGAAACACGCAACCGTTGCAGCTGCGGCTTCAAGGACTTGTTGCTCAGCCCTGATCTGATTGGGGATTTTGCATCCATGTCGCTGGCGAAGCCACGACACGTTTTACTCCGCTGCAAAGGCGGCGAGTGCTGCGCGAAGTTCCTCGACGGTTTTAAAGTGGTGCACCCAGAGGAGCTGCTCTTTGAGGGTCCGTATCGCCCTCTCGGCCACGCCATTTGCTTCCGGCTGCCTGACGAATGCCGGCGGCGGCATCATGCCAAAGCATCTGACATCGTCATGGAAATCTTCCGACATGTAATTTGAACCGTGATCGTGGCGAGAGGTCAGCCCCTTGGCGACATTGGGCCCGGCACCTCCGAAGTGGCGGGTTACGCCCTGTCGAACGGGTTCCAATGCCTCCCACCGACTTGCGCTCGACGAAGCATGGGTGCCGATGAACTCGCCAGAACAATGATCGACAACGACAAAGACGTAGGCCCCCTTCCTGCGTGGTGATTGTCTGGGTCATTTCGGTTCCCCAGACCTCGTCGACCGTCTCGGTGATGATGGTGACGTCATGGGGATGGGCATCGCGTTGAACGGGGCGCTGTGGGGCCAGCAGGAGGGTTTAGCCTTTACGATGCGCCCCGAGAGCCAGCCATCAAACCATGTGAACTGAGCACACCATACTTGGCACATCGATGCCGTCGGGAGGAGGTCACATCATCAAAGTCATCGCCACCAAAATCGAGGCAATCGGCTGGGCGCTAGTGCGCAAGTCCAACGACAAATCCCAAGCTGAGGTGTCCGTTAGATCAAGTCGCGGGTTCTACAGATAAGACCGCTTCCAGCTCCATAAGCTTGAGTTGCAATACCCGAGCAGTTTCCGCGATGTCCCCACCGGCTGATGCTAGTCCATTTGCTTCAACGTCGTTCACCCAGTTTTCCACATGCTGAAAACCAACCGTCCTCGCTGAGCCCTTCAACGTATGCACCTGTAAAGCGACTTCGGCATAGTCACCGTCGGCCTCCGCTTCTATGATACTGCCAAGGCGTCGGTTGGCGTCTTTCACGAACTTGCGCGCAAGGTCTAATAACCCCTGTGTGCCAAAATCAGGCAAAAGCTTCTCATAGACATCCGATGTTATCACCTGTTGCAGCGTCTCCAGCGCCGTGGCCGAGTTATTCGAGAGTGGTAGGGCCTCTGCGTTGCTCTCCATGCTTCGTAACGCCGGAACCGGCTCTAGGTTCAGCGCTGCTTCCAATTCCCGTTTAAGCGTTTCATATGCAATAGGCTTGGGAAGGATACGTTTGACCCCCAGAAGAACTGCTTGTTTCTCAATGAAGTCTTCTGTGTGTGCTGTAAGTGCCAGAATGGGTGGCAGTTTTTCCTTACCAAATTTTGACTGGATGAAGGATATCGCCTCGAAGCCGTCCATTTCGGGCATTGAGACATCCATCAGCACAAGGTCATATTTGCCAGGTGAAAATTGCTCAATGGCGCTTCGACCGGTTTCGGCAAGGTCGGTTCTCAGGCCCATGCGCTGTGCAAAGGTCAGGAATAACTTTTGGTTGATAATATTGTCTTCTGCCACGAGGACGCGCCGCCCCTCTAGCCCCAAGACCGCCGGCTCATCTGTGGCGAGCGCGTCCACATCTGGACCATCCGTTGGGGTGACATCCAGCTCGAACCAGAAGGTTGTACCCTCCCCCAACTGGCTGTCGACACCGATATCGCCATGCAATTTTTCGACGATGCGCTTGCAAATTGCCAAGCCAAGCCCAGTTCCTTTGGCCGCGGCGCTCAAGGGGTTGTCGATCTGTGAAAAATCCCTGAATAAGTTTGGCCTGTCCGTATCCGAAATTCCTACCCCGAAATCTTCTACTTCAACCCGCAAGCGCCATGTCGCACCCTGTTCACACGCATTTGCGCGGATAATGATTGGACCGTCCTGCGAATAGCGAACCGCGTTGCTAACGAGATTGGAAATCAATTGTCGCAGACGGTTCGCGTCGCCGGCGAAAAAATTCGGAACACTGTTACCGATTTCGACGACAATCTCACGGCCCTGTGCATTGCTCGCGGATTCTGTAAGCACCCTAACAGTATCAATGACATCGCTGATACTGACAGGCTCCTGCTCAAACATCAGAACGCCGGCTTCCATTTTGGAAAAGTCGAGCACATCATCGACGATCCGATTCAGGCTCTTGCCGGCCGTTTTGGCGTAATTCAGGAGTTCTTTTTTTTCGGGGTCGGTTTCGTCAAGCGCCATCAGATCAAGGATACCCAACATCCCGCCAAGAGGGGTGCGTATTTCATGGTTCATCGTTGAGATAAATCGACTGCGCGCGAGTGTTGCTGCTTCTGCTTTTTCAAGCGCGTTTTGCAGAGCGTTCGTTGCGAGTTTGCGATCTTGGATGTCGCGCCCAATCCCCAACATGCCTTGTAAGTCTTGCTGGGCATCAAACAGAGGCGCGGCGTTTGTGTCATGCCACCGCCATGTGCCGTTCGCATGACGAACTCGGTATTCCAATCCTGCCTCTGCTTGTTGGTTGATCACTACTCGTTCAAAAAAACTCTGACAAACAGGCAGATCATCAGGATGAATGACGCTGGAGAAGTGTTGTCCTACCAGCTCGTCCTGCTGGTAGCCAAGCACATTGAGTATACGGGGCGACAGAAACTGGAACGTCCCATCTTGCGACAAGATATAGACGACGTCATTGGCTGTATCGAGAAATGACCGAAACTTTTGCTCACTCTCTCGCAGCTGTTCACGCGTATCGTCAAGCGCTTGCAGCGCTTGTTCAAGCTGCTTTTTCGTATCCAATTGAAGGCCCTTTCGCATCACTCAGACTTTGAGTTTTCAGAGCATCTCAATCCCTTTGCAAGAGGTTTGGGCTCTTACACCGTTGGCTGTCAATATATAGTGAGAAGTGGTCGCGGCAATTTGGACCAGTTGTTAGGCCGGACCACCTGACGAGAAAGACGCATGTCAGCCATGTTTTCCATCCGCGAGATCGTGGGCTGTGAGCACAGCGCCGCCCCGGTCTCAGGGTCACGCTCGAGAGCGAGCTTGAACGCCGGATCGTCGCGCAGATCACCCGCGTCGTTGCCGTCCTCATACCCAGCCGCGATCATCATGATCCGGAACCGGATGATGTCTTCCAGGCTGTGCCGCACCTTGCCGGGTTCACGCGGATCCGGGAGGCACTTTGCGACCAAACCCGCCAGATCGGCCCGGCGTTCGACCTCCCTCAAAAGCGTCAGATCGGCATCGGAGCTCATATCCGCGCCGTCAAAATTGAGCAGGACGGGCTTGCTATTCACAGGTGACAAAGCGGGTTTGGTGGAGGTAGACTGAGCCATGGTTAGGGGCCCTGCCTTTGAAACTGGAATTTCTGGCTTCGAAAACCGAAAAAATACCTGCCTTCAAAATCTTACGCTACCCTCACCACATCTTCGTGAATTATCTGGGCTAAGAAACCACGCTCAGTTTTGCCTTCTGAAACGTGTCCATAAGATCATCGTCCTCCACCAGCATATACTCACCGTTGGCGCCGGGATGGGCTGCGATGAATCCCTTGTCTTCCAGAGCTTGCACCGCCCGATATTGTGTGGCGCGCGAGACATTCGAAAGAATTGGATGTTGCACAACATCCTTGGTCCTGAACCAAGTTTTCAAGGCGGAAAGATCAACCGCAGCCGCCAACGCGTCCAATTCAACGGCAGACATGTCGGCCAATCCAAGCTCCGCTTCAAGACTGCGCATTGCTATTCTGAATCGGCACGCCAACATTAGAAGATTTTTACTCATATTGCAGGTCACATTCCATGATCAAACTTAACAGTCGTATTCCAAGCAAATTCAGGCTCCCTCCGAATGTAACTCGACATCAAACTATCATCGGCGCTGGTGTGCTGTTTGCAGATAGCAAGTTTTTGGGTATTCTAGAAATTGTAGATTTTCAGATATACGTATGCACATGATGAATACCTACCGACGATCTGAACTTGGCTTACTGGTAGTTCTGGTAGCGATTGCTGACACTGGGTCCGTTTCCGCTGCGGCAGAAAGGATGTCGTTGTCGCAACCGACTGTCAGCCATGCTCTGCGGCGCTTGCGCGATATTACTGGCGACCAATTATTCGAACTTATCGGCCGACAGATGGTTCCGACAGCTGTAGCCACTCAGATGATAGATGAGGCTCGACTTGTCGTGGAAGGTGCCAATGCCTTGCTGCGACCAAGGGCGTTCGATCCGACGGCCAATTCGCCCACCTGGAAAATTGGGGTGTCCGATTATTCGCTTCTGGCGCTTGGAGCTCAAATCCTCGATCGTCTCAGCGCGATAAATCAGGCGGCTCGTATCGAGTTTACTCCGTTAGGGCCGCACACCCTCGACGATCTGCTCGCATTAAAGACCGATTTTGCTTTTTATGGGGACATCGTCGACCCCCGCATTTCCCCACCGATCGTGGCAGTCGAATTGTTCAAGGACAAATATGTTGGAGTTATGTGCCGCTCACATCCGCTAGCCAAAACAACCCGGTCAGATGCTATTAGCCTTGATGACTGGCTTCAATATAATCACATCGGATTTACCAGCGCCACGCCTGGTGTCAGCAGCATAAATCAAGCACTGTTAAAGCTTGGCCTTAAACGAACAATTGGTCTCACATCCCCCAGTCATCAGATGAACCTTAAACTTCTTAGTGGAACAACCATGCTGCTCTGCTTGCCTGAACGCTTGGTACATTTAGTTAACAAAAAGGCTTTTATCACGTTCCACTTACCAATTCATGTGGAACCTTATCCATACTATATTCTTCACCACGAAAGGCTGTATGCAAATCCAGCCCTGCAATTTATGAGAGATATAATCCATGATGTGTGCGACCATAACCTTTCCAGTGAGCTGGAGCCGATCACTAACCCGGATAATTCATGACGCAGGTTTCATTGGAGGTAAGCCGCTGTTTTGCGCGAGCATGCGATAACGAGCGCGAGCACAATCGGCGTCCGGGTTTTCACGGTGGACACGTTGTCATCTTGGGCTTTTGGGCTTCTGTTTCAGTCCGAACGGGGCGCGATGTCTGCGTCACGTTGGGTGTGGCGGGGCCAGCGCGTCGAACAGCAGTCGGACAAGGCTTTGGCGGGGGCATGATGCCGGCAGCGTGATGATGATCCGGGTTTTCTTCTCGACGATGGTGGCGGCCAGTTTTATCAGGTGCAGCCTCAACGTGTCGGACTGGCGTGCCGCCATGGGGAGCGCTTTGGACAGGCCGCGAGCGCTCTCCACCACAGACAGTAGGCGCACCCGTGCCATGAGCCGCATCTGATTAGCACTGGCCTTCGAGCACGATGTCCGGTCCGAGGCGAGATGGCTCTTCCAGCCCTTGATGTGGTTCTCGGCCTGCCCACGGGCGGAGTAGAGTTTCTCGTAAAGGTGCTTGCCGCGTGGGCCCATCAGATTGGTCACGATGAAGCGGGTGTCGCGTCCCATGGGGCCGACTTCGACCCGGGCGATGACACGACGGTCTGTGGACCAGGACCGGGCCGCATAAGAGAAGGATTTGAACCGGCGCAGTTTCTGACCTAACGTCCGGATGTAGCGCGCCGCTGGCGACACCTCGAGCGCCGAGATATTCTGCGCCAGACGGCCGTTCTTCGACAGACCGAACACATAGCGCAGCCCGAGCCTTTCACACAGGTCCAGAACCTCCGGGGTGCAGTAATGGCTATCCGCCCGCAGCAAGATTTCCGTCTCGAGCCAATGCCTTGCAATCTGCCGGATCAACCGAGTTACGTGGACCGCGCTTTCGGCGGGGATGTCCCGGTTGATGTTGAGCTATGAATGAAGGGTGGCGTTGCTTTCTCTGAGCCTTAGGCTCGGGGTATTCAAACCGAAAGGAAAGCAACACCACGAAGAAGACTACGACATCGCAGGTGGCTCTGGCCACCCAGAATGATCTGCGCGGCGCCGTAGTCGGTGCTTGGGAGGTGGTTGGACAGAGCTTTGACCAGTTCTGCCTGCTTGCCGGGGTTTCCAGTTCTTGACCTTCGTGGAACTGTGGCGACGTGGCGGCTTGATGCTGGGTGTATTTACAAATCTTCAATTCAAGGCACTCATCAACAACCAAAAGGGGGATAATTAGGCGGATGCTCTAAACGCCCACAATCTTTTTTCTTATATAAGTCATATACTTGGGTGGTTTATGTGGTGCCCAGGAGAGGACTCGAACCTCCACGTCCATACGGACACTAGCACCTGAAGCTAGCGCGTCTACCATTCCGCCACCTGGGCAGGTGTCGTGAGGCCGCCGTTTAGACCCGTGACCATCGCGTGTCAACGGCGATTTTCATGGAACGCTGGCAATCCCCATATGCCCTTGTTCAAAACACTGCAGACCTTTAGGAAGATGGGAAATTCAAGCGGGAGTTCCTCAGATGTCGAAACTCGTGACGATCTATGGCGGATCGGGATTCGTTGGCCGCTATATCGCGCGGCGTCTGGCCAAGGCGGGCTGGCGGGTTCGCGTTGCGGTGCGGCGTCCGAACGAGGCCATGCATGTCAAACCTTATGGCGTGGTCGGGCAGGTGGAGCCGGTTTTCTGCAATATCCGCGACGATGCCAGCGTGCGCGCCGTGATGAATGGCGCAGATGCCGTGGTCAATTGCGTTGGCACCTTCGATCGCAAGGGGCGCAACAACTTTGATGCGGTCCAGCATCAGGGCGCGGCCCGCATCGCGCGGATCGCCGCAGATGAGGGTGTTGCGCGGATGGTGCATATTTCGGCCATTGGCGCCGATCCCGAGTCTGCCAGTGTTTATGCCCAGACCAAGGCCAAGGGCGAGCGGGCGATCCTGCAGGCGATGCCCGATGCCGTGATTCTGAGACCTTCGGTGATTTTCGGGCCGGAAGACGCATTCTTCAACCGGTTCGCGGGCATGACCCGGTTCAGCCCGGTTCTTCCGGTTGTCGGGGCCGAAACAAGGTTTCAGCCCGTCTATGTGGATGATGTGGCCCATGCGGCAGCGATGGCCGTCGAGGGCAAGGCCAGCCCCGGAATTTACGAGCTTGGCGGTCCGGATGTGAGCACGTTCCGCGCGTTGATGGAAGAAATGCTCGGGGTGATCCGCCGCCGGCGCTTGATCGTGAACATTCCGTTCCGCATGGCCACGATCATGGCTGGCGCGATGGAGATCGGCGAAACGCTGAGCCTTGGTCTTGTGCCGCCGCAGATCACCCGCGACCAAGTGCGCAGTCTTCGGGTCGATAACGTGGTGTCCGAGGGGGCGCGCGGCTTTGCCGATCTGGGGATCAAGCCCACTGCGACCGAAGCTGTTCTGCCCGATTACCTGTGGCGGTTCCGGCCCGCCGGGCAGTATGACGCGATCAAGGAATCCGCAAAGAACCTGCGCCCGCATTGAGCGAGACCGCCTGCGTTCCGCTGGTCACGTATAGGCGATGACCAGCAGGACAACGCCCAGAACGATGCGATAGATCACATAAGGCGTGTAGCTGACGCTGCGCAAAAGCCGCATCATCAGGCTGAGCGCTAGAAGGGCCGCAACACAGGCAAGTACTGCTGCGATGAGGGCATCTCTCAGGATCGCGGTATCGGCCTTCAGCAGCGATTCGAAGCCAAGAAGAGCCCCGCTGGCCGCGATCGTCGGGATCGACATCAGCATCGCCAGCTTGGCCGAGTCGCGGCGGTTATATCCCATGAAGCGCGCGCCGGTGATGGTGATGCCCGCGCGCGATGTGCCGGGTATCAGGGCGACCGCCTGCCAGACGCCCATCACCATTGCATCCTGAAGGGACCAGTCGCGATCAGTCTTGTGTGTCGCACCGGCCTGATCGGCCCAGTAAAGCAGCAGGCCGAACAGCAACATCGCCCAGCCGATCACCGTGATCGAGCGCATCTCGGCGTCTAGTCCTGTCATGTGAAGCACCAACCCGAAGGCGACGACCGGGACAGAGGCAACCACCAGAAGCAGCGCAAGCCGCGCGCCCTCGGTATCGGTTTTGCCGGTTATCAACCGAGGCACGCCAAGGATGGCACCGCGGATATCGGCCCAGAAATACATCATCACGGCGACCAGCGTGCCCACATGAACGGCCACATCGATGGTTTGTCCCTGATCTTCGAGCCCGGCGAGGTTCGGTAACAGAATCAGATGAGCAGAGGACGAAACCGGCAGAAACTCGGTCAGGCCCTGGATCACGGCGACAAGAAACAGGTGGAGTAATGGCATAGGCCAATTCCCGTGAGTCAATTGGTACAACCTATAAACCATTGAGATTCGGAGAAAAGCGAGCATTTAGGTCCGAATCGGAAATAAAATTCCGATAAATTGCCGCGGCGCAGCACTCTGGGCTGAGAATTATTTGATAATAGGTAACGCGTTATGACTTTTATTTTGTCTCGGCTTGGATTAGACATGCGCGACCGAGAAAAACCGGAGTTTCTGACGTGGCCAAGCAACCGATGCTGAAATTCGTGACCGTCGAACGTGACATGCCCGAAAAGCGGGGTGCCGAGGCGCGTCGTGAGGATTTTCATGAAATCTACGCGGAATACGCCGATGCGAAGGCCAAGGAGCAAGCCAGCCGGTGCAGTCAGTGCGGTGTGCCCTATTGTCAGACCCATTGTCCGCTGCACAACAACATCCCCGACTGGCTGCGTCTTACGGCGGAGGGGCGGTTGCAGGAGGCGTATCAGGTCAGTCAGGCGACCAACACGTTTCCTGAGATTTGTGGACGCATCTGTCCGCAGGATCGGTTGTGCGAAGGCAATTGCGTGATCGAACAATCGGGGCATGGGACGGTGACGATTGGCGCCGTGGAGAAATACATTACCGATACAGCTTGGGAAGAAGGCTGGGTCGAGCCGATTGCGCCGGCACAGGAACGTGCTGATTCCGTTGGGATAATCGGCGCTGGCCCCGGTGGTCTGGCGGCGGCGGATGTGCTGCGCAGGGCCGGGGTGCAGGTGACGGTCTATGATCGTTACGACCGCGGTGGCGGGTTGCTGACCTATGGGATCCCCGGCTTCAAGCTGGAGAAGGATGTGGTCATGCGCCGGATGGAGCAGCTGGAGCAGGGCGGGGTCGAGTTTGTGCTCAACTGCGACGTGGGCAAGGACATCCAGTTTGAGGAAATTCGTAACAAACACAACGCGGTAGTGATCGCCACGGGGGTCTACAAGAGCCGCGATCTTCAGGGGCCGGGGTCAGGTGCCAAGGGCATCGTGAAGGCGCTGGATTATCTGACGGCGAGCAACCGGCTGTGCTTTGGCGACAAGGTGCCGGAGATCGAAAGCGGCGAGTTGAATGCCGAAGGCAAACGAGTTGTTGTGATTGGTGGCGGTGATACCGCTATGGATTGTGTGCGCACGGCGATCCGGCAAGGGGCCACATCGGTCAAGTGCCTGTATCGGCGGGACCGCGAAAACATGCCGGGCAGTCAGCGCGAAGTGCAGAATGCCGAGGAAGAAGGTGTGGAATTTCTGTGGCTTAGCGCGCCCAAGGGCTTTGCGGGCGACCCCGTTACAGCGGTGAAGGTGCAGCAGATGCGGCTGGGTCAGCCGGATGCCACGGGACGCCAGAGCCCTGAGCCGATCGAGGGTGCGGAGCATGAAGAGCCTGCCGATCTGGTCATCAAGGCGCTGGGCTTTGAGCCGGAAGAGCTGCCAACCCTTTGGAATCAAGAGGAATTGGCGGTCACGCGCTGGGGCACCATCAAGGCGGATTTCACTACGGGTCAGACCTCGATGCCGGGTGTTTTCGCGGTGGGCGACATCGTGCGCGGTGCGTCGCTGGTTGTCTGGGCGATCCGCGATGGGCGCGATTCCGCAGCGGCGATTCTGGATCATCTGAACGCCGCGCAATCGGTCGCAGCCGAGTGAGAGATGCGTAGGGTTCGTACGAATCCTACGCCGGTTTCGTACCAAAGAACGGCCCGTTTCGCCGATTTGTGTACACAACGGATTTGACGGTGGATGTGACGGTACGCCGGAGCACCACAAGACAGGATACAGGGCAGCAGCCCTGACCCACCGGATGAAGGAAGGGTTAACGGAAATGACGAAGCTGGATCAAAACTGGAAGGCCGAAGAAGAGGCCAAGCGCAACTGGCTGGCCGAGAACGGCATGTACAGCCACGACGAGGAGCATTCCTCGTGCGGGGTCGGTCTGGTGGTGTCGATTGACGGCAAGCCGAGCCGCAAGGTCGTGCAGGCCGGGATCGATGCGCTCAAGGCGATCTGGCATCGCGGTGCGGTGGATGCGGATGGCAAGACCGGCGATGGCGCGGGTATCCATGTGCAGATCCCGGTGCCGTTCTTCTATGACCAGATTCGGCGCACCGGGCATGAGCCGCACGAAGACAAGCTGATGGCGGTTGGTCAGGTGTTCCTGCCGCGCACCGATTTCAACGCGCAGGAAACCTGCCGGACCATCGTGGAAACCGAAGTGCTGCGCATGGGCCATCATATCTATGGCTGGCGGCATGTGCCGGTCGATGTGAACTGCCTTGGCGAAAAGGCCAATGCGACGCGGCCCGAAATCGAACAGATCCTGATCTCGAACGCCAAGGGCATCGAGGAAGAAGAGTTCGAGCGCGAGCTTTATGTGATTCGCCGCCGGATCGAGAAGGCCGCGACTGCCGAGGGCATCGGCGAGATGTATATCGCCTCGCTGTCGTGCCGGAGCATCATCTACAAGGGGATGATGCTGGCGGAACAGGTGGCGGAGTTCTATCCCGACCTGCAGGATGAGCGCTTCAAATCGGCCTTCGCGATCTATCACCAGCGCTATTCGACGAACACCTTCCCGCAATGGTGGCTGGCGCAGCCGTTCCGGATGCTGGCCCATAACGGTGAGATCAACACGCTCAAGGGCAACGTCAACTGGATGAAAAGCCATGAGATCCGCATGGCCAGCAGCGCCTTTGGCGACATGGCCGAGGATATCAAGCCGATCATTCCGGGCGGGTCTTCGGATTCGGCGGCGCTTGATTCGGTGTTCGAGGTGCTGGTGCGCGCCGGGCGCAACGCGCCGATGGCCAAGACGATGCTGGTGCCGGAAAGCTGGTCGAAGCAAGCCGAGGAGCTGCCGCAGGCGTGGCGCGACATGTATTCCTACTGCAACTCGGTGATGGAGCCGTGGGATGGCCCCGCAGCACTGGCGATGACCGATGGGCGCTGGGTCTGTGCCGGGCTGGACCGCAACGGGCTGCGCCCGATGCGGTATGTGGTGACGGGCGATGGTCTGGTGATCGCCGGCTCGGAGACCGGGATGGTGCCGATCGACGAGGCCACGGTGAAGGAAAAGGGCGCGCTTGGGCCGGGGCAGTTGCTGGCTGTCGATATGGTCGAGGGCAAGCTCTATCACGACACCGCGATCAAGGACAAACTGGCCCATGCACAGCCGTTCGGCGAATGGGTCGGCAAGATCAAGGATCTGGATGATGTGCTGGGCAGCGTGACGGAAAAGCCGCTGTTCGGCGGGGGCGAGCTGCGCAAGCGGCAATATGCGGCCGGTTATTCGGTGGAAGAGATCGAGACGATCCTTGCGCCGATGGCCGAGGACGCGAAAGAGGCCGTGGCCAGCATGGGCGACGATACGCCCAGTGCCGTGCTGTCGACCAAGTATCGCCCGCTGAGCCATTATTTCCGGCAGAACTTCAGCCAGGTGACCAACCCGCCGATTGACAGTTTGCGCGAATACCGGGTCATGAGCCTCAAGACGCGGTTCGGGAACCTGAAGAACGTGTTGGACGAATCCAGCGCGCAGACCGAGATTCTGGTTCTGGAAAGCCCGTTCATCGGCAATGCGCAATGGTCCGAGCTGATGCGCGAGTTCGACGGCGACGTGACTGAGATCGATTGCTCGTTCGAGCCGGGCAAGGGTGCGCTGCAAGCCGGTCTGGAGCGGATCCGGGCCGAGGCCGAGGATGCCGTGCGCAGCGGATCGGGGCATATCCTGCTGACCGATCAGCATCTAAACGAAAGCCGCGTCGGGATGCCGATGATCCTTGCGACCAGTGCGGTGCATTCGCATCTGACGCGCAAGGGCTTGCGGACCTTCTGTTCGCTCAATGTGCGGTCGGCGGAATGTATCGACCCGCATTATTTTGCCGTGCTGATCGGGGCGGGCGCCACCGTGGTCAACGCTTACCTTGCCGAGGACACGCTGGCGGACCGGATCGAGCGGGGGCTTCTGGATGGCACGCTCACCGAGGCGGTGGCGCGGTATCGCGAGGCGATCGATCTGGGTATTCTCAAGATCATGTCGAAGATGGGGATCTCGGTGATCTCGTCCTATCGCGGGGGTCTGAACTTCGAGGCGGTTGGTCTGAGCCGGGCGATGTGCAACGAGTATTTCCCCGGGCTGACCAGCCGGATCAGCGGGATCGGTGTGAGCGGGATTCAGGCCAAGCTGGAGGCGATCCACGCCGAGGCGTTCCGCGGCGGCAAGGATGTGCTGCCGATCGGTGGCTTCTACAAGATGCGCAAATCGGGCGAGACCCATGCCTGGGGCGCGCAGACGATGCACATGATGCAGATGGCCTGCAACAAGGCGTCCTATGCGCTGTGGCAGCAGTATTCCAAGGCGATGCAGGCGAATCCGCCGATCCATCTGCGCGATCTGATGGCGATCAAGCCGCTGGGCGAGCCTGTGCCGCTGGAGCAGGTGGAAAGCGTCACCGCGATCCGCAAGCGGTTTGTCACGCCGGGGATGAGCCTTGGCGCGCTGAGCCCCGAGGCGCACAAGACGCTGAACGTGGCGATGAACCGGATCGGGGCGCGCAGCGACAGTGGCGAGGGCGGGGAAGATCCCGCGCATTTCGTGCCGGAGCCGAATGGCGACAACCCGAGCGCCAAGATCAAGCAGGTGGCGTCGGGCCGGTTCGGGGTGACGGCGGAGTACCTCAACCAGTGCGAAGAGCTGGAAATCAAGGTGGCCCAGGGTGCCAAGCCCGGTGAGGGCGGCCAGTTGCCGGGGATGAAGGTCACCGCGCTGATCGCAAGGCTGCGGCATTCGACGCCGGGGGTGACGCTGATTTCGCCGCCGCCGCATCACGACATCTATTCGATCGAGGATCTGGCGCAGCTGATCTATGACCTCAAGCAGATCAACCCTCAGGTGAAGGTCTGTGTGAAGCTGGTGGCGCAGTCGGGTGTGGGCACGATCGCGGCGGGTGTCGCCAAGGCGAAGGCCGACGTGATCCTGATCTCGGGGCATAACGGCGGCACGGGGGCCAGCCCCGCGACGTCGATCAAATATGCCGGTCTGCCGTGGGAGATGGGCATCACCGAGGCGCATCAGGTTCTGAGCATGAACAAGCTGCGCGACCGGATCACGCTGCGGACCGATGGCGGGCTGCGCACGGGCCGGGATATCGTGATGGCGGCGATGATGGGGGCCGAGGAATACGGCATCGGCACCGCCGCGCTGATCGCGATGGGCTGTATCATGGTGCGTCAGTGCCAGTCGAACACCTGCCCGGTCGGTGTTTGTACGCAGGACGAGAGCCTGCGCGCCAAGTTCACCGGCAATGCCGACAAGGTGGTGAACCTGATTACCTTCTATGCGCAGGAAGTGCGGGAATTGCTGGCGAGCATCGGTGCGAGATCGCTGGATGAGGTGATTGGCCGGGCGGATCTCTTGACGCAGGTCAGCCGGGGGTCGGCGCATCTGGATGATCTGGATCTGAACCCGATGCTGATCACCGTGGATGGCGCCAAGGACATCACCTATGACCGCAACAAGCCGCGCAACCCGGTGCCCGATACGCTGGATGCCGAGATCGTGCGGGATGCGGCGCGGTTCCTGAACGACGGCGAGAAGATGCAGCTGCATTACGCGGTGCAGAACACGCATCGGACGGTGGGCACGCGGGTGTCGAGCCATATCGTGCGGAATTTCGGGATGCGCAACAGCCTGCAGCCCGATCACCTGACCGTCAAGCTGACCGGCAGCGCGGGGCAGAGCCTTGGGGCGTTTGCCGCGCCGGGGCTGAAGCTGGAAGTGTCGGGCGATGCCAATGACTATGTGGGCAAGGGCCTGTCGGGCGGCACGATCGTGGTGCGCCCGCCGATGGCCAGCCCGCTGGTTGCCGCCGATAATACGATCATCGGCAACACCGTGCTTTATGGGGCGACAAACGGCTATCTTTTCGCCGCCGGTCGCGCCGGAGAGCGGTTCGCGGTGCGCAACTCGGGCGCGAAAGTGGTGGTCGAGGGCTGTGGCAGCAACGGGTGTGAATACATGACCGGCGGTGTCGCGGTGATCCTTGGGCCGGTCGGGGCCAACTTCGGCGCCGGGATGACCGGGGGGATGGCGTATCTCTATGATCCCGAGGGTCTGGCCGATACGCTCATCAACATGGAAACGGTCGTCACCTGCCGGGTGAGCACGGATCACTGGATGGCGGAACTGGAAGCGCTGGTGCGCCGCCATGCCGAGGAGACGGGCAGCCGCAAGGCCAAGGACATCCTGCAATATTGGGATGTGGAAAAGGCCAAGTTCCTGCAGGTCTGCCCGACCGAGATGCTCAACAAGCTGGAGCATCCGCTGGGGATCGAGGACACGGCCGTTCCGGCAGAGTGATCCGGGTTCGTGAATTGTGAAAAGGCCCCCTTGATCGGGGGTCTTTTTGTTGGGGCGGGGCAAGGTGTGGCTAAGGTCTTTGGCGGACTGACTTGCGTTTTGGAGGAGCGGTTTGGGGGACGAAGGGTGAATTCGCTGCAAAGCAACGCGCTTAAATCCCTCAGACGGCAGATTTGCCGTACATGCGCGGAGGAACCAATATTGAAGTATCCGGCTGTAAATGCGAACTTCGTTGAGCAGATGCTGAGGAATAACAGTAAGCGTTCGCTGGACAACACTGACGGCTTAGCTTGACGGCTTGAAGTTCCACGGTAGCAAGTATTCGATATGGTTTTGCGGGTGGCCATTGGCGATCGCTGTGAGGGTTGCCTTGAGATAGGCGAAGGGCTCGACGCCGTTGATTTTGCAGGTTTCGATGAGCGAGGCAATGCGGCCCCAAGCGATGCCGCCCTCGTCGTGACCCGCGAAGAGTGAGTTCTTGCGGTTCAAAGCGATCGGTCGGATCATGTTTTCGACGCGGTTGTTGTCGATCTCGACGCGACCATCAGCCAAGAAGGTCTGCAGCCCGTCCCAGTGATTGTGGATGTAAGTCAGCTTTTCGCCCAAGCGGGATTTGGCAGAGACCTTGCGTCGCTCAGCCTGCAGCCAATCACCGAAGGCCGCGACCAGTGGAGCGCTGTGGGTCTGGCGGGCAGACAATCGCTGGCCGGGGGAGATGCCACGAATGTCAGCTTCTACGGCATAGATCCCGGCGATGCGGCGCAGGCCTTCGGCGGCGATCTCTGATCTATCGCGGTCAAAGACTTCGTTCAGTTTGCGCCGGGCATGGGCCCAGCAATGGGCCACGCGAATGGGATTGCCGCCCTTGCGGGTAGGCTTGGTCAGCCGGTTGTAGCCCTGGTATCCGTCGATCTGAAGGATGCCATCAAAGCCTGTCAGGAATGTTTCGGCATTCTGGCCCGCGCGCCCGGGGGCATAGAAGTAGACCACGCCTGGCGGGTCCTCACCGCCCCATGGTCGGTCATCGCGGGCCAGTGCCCAGAGATACCCGGTTTTGGTTTTGCCGCGCCCTGGGTCCAGCACCGGGGCCGTGGTTTCATCCATGAACAGCTTGCTGGATCGCTTCAGATGGTCGGTCAGCCGGTCGACGACGGGCTTGAGATGGAACGCCGCCTTACCCACCCAATCGGCCAGCACAGCGCGGTGCAGATCAAGACCCGCCCGCGCCAGAATCTGGCTTTGGCGGTATAGTGGCAGGTGGTCGGCATATTTGCTGACCAGCACATGGGCGATGGTCGCCTCGGTCGGCAGGCCGCCCATGATCAGATGCGATGGTGCGGGGGCTTGGGTCACGCCGTCGGTGCAGGTCCGGCAGGCGTATTTCGGGCGCACGGTGACGATGACGCGCAACTGCGCTGGCACGATATCCAGCCGCTCGCTGCGGTCTTCACCGATCTTGTGCATGACGCCACAGCCACAAGGGCAAATCAGGCTCTCGGGTTCGATGACCTCTTCGATGCGGGGCAATGCTGTCGGCAGATTGCCGATGGTGCGCTTCGGCGCAGGCTTGGTTGTCGTCTTGTCACCTGACCTGTCAGCCAGATGTTCCTTCTGCACCTCGACCTCTGCCAGTGCGATGGACAGATCCTCGAACGCCAGCTGTCGCTCATCCTCGGTCAGCTTTTCCGACCGCTTCCCATGCAGGGCATGGTTCAACTCGGCGATCAGGTGCTCTTGCCGTTGGGTTATTTCTGTGAGCGCCGCTACCTTTTCCATCAACGCCAGAACCGCCGCGCGTTGCGCAGCCGGGATAGCGGAAAGATCAAGTTGCGGGGCAGTTTGCATAGGCCATAGCTACCCAGATGCCCCAGTAAAATCACGCAAAAACATATGGTTGATTCACTCTGCCGCAGCAGGGGGGCGCGCCTCTAAGGCTTTAACCTTACGCCAGTCCAGCCCGGCAAACAGCGCCTCGAACTGGGCATGGTTCAACGCCATCACCCCGTCCTTGATCGCAGGCCAGGTGAAGGTTGCCTCCTCCAGTCGCTTGTAAGCCATCACCAGACCGGTGCCGTCCCAGTAAAGAAGCTTCAGCCGATCGGCACGGCGCGATCGGAACACAAACACCGTGCCGGTGAACGGATCCTTGCGCAGCACAGATGACACGATTGCCGCCAGACCATCATGACCTTTCTTGAAGTCCACTGGCTGCGTCGAGACCAGAACCCGCACGCGGTTTGACGGGAACATCATGGCCGCGCCCCGATTGCCCGCACGATCTCGGCAATCCGGTCAGAACTGGTGGTGCCATCGACCCGGATTGTCACACGACCTATCGCAATCTCGATGGGTTTACAGGACAACCCGTCAGGCTTTGTGGGCTGCCCGGCGACAGCCGGCACATCCGCACCGCCGCCACCATCCGACACGACGATCGGTGCAAAACAGAAGCTGTCATCTTCAACCACAGGCAAAACCAACCGGCCATCACGTGCCCGACTACGCCATTCCGATAAATGGTTCGCCCGAAGACCATACCGCGCCGCAACTGCATTCACGCTCACACCTGGCTGCAAACTCTCAGCAACGATCCGAGCCTTTATCTCATCCGGCCAGCGTCGCTGTCCGTTGGTCCTTATGTCCACCCCGTAATCCCGGAGAAACTCCAACGTAGTCGCCATCGCGAAACTCCTGCACCGATCTCCATCGGACATGGCATCGCAGGTCAGACAAGCGGGTAAAAGGTGAGGGCCAGCGACCGCTTACGAATAACAGATGTTTCGAATAATTAATTATGCGATTGCGGCGCTTATCGTAGCCATGCCTGCCAGTGCTGAGAGTGTTTCGTTTTTGCTTTGCGAGTATGACGGTATGGGTGATGGTCAAAGGTGGAAAGTCCAAACAATACCTTTGTACTATGAACGTGATGAACTTATTGCGATTGGCAGGCGCAATCATTGCGTGGATGAACCGCAGTACCTTTTGAATGAAAACTATGCTGGATGGCGGTGCGTTACCGCTTTGAACGACGACCAAACGCCAGCCAAGTCGATTTATGTGGAGATACACCGTTTCACCGGGCGGTATCACCGCAACGATTTCTCAGGACACTATAGCGACATGCTGATTGACGATGTTTGGCATGGTGTTTGCACACCGCATCACGAAGCTCAGTTTTGATGGCCTGAACACCTTCAAAGACTTGAAAAACAATCGCTAGCCTGTGACAGAACGTCCACTTCGGGCTCCAAGCGGTCATTGCACTCTGAGCCAGTAGCGATCATTTACACCGTTTAGGCCAAAGGCCCCCGATTACAGGGGGCCTTTTTGTTGGGGCGGCTTTGTTCTGTGGCAAAGAGCGTGCGTGTCGCCGTGCCGGGGGGCGGCGATCCTAGGGGTGCTCGAGGGCACTTTATCCCGGCCAAACCCGGACACCCGATGAGCGGCGCGCCCGGCTTTGCCAAATCGCCGTGCCGGGGGGCGGCCTGGCGATGCGCGGCGGCCTGCGGCCTTGGTGCCGCGCGGGGGCGTTGCGCTTGGGTTCGGCATTCACGGCAAGGGCCGGATCAGGAGGGTTTCTGGCCCGCGTAATTGACGCGGATGTTTTCGCGCCAGCCGCCGAAGGCGTCGGGGGTCACGGCATTTCCGCCCTGTCCGCGAATGTCACGGCGGCGCTCGGTCGCGTCGAACTCGGAACACAGGCAGTTCAGCTCGCCGAACAATGATTTCAGCCCTTCGGCGGTATAGCGCCAGTAATCGATCGGGCAGGGATGGTAGCGCCACGAGAACAGCGTGGAATGGACCGTGACACCGCCGGGACGCAGGAGGCGCGTGATCTCGGACGCGGCCAGCCACGGCTTGTCGATATGCTCGAACACATCGAAGCTGAAGATGAAGTCATAGCTTGCGTCGGGGATATGGGGGCATTGCGTGATGTCGCCCGCCATCACCGCGATCGGGGCGCCGGGCGCCCCTTGGAGGTCGAGCGCCTGATAGTCGAATTCGGGGAAATCGGCGTTGCGCGGATTGTGACGACCGCCGATTTCCAGCATCTGCCCCCCGGTGAGCCCGGCTTGGGTGAGGGCGGCGCGGGTCATGTCGCGGACACGGTCCCACCGGGGCGGCGCGGATTTCCAGGCCGTGCCGTCGCGGGCGATATCGGCGGCAAGCTGCGCGCCTTCGGTCTGGGCCAGAACAAGGCTTTGTTCCGCTTCGAGCCGCTGGTTTTGGAGGGCTGTTGTGATGCGGGCGTCGATCAGATCGCCAAGCGAGTCGTATGAGACGACGCATTTGGGATCGCTGAACGCCTTGAAGGCGGCATCAAGCCTGTCTTTGAACCTCATGATACCCTTTCCGCGCGCAGACCGCGCCATGTCAGCATGGGATGAAGGGTGTCATGCCCGCTCATCCGCGTTGGAGCCGTTTGGCCAGATGCGAGCACAAGCACAGCATCGCCGCGCTGCGCCGCAAACCGGCATGATCGCGGTAGACCCGCCATGTCGCCGCCATCGCCCGAAGCCTGTTGGAGGACAGCGACCCGGCCCGGCGGAGATGGGTGGCCAGCGGCAGATCAAGCCCATGCGCCAGACCGGCACGGCCCAGAAGATCGAGCCAGAGGGCGAAGTCGTGCCGCATGGGCAGATCGGGCATCGGCACCTTGCCAAGATGCGCGGTGTCGTAGATCGCTGTCAGGCAGCCGATGACATTGCCCCGCAGCAAGGCGTCACGGGTGACGGTGCGGGGGACGCGGACATGGTGGCGCCGGAGTGCTGTCTGACGCCAGAAGCCGGTATAGGACAGGGCGGCGTCTTCGGCCTGCATGAAGGGGATCTGGCGGTGCAGCTTGTCGGGATGCCATGTGTCATCGGCATCGAGAAAGGCGATATAGCGCCCACGCGCGGCATCGAGCGCAAGGTTGCGCGCCCCGGCGGCGCCGATGTGCAGCGCGGTGTCGATCAGGTGCAGACGCGGATCGCCATGGGCCGCGGCCCGGGCGCAGGCGGCGGTATCGTCGCTCGAGGCGTCGTTGACTAGGATCAGTTCCCAATCGCGAAACTGCTGCGCACGCACCGAAGCGATGGCGGCGCCCACCCAGGGGGCGACGTTATGGGCTGGCATGAGGATCGAGACCGAAGGCTGGTGCATGATGAATTTCGAAAACCTTGGACACGCTAGGGCTTCCTTAAGACTTGCATGCAAAGATTGTGAAACTGTTAAGTCTCAGGGGTATATCGCTATGAAAAGACAGCCAGTTCAGGTGATCGCCGAAATCGGATGCAATCACAAAGGTGATCTGGACCTCGCCAAAGAGTTGATTCGCGTCGCCGCCGAGGAGTGCGGGGCCGATGTCGCCAAGTTTCAGAAACGCTGCAATCGTGAATTGCTGACGCGGCTGGAATATACGACGCCGCATCCGGTGCCCCAGAATGCCTATGGGCCGACCTATGGCGCGCATCGGGAGTTTCTGGAATTCGATGTCGATCAGCATCGCGAGTTGATCGAGACGTGCAAGGCGCATGGCATCGCCTATTCGACCAGCGTGTGGGATCTGACCTCGGCGCGGGAGATGGCGGCGCTTGGGCCGATGATGCTGAAAATCCCGTCGGCGACCAATCAGCATTTCGATTTGCAGGACTATCTGTGTCGGCATTTCGAGGGTGAGATCCATGTGTCGACCGGCATGTCGACGGGGCGCGAGATCGCCGATCTCGTGGCCTTTTACGAAGATCGGGGACGGGCGAAGGATCTGGTGATCTACAGCTGCACCTCGGGGTATCCGGTGGCGTTCGGGGATGTGTGCCTGTTCGAGATCCGCAACCTCATGGAACGCTATGGAACACGGGTGAAAAGCATCGGGTTTTCCGGGCATCACCTGGGGATCGGCACGGATGTCGCGGCCTTGGCGGTGGGTCGGATGATGGAGGCCGAAGGCTGGGGCAGGTTCAGCCATATCGAGCGGCATTTCACCCTTGACCGGAGCTGGAAGGGCACAGATCACGCCGCGAGCCTCGAGCCGGATGGGCTGAGGCAATTGTGCCGGGACATTCGCGAGGTGGATCAGACACTGGCCATGAAGCCCGAAGAGATCCTGCCGGTGGAACAGGTGCAGCGCGACAAGCTGAAATGGCTGCGCGCGCGGCATGCCAAGGCGTCATGATCCGCGGGTGGGCTCATTTATAGATCAGGCTGCGCCCGAAGCGGAACAGCAGAAGCGCGCCGAGGACCATCGGGGCCATGGCCATGCCCGCAATCAGGGGGATGGAAATGTAGCCGGGTTGGTAAATCGCATAGACCCCTTCCCGCGCGATGCCGGCGATATGCAGAAGCGGGTTGAACCACAGCATGTCCTGAAGACTGCGGGGGAGATCCTCGTACAGGAAAAACACGCCGGAGATCAGGATCAGGGGACGGGTCAGCACGGTCCAGAGGGTTTTCCAGACGGGAAAGGCCATCATCGCGTAGCAGTTGAACATCCCGAACCCGAAGCCGAGAAACGCGGCCAGCGCGAAGGCCGTCACGATGGGAGCGGGATCGATGGTTTCGCGGATGTCCTCGGCGAGAAAGATGCCGGTGAAGATCAAGGCGGAGACCACGGCTTGGGTGAGCACAACGAGCAGGGCACGGGCCAGAACCGCATCCATCACGGTGACGCGGGGATATTCCATCAGAGCGCGGTTGAAGCTGATGGCGGCGCCGACATTGACGGACATGTCCTGAAACATGCGCAGTGGCAGAAGGGCGGAGGCGTAGAACAAGAGGAACGACGTACCGAGCGAGGGCGCCCGCAGCAGCAGCGAAAACCCGAGCGCGAGGATCAGGATGAGCCCGACAGGTTGCAGAATGGCCCAGACATACCCACCGGGAGAGCGGCCATAGGTGGTCGACATATCGCGCAGCACGAGAGCGAGGATCACGCGGGCCATGCGAAACCGGCGGGCGGGCTGCTGCGGTGTGCGAAGATTGGGCCGGCTGATCGACACTGGTATTCCTGCGAGAATCGTGAAACTCTAAACTCGTTAAAGTTGTGTCGATTGGATCATACCTGTGACCGATGAACAATCGAAAGGTGAAGAGACCCGCAAAGACCCGCAAAAGTCGCCGGTCGCGGGCAGGGCCATGCGGCGCGTGAGGCCACGCAAACGGCATCTTTTCCTGATGATCTCGGCGCAGCTGTTGATCCTGCTGCCGGCGCTGGTGGCGGGCTGGTATCTGTGGGAGCGCGCGGCGGATCAATATGCCTCCTACACGGGGTTCACGATTCGGCGGGAAGAGGCGCCGACGCCGACGGATGTTCTGGGCAGTCTTGGCAGCCTGTCTGCGGGCAGTTCGTCGGACAGCGATGTGCTGTTCGAATATATCCACTCGCAGGACATGATCGGCCGGGTCGGTGCAGAGCATGACCTGCGCGCGATGTTCAGCCGCTATCACGAGCGGGACCCGGTTTTTGCGCTGCGCCCCGATGGCACGAGGGAGGATTTGCGCGATTACTGGCGGCGGATGGTGCAGGTGTCCTATACCTCGGGATCGGGGCTGATCGAGGTGCGGGTGAATGCCTTTGCGCCGCAGGATGCACAAGACATCACGCAGGCGATCTTTGACCAGAGTTTGCGGCGCATCAACGATATGACCGCGATCGCAAGGGCGGATTCGATTCGCTTTGCAAGTACCGAGCTGGCATCGGCGGAAGCGCAATTGCAGGCCGCAAGGCAGGCGCTGACGGTGTTTCGCTCGGCCAATCAGGTCATCAGCCCGGAGGCGGATATTCAGGTGCAGATGGGTCTGATCAACACGCTGCAGCAACAATTGGGCGAAGAGTTGATCAAGCTGGACCTGTTGAGTGAACAGGCCAATGAAAGCGACCCGCGCGCGGTGCAATCCAAGCTGAGGATCGAGGCCATTCGCAAACGCATCTCCGAAGAGCGGCGCAAGCTGGGCGGTGGCGCGGACATGCAGGGTGACGGCGAGGATTACGCGTCGATCGTGACCGAGTTCGAAAAGCTGACGGTGGACCGGGAATTTGCCGAGAAGAAATACACCACGGCGCTGTCGAATTTCGACACGGCCCAGGCCGAGGCGCGGCGGCAAACCCGGTATCTGGCGGCGTTCGAGCAGCCCACCTTGCCCGAAAGCGCGGAATATCCAAGGCGATGGTTGATCCTTGGACTGACGGTGCTGTTTCTGAGCGTGGGATGGAGCATTCTGGTGCTGATCTATTATTCTTTGCGGGATCGCAGGTGAGCCGGTGGCGCGATGATCGAGCTGCGCAACCTGACCAAGAGCTTTCCAACATCGAGGGGCCGTAAATACGTGGCGCGAGGGATCAACGCGCTGTTTCCCGCCGGGCAGGCGGTGGCGTTGATGGGGCGCAACGGGGCGGGAAAATCGACCCTGTTACGCATGATTTCCGGCAATATGCGCCATGATGAGGGGCGGATCGTCAGACGGGGCAGTGTCTCGTTTCCGGTGGGGTTCACCGGCACGTTCCACCGGGATCTAACGGGCGCGCAGAATTGCCGGTTCATCGCACGTGTCTATGGCGTGGATACCGACGAGTTGATCGCTTTCGTCGCGGAGTTTTCGGGGTTGGGCGGGCATTTCCGAATGCCGGTGCGCAGTTATTCGTCGGGTATGCGGTCACGGCTGGCCTTTGGCATTTCGATGGGCATTCATTTCGACACCTATCTTGTGGATGAGGTGACATCGGTGGGCGACCGGGCATTTCGCGCCAGAAGCGCCGAGGTGTTCAAGGCCCGGTTGCAGCAAAGCAGTGCGATCGTGGTGACCCATTCGCTGGCCGAAGTGCGCAACCTGTGCACCGCGGGTGCGATCCTTGAGGATGGCAAGCTGAGCTTTTACGACACGGTCGAAGAGGCGATTGCCCGGCATGTGAAGAACATGGAACAGCCCATGTGACGCGGCGGCGATCCGCGACAAGTTGACGAAAATCGCAAGCGAACGCCACGGTTTTGCCGCGAGCGTTTCAGGCCGGTGACCCAGCCCTTTGACAGGATTCCATCGTTGGTGGTGGGAGACCTGCGATGGAGTTTACGCGACAGACGCATGATCCGGGTGCTGATGGTCTGCATTCGGGCATCATGCCGAACCTAGTGTTTTCGCCGCTTGGGGCGGACCTTGGGATTTCGGTTCTGGGGGGCATGGGGCTGTCCCAAGGCATCTGGCGGCTGACCGAGACAGGGCAGTTTTCTTTCGTCGGGGCACAGATGCGCGCCGAGGCTTATGTCGCGTCGGTGATCGCCGGCCGGCAATTCCGGCTGCTGACCGAAGAGCTGGACCGGTTGCAGGAGTTTGGCGACAAGATCAGTCTCTATTCAAGCCAAAGCGGGCATTACGGGGATCTGGTGCATCTGGTGGCGACGCCTGTGAATGGCACGGCCTATATCGTTGCCGCCGTGCCGGATGGCAGCGGGCTGTCGGTTTTGCGGCGAGAGCCTTCGGGGGGGCTCATGCAGGTGTCGCATATGGCGGACAGCGATGAGGCCTACCTTGCGGCGCCGATTGCCTTGGCTGCGGTGCAGACCGTGTCGGGGCGCAATATGGTTTTTGCCGCCTCGCAGCAGGAGGCCGGTATCAGCGCCTTTGAGGTCACGGCCGCGGGCGCTCTGACCCGGCGCGCATCGCTGGGGATCGAGGAGGAGGGCGTTTCTTTCCGGCCCAACCTTCTGGAGACGGTCACATTGGAGGGGCGGGATTTCTTGCTGGCGGGCAGTTTCGAGGCGGGTGCGATCAGCGTGCTGGAGGTCACGGGAGGTGGTGCGCTGACACTTGTGGAGAGCACGCTGGATGATCGCCA
The DNA here is from genome assembly GCF_000170875.1 of Roseobacter sp. AzwK-3b. Taxonomy (NCBI): domain Bacteria; kingdom Pseudomonadati; phylum Pseudomonadota; class Alphaproteobacteria; order Rhodobacterales; family Roseobacteraceae; genus Roseobacter; species Roseobacter sp. AzwK-3b. The sequence continues at coordinate 598,078 of NZ_ABCR01000001.1, forward strand.
GACCCGGTTCGGCGGGATCAGCGTGTTGCAGACACTGAGTCATGAGGGGCAGGTTTATGTGCTGGCCGGGGGGGCCGATGACGGGTTGAGCCTGCTGCAGCTTTTGCCCAATGGGCAGATGGTGCATCTTGATACAGTGTCGGACAACCGGGCGCTGGGGCTGAACAATCCAAATGCGGTGGCGCTGACGGTGTTCGGGGGTGCGCTGCATGTGGTGGCGACCTCGGAGCGGGAGGCGGGGCTGACCTTGCTTTCCGCGCCGCTGCTGCCCGGGCGGGAGGTGGTCATCGGGACCGAGGGCGCCGATGCGCTGGGCATCGGAGCTGATGGCGGGCTGATCTGGGATGGGGGTGGGGGTGATACGCTGATTGGTGGAGCGGGTGCCGATCTGTTCGTGCTGGTGCAGGATGGCGCGCCGGACGAGATCCGGGGGTTTGCGCCGGGACAGGACCGGGTGGATCTGTCGGATTGGGAGGGGTTGTATTCGACGCTGCAGATCGGGCTTGAGACGTTGAGCGATGGCGCGCGGATCACTTATGGCGCCGATGTGCTGACCCTGCGCACCGCAAGCGGAGCGGCGATTGGCTGGCGCGAGATCCTCGAGACGGACATGCTTGGCATTGTCCGGATTGCGCCGCCCGAATTTCTGACGACGCAGACGGACGCGCCTGATGTCCTGCTGGGGGGAGAGGGCAATGACACCATCAATGGCGCGGGTGGTGGCGATGTGATTACCGGCATGGGCGGCAATGACCGGCTTCTGGGCGAGGCTGGGGCGGATATCCTGCGCGGTGGGCCGGGCCACGACACGTTGATCGGCGGCACCGGGGCCGACAGCCTTTATGGCGGCGATGGCAATGACAGTCTGGAGGGGCTGAGTTCGATCGATCTGCTGTTCGGGGAGGCGGGTCATGACACGCTGGCCGGGGGGATCGGGGCGGATACGCTTTATGGCGGGTCGGGGAATGACCGGCTGTTGGGCAATACCGGGGTCGATTTGATTTATGGGGGTGACGGGGATGACTGGATCAGTCCGGGTAACGGCGTGGATGTGGTCTATGGAGATGCGGGCAACGACACGGTGATCGGGCGCACCGGTTGGGACACGCTGTTCGGGGGGGATGGCGATGACAGTCTGCTGGGCAGCGAAGGGCAGGACGACCTGTACGGCGAGGCAGGGGATGACACGCTGTCGGGAGGGTTCGGATTTGATTTCCTATACGGAGGTGACGGGCATGACCAGCTGTTCGAAAATCTTGGATCGGATCTGCTTGAGGGCGGATCGGGCAATGACAGTCTCTTTGGGGCGACGGGGAACGATACGCTTCGGGGTGGGCCGGGCCATGATGTGATCCAGGGGTCACAAGGGCTGGACGTGATCGAGGGAGGGCCCGGAAACGACACGATGCGGGGTGGAAGCCTTGCGGATGAGTTCATCTTTCGGCGCGGAGATGACCGGGACGCCATTCTGGATTTCGAGGCGGCGCATGACATCCTGATGCTGGATGCGGCGCTGGTGGATGGCCCGGCCAATGCGCAGACGGTGCTGGATCGTCATGCCAGCTTTGGCGATGGCACGGTGACGCTGGATTTCGGGAGTGGCGATATCATCGAGGTGACGCTCTATCTGGGTCTGGGCGATCTTGCGGACAACATCCAGTTCCTGTGACCCGGTGCTGTGCCGGAGCATGGCCGAAGATTGACCGAATCTGCGCCACCTGCGAAAAAGACAATTCAGGGTTGAACGTGCCAGTGATGATCGGGTTATGAGTGCGCAATCGTTTGCCGGATGACAGGAACGAATTGACGGTCGCCATCGCGACGATGGGATCAAGGCTGCGCGGGATCGCGCTGCCGGACCCTGTGGAGCGACTGCGGTATCTCATCGTGGTTCAGGCACCGGACGGGCACACGCTTTCGCGGCAGCTTTGCGGGCGCGGCGATCTGCACGTTCTGGAGGTCGAGGGACTGGGACTGTCGGAAAGCCGCAATATCGCGTTGGAGACTGCGGCAACCGATCTGGTGGTCTTTGCCGATGATGACATGGTGTTGCGGCCCGAAGGGCTTTTGGAGCTGGCGGCGCATCTGCAATCGCGGCCTGATTTGAGTTTTGTCGCGGGATGGCGCGAGGACCGCTTGCCGACACATGGGCGCAGGGCGGGGCGGCACATGCTTGGTCTGCGCAACAGTGGGCGGATCTGTGCGCCGGAATTGATCGTGCGGCGCAACCGGGTTCTGGGATGCGGTGTGCGGTTCGACGAGGCCTTTGGCAAGGGCGCGCGGTACGGACTGGGCGAGGAGTATGTCTTTGTCGCCGACATGCTGCGCGCCGGAATGCGGGGTGAGGCGTTGCCGGTGATCGCCGGCGCGCATCGTGGCCCGAGCAGCGGCGATCAGTGGGACAGTCCGGCGCTTTACGATGCACGGCTTGCGGTGCAGCGCCGGGTTTTCGGGCGCTGGGCATGGCTGGTGCATCCGCTTTACGCGATGCGGCACGCGCGCCGGTTCGGACGCATCGGGCTGATACTGCGGTTTGCGCTGGGCCGGAGGCTGGGTGCTGATGCGGGGCAGGCGCCATGATCCGGCGATTGGCCCATCGGCTGCTGCATGGCCCGGCACAGGGCTATCACGAGGCGCATGTGATCTGTCTGCCGGGGCCGGGGATTGCCTATATCCGGGTGCCGAAGGCGGCGAATTCGTCGATCAAGTCGGCTTTGGCGATGAGGTTCGGCATTCGCGCGAGAAGCGATCGAACCGTGGCGCAGGATGGGTTCTGGGACGACACCGAAGAGGGGTTGGCCAAACGGATGACGCCCGAGCGATTTGTGAGCGAGGGTCATGCGGCCAAATGCTGGACCTTCAGCTTTGTAAGACATCCCGCAGCGCGGCTGCAGTCGTGCTGGAACAACAAGGTGATCGAAAATGACGCCCTGTCGCCGCGATTCCTGGCCATGGGGGTCAGGCCGGGAATGCCCTTTGACGCCTTTGTGCAGGCGGTGGCCGAGACGCCGGATGACCGGGCGGACATCCATGTGCATTCGCAAAGCGGGATCCTCGAGCATCAGGGACGACTTGTGCCGGATTTCGTGGGGCGCGTGGAAACCATCGACTCGGATTGGGCCCATGTGGCGGCCCGGATCGAGGCGCGCAGCGGCGTGGCCATGGGCAAGCTGGGCGAAAGGAACAGGCGGGTCGTTGGAGGGGAAAATCAGGGTCTGACTATGCCCGATAAGCTGCGGGCGCTGATCTTCGAGAGGTACAAGCGGGATTTCGACCTGTTCTATCCTGACCAGTCCGGTTGACCCTTTTCGGCAGGGCGTAACGGTTTGTTAACCTTCGTTCATGATGAATGAAGCTGACAGGTCCTGTGGGCCTGTGACCGGCAAGCGTGTCGAGAGGAACCCGAGTGTGACAGGGGCTTTTTTGCAGATCGCGATCGTTCCGGCGCGTGGCGGCAGCAAGCGTATTCCGCGCAAGAACATCAAGCCCTTCGGCGGGCGCCCGATGATCCACTGGCCGATTGCCGCGGCGCTGGAGGTGGGGCTGTTCGACGAGGTGATCGTCTCGACTGATGATGATGAGATTGCCGCTGTCGCCGAAAAAGCCGGTGCGTTGGTGCCGTTTCGCAGGCCGGCCTATCTGTCCGGTGATCTGACACCGACGCGCGGTGTCATCACCCATGCGATTGCCGATGCCGAGGCGCGGCATGACAGGCCAGTGACCATGGCCTGCTGTATCTATGCCACCGCCGCGATGCTGCGCGCTGAGGATCTGAGGCGTGGGTTCGAGATGCTGGGGGATCGGCCCGCGCTGGATTTCGTGTTTGCCGCCGTGGGGTATGCGCATCCGGTGCAACGGGCCTTGCAGCTCAGGGACACCGGCGGTGTGCGGATGATCTTGCCCGAGCATGCGCGGTCCCGGACACAGGATTTGCCGGAGGCATTTCACGATGCCGGGATGTTCTATTGGGGTCGGCGCGATGCGTTCATGGAGGATGCGCCGATGTTTTCGCCCCGGTCGCTGCCCTGCATGATCCCGCGCGACAGGGCGCAGGATATCGACACACCCGAAGATTGGGCTGTTGCAGAGACGCTTTTCGACCGTCTGCACCCCGCCGGGACCATGCCATGAGCCGGTGGGTCGTCTTTCGCTGCCAGAGCGGCAAGGGCGTGGGGCTGGGCCATGTGATGCGCTGCCGCGAAATGGCGCGGCATTTGCGGGATCAGGGCATCGGCTCGGCGATGATCGGACCGGCAGAGGGGCTGCGGCTGGCAGAGGATGGCGATCTGTTCCAACACTGGCAGGCGGTCGAGGACCGGCAGGGATCGGCGCGCGATGCGGCAAGGGTGGTGGCGCTGTGCGACCGGCTTGGCACGCGCCATGTGGTGATTGACGATTATCGGGCCGATCCCGCCTTTCAGGAGGTGCTCAAGGCGGGTGGTCTAAGGTGGCTGCAACAGTTCGACGCGAGCTGCGACTGGCGGTTTTGTTGTGATGTGCTGGTCAATGCCGGCCCGCTTGAGCGGCGGGCCGCGTATCTGTCGAGGCTGGAGAAGCCCGAGCGGGTGCTGACCCTGTTCGGCCCGGCCCATGCGGTGCTGCGGCGCGGGTTTCGTCAGGTGGTAAGGCGCTGCGACGGGCGGGCCGTGCGCCGGGTGCTGGTGGCGTTTGGCGGTGGCGATGACCGGGGTGCGATCGCGCTGGTGCTCAAGGCGCTGGCGGGGCGGCTGGAACGGGAGGTGACGTTGGTCATCGTCTCGGGTGCGGGTAATCCGGGGCTTGCCGCCTTGGAGCGGGCGGTGGCCGAGATGGGATCCGGGCAGGTGGAGCTGCATGTGGGTCCAAAGGATATGCCGGGGCTGATGGCGGGCTGTGATCTGGCGGTGATCGGCGGCGGCACGATGAGCTATGAGGCGGCGATCTGTGGGCTGCCGATGGTGACGCTGGCGCTTGCCGCCAATCAGGAGCGGCCCTGCCTTGGGTGGCAGGCGCTGACCGGTGCGCCTTATCTGGGGCGGGTTGCGGATGTTGGGCCTGAAGCACTTTTTCAGGCAGTTTCGTCTCTGATCCGGGCTGACAGGCAGCGCGATTCGATGGCAGTGAAAGGCCGGCAAGCGGTGGATGGGCGAGGGGTGGAGCGGCTGATTTCGGCGCTGCTGGAAAGGGCGGTGGCATGAGCCGGTCGATCCTTGTTCTGGGGACGAATGCGGGGCAGGCCGATCTCATCCGCCATCTGCGCGCGCGGCACTGGCGCGTGATCGGTTGTTCGCCGGTGCCCGATGAGGTGGGCCAGCGCTTTTGCGATGTGGTGGAGGCGGTGGATATCGCCGATCTGGAGGCGCTGGAAGCCGTGGCGCGGCGGCACGCGGTGGATCTGATCCTGTCGGTGGCCTCGGATGTGGCGATGCGGTCGGTCGTGGCCCTGTCCGAGAGGCTGGGCTTGCCGCATTTCCACGACAGCGCCTTTGTCGCCTTGCTGGATGACAAGGCGGCGATGCGCGCGTTTCTGGCCGAGCATGAGCTGGGTGCTGTGCCGTTCCGGCGCGTGCGCAGGCTTGAGGAGGCCGAGGGCTGGAGGCAGTTTCCCTGTGTCGTGAAGCCGGTGGATGCGCAGGGCCAGAGAGGCGTCGAGCGGGTCGATGAGCCGGGCGCCTTGGCGGCGGCGCTGGTCCGCGCGATGGCGGTGTCGCGCAGTGGATGTGCGATCATCGAGGCTTTTCTGGACGGTGTGGAACTGTCGTGCAATCTGCTGATTGCGGGTGGTGAGGTCCGGTTGCAGCTGTTGTCCGAGCGGCTGGTGCATCAAGCGCCCGCGATGGGGGTACCGCGCGGCCATCTGGTGCCGCCGGTTGGCGTGTCACAAGCGGAGCAGGAGGCGGCGCATGATCTGGTGGGGCGTATCCTGAGGGTCATGGGTCATCCGGACGGGGCGCTTTATGTCCAGATGATCGTGACATCCGACGGGCCGCGCATCGTTGAGATCGCCCCAAGGCTCGACGGCTGCCATATGTGGCGGCTGATCGCGCTGGCACAGGGCGTGGACCTGTTGGACATGATGGTGACATGCCTGACTGGCGAGGCGCCCGCATCGGGCGTGCCGAACGAGATAGGGGAAGAACCAGAAGCAGACCGGCAAGGCTGTCCCGTCATGGAGTTGATGTTCCAGCGGGCGCCGCCGGGCACCATCTTTGACAGCGGTAATTTTCCACCTCCCGACGATGCCATATACCACGAGTTTCGCTATGGTGACGGCGAGCGAATCCGTGCGGTGAACGGATCGCTCGACGTTGTTGGGTATTATGTGAGGCCGTGGTCATGAGTGTGGATGGGTGTGTTGCGGGCGGCAAGGTTGCCGTTACCGGAGCGTCGGGGTTTATCGGGCGCTATCTTTGTGAGGATCTGGAGGCGGCGGGATACCGGCCGCTGCGCTTGGGTCGGGGGGCGCCACAAGGGGCCGTGGAACGGCAGACAGATTATTCGTGCGACAGTCTGGCAAGGGCGCTGGAAGGGACCGAGGCCGTGGTGCATCTGGCGGGGCGCCGGATGACACGGCAAGACGATCCCGATGATATCACGCCTTTTCAGAAGCCGAATGTGGCGGTGATCGGCGATCTGGTCGCCGCGGCCCGGCAGGCGCGTGTGCGGCGGATCGTGCTGGCATCGACCATCGCGGTTTATGGCCGCGACCAGCCGAACCCCTGTCATGAAGGCACGCGCGTGCAGCCGATCAACGCCTATGCCACCTCCAAGCTGATGGCCGAAGCGCATCTGGGCATGCTGACCCGCGCCGGGGGTCCGTCTTCCGTGGCGCTGAGGTTGGCGTCGGTTTACGGGCATGGCGAAAAGGACACGCCCGTGATGATGCGCTTTGTGGATCAGGCCCTGGCGGGCGAGACGATCATGGTGACGGGCCATTCCGACACCGCGATCGACCAGATCTATGTGCGCGACGCCACCGCCGCGATCATCGCGGCGCTGCGCCATCCGGAGGTGACGGGTATCTGCAATATCGGGGGTGGCGAGGCCTTGCCGGTGCGGCGGATCGCCGAGACGGTGAATGTCATCCATGGCAACATGGGCAATCTGATCGACAAGACCGACAGCACAGGGCGCCCTGATCGCTGCATCATGGCGCTGGACCGTGCGGCGCGCGATCTGGGCTGGAGACCGGCCTATGATCTGGAGACCGGCTTGCAGGACATGCGCAAGGTGATACTGGCCTGTGGCGCCATCATCGAAGAGGACATAGCATGCCGACGCTGAGACAGTATCTGGCCGGAACCCACGGTGTCGCCGATACGGGCGCACCGTTCGTGGTTGCCGAGATGTCGGGCAATCACAATCAGTCGCTTGACCGTGCGCTGGAGATCGTCGATGCGGCGGCGGCGAGCGGAGCGGATGCCCTGAAGATACAGAGCTTCACACCCGACAGCATGACACTGGATCTGCAAGAGGGCGAGTTCACCATCACCGACCCCAAATCGCTGTGGCATGGGCGGCGCCTGTACGATCTTTATGCCGAGGCGATGACCCCCGAGGCATGGCATGGGCCGATCTTCGAAAGGGCCAGAGAGCGGGGTATCCTAGCGTTTTCGACCCCGTTTTCCGAGGAGGCGGTCGAAACCTTGGAAAGGCTAGATGCGCCGGTCTACAAGATCGCGTCCTTCGAGCTTGTGGACCTGCCGCTGATCCGCTGCGTGGCGGAAACAGGCAAGCCGATGATTATTTCCACCGGCATGGCCAGCCTGTCGGAGATCGGTGAGGCGGTGGAGGTTGCGCTGGGAGCGGGGTGCCCCAATCTGACCTTGCTGAAATGCACCTCGAGCTATCCTGCCAGCCCGGAGGCCAGCAATCTGGTGACGATGCCGGTGATCGGGCAGAGCTTTGGGGTGAATTACGGCTTGTCCGATCATACCGTTGGTATTGGCGTTGCGGTGGCGGCCACGGCGTTGGGTGCCAGCGTGATCGAAAAGCATTTCACCCTGGATCGGGCCGAGGGCGGCGTGGACAGTGCCTTTTCGCTGGAGCCGGACGCCTTGCGCGCATTGGTGGAGGAAACCACCCGCGCAGCACAGGCCATGGGGGAGGTTCGGTTCGGTGGGACCGAGGCCGAACAGCCGGGCCGGCGCAAGCGGCGCTCGCTTTATATCGGTGAGGACATGAAGGCGGGCGATGTGCTGTCGCCCCGGACCTTGCGGCGCATCAGGCCCGGTCTGGGCCTTGCACCTCGCCATTTCGAGGCGCTGCTGGGGCGCAAGGTGGGCCGCGATGTCACGCGCGGGACGCCTGTGACATGGGACTTGCTTGACAGTCAGTGACCCGCGATCAGGCGAGGCTGGCGCGTCCATATCTGGAAATGTGATGAGTGATCCGCAAAACCACGTGAAGCCGCTCAGGGACCGTCGTCTTGTCCGAAAGCTGTTGTTGGCCGCGCCATTGCAGCTGGGTCAGCGATGTCTGAACGCCGGGCATCATGGTGTGGCGGCGTATATGCTGGGCGCTGTGGCGCGGCTTTATCCGGATGACTTGCGGGTGATGCATCTGCGCGCCATTGCCGCGGAACATCGCGGGCGCGAGCAGATGGCGGCGCAGTTGCGGGCGACACGCTTGCGGCGACTGGTGGTGCCGTTGATCGAGAGGCGGGATTACACCGGTCTTCTGATCGTGATGGCCGAGATGGAGCGCACGCATCTGACGATCCAGTTCAAGGCCGGGCAGATGATCGCACGGCAGCTTGTGACGGAAGAGGGTCGAAAAAGGCTTCTTGAAAGCGCGCGACAGGCCCGGAAACGGTTCCGGGAGAGCGCCTATCTCAGCCATCTGATTTCGCTCTGCGAGGCGATGCAGGGGGACTATCGCGAGGCGGCTCAGCGTCTTTTGCAAGAGATCGATACGCCAAATGCCGCTGCGCCCGCTTTGATGGAAAAGCGGCGCCGGATATTGGAGCAGTCCTGGCGTGTCGTTGACCTGATTGCGCGGGAGTCGATGGATTGGAGCGAGGATCCCACCCATGGATGCCCGCAGGATCGCGAGGCTGCGCCGCCACTTGCGGGAGACTTCAAGGAAAAAGCGCTACAGGAGCGGCGGCGCGACGCGTATCTGGAGCTGTGCGATGCGGAATTTCGGGCAGCGGGCGAGCCGGGCAAGAAGCTGCGCGCGATCAGGGACATGCTGCACGTGGGGATACGACATAGCCCCGACTACACCGGGAGTTACGCGCTGGCGACACAACGTCTGATGGGTATCGCGGATGATCTGGAATGCCTGTTTGCCCCCGAGGCGGTGCTGTCGCCGAAGGATGCCGCGAGAACGGTGGATGATCTGTGCCTTTATCTGTGGATTGCGCGGCGATTGAGCCTTTGGACTGCGGCAGCGCGGATCGTCACGCATCTGGAGGCGTTGTCGCTGAGGGGCGAGGTGGTCAATGCGCTATGGCCCGCGCCGGGGATGATTGCCGGGGACAGCGCCTGTCTGGATGTGGCGGAGCGGATCATGGCGCGTGTCGAATGCCAGCCGCCCAGGACCAATCGCGACGCGCGGGATTACTTCAGCTGGGCGGCCGAGGCGAACCGGTATGACAAGGCGGATGCGTTTTATGCAAAGCTGCCCAAAGCCCTGCATCGGCGGCACGGCCTTTTGTATCACGTGAATATCCTGCAGCGTCAGGGTCGATTCCGTGAGGCGCTGAAGATCCTGACCGAGGTGCATGGGCAGTCGCTGGCCAATCCCAGCCTATTGAACCCGGTCACCAATCATAGCCTTATCAAGCGTACGGGCGAGTTGCGGTTCCTGATCGAAACAGAACGGCTCTATTCCAGCGTGAAACAGCCGGAAAATCCCAAGGCGGTGGTGCTGATCGCGCCGCGCAACATCGACCAGTTGCGTCGCTACCCCTTGATGGTGCTCATGGAGTTCAAGCGGCAGGGCACTGCTGTTGTGCCCTTGATCGAAGGGTTGCTGCCGCGCGAGATGACGGGCGATCCGGCCATCGACGTGATGAATGGCGCGATCAGCGCGACCTGCAAGCTGTCGGAGGCGGCGGAACGGGCGATGCCGGAGCTGACAGATTTCGTTGCCGATCCGTCCACCGGCACCCTGAGATGGGGCGAGATGGACCTGTCGCATGCTGTTTGGGAGGATGCGGCGATCAACCGGCGGCGATACAGCATCGACTGGGCTTGCCCGGAATTGCAGCATTATATCGGTCGGCTGATGAGCTGGAGCGCGGCGATTGGCCGGGTTCTGGAGCATGCCAGGGGTCAGCATGATCTCATGGGGGGCAAGACGGCCTGCATGTCGCTGTTCAACAGCCGGATGCCCGATGCGCTGTTTCGGTTCTATTGTGCCGCGCGCGGCGATCCCGAGACGTTCTTTTTCCTTCATGCCGCGAATGGGTATCAGAATTACTTCAGCAATTTCTCGACCAATATCTCGCATCGCTTTGCGCTGCGGAACATGACGAAGGTGCCCAAGCTGCGGTCGGCCAGTTTTCCGATCCCCGAGTATTTCGAGGCCTATTACGCCGAGAACACGGCGCGCATTCCGCAGATCATGGAGAGGTTCGCGGGGATCACGAAGGTCACACGCTCGACCGTGGGCCTCAAGACCCGGGCGCCCGAGGCGGCAGAGGCGGATGCAAGGATCGCGGCATGGCGCGCAAGGGGCGGCAAACTGGCTTGCGCCTTTGGCAAGGTGGTGTGCGACAGCGGGGTGCCGCATGATGGCGGGCCGGCGCATCGCAGCATGAAGGATTGGATCAACCATTCGGTTCGTGCGGTCGAGGGGTCTGATACGCTGTTGCTGATCAAGCCGCATCCACATGAGTTGAACAACGAGATTGCGACCTTTCTGACGGAGTGTTTCCGAGATCTGATCGATGCGCCCATGTCCGAGAACGCCCTGTTTCTGGGGCATCGCTGGTTCGACATGCACGATATGCGAGAGCGGATGGATCTGGGGCTGGTTTATAATGGAACGACGGCAATCGAACTGGGACTGATGGGAATTCCCGCGGTGTTGTGCGGGGATTTCGCGCCCGTCGATTATCCCATCGGGCATGTGGTGCCCAAGGACCGCGCCGATTACGAGGCGTATCTGCGGTTCGAGAAACCGGCGGTGGTGGCATTGGATATCCGCGAGCGCGCGGCTGTCTGGCTGGATTACATGGCCAATGAGGATTTCACGCAGAGCTATCGCTTCCACGCGCGCCCGGTGACCAACAAGGTGCTCTACCCGCCCTATTGGTTCGCCGAAGATCTGGAGCGGGCGGCGGCAGCGCCGATCCCGGAGGTCGAGGAGCTTGTGGGACGCGCCCTTGGAGAGCGTCTGGAACCCGGCGGTGACGCGGCGCTGAGGCACAGGCGGGAGCGGGAAGAGGTGGACGGGCAGATCACCTCGCGCTTGCGCACAGAGCAGGTCAGCCGACGCATGGCGCAGGATACCCTGAGATTGCGGGCACGCCTGTCGGAAAGCCAAGCGTCATGACTGCCGATCTGCTGCCCATGCTGCGGGCGTTTTCCAAGGCTGTTAGGGAAATGGGATTGGTTCCGCTTGCGCCGTGTCGACAAGGGCGCGCCGTTGCTCCGGCCCTCAGGGTTTGGGCCGGAGCCGCAAGGCGGCAGGTCAGAACGTGTTCAGGAACGTATAGGCATAGAAGCGTTCGGGGCCGTGGCGGTTTTCCAGAAGGATTGCACCATTTGTGACGGCAATCGAACTGCGCCCGTTGGTGCCGGTCGTGCCGGTCAGGGCTGTGGTGCCGTGATCCTCGAGGCTGGCGCCCTTGGCCAGCGTCAGCAGAGACAGCGACGGGCCTGTATCATACGAAAACAGGCCCGCATGGGGTGTCTGGGGATACGCGGTGTCCACCATCGAGACCGCGATCAGCCCGCCCGCGCCCGGTGTCGGGATGCTCACCACGCTGTCGATCGTGATGCTGACCTTGCCGCTCATCAGGCAGGGGATGAGGGTCACGCCATCCGCGCTGCGCACCTGCATCGCGTCATGGAAGGTGGCGCCATCGGGGCTGACCTTGATGCGGAAATCATCGTCGCCGGTCAGGCCCATTTCGGCACGACCCGACCAGTTGGATTGGAACAGGAGGCTGGCGGTATCGCCGGTGCCGGCCTTGTTGACCTTGAGCTGATGACCGCCGCCCGCATGGCTGAGCAGTGAGGCGCCCGAGGCGACCGACAGGCGGTTCGTGTTGTCCCATGACGTGCCGATCCCAACACCGTCCAGATTTTGCAGCGGTGGCATCACAGAAAGCCATGTTCCGCCAGAATAGACCCGCAATTCGCCCTCGGTTACACCCCATGCGCGCCAGCCTTGCTGCGGGGGGATGAAGCTCCAGCCGGTCTCTGTGAAAAGGCCCAGTTGCCCGTCGTGGCCAGCCCATGCGTCACTTGCACCGGTCCCGATCGCATGAATTTCGCCCAAGCCGGGCGAGGCGGGGGGCTGGAGGGTGTCGAAGGCCTGAACGCTGAGCTGGACCAGAGCGTCAAGCCGCTCCAGCGCTTCGTTATGGGTGACGTGTTTCTGGGCCTGCGAGGGCATCAGGAAGGGAAGGGAAAGGCGCGGTGAAATGTCGGACATGCTGGTCTCTCGGATCCGGTTGCTGCTGCGTCAGACCCTGAGTCCAATTCCCTGACAAATGGTGAGTGCACCGTGCGCAGGTGTTGCGCGGCGTGATCTCAGATCAGGCCCAGAGATGTCAGGCCGGATCCAAGGCTCTCGATCACGGTGGATTGATCGGCATCGGACATTTGCGGGTGCAGCGGTAGCGACAGGGCGCCTTCGTAATAAGCCTCGGCCACGGGAAATTGGCCGGGCGTGAAGCCGAGCGCGCGGTAATAGGGCTGTGTATGGATCGGGATGTAATGCACGTTCACGCCGATTCCGTCGCTGCGCAAATGGTCGAAAAGGCGCCGGCGCAGGCGGGCGCGGTCCGGCAGGGACCGGTCAAGCTGAACCGGGTAAAGATGCAGCGCCGAGCGATCCGCGACAGGGCGCTGTTGGCGGCGCAGCGGCAGATCGGCCAGCGCCCAGTCATAGCGCCGGGCAAGACCGTGGCGCAGAGCGATGAACGGCTCGAGCCGCGTCATCTGACTGGTGCCAAGGGCGGCTTGCATGTCGGTCATGCGGTAATTCAGGCCAAGATCGAGCTGCTGGTAATACCATGGTTCATCGGCGTCATGGGTCATCAGGGCGGGGTTGCGGGTGATCCCGTGGCTGCGCAGCCTGTCCAGTTTCGCGGCAAGCCGGTCGTCGCGGGTGGTCACGACGCCGCCCTCGCCCGTGGTGACGATCTTGACCGGGTGGAATGAAAACACGCAGGCGTCCGAATAGCGGCAATCGCCCACGGGCGCGCCGTCATGCCGCGCGCCGATGGCGTGGGACGCATCTTCGATCACGTGAACACCGAACTCGGCCGCGAGAGTGTGGATCGCCGGCATGTCGCAGGATTGTCCTCCGAAATGCACCGGCATCACGATATGCGGAAGGTGGCCCTTGCGTCGGGCGATATGCAGTTTGTCGCAAAGCCGATCGGGGCACATGGTCAATGTGTCAGGGTCGATATCCACGAAATCGACCTCGGCGCCACAAAGCCGGGCGACATTGGCCGAGGCCACGAAACTGTTGGGCGAGGTCCAGAGCCGTTTGCCCGTCTCAAGCCCAAGGGCGAGACAGGCGATATGCAACCCGGAGGTGGCACTGTTGACCGCGACGGCATGGGGTGCCACGCAAGCGCTGCGCAGCGCCTGTTCGAAGTGCGGGATCGCGGGCCCCTGGGTCAGGTGATCCGAAATGAGGACATCGACCACGCTTGCGACATCCTCGGGGCTGATCCATTGGCGCCCATAGGGGATCATCGTCCGAAACCGGTTGCGGCCAAAAGCGTCTCTATTTCGGCTTGATTCAAGAAAACCGGATTGTTGCCGGAATTGTATTCGAACTCTGGGTCCACGCGCTTGCCGGTTTCACCCAGCCGGGTTCGGGCGAAATCGACATCCGTGTTGTTGAACGTGATCGCGGGGGTGATCGAAAAGAAATTGTCGAAGCGGAGCGTCTGGTGGGCGTCTTCCTCAGGGCACATGACTTCGTGCAGTTTCTCTCCCGGTCGAATGCCCACGATTCTCTGTTCCAGATCGGGGGCCATGGCCTGTGCCAGATCGATGATCCGGGTGCTGGGAATACGCGGCACGAAAATCTCGCCGCCCCACATGCGTTCGAAAGCCTTGGTGACGAAATCCACACCCTGATCCAGCGTGATCCAGAAGCGGGTCATCCGGTTGTCGGTGATCGGCAGGAAATTGGTCCCTTTGCCGATCATGTTGTGGAAAAAGGGGATGACCGACCCGCGCGAGCCCACCACATTGCCATAGCGCACCACGGAAAAACGGGTGCGGTTGGTGCCGACGGTATTGTTGGCCGAGACGAACAGCTTGTCCGAAACCAGCTTGGTCGCGCCATAGAGGCTGATGGGCTTCGCGGCCTTGTCGGTGGACAGGGCAACCACCTTGTCGACCTTTTGCGCAATGGCGGCCCGGATCACGTTTTCGGCGCCGGTGATATTGGTGCGCACGCATTCCATGGGGTTGTATTCGGCCGCTGGAACCTGCTTGAGCGCGGCGGCATGAACCACGAGATCCACATTCTCCATCGCATCGGTCAGGCGCTGGCCATCGCGCACATCGCCGATGAAATAGCGCAGCCGGCTTTCGCCGGGAAAACGCTGCTGCATCTCGAATTGCTTCAACCCATCGCGGCTATAGACCACGACGGCGGAGGGGGCGTAGTTTTCGAGGACATTGCATATGAACTGCTGTCCGAAAGACCCGGTTCCACCGGTTATGAGAAGTCTTTTGTTGTTAAACATATGGCACCCGATAGTTCCAAGTTTACACGCATTTGTTGAAACTATCGGAGCCAAATCTTAATAAGTTGATAACTTCCGATTAATCTTTTCTTGATGATTTGTCGGTCTTGATGATTTGCCGGTCTTGCCCGGATGCGCCTGTCACGCGCCGATCCTGTCGGCCTTTTTCGCCGGGCCGCCCGCGATCATCGCCAGCACATCGCTGCCCAGTTCCCGTGCGCAGAAAATGTCCGCAAGCCAGTCTGGGTCCGGGGCATCGAAGCGCAGATTGAGGATATCCTCCAGAGGCTTGATCAGGTTGCTTCCCGTGAACAGGCGCCGCATCGGTCCCACCAGTGGGTCGAGTGTGGTGTCGGGATAGTCCAGATGGACCATCGCGGGCACGCCCTCGCGGACCAGATCAATCGCGGCGGTGGAGGTGCAGGTGATCCCGAGGCTGGCATTGGAAAGGGCCTGTGTCATCGTCCGGGCGGTCAGCCGCAGATTGGGCGGCAGATCGGTCCGCGCCGCGGCGAGGCCGGGATAATCATGCTGCTCGCGGTGCAGGTGCCGCGTGTTTTCATCGGGCAGGTGGCGCAGTTTGATCCAGACGTTGCGATCCGGGTTGCGCCGCGCAATGGCGGCCATGACGGCCAGCATGTGCATCCTTGCCCGTGCCGTGGACGGGCTGAGCGCCTGTGCGAAGAAATAGATGTCGCCTGCCGGGTTCAGCGTCGCGGCGGGTGGGGACTTGGGCATGAGAAAGGCGGGATGTCCGAAGCCGACGGCGGGCCATTCGGCCATTCCTTCGGTGGCGGGCTGAACATAGGATTTGCGGAAACTTTTACAGATGGCGCGCGGGAACAGATAGACCACGTCGCAATGACGGCGGTTGCGCATTCCCCGCCCCGGGGAGAAGTCCAGCCCACCCAGAAACGAGACCACCCGCGCGCGCCCGGCTTTCTGGCGATAGAGCGGATCGCTCAACATCCGGTCGAGAGAGCGAAAGACGCGGCTTGTCAGGATCGCGTCATACTGCCCGTCCATCAGCGCCGATTTCAGACCTGCGGTGTCAAGGATCTCGTAATCGCCCTTGGGCATATACTGCCGGAGCTGCCGATCCGACAGGGCCGATTCGGGCGCATAGGCGGCAAAGGTGATCTGTGCGCTGCGGTCCGCCTCGATCAGAAGGCCCGCCAGCCTTGAGCAGAAGATCAGGGTGGAATCGTCACAAAAGAGCAGCAGAAGGCGCGGTGCGCGGCGGATCATCCGCGCCGATCCGTTTCGGCTTCGAAACGGGCAAGGATGGCGGCCTGTTCGCGATTGTGCCGACGATTGGCCGCTGCCCAATAGGCCGGTGTCGACCAGTCCTGCCGCAAGGCCCATGCCACGAAGCGCAAGGGTGCGCCGATGCGCCGACTGCGCGACAGCCGTTGCAGAAATCGTCCTGGCCCCGTCTTTTTGAGTCTCGTTAACATATTATAGACTAAATCGCACTTACCCTAAGGTTGTTTAGCGTGGTGGTCCGTGTTTGTAAATCGGCAAGGCCGCGCCGGGGTAGTCGGTGATGAAATCAGCCATGTCTCATTCGGAATGTCAGACCACGGCCTGCGTGATCCTTGCCAGGGGCGGCTCAAAGGGTGTTCCGGGCAAGAACCTGCGGCATGTGGGCGGGGTGTCCCTGGTGGCGCGCGCGGTGCGGGCGGCGTGCATGGCAAGGCAGGTTGGCCGCGTCTATGTATCGACCGACGATGCCGCCATCGCGACCGAGGCGCGGCTTTACGGGGCGCGGATCATCGACCGGCCCGCCGCGTTGGCCAGTGACACCGCCAGTTCCGAATCCGGCTGGCTGCACGCGCTGCCGCACCTGCGGCGGGACATGCCCGATCTGTCCCGGCTGGTGTTCTTGCAATGCACATCGCCCTTCACCACTGGCGCCGATATCGACGACTGTCTCAAATCCATGGAGGACAAGGGTGCCGATTGCGCCCTGTCGGTGATCGCGGATCATTCCTTCTTGTGGTCGCAGGACGCGGATGGATGGGGGCAAGGGGTGAACCATGCCCCCGCCGATCCGCGCCGGCGCCGGCAGGATCTGCCGCCGGCGTTTCGCGAAAGCGGAGCGATCTATTGCGTGAAGGCCGATGCGTTCGAGGCGGCGGGTCAACGGTTTTGCGGCAAGGTTGCGCTGTGCCCCGTGGATCATCCCCCGATCGAGATCGACAGTGAACGCGATCTGCAGGTATGCGCGCTTATGCTGCAGCAGATGGGGCGTGTCGGGGTCGATCCCGCAAGGCTGCGTGGCCTGCGCGCCGTGGTGATGGATTTCGACGGGGTTCATACCGACAACCGGGTTCAGGTGGATGAGACCGGCCAGGAAACGGTGCGCAGCTCGCGCTATGACGGGTTGGGCCTGTCGATGATGCGCGATGCGGGGCATTGGCGCATGTTGATCCTGTCGAAAGAACGTAATCCGGTCGTCGCCCGACGGGCCGAAAAGCTGACCATTCCCGCGTTGCATGGCATCGACGACAAGCTCGTTGCGCTGGATGCCTGGTTGAGCGTCGAAGGGCTGACCCGGCAAGAGGTGCTCTATGTCGGCAATGACGTGAACGACAAGGCGGTGATGCAGGCGGTGGGCCTCTCGGCTTGCCCCTGCGACAGCCACCCTGAGATCATGGCGATTTCGGACTGGATCCTGCCCTTCCCGGGTGGTGCGGGCGCCTTGCGCGCGATGGCCGACGCGCTTTTGGCGCATATGGGTCGGCAATGACAGGGCGGACCGCCGTGGTCGCCGGAAACGGGCCGTCCGTCGCTCGCATCGATATGGGGCGCGTTCTGACCAGTGATACGATCCTGCGCACCAACAACTTCTTTTTCGAGCCGATGCACTATCTTGGCCGGCGGGTGGATCTGGCGGTCATGGCGGGCGATCCGCGGGTCGCACCTTTCGTATTCGCGACCCTTTGGCAATGCCGGGTGGATTACGATCTGCAGGGTTGGACAAGCCATAACCCTTTGGTCACCCGGGCGGGACAACGCCGATTTTCGTCCCTGTATCGCAGGGTCGGCTTTCGCAGTCACGATATTGCGCGGCGGCTCGGGGTGCTGATCGCGCAGCATGATCGTAAGCCGATGACCGGCACCTATGCGGTTCTGATGGCGCATGCTCTGGGGTTCGAGCGGATCATTCTGGCGGGTTTCGACATGTATGGCGGCACCCGGCGCTATCCCTATCAGCCGGGACCGCGCTGCAGGGCGCTTCTGGGGCAGGATCTGGGGCATCGGGGTCTTGACGGGCGGCTGCATGATCCGCTGCTGGATCGCAGGATCCTCGAAATGTTGATGGAGCGGGGCGATGTCGATCTGATGCGGGCGAGCGATGATACCGGGCTTGACGATCTTCTGCCTTTGGCTCCGATCCGTGAGGGGCAGGCGGTGATCGCCACGCCGCGCCAGCCTCCCACCGATTGGGTCGCGCGCAGCGGCCTTTACCATATCGACATGCTCAGGATGATGCGCCGGATGCGACGCTGGCAACGCAGTATGCGGTGGGGAAAACCGGCATGATCGCGCTGCGCAAGACGGTCCATGATCCGCGGCTTTGGCTGGAAACCCAAGTCTATCCCCTGTGGTCGGGCGCGGCGATCGACCCGGCAACCGGGGTCAGTTGGGAGGCGTTGGATCACGCGGGACGCCCGCTGCGCGATATTGACCGCCGCTTGCGGGTTCAGGCGCGGCAGGCCTATTGCTTTGCCTCGGCCGGGCGCGCGGATCTGCTGGATCTGGGTGAACGCCAGTTCCGTTTCGCGATGGATCACGGCTTTGATCCCGGCAGCGGCAATCTGGTGGCGCTTTTCGACCGTCGGCTTGGGATCCTGTCCGCGCCGCATGATCTCTACGATCTGGCGTTCATGCTGCTGGCGGCATCTGCGCTGCTGCAGCATGGGCGTTTGCGCAGCGATGACCTGCCGAGGCTCGAGGCGGGACTGGCCCGGCTGAAGGCGCCGCGTGGCTGGCATGAAAACGCGGCACAGTCCCTGCCGCGCCGTCAGAACCCGCATATGCATCTCTTTGAGGCTGCGACCGAGCTTTACCGGGTCACGCGCGCGCCCCGGCATCTTGCGATTGCCGATGAATGCCTTGGCCTGTTGCGCGATGTCTTTTTGCAGCCTGATGGCCGGCTTCTGGAATATCATGAGGGTGATTTTTCCCCGATGCCACGGTCCCGGCAATCGGTCGAGCCGGGGCATATGGCCGAATGGGTGTATCTTCTGCACCGCTACGAGCGGGTGACGGGGCGGTGCGCCGGGATCAGCCTCGTGCGCCTGTTCAGGGCGGTCCGGGCCCGAAAACTCCCGTCGGGATTTCTGCCCGATACCAGCCAACCGCTTGCCCGCAGCCGCCGATTGTGGCCGCAACTGGAGTATCTGCGCGCGGCCATGGTGATGTATTGGCGTGGCCATGACCTTTCCCCCGGTGACAGCCCCTCGGCGATCATGGAGCGCATCTGGCTCGACTATCTGACAACGGATGTTCCGGGCGGCTGGTTCGATCAGCGCGACACGCAGGGCGCGCTGCGCTCGCGCCTGATGCCGGCCTCGAGCCTTTATCATGTGCAACTTGCGATCCGCGCCTATTGCGACGGCGAATGACAGGACGCGCGATCCATGTCACCGGCCTTTGGCTTTACCCCGGGGGTCGGTCCTGTCTATAGCTTGAAGGATGGCAAAAAGCAGCTCGACCAGGACAACGCGCAAATCCGCGCCCGGCACGCGCCCGGTGCGATGGTTGCGGCGTTGGACCATCAGACTGGGCGTTTTGGCCGTGCTGATCGTGCTGGGCACAGTGGCCGCCCATCGCGTGATCGATCCGCCGCGCACCTTCTACATGGGTCAGGAAGCCCGGCGTCTTGGCGGGATCGACCACCTTTGGGTGCCGCTCGAGGCGGTGGCGCCCGTTATGGCGCGCTCGGTCGTGGCCGCAGAAGACGCCAATTACTGCCTGCATTGGGGCTTTGACATGATGGCGATCCGCACCGCGATCGAGGATGGCGGCGCGCGCGGGGCATCCACCCTCAGCCAGCAGGTCGTCAAGAACGTCTATCTGTGGCACGGGCGAAGCTGGCCACGCAAGGCGTTGGAAGCGGCGATCACGCCGGTTGTCGAAATGCTGTGGCCCAAGCGCCGGATCGTCGAGGTCTATCTCAACGTGGCCGAGTTCGATGAGGGGGTGTTCGGGGTTGCGGCAGCGGCCCGGCATTATTTCGGCGTGCCGCCTTCTGATCTGACTCCGGTTCAGGCGGCGCGGCTCGCTGCGGTTCTGCCCGATCCCAAAGGGCGTTCGGCGTCGAACCCAGGCGAGTGGCTGCGCAAACGGTCCGCCGCGATCCTGGACGGGGCGGCAACGATCGACCGGGATGGGCGCGCGGATTGTTTCGAGGATTGAAAATCCGGGCCATTCGCGGCATGGAGGGGTGAGTTGCTGCCTGACAAGGTTCTATTTCGACATGGCCAAACTTTATCACGTTCCGCTTTCCCCTTTTTGTCGCAAGGTCCGTCTGAGCCTTGCGGAAAAGAAGATCGAGTGCGAATTGATCGAAGAGCGCTATTGGGAGAAGGACCCTGATTTCCTGCGCCGCAACCCCGCCGGAAAGGTGCCGGTTCTGAAGATCGACGGCATGACCATGGCCGAAAGCGCGGCGATCTGTGAATATCTTGAAGAACGATACCCCGATCCCGTCCTGATGCCGAAAAGCCCCGAGGCCCGATACGAGGTGCGTCGGCTTATCAGCTGGTTCGACGACAAGTTCCATTCCGAGGTCACGTCGAAACTGGTCTATGAACGGGTGAACAAGAAGGTGATGGGGCTAGGCTTTCCCGATAGCAGCAACGTGAAAGCGGGCGCCAAGGCGATCAAGTATCATCTGGATTACATGACATGGCTGCTGGACCGGCGGCGCTGGCTGGCGGGGGATGCGATGACGCTGGCGGATTTCGCGGCCGCGGCGCATTTCAGCGCGCTGGATTATATCAGCGATGTGGATTGGACCCGGAGCGAGACGGTCAAGGACTGGTACGCCAAGATCAAGTCGCGCCCGGCATTTCGCGGGATCCTGGCGGATCAGGTGCCCGGCTTCCCGCCGCCTGCGCATTATGCTGATCTTGATTTCTGAAGAGGGGGGCTTTGCCCCCCGGCCTGCGGCCTCCCCCCAGGATATTTCCGGCCAGAAGAAACCATGCCGGGTTTGAAAGACAGGCTGGTGGCGCGCGCCCTGGAGGAAGGGTTCGATCTGGCGCGGCTCTGTCGGCCTTGGGATGTGGGGCATGTGCCGGAGCGGCTGAAGGCGTTTCTGGACAAGGGGTATCATGGCCAGATGGGCTGGCTGGCCGAGCGCGCGGCGTGGCGCGGCGATCCGTCGGCCTTGTGGCCGGACGCCCGCACGATCGTGATGCTGGGCGAAAGCTATACGCCCGAGGACGATCCGCTGGCGTGTCTGGGCCAAGGGGATGTGGCAACCGTCTCGGTCTATGCAAGAAACCGCGATTATCACGATCTGGTCAAGAAGAGGCTCAAGCGGCTGGCGCGCTGGCTGATCGCCGAGGCGGGCGGTGAGGTGAAGGTGTTCGTGGACACAGCACCCGTGCCGGAAAAGGCGCTTGGCCAGGCGGCGGGGCTTGGCTGGCAGGGCAAGCATACCAACCTTGTCAGCCGGGATCTGGGCAGTTGGTTTTTCATCGGATCGATCTTTACCACCTTGGATCTCGAGCCTGATCCAGCCGAAATCGACCATTGCGGCTCGTGCCGCGCCTGTCTGGACATCTGTCCGACGGATGCGTTTCCCGCACCTTACCAATTGGACGCGAGGCGCTGTATTTCCTATCTGACGATCGAACATAAAGGGCCGGTGGACCTTGGGTTGCGGGGGTTGATGGGCAACCGCATCTATGGCTGCGACGATTGTCTGGCGGTTTGTCCATGGAACAAGTTCGCGCGAGAGGCGCGTGAGGTCAGGTATCATGCGCGCGACGATCTGAAGGCGCCTAAGCTGGCGGAGCTGGCCGTTTTGGATGATGCGGCGTTTTGCGCAAGGTTTTCCGGCAG
This sequence comes from Roseobacter sp. AzwK-3b, assembly GCF_000170875.1. Classification (NCBI taxonomy): domain Bacteria; kingdom Pseudomonadati; phylum Pseudomonadota; class Alphaproteobacteria; order Rhodobacterales; family Roseobacteraceae; genus Roseobacter; species Roseobacter sp. AzwK-3b. The sequence continues at coordinate 620,036 of NZ_ABCR01000001.1, forward strand.
TCCGATCAAGCGCATCGGGCGCGACAGGTTCGTGCGCAATGTGCTTTATGCGATCGGCAATTCCGGGATGCCCGGGCTCAGGCCTGTGGCGCAAAGCCTGTGCGAGGATGCCGACCCGACGGTTGCCGATGCGGCGCGATGGGCGGTGCTGCGACTGGATGGTGACGCAAACGGGATGGCATGACCCCGAAAACCCGCTAAACCGGCGGCAGGCAGGCGAGGGAACGGATGCATGGCGTTGCTGTTGGGTGTCGATACCGGGGGAACCTATACCGATGCGGTGCTGATCCGCGACGAACGGGATGTTGTGGCCAAGGCCAAGGCCTTGACGACGCGGCAGGATCTGGCGATCGGCATCGGCCGGGCGATCCGCGATGTGCTGCAGCAGAGCGGCGAGGCGGCTGCGGGGATCGGGCTTGCCTCCTTGTCGACGACGCTGGCCACCAATGCCCTGGTCGAAGGTCAGGGCGGGCGCGCCGGGCTGATCTATATCGGGTTCCGCGCGACCGATCTGGAAGGGCACGGATTGGACAAAGCATTGGCAGGCGATCCGGCGCTGGTGCTGGCCGGGGGGCACAGCCATGCCGGATCCGAGGCGATGCCTCTGGATGAAGCGGCGCTTTACGCGTGGTTGGAGACTGTGCGCGATGTGTCTGCCTTTGCCGTGGCGGCCCAGTTCGCCACCCGGAACCCGGCCCATGAGCTGCGCGCCGCCGAGATCGTGCGCCGCGTCACGGGCAAGCCGGTGTCGTGTTCGCATCATCTGTCGGCCAAGTTGAACGGGCCGAAACGGGCGCTGACCGCGCTGTTGAATGCGCGACTGATCGGGATGATCGCGGGCTTGATCGACCGGGCCGAAGGCACGTTGCGCGATCTGGGCATTGCGGCGCCCTTGATGGTGGTGCGTGGCGATGGCGCGCTGATTTCGGCCGATCAGGCCCGAGAGCGTCCGATCGAGACGATCCTGAGCGGGCCTGCCGCCAGTATCGTGGGGGCGCGCTGGCTGACCGGGGCCGATCATGCGCTGGTGTCCGATATCGGGGGCACGACCACCGATGTGGCCGTGCTGCGCGGGGGCAAGCCGATGATCGATCCGGCGGGCGCGCAGGTGGGCCCGTGGCGCACCATGGTCGAGGCCGTGGCGATGCGCACAACCGGCTTGGGCGGTGACAGCGAAGTGCATGTGGAAGATGAAGGCTTGCAAGGCGGCATCCGGCTTGGACCGCAGCGGCTGATTCCGGTCAGCTTGATGGCGTTCGAAGCGCCCGGTCCGGTGCATGACGCGCTGGACGAACAGCTGCGCCGCGCGGTGCCGGGTGAGCATGACGCGCGGTTCGTCCGTGCTGTCACCGGCATTGATGCCAGCGGCCTGTCCGAGCGCGAAGAAACGCTTCTGAGCCGGATCGGTGACACAGTGCACCCGCTCGGCGCAGTGCTCAGAACCCGGCTGGAAGGGCAGGCGCTGCGCCGTCTGGTGGCGCGGGGGTTGGTGCAGGTGGCCGGGGTCACGCCATCGGACGCCAGCCATGTGCTCGGTCGCCTGACCGAATGGGACGCAAATGCCGCGACCAAGGCGTTGCAGCTTTTGGGCCGCAAGCGGACCGGCAGCGGCACCATGCTTTGTCCCGATCCGGTTGCCTTCGCGCAATTGATCGTGGATCAGCTGACCCATCAGACCAGTCTGGCCTTGTTGGAGACCGCTTTTGCCGAGGAAGAGACGCCATTTGACCTAGCCCCCGATCTTTTGGCCCGGCATGTGCTGATGCAGCGCGGTCTGGCCGGTCATAAGGGCTTGGTGCGGCTGGAGACCGGGCTGAACGTGCCGGTTGTGGGCTTGGGGGCCTCGGCGCCCAGCTATTATCCCGATGTGGGCAAGCGTCTTGGCTGTCCGATGATCCTGCCGGATCATGCTGATGTGGCCAATGCCATCGGCGCTGTCGTGGGCCGGGTCACGATCCGGCGCAGCGGGACCGTCACCTCGCCCGCCGAGGGCAAGTTCCGGGTTCATCTTGACACCGGACCGCAGGATCACACCGAGGCCGAGGCCGCGATGACCGCCTTGCAGACGGCACTTGAACAAGAGGCGCGCAAGCAGGCGGATGCGGCGGGTGCCGAGGATATTCATGTGCAGGCCAGCCGCGCGCTTCGCACGGCGCAAGCCGAAGGGCGCGAGGTGTTTCTGGAGGCCGAGATCACCGTCGAGGCGACAGGGCGGCCCAGGGTCGCTGCGTGAGGATGTCGCGGGTGCACCGCTGCTCAAATCTTGGTCACTTGAGCGGGATCGTGCGCGGTCTTGCCGCCGGATCGGGTTGCTTGCAAAGATTTGATTTTGAAAACCCGCCAGCCGCACCCATGTAATACCCGAGCGCCAAACAACCGGAGACCGACGCATGAGCCGATACCGAAAGGATCCCGACGCCATCGCTTCCCTTGACCCCGAGCAATTCTGGGTCACGCAGGAAAATGGCACCGAACGTCCCGGCACCGGCAAGTATCTCTCCAACAAGGAGCCGGGGCTCTATGTCGATATCGTGTCGGGCGAACCGCTGTTCGCCTCGGCTGACAAATACGAGTCGGGCTGCGGATGGCCCAGCTTTACCAAGCCGATCGCGCCTGCGCATGTGACCGAACTGCGTGATGTGAGCCACGGTATGGTGCGTACCGAAGTGCGCAGCACGCATGGCGACAGTCATCTGGGCCATGTCTTTCCGGATGGGCCGCGCGACCGCGGTGGCTTGCGGTATTGCATCAATTCGGCGAGCCTCAGGTTCATCCACCGCGATGACATGGAGGCTGAGGGCTATGGCGATTATCTGGATCAAGTGGAGGACGTGACATGACGGAACGCGCTGTACTGGCGGGGGGCTGCTTTTGGGGAATGCAGGATCTCATCCGCAAACTGGATGGGGTGATCAGCACCCGTGTCGGCTATACTGGTGGGGATGTGCCCAATGCGACCTATCGCAACCATGGCACCCATGCCGAAGGGATCGAGATCATCTTCGACCCGGCCCGCATCACCTATCGCCACCTGCTGGAGTTCTTCTTCCAGATCCACGATCCGACCACGCCGAACCGGCAGGGCAACGATCTGGGGATGAGCTATCGCTCGGCGATCTACTATGTGAACGACGCCCAGAAAGACGAGGCGCTGCGCACCATCGCCGATGTCGAGGCGTCGCGCAACTGGCCCGGCAAGGTGGTCACCGAAGTGGAGCCGGTCGGCGATTTCTGGGAGGCCGAGCCGGAACATCAGGATTATCTTCAGCGGTTCCCGAATGGCTATACCTGCCATTTCCCGCGCCCCGACTGGATCATTTCCCGCACCAAGCCCCGGAAATCCGCCTGATCCCGGGGCCGTTTCGGGCTTGATCAGAGCCTGATATGCAACGAGCGAAACCCGGCCTTTCGCCTTTGTGCGATCCCCGGGAATTGACCTTGGCTGCGCCGCCGCCCATGGATAAGGGGGAGAGGGAGGCGCGGCAATGAGTCCGTTCAAGGGCATCGCCCTGAAACTGTGTTCCGTGATGCTGTTCGTGGTGATGTCGGCCCTGATCAAGGCGGCATCGGATCACGTGCCGCCCGGGCAGGCCGTGTTCTTCCGGTCGTTTTTCGCGATACCCGTGATCCTCCTGTGGCTGGCGCTGCGCGGTGATCTGCGCACAGGGCTGCGCGTGCAGTCGCGCATGGGCCATTTCTGGCGCGGTGTGGTGGGCACAACCGCCATGGGCCTCATGTTCGCGGGGCTGGGCCTGTTGCCCCTGCCCGAAGTCACCGCCCTTGGCTATACCGCGCCGCTGCTGACGGTGGTATTCGCCGCAATGTTCCTCGATGAAAGGGTCGGCCTGTTCCGCATCAGCGCGGTGGCGCTTGGGCTGGTCGGGGTGCTGATCGTGCTCTCGCCGCGCCTGAACACCCTGACCGGCGAGACGGTCCAGACGCTCGAGGCCATTGGCGCGGTCGTGGTGCTGTTGGGCGCGGTCTGTGCTGCGCTGGCGCAGATCTATGTGCGCAAGATGGTGGCCACCGAACAAACCAGCGCGATCGTGTTCTACTTCTCGCTCACGTCGACGCTGTTATCGCTGCTGACAATCCCCTTCGGATGGGTCATTCCCGGCGCAACAGAGACTGTTTTCCTGATCCTCGCCGGGCTTCTGGGCGGCACGGCACAGATCTTCCTGACATCCTCGTACCGGTTTGCCGATGCCAGCGTCGTGGCGCCGTTCGACTATGCCTCGATGCTGTTCGCGCTGCTGATCGGCTATTTCGTCTTTGCCGAAGCGCCCACCGGCCCGATGCTGCTTGGCGCGGCGCTGGTGATCCTTGCCGGGATCATCATCATCCTGCGTGAAAGGCACCTTGGCATTCAGCGCGGCAAGGCGCGCGCCGCGCGCACACCACAGCTCTGACCCGGCCTCAGTCGCCCCTGACCGTCGCCACCGCATAGGCGGGCCATAGCCAGCCGCGCCGCAACCGTCCCATCGGAAAGCGCCGTGGCGGTTTGCGCATGATCGCGGGATAGGCATGGCCAGTCGCGCGTCCCTGAACCAGATCGGCAAGGATCGCCCCCGCATGGCTGGCCATCGCCACGCCATTGCCCTGATAGCTCAGCGCGGTGAACGCGCCCGGCATCTCGGGGATGGGGCCGGCATAAGGTGTCATGTCGCGTGACAGGCTCAGCAATCCGTTCCAGCTATGGGGCGTCTCGACATGCGCCCACGCGGGAAACATCCGCTCGAAATGGCTGCGAATCCGACGATGCATGGCGGCATCCGCCCGCGGCGAACTGAACAGCCCGCCGCGCATCCCGAACAGAAAGCGCCGATTGGGCATCAGCCGGAAGTAATGCAAAAAGAACCGCTCGTCATAGGCCATCTGATCGGTGAACCAGCCTTGCGCTGCGATCTCGTCCTCGGTCAGGGGGCGGGTCACCAGCACATTGGACTGCGCAGGCAGATACCTTGCCCGCATCCACCCCGGCACATCGTCGGATGAATAGCCGTTGGTCGCCACAATGAGCCGCTTGGCGCTGATCTGTGCGCCATCGGTCTGCAGGGTGAAGCCATCTGCCTGATCGATCCGCCGCACGGCCGAGCGGGCAAAGATCCGTGCCCCGGCCTGATGCGCGGTACGGGTCAGCCCTGTCGCATATTTCGCCGGGTTGAGACCAAAGCCCACAGGGATCGTCATGCCACAGTGAAACGGCCCTGACATGCCAAGCTGGGCCAACTGCTCATTGGGGATAAGCTCGGGGGTGATGCCAAGATCGCGTTCGACGCGCTCTGCCTTGGCCTCGAACCCAATCAGGGATTTCGGCGTGAAGCCCATCACTGTCTCGCCCCGCGAATGGCGCTCGACCTCCAGAGACAGCCGGTCGATCAGCCCCGCGACCGTCTCGACGGCTGCCAGTTCCGCGCGCCGCGCCTCTTGCCGTGCGCTTTCGCCATGCAGGCTGGCCATCACCCCATCCGGGGCGCCAAACCCGCCAAGGCAGCAAAACCCGCCATTGCGCCCCGATGCCCCCCAACCGGGGGTCTGCGCCTCGAGCAGCACCACATCTGCGCCCGCCTGCGCCAGGTGCAAGGCTGCTGACAATCCGGTGAACCCCGCGCCGATCACGGCCACATCGCAGCGCATTTGGCCGGATGCCTGCGGATACCCCGGATCAGAGACTGTTTCACCCCAATAACACCGCGCACGGGGTCCGTCGCCATAGGTATGTTTGGGGAATATCCGCATCATGTGCGTTCGGCGGCGCGCTCTTCGGCCTCTTGCCGCAGGGCCGACCGTTTCGTCACGATCGACGCCGCGATGACGCCCACCGACACCACCGCGATCAGCAGCGTGGACAGGGCGTTGATCTCGGGCGAGACGCCAAGCCGGATCGACGACCAGATCTTGATCGGCAGGGTGGTGGCCGATGGGCCAGCGGTGAACGACGCGATGACCAGATCATCCAGCGACAGGGTAAAGGCCAGAAGCCAGCCCGCCACCACCGCAGGCGCGATGATCGGCAGGGTCACCAGCCGGAACGCCTGCATGGGCGAACATCCCAGATCAAGCGCGGCTTCCTCCAGCGACCGATCGAACGTCACCAGCCGCGACGACACCACGACCGAAACATAGCACATCGAAAACGTCGTATGCGCGAGGATGATCGTGAACATCCCCCGATCCAGCCCGATCCCGATGAACAGCAGCAAGAGCGACAGGCCGGTGATTACCTCGGGCATCACCAGCGGCGCATAGATCATCCCCGAAAACAGGGTGCGCCCGGTAAACCGCCCCGCCCGGACGATCACATAGGCTCCCATCGTGCCCAGGATCGTGGCGATGGTGGAACTGACAAAGGCCACCTGTATCGTCACCCAAGCCGCATCCAGAAACGCCTCGTTGCGCAGCAATTCGCCATACCACTTGGTCGAGAACCCGGCCCAGACGGTCACCAGCTTGGAGTCGTTGAAGCTGTAGATCACCAAAAGGACCATCGGCAGATAGAGGAACGCAAAGCCAAAGGTCAGCGAGGTGGCGTTGAACCATGTCAGGCGTCTCATCCGTCAGCCTCGCGGTTTTTCTGTTCGTTGCGCTGGAACAGGATGATCGGAATGATCAGGATCAACAGCAGGATCACCGCGACGGCGCTGGCCACCGGCCAGTCCCGGTTGTTGAAGAATTCCTCCCACAAGACCTTGCCGATCATCAGCGTTTGCGATCCGCCCAGAAGCGACGGGATCACGAACTCGCCGATGGTGGGGATGAACACCAGGAAACACCCGGCGATGATCCCGTTCCGGCTTAGCGGAATGGTTACCAGCCAAAAGGCCGAAAGCCGCGAACAACCCAGATCCTCGGCCGCCTCCAGCAACGAGCCGTCCATGCGCTCAAGTGCTGCATAGATCGGCAGGATCATGAACGGCAGATAGGTATAGACGATCCCGATATAGACCGCGATCAGCGTGTTCAGGATGGTCAGCGGCTCGGATATCAGCCCGGTCCACAGCAGAAACTGGTTGAGATATCCCTCATTCGACAGAATCCCCATCCAGGAATAGACCCGGATCAGAAAGCTGGTCCAGAACGGCAGGATCACCAGAAGCATCAGCGTCGGGCGCCAGTGATCCGGCGCATTGGCCATGCCATAGGCGATGGGATAGCCCACCAGAAGCGTCAGCAGCGTGGCGATGGCCGCGATCTGCACCGAGGACAGATAGGCTTTCCAATAGAGATCATCCGTGGTCAGGAACCAGAAGTTCTCGAAATCCAGCGCGCCGAAGAACGCCTTGATCCCGGCCCAGCCCTCGGACAGGTCGAGCGTCGGCGTATAGGGCGGAATGGCCAGCGCGATATCGCTCAGACTGATCTTGAGCACGATGATGAACGGTACAAGAAACAGCGCCAGAAGCCACAGATACGGGACAAGGATCAGAACGGCGCGCCGCATCTCCTAATGCTCCAGAAGGACGGCGGCGGTATCGGTCCAACTGAGCCAGACCTCGTCCTCCCATGTGAAGGACCGGCGCGACAGGCGCCGCGTATTGGCCGTCTGCGCCTTGACGATCTGCCCGCTCGGCAGCGCCACGTGATAGGTCGAGATATTGCCCAGATAGGCGATGTCGATGATCTTGCCGCGCAGCGCATTACGCTTGCTTTCGGGCTTTTCGGCGGTGATCTCGACCTTTTCGGGCCGGATCGCCAGAAAGACGCGTTGCCCGTCGCTCAGTTGCGCATCTGACACGGCGTAAAGCGCGGGCAGCCCCTCGGTATGGCTGATCTCATAGCCGTCGCCGGATCTCCGGGCGGTGCCTTCGATGATCGTCACATCCCCGATGAAATCCGCCACATAGACCGAATTCGGCGATTCATAGATCCGCGCCGGTGTATCGGCCTGCACGATCTTGCCGTCATCCATCACCGCCACGCGGCTGGCCACGGTCATCGCCTCTTCCTGATCGTGAGTGACGATGACGAATGTGGTGCCGGTCTTTTCCTGAATATCCATCAACTCGAACTGTGTCGCCTGCCGCAGCTTGGCATCCAGCGCGCCAAGCGGTTCGTCCAGCAGCAGCAGTTTGGGCGCCTTGGCAAGGCTCCGGGCCAGCGCCACGCGCTGCCTTTGCCCACCGGAAATCTGGTGTGGCTTGCGCTTGGCGAATTTCTCCAGCCGGGTGAGCTTGAGCATGTCGCCCACCCGCGCCGCGATCTCGTCTTTTGGGCGCCCGTCGCGCCTCAGGCCAAAGGCGATATTCTCCCAGACCGACAGATGCGGGAACAGCGCATAGGACTGGAACATCATGTTCACCGCCCGCTTGTTGGGCGGGATCGGGGCCATGTCCTGACCCGCCAGAAGGATCGTGCCTTCGGTCGGTTTCTCGAACCCGGCCAGCATCCGCATCATCGTCGTCTTGCCACAGCCCGAAGGGCCGAGCAGGGCAAAGAACTCGCATTCGTAGATATCGAAGGTCTGGTTGTCGATGGCGGTAAAATCGCCGAACCGCTTGGTCACGCCCTTGAACTGGATCAGCGGCTTGGCGTCAGGATCGTTCCAGGGCTCGAATATCTTTTCCGGCATACCTGTCCCTCGGCTGAGAATGGCCCGCGCGACATCCCGCGCGGGCCGTCATGTCACAGGTCAGGTGCCAGACTTGATCTTGGTCCAAAGGCGCGTGACCGTCCGCTGAACATTGGCCGGATAAGGCGTGGTCGTGAACAGGTTGTTCAGCGTTTCCTCATCCGGATAGATCGCCGGATCGCCGATCACATCCTCGATCAGAAACTCCTGCGATGCCTTGTTGCCGTTGGCGTAATAGACATAGTTCGACGCCTTCGCCATGTTCTGCGCATCCATGATGAAGTTCAGGAACACATGCGCGCCCTCGGGGTTGGGGGCATCCACCGGAATGGCCATCTGGTCGAACCACATCTGCGCGCCCTCCTTGGGGGCGTTATAGATGATCTCGACGCCGTTATCGGCCTCGGCGGCGCGGTCGCGCGCCTGCAGGATATCCCCGGACCAGCCCACCGCGACACAGATATCGCCATTGGCCAGCGCGTTGATGTATTCCGAGCTGTGGAACTTCTGGATATGCGGGCGGATGCCCATATAAACCTCTTCGACCTTGGCGATCACATCGGGATCGTGGCTGTCGGGGTCTTCGCCGATGTAATTCAGCGCGGCGGGGATCATCTCGGCCGGCGCATCAAGGAAATGCACGCCGCATTCCGCCAGCTTTTCCATGTTCTCCGGCTCGAACACCAGCGCCCAGCTGTTCATCGGGGCATCTTCGCCCAGCAATTCGGTGACCTTGCCGACATTCACGCCAAGTCCCGTGGTGCCCCACATGTAGTTGATCGCATACTCATGGCCGGGGTCGTACTTGGCCGTGCGCTCCAGAACGACGCTCCACATGTTCTCCAGATTGGGCAGCTTGGACTTGTCCAGCTTCTGAAATGCGCCCGCCTGGATCTGCCGCTGCAGGAAGGTGCCCGACGGAACCACCACGTCATAGCCGGACCCGCCGGCCAGCATCTTGGTTTCCAGCACCTCGTTGCTGTCGAAAACGTCGTAGATCAGATCCAGCCCGGTCTCTTCCTCGAACTGCGCCAGCAAGTCTTCGTCGATATAGTCGGACCAGTTGTAGACCCGCACCTCCTGCGCCGTGGCGCTCATGGCTCCAAGGGCCAGCGCGGCGGTGGTGGTCAGAAACAGCTTTCGCATTGCGATCTCCCGTTGGTTCGGCATGTTGCTCTGCCGTGGCTGCGGATTTGATCAAAAATTTCCGCACATGGCAATATGGCAATGTTTTCACGCAGTCGCTAAACTCGCAAGGTGCTTGCTGATAAGCGCGGTGCGGAAAGGCGAAAGATGACCAAGGCTGCCCGAAAATTGGACACCTCCGTCCCTGAAAAGGGACGGCTGCCTGCGCATGAGGTGATTTACCGCCAGTTGCGCGACCTGGTTCTGTTCGGCGACCTCGCGCCGGGACAGCCCGTCACGATCCAGGGCCTGACCGACAGGCTCGGCGCCGGAATGACCCCGGTGCGCGAGGCGATTCGCCGTCTCATCAGCGAGGGGGCGCTGGAATTTCAGGGCAACAGACGGGTCTGCGTTCCGCTTCTGTCGGCGGATAATATCAGCGAACTTATCATTGCGCGCCAATGGCTTGACCCACATCTCAGCCTCCGGGCGACCGAACGGGCAACGCCCTGTGACCTCGATCAGCTTGCCGCCATGGATGCCGATCTCGACGAGGCGATTCGCCGGGGCGATCTGCGCGGCTATCTGGAACTGAATTACCGCTTTCACAAACGGCTCTACGAATTGGCCGACGCCCCGATTCTGGCCAACATGGCCGATGGTCTCTGGCTGCGGTTCGGGCCGTCTCTCAGGGTGGTTTGCGGGCGTCTCGGCACCCAGAATCTGCCGGATAAACACAAGGATTTGCTGGCCGCGATGCGGGCGCGCGACGCCGAATCCGCGGCGCGTGCGATCCGCGAGGATGTGATTCAGGGCATGGAACAGGTCCGCCAATCCTTCGAGACACCGACCCCGATCCGCTGATTCGATTGACACCGGATAATTTGATCATATTCTGGCGCCAAAAGGCGGTGGTCCGGGTCCGGGCTGCCGTGCCACTTCGCGAAAGGTCTTGTCATGACGCTGATTACAAATCACATGCCCACGGCGGAATTGCAGGCGCTCGATGCGGCCCATCACATGCACCCTTTCACCCATGGTCATGATCTCGAACGCAAGGGGGCGCGCGTCATCACCCGTGCCAGCGGCGTCACCCTGACCGACAGCGAAGGCAATGAGATCCTTGATGCCATGGCCGGGCTCTGGTGCGTCAATATCGGTTATGGCCGCCCCGAACTGGCCGAGGCTGCGGCCCGTCAGATGCGCGAACTGCCCTATTACAACACCTTCTTCCAGACCACCCATGTCCCCGCCATCGCTCTGGCCGACAAGCTGGCGGAACTGACGCCGTATGACCTCAATCACGTGTTTTACGCCGGATCAGGCTCTGAAGCGAACGACACCAATATCCGTCTGGTGCGCACCTATTGGGAACAGAAGGGCAAGCCCTCCAAGAAGGTCATCATCAGCCGCAAGAACGCCTATCACGGCTCGTCCGTCGGCAGCGCCAGCCTTGGCGGCATGTCCGCGATGCATGCGCAGGGCGGCCTGCCCATCCCCGATGTGCACCACATCAACCAGCCGCACTGGTATGCCGAAGGCGGGGACATGACGCCCGAGGAATTCGGCCTTGCCCGTGCCCGCGAACTCGAAGAGGCGATCCATCAGATCGGCGAGGACCGCGTCGCCGCCTTCATCGGCGAACCGGTGCAGGGCGCTGGCGGCGTCATCGTGCCGCCCTCGACCTATTGGCCCGAAATTCAGCGCATCTGCGACAAGTATGAAATCCTGCTCATCGCCGACGAGGTGATCTGCGGCTTTGGCCGGACCGGCCAGTGGTTCGCCTCCGAAAGCTATGGCATCCGCCCGCATATCATGACCATCGCCAAGGGGCTGAGCTCCGGCTACGCGCCGATCGGCGGCTCACTTGTCTGCGACGAGGTGGCCGAGGTGATGAACGAGTGCGATTTCGCCCATGGCTACACCTATTCCGGTCACCCGGTCTCTTGTGCCGTGGCGCTGGAAAACCTCCGCATCCTGCAAGAAGAGGGCATCGTCGAGCGCGCCGGTCGCGACACTGCCCCCTATCTCAAGGAAAAATGGGAAACGCTGGCCGATCACCCGCTGGTGGGCGAGGCGAAGATCGCGGGGCTCATGGGCTCCATCGCCTTGACGCCCCACAAGGCAAGCCGTGCCAAATTCGCCGCCGAGGCCGGCACCGCCGGGTTCATCTGCCGCGAGGAATGTTTCGCCAACAATCTGGTGATGCGCCATGTGGGCGACCGCATGGTGATCTCGCCGCCGCTCATCATCTCCAAGCCCGAGATCGACACCCTGATCGATCGCGCCAGCAGCGCCCTGGACAAGGCCTACAAGCGGATCAAGGACGAAGGACTTCTGGTCGCCGCCAGTTGACCACTCCTGACACGACCCCTGCCAAGACCCCTGGCAACCCCACCGAAAGGCCGCCTTATTTCAGGCGGCCTTTCAAGTATCGGCCGTAATCGTTCTTGGCGAACATCTCGGCCCGCTTCTCCAGATCCTCCCGGCTGATCCAGCCCATGTCATAGGCGATCTCGTCCAGACAGCCGGTCTGAAGCCCCTGCCGCATGGTCAGCGTGCGCACGAAATTGCCCGCGTCTAGCAGGCTTGCATGGGTGCCCGTGTCCAGCCACGCATAGCCGCGCCCCATCCGCTTCACCTCGAGCTTTCCGGCATGCAGATACATCTCGAGAAGCGTGGTGATCTCAAGCTCTCCGCGCTCCGACGGCTGCACCTCCCGCGCCAGCTTCGGCGCGTCGCCATCCAGGAAATACAGGCCCGTCACCGCATAATTCGACGGTGGCACCTCGGGCTTCTCGATGATCTGCTGCGCGCGCCCCTCGGCGTCAAAACTGACCACGCCATAGCGCTCTGGATCGGCCACGTGATAGCCGAACACCGTGCCGCCCACGGTCTGCCTGTCCGCTTCGGTCAGAAGCTGCGGCAGCCCATGCCCGAAAAAGATGTTGTCCCCCAGCACCATCGCCGACGGCGCCCCGTTCAGGAACGCATCCGCCAGGATATAGGCCTGCGCCAGCCCGTCGGGTGAGGGTTGCACGATATAGGTCAGCGACAGCCCCCACTGGCTGCCATCGCCCAGAACGCGCTGGAACTGCTCCTGATCGTGCGGCGTGGTGATCATCGCGATCTCGCGGATCCCCGCCAGCATCAGCACCGACAGCGGGTAATAGATCATCGGCTTGTCATAGATCGGCAAAAGCTGTTTCGAGACACCCATGGTGATCGGATAAAGCCGTGTGCCGGACCCCCCGGCCAGAATAATGCCTTTTCGCTGCGTCATGCGCCTGTAACTCCCAAGTCTTTCAAAACCGAACCCACACCCATCCGCCAGTCTGGCCGCGAAATGCCGAAAACAGTCTCTGTCAAAGCGCAATCCAGCCTCGAATTCAATGGACGCGCCGCAGGTGTCGGATAGTCTGCGGTCGGAATGCCACCCACCGCAACGCGGCGTCCCGCCATGGCAAAGATGGTTTCGGCAAACTCTTTCCAGCTCACATCAGGCGCGCCCGAGAAATGATAGATCCCGGTCTTGCCCGGATCGGCGCGCATCTGCTCGGCGATCGTCAGGCAGGCGGCAGCGATATCCGCCGCCGGCGTCGGCCCCCCGATCTGATCGTCCACGATGTTCAGCGCATCGCGGCTTTCCGACAGGCGCAACATCGTCTTGAGGAAATTCGCCCCATGCGCCGAGAACACCCATGACGTGCGCAGCACTGCGAATGCGCCCCCGGCCTGCGCAATCGCCTCTTCGCCCGCCAACTTGCTGCGCCCATAGGCGTTTTGCGGTGCAACAGGGTCTGTCGTGGCGCGCGGCGCCGTGCCTGCGCCGTCAAAGACATAATCGGTCGAGATATGGATCAGCGGGATACCATTCGCCGCACAGGCCCGCGCCATGGCCTCCGGCGCGTCCGCATTGACGACATGCGCCAGCGCCTCTTCCTCTTCCGCGCGGTCCACGGCGGTATAGGCGGCGGCGTTGATAACTGCCCAGGGCCGATGCGCCGTGATGGCCGCAGCACACGCCTCCGGCTGGCTCAGATCCGCCTCGGTCCGCCCCAGAAACACGGCATCTGGTGCGCGTGCGGCCAGTTCCGTCGCCACCTGTCCCGTCTTGCCGAAAACCAGAAGGCTCATCCCGTGCCCACCCGTGTGCCGACGCCGTCAATCTCCAGCAGCGGTTGCCACCAATCGGGGTTGTCCAGATACCATTGCACGGTCTTTTCCAGACCCTGTTCCACCGTCACCGACGGTCTCCACCCCAATTCTTCCATGATCCTGTCGGGATCGATCGCATAGCGCGCATCATGGCCGGGGCGATCTTCGACAAAGGCGATAAGATCGCGGTAGCTGCCGGTGCCGCGCGGGCGCTTGTCGTCAAGGATATCGCAGATCGCATGCACCAGATCGATGTTGCGCCGCTCGTTATGCCCGCCCACGTTATAGCTGCGTCCGGGCTCACCCTTTTCCACCGCCAGCAGCAGCGCATCGGCGTGATCGTCCACATAAAGCCAGTCGCGCACATTCAGCCCCTGACCATAGACCGGGATCGCGCGCTCGTGCAGCGCGTTCAGGATCACCTTGGGAATCAGCTTTTCAGGGAAATGGAACGCGCCGTAATTGTTCGAGCAATTGGTCAGCACCACGGGCAGCCCATAGGTATGGAACCACGCCCGCACAAGATGGTCCGACGACGCTTTCGAGGCGGAATAGGGACTGCGCGGATCATAGGGCGTCTCTTCGGTGAACAGCCCCGTCTCGCCAAGCGAGCCAAAGACCTCATCGGTCGAGATATGGTGAAACCGGAACTCCTCGGGTCGGCCCTCACCGATCCAATGGGTCCGCGCGGCCTCCAGCATGTTGTAGGTGCCGATGATGTTCGTTTCGATGAAATCGCCCGGCCCGTCGATCGACCGGTCGACATGCGATTCCGCCGCCAGATGCATCACCGCGTCGGGCTTGTGCTGTGCGAACACCCGGCCCAGTTCGGCGCGGTCACGGATATCGACCTGTTCGAACCGGTAGCGCGGATCATCTGCGACGCTCGCGACATTCTCCAGCCGCCCCGCATAGGTCAGCGCATCGAGGTTCACCACCTCATGGCCGCGCGCAATCGCCAGCCGCACCACCGCCGAGCCGATGAACCCGGCACCGCCTGTCACCAGTATCTTCATGCGGTCTCTCCGTAGATGAATGGGCTGTCGAACGCGGCAAAGGATTGCGCCTTGGCGTCCTTCTCGGACAGCACCGGCGCGCCATCAAGACCCCAGTCGATGCCAAGATCGGGATCGTCGAACCGCACCGCGCCATCACAATCCGGCGCATAGTAATCCGAGCATTTATAGATGATCTCGGTATCCGGCTCGCGGGTGACAAAGCCGTGCAGGAACCCCTTGGGCACCAGCAGTTGCAACCCGTTCTCGAAGCTCAGCTCGCACCCGACCCACTGGCCATAGGTGGGGCTTCCCTTGCGCGCATCCACCGCCACATCCAGAAACCGCCCGCGCCCGCAGCGCACCAGCTTGTCCTGCGCATGGGGCGGTGACTGAAAATGCAGCCCGCGCACCGTGCCCACCGCAGCCGAAACCGAGTGGTTGTCCTGTACGAAATCAATATCAATTCCAAGATCCAGAAATGTTTTCCGGTTCCAGCTTTCGGCAAAGAATCCCCGTTCATCACCGAACCGGCGCGGCTCCAACAGCAGCACGCCGGGCAGTTTGGTTTCCGTGACCTTCAAGATGCTGGCTCCCCTGTAAAAACGCCGCTTGGCTCCTTTACCAAGCGGCGCCCTTGATGTCACCGGCATTCGCGCGAACGCTCTGTTAACGCATGGCTCCTGCCATCGTCATACCGACGCGATACCGACGTTATGCCGACGCGATACCGAAGCGGGTTTTGCCTTGTTAATCAGGGTCTTTGGATGATTCGCGGTCAATCCTTAACGAACATCTTCCGCGGCCGGTTGCAGAACGTCTCGGCCGGGCCGTCCTCCTTGATGAGGATGGACTCGGTGATTTCCAGCCCCCAATCGGACATCCACAGACCCGGCATGAAGTGGAACGTCATGCCCGGCTCCAGCACGGTCTCGTCCTCGGCGCGCAGGCTGATGGTGCGCTCGCCCCAATCCGGCGGATAGCTCAGACCGATGGGATAACCACAGCGCGCCCCCCGCTGAATCCCCGCCCGCTCCAGCGGTGCGGCCAGCGCATTTGCGATGTCGCAGGCCCGGTTGCCCGCCTTCGCCGCCTCAAGCCCGTTTTCCAGCCCTTCGACCAGCGCCTTTTCCGCATCCAGCAGGAATTGCGGCGGCTTGCCAAGGAAAAGCGTCCGACAGAACGGCGCGTGATAGCGCCGGTAACATCCTGAAATCTCGAAGAAAGTTGCCTCGCCTTCCGTAAAGTCGCGGCCATCCCACGTCAGGTGCGGCGCCGCCGCATCGCTGCCCGATGGCAGCAGCGGCACGATCGCCGGATAATCGCCCCATGCGCCATCCACACCCCGGATCCCATCGCGGAAGATTTCGGCCACGATCTCGTTCTTGGGAATCCCCGGCTCGACCCGCTCCAGCAGGCCATCGACGATCTTCTCGCTGATCGCCGCCGCCTTGCGGATAAAGGCCAGCTCCTCGTCGGATTTGACCGCCCGCTGCCAGTTCACAAGCGCCGTGACATCCTGAAAGCTCGCATCCGGCAACTCGGCCTGCAGGACGGCATAAGCCTTTGCAGAAAAATAGTAATTGTCCATCTCCACGCCGATCCGCGCGGTGTCCAGCCCCATGCCTTTCATCCGTTCGGCAAGGTCCTGCATCGGGTGACGCTCGGTGGATTGCACGTAATTGTCCGCATAGCCGATCACCCGGTCATCGGTCATCCATACGGTCCGCACGCCGCCATTGGCATCCTGATTGCGGCCCCACCAGATCGGATCGGCATCCGGCAGCACGATAACCCCCTGATGCACGTAGAAAGACCAACCGTCATAGCCGGTCAGCCAGTGCTGGTTCGACGGATCGGTGATGAACAGCGCATCGACACCGGCGGCTTCCATCGCATTACGGGTCTTGGTAAGGCGCCGTTGAAACTCGGCATCGGAAAACGGCAAGGATTTGTGGATCATAGCAATGGGCCTGATGTTTGGGGTCTATCCCCGCGATACCGCCTCAGGCCTGCGCCCTGCCCCAAGGAAAACGTCACTAAATGTCGTTTTCAGGAAATTCCCGGTCCTGCAGTTGACGATACCCTGTCCCGGCGCAAAGCTGCGCGGCGGGCCTCAGACCACCGATCCGGAGCATCACATGCAACCGACCCTTGCCGATATCTACGCCGCCGCCAAGGTGATCCGCGGGGTTGCCGACGGCACGCCCCTGGTCCCTTCTGCCTACATGACAGATCGCGCAGGGGCAGAGTTTCTGTTGAAACTCGAGAACATGCAGCCCATTGGCGCCTTCAAGCTGCGTGGCGCCTATAACGCCGTAGCTGCCGTGCGCGACGCCTCCGGCGTGACTTGTTGTTCCACTGGCAACCACGGGCGAGGGGTGGCCTTTGCCGCTGCGCGCCGGGGGATGCGCGCGGTGATCTGCATGTCCGAACTGGTGCCGCAGGCCAAGGTGGACGGCATCCGCGCGCTCGGCGCCGACGTGCATATCAAGGGCCGCAGTCAAGACGATGCACTGGCCGAATCTCACCGCCTTGTCGCCGAAGAAGGTCTGGTCGAAATCTCGCCTTTCGACGATCCGCTTGTGATCGCGGGGCAGGGGACCATCGGGCTGGAAATCCTGCAGGCCCGTCCCGATGTGACCACGCTTCTGGTGCCTTTGTCGGGCGGGGGGCTCGCCGCCGGGGTGGCGCTGGCGGCCAAGTCGATCAACCCGGCGATCCGGGTGATCGGCATCAGCATGGATCGGGGTGCTGCCATGCATGAAAGCATCCTGGCCGGTCATCCCGTCGAGGTCGAAGAGCTCCCAAGCCTTGCGGATTCCCTCGGGGGTGGGATCGGCATGCAGAACCGGCTCAGCTTTCCGATGTGCCGCGATCTTCTGGATCAGATCGTTCTGGTGACCGAGGACGAGATTTACCATGCGATGCAGGTGCTTTACTACCAAGACAGGATCGTTGCCGAAGGCGCCTGTGTCGTGGGGCTGGCCGCTGTTCTGTCCGGCAAGGTCACCCTCGAGGGTCCAACCGCGACCATCGTCACCGGGCGCAATCTGGACATGGAGGTGTTCACCCGGATCATCACGGGGCAGGACGTGCAGCTTGGTGATGTCACAGTAAAAGGAAAACCCTATGCCGCATGACATCCGCATTCTTACCGAGGCCGAACTTCGCGCGGCTGTGGGCCTCGATCTGTCCACGGTCGATGTGGTCGAACGCGCCTTTGCCGCGCTGGCCGGGGGCGAGGTGGTGATGCCGCCCGTCCTGTCGATGGACCTGCCCGCCGCCAATGGCGAGGTGGATGTCAAAACCGCCTATATCCCCGGTTTCGACGGGTTCGCGATCAAGGTCAGCCCCGGATTTTTCGACAATCCCAAGCTGGGCCTACCCTCGCTCAACGGGTTGATGATCCTGTTTTCAGCCACCACCGGGCTGGTGCAGGCGCTGTTTCTCGACAATGGCTACCTGACCGATATCCGCACCGCTGCCGCAGGTGCCGTTGCCGCGCGCCATCTTGCCCCCTCCAAGGTGCAGACGGCGGGGGTGATTGGCACCGGCGTTCAGGCCCGGTTGCAAATGCAGGCGGCGCATCTTGTCCGGCCTTTTGAGCGGCTTCTGATCTGGGGCCGCGACGGTGCCAAGGCGCAGACCTGCGCCGAAGACCTTGCCGCGCTTATGGGGATCGAGGTGCTGCCCGTCTCGGACCCGGCTCATCTGGTCGCCCAAAGCCAGCTTGTCGTCACCACGACCCCGGCGCGCACACCCGTGCTGCGTGCCGAATGGCTCCATCCCGGCCTGCATATCACCGCGATGGGATCGGACCAGCACGGCAAGAACGAGATCGACCCCAAGGCGCTCGCCGCCGCCGATCTTTACGTGGCCGACCGTGTCAGCCAGACCGAGATCATGGGCGAGCTGCGCAGCGCACACGAGGCAGGCGTCTGGCAGGGGGGCATCCCCGCCGAACTGGGTCAGGTCATCACCGGCGACGCGCCCGGACGGCGCAGCGATGACGATATCACGATCGCCGATCTGACCGGCACCGGGGCGCAGGACACGGCCATCGCCAGCCACGTCTTCCAGATGCTGCAGGACAGCCCCTCAGGCACGGTGATTTCCGCATGAAGCTGGACGCGCGCGATCTGGACATTCTGCGCGTCTTGTCCGCCGAGGGCCGCATCACCAAGGCCGATCTGGCCGAGCGTGTGGGTCTTTCCGCCAGCCCCTGCTGGGAGCGCCTTAAAAAGCTGGAACAGGCCGGCATCATCGAAGGCTACAACGCCCGGATCAACCTCAAGAAGCTGGGGCCGTACGTGACGGTTTTCGTGGCGGCCGAGCTGGCCGATCACACGCCCGCCAGTTTTCGCGCGTTCGAGGACAGCGTGCAGCGCTATCCCGAAATCACCGCCTGTTGGGCGCTTGGCGGGGGGTTCGATTATCTTCTGCAGATCGTGACCACCGATATCGACGCCTATCAGCGGCTGATCGACGACATGCTCGATTCCCGGATCGGGCTGGCGCGGTATTTCACCTATATCGTGACCAAACCGGTCAAGGCGCCCGGCGCGCCCCCCTTCCAGATCTTTTTGGACAACAGCTCCTGACCCACAGAATGTCCCTGCCGGATCATGGGCCGTTCCCTGCTCTGGGCGCTCTTGCAGAAGGATCGTCTGCGGATATCCGAACTGGCCGATGAAACCTCTGGCCCGAGCGCCAAGTTCAGCCCCGCTTTCTGATCCCTTCGGTGCATTCTTCCGGCGAAAGGAGGGCCTTGATGTCCGATTCAGCGACCTGGACCCGGAACGGGATCACCGACACGCGCCTTGTGCGCAATTTTTCCTACGTGAACGGCAAATGGACTGCTGGCGATGACAGCCAGACCATCGCCGTGACCAATCCCGCCGACGGGCTGCGACTGGGCGAGGTGGCCAGCCTCTCCGCCGATCAGGCCCGTGCCGCCGTGGATGCGGCACAAGCCGCCTTTTCCGATTGGTCGATGACCTTGCCGCAGGATCGCTCGGCGCTGTTGCGGTGCTGGTTCGACCTGATGATCGAAAACCGCGAGGATCTGGCCCGTATCATGGTGCTGGAACAGGGCAAACCCCTGTCCGAGGCGCGTGGCGAGATCGACTATGCCGCAAGCTTCGTCGAATACTACGCCGAAGAGGCCAAGCGCCCCAATATCGAGGGCGTCACCAGCCACCTGCCCGACGCCGAGGTCGAGCTTTGGCTTGAACCCGTGGGTGTCGCGGCGCTTATCACGCCGTGGAACTTTCCCGCCGCCATGCTGACCCGCAAGGCCGCCGCCGCGATGGCAGCAGGCTGCACCGTGGTGGCCCATCCCTCGGGCGAGACGCCTTATTCCGCCTTGGCCCTCGCCGAACTGGCCGAACGTGCGGGCATCCCGGCGGGGGTGTTCAACGTGCTGACCGGAAAGGCATCGACCATCGTCGAGCCTTGGACAGCCGATTCCCGTGTGCGGGCTCTGTCCTTCACCGGGTCCACCGAAATCGGACGTCTGCTGTGCCGCCAATCCGCCGATACGGTCAAGCGCCTCGTGATGGAGCTGGGCGGCCATGCGCCGGTGATCGTGTTTCGCAATGCCGATCTGGACACCGCCATCGACGAAAGCATCAAGGCCAAATTCGCCACCTCAGGTCAGGATTGTCTGGCCGCGAACCGCATCTACGTGGAGCGCCCCGTCTATGACGAATTCTGCCGCCGCTTCACCGAAGCGACACAGGCGCTCAGCCTTGGGTCTGGCATGGACGACCCGGATATCGGCCCGCTGATGAACGAAAAGGCCGTCCAGAAGCAGGAAGAGCATGTGTCCGATGCGCTGTCGAAAGGGGCGAAACTGGCCTGTGGCGGCAAGCGCGACGATCAGGGGCCGCTGTTCTATCAGCCCACGGTGCTGACCGACGTGTCCGACGAGGCTGCGATCATGCGCGACGAAACCTTTGGACCCGTCGCCGCGATCACGCCTTTCGACACCGAGGACGAGGTGATCGCCCGCGCCAATGCGACCGAATTCGGCCTTGTCGCCTATCTGCACAGCCATGATCCCCGCCGCATCTACCGGGTGACGCGCGCGCTGCAATTCGGCATGGTCGCGGTCAACCGCACCAAGGTGACCGGCGCGCCGATCCCGTTCGGCGGGGTCAAGCAATCCGGCCTTGGCCGCGAAGGCGCCCGCAAGGGCATGGAGGAATTCATGGAAGTGAAATACGTCTGCCGCGACTGGGCCTGACCCGCCGGCGTCTCGATCTCATGCCGCCCCGGGTTTTTTGCACCCCGCCGCGGCAAGCATATGGAAGGATTGAACCATGCTGAAGAATGACCAACTCGATCAATGGGACCGCGAGAATTTCTTTCACCCCTCGACCCATCTTGCGCAATTTGCCCGCGGCGAGGCGCCCAATCGCGTGATCACCGGCGGCACCAACTGTCATATCGAGGATCGTGACGGCAATCGCCTGCTCGATGCGTTTGCCGGGCTCTATTGCGTGAACGTTGGCTATGGCCGTCAGGACATCGCCGAGGCCATCGCCGCGCAGGCGCGCGAACTGGCCTATTATCACGCCTATGTCGGCCACGGCACCGAGGCCAGCATCACCCTGTCCAAAATGATCATGGACCGCGCGCCCAAGGGCATGTCCAAGGTCTATTTCGGGATGTCGGGATCGGATGCCAACGAAACCAACGTCAAGCTGATCTGGTACTACAACAACATCCTTGGCCGTCCCGAGAAGAAAAAGATCATCTCTCGCTGGCGCGGCTATCACGGCTCTGGTCTGGTGACCGGCTCGCTGACCGGGCTTGAGCTGTTTCACAAGAAATTCGATCTGCCGCTTGCGCAGGTGCTCCATACCGAGGCGCCCTATTACTATCGCCGCGAAAACCTCGACCAGACCGAAGAGCAATTCGTGCAGCACTGCGTGGACTCGCTCGAGGCGCTGATCGAGCGCGAAGGGGCGGATACCATCGCCGCTTTCATTGGTGAGCCGGTTCTGGGCACCGGTGGGATCGTGCCGCCGCCCGCCGGCTATTGGGATGCGATCCAGAAGGTGCTCCAGAAGCACGACATCCTGCTGGTCGTTGACGAGGTCGTTACCGGCTTTGGCCGCCTGGGCACCATGTTCGGCTCGGATCACTATGGCCTCAAGCCCGATCTCATCACCATCGCCAAGGGTCTGACCTCGGCCTATGCACCGCTGTCCGGCTCGATTGTCGGTGAAAAGATGTGGCAAGTGCTCGAACAGGGCACCGATGAAAACGGCCCGATCGGCCACGGCTGGACCTATTCGGCCCACCCGATCGGCGCCGCCGCCGGTGTCGCCAATCTCAAGCTGCTGGACGAGTTGGACCTGATCGCCAACAACCGCGACGTCGGCGGCTATCTGAACAAGACCATGGCCGAGGCATTGGCTGACCATCCCCATGTCGGCGAGGTTCGTGGCGAAGGCATGCTCTGCGCCGTGGAATTCGTGAAGGACCGCGACAGCCGCACCTTCTTCGACCCCGCCGACAAGATCGGCCCGCAGATCTTGGGTGCGCTGGCCGCCGACGGCGTGATCGCGCGCGCCATGCCTCAGGGCGACATTCTGGGCTTTGCGCCGCCCTTCTGCCTCACGCGGGCCGAAGCCGACGAGGTCGTCTCCAAAACCGCCGCCGCGGTGGGCAAAATCCTCGGTTGACGTTTGGTCACTTGATCCGGACCATGGCAAATTGACCGGCCATGGTCCGAATCTCCCCGGTTCAGGACTGGTCGATTTTCCTGAAATGCCAATTTTGACTGCGCAAACTTCCCGGTGCGGGTCAAATTGGCCTAAACTTCACGAAATAGGCTTGCAACCCACATTCATTGTCGGTTTAGTTTGTGACCGAACGTGGAGAAACCACGACTAACAAAGACAGGGAGCCACCATTGGCCGACACTGCGAACAGTGATGCGTTCGTCAAATTCGAACGCGTACAAAAGAGTTATGACGGCGAAACCCTCGTAGTCAAAGACCTCAACCTGTCCATGCCCAAGGGTGAGTTTCTCACGATGCTTGGACCGTCGGGCTCTGGCAAGACGACCTGCCTCATGATGCTGGCCGGGTTCGAGACAGCCACCCATGGCGAGATCAAGCTGGATGGCCGGCCGATCAACAACATTCCGCCGCACAAGCGTGGCATCGGCATGGTGTTCCAGAATTACGCCCTGTTCCCGCACATGACGGTTGCCGAGAACCTGTCCTTCCCTCTGGAAGTGCGCAAGATCGGCAAGTCCGACCGCGAGGCCAAGGTCAAGCGGGCGCTGGACATGGTCCAGATGGGGTCTTTCGGCGGTCGCCGTCCGGCGCAGCTTTCTGGCGGTCAGCAGCAGCGTATCGCGCTGGCGCGCGCTCTGGTGTTCGAACCCGAGCTGGTCCTGATGGACGAACCTCTCGGCGCGCTCGACAAGCAGCTGCGCGAGCATATGCAGTTTGAGATCACCAATCTGGCGCATCAGCTGGGGATCACCGTGGTCTACGTGACCCACGACCAGACAGAAGCCCTGACCATGTCCGACCGCGTTGCGGTTTTCGACGATGGCCGCATTCAGCAGCTTGCGCCGCCGGATGAACTGTATGAAAGCCCCGACAACAGCTTCGTGGCGCAATTCATCGGTGAGAACAACACGCTCGAAGGTACCATCAAAGAGATTGGCGAGGACATCTGTCTGGTCCAGCTGGACGATGGTGAACTGATCGACGCCAAGCCCGTGAACGTGTCCAAGGTGGGCGACCGGACCACGATTTCCATCCGCCCCGAGAGGGTCGAGGTGGACACCGCCAAGCTGGGCGACAAGGCGCACACCCTCAAAGCCGAGGTGATGGAATTCATCTATATGGGCGATGTGTTCCGCACCCGCCTCAAGGTGGCCGGCAAGGACAATTTCATCATCAAGACTCGCAATTCGGCAGATCAGCGCCGCCTGCAACCGGGCGAGCAGATCGAGATCGGCTGGCTGCCGCGGGATTGCCGCGCACTCGACGCGGTATAGGTCTTAGATAATCGTATCTCTTGCGAGAGGTGTGATGATCTTGAGGTTCCGACGGTCTTTCCCGTGACCCGGTGCCGAAGAATCAAACACGGGATGTAAACTGGGAGTATGAAATGAAACTCACGAAAACCCTTTTGGCCACGACCGCACTCACGGTCGCCGGTGCTGCTGCTCATGCGCAGGACATGGCCGACTCGATGACGATGGTGTCCTGGGGCGGTGCGTACCAGACAAGCCAGATCAACGCATATGCGACGCCGTATCAGGCCATGCATCCGGGTCTTGAAATTATCTGGGACGAAAGCTCGGCCGAAGCTGTCGCCAAGATGCGCGCCATGGACGAAGCCGGCAACGTGACATGGGATGTGGTTGACGTTGTGGCCGCAGATGCTCTGCGTCTGTGCGACGAAGGCCTCGCAATGGAAATCGATCCCGACGTGCACCTCGCGCCGGCACCCGATGGCACCTCGGCCGAAGACGATTTCGGCGACCTGCTGGTTGGTGACTGCTTCATCCCTCAGATCGTGTACTCGACCACATTCGGCTACCGTACAGACATGGTTCCCGCGGGTGTCGAAGCGCCGAACGACATCTGCGACGTGTTCGACCTGGAAACCTATCCGGGCAAGCGTTCGCTGGAAAAGCGCCCGATCAACAACATGGAATGGGCGCTGCTCTGTGACGGTGTTGCCAAGGACGACGTCTATGACGTTCTGGCCACTGCAGAAGGCCAGCAGCAGGCACTCGACAAGCTGGCGACCATCAAGGACGACGTGATCTGGTGGTCCGCCGGTGCCGACACGCCGCAGCTTCTGGCCGATGGCGAAGTCTTCATGGGCTCGACCTATAATGGCCGTCTGTTCAGCGTGATCGAAGAGCAGAACCAGCCCGTCGCGATGATGTGGGACGCTCAGGTGTTCGACCTTGACGGCTGGATCATCCCCGCCAACCTGCCTGAAGATCGTCTGGCCCGTGCCCTGGACTTCATCTACTTCGCCACCGACACGCAGCGCCTTGCGGATCAGGCCAAGTGGATTTCCTACGGCCCGGCTCGCGCCTCGTCGGCTCCGCTGGTGGGTCAGCACGCCGATCTGGGCATCGACATGGCGCCGCACATGCCGACCGATCCGAACAACGCACAGAACACGTTCCTGTACAACTACGAGTTCTGGGCTGATTACCGTGATGACATCGACGCCAAATTCCAGGCGTGGCTGGCTCAGTAATCCGGCTTTCGGATAAGATCCGGAAGGGGCCGCGCGCCGGCCCCTTCGACAAAAAAAGCAGACCAACGGGGACAAAATGAGCGTTACAACCGAAAACGGCCCGGTGCTGTCCGCTGACGGGAAACCGCTCAAGCGCAGTCTCAACAAGGCGCTTCGCGCGCAGAAACTCAGGGCGCTCGCCTTGATCGCGCCTCTGCTGATTTTCGTTCTCGTGACCTTCATTGCACCGATCGGGGACATGTTGTTCCGCTCGGTCGAAAACCAGATCGTTTCGAATACGCTCCCCAACACGGTCCAGCAGCTGCAGGATTGGGATGCCGCGAGTGGCGAAGCCCCTGATGAGTCGGTGTATCAATCGCTCTATTTCGATCTGTTTCTGGCCTCCGAGGCCAAGGAACACACGCGGCTTGGCACGCGTCTGAACTATGAGGAAACAGGGATTTCCTCGCTGTTCCGCTCCACGGGCCGCAGTCTTGATGACATTGGCGAAGATTACATCGACGCCTTGGAAGATCTGAACCCTGTCTGGGAAGACGAAGCGTTCTGGTATGCGCTGATGACAGGTGGCGACGGCGCCGCTGCCAATACCGCACTTCTTGAAGAGCAGCGTCTCCGGCTTGCAGAATTGACCAGCGACAGTTTTGCCGGAGATATCGGTTTCGTGCCGGGTCAGGCCGTCTCGGACCTGCTGCCCGAAACCACCCGCGCCTACACCGCTTTCGCTCTGTTCACCGTTGTCGCCGACGAAGATGTCGTGGCCGAGGAAGAGCCGTGGGAAGCCGTGAAAATCGCTCTTGTTCAAGACCTCAAGGCCGGGGCAGATGTCGCGTCCTACGCAGGTCCGGGCGCCGCAGAACTGGCCGAGGCGCAGGCGATGCTTGCTGACCAGCCCGAGATTTCGTTCCGCGATGCCTTCCTCGCTTTGGACAAGGACTGGGGCAAGGTCGCGAATTGGTCCACGATCAAGACCTACAGCCCGCCCTTTACCAGCGGTTATTTCCTGAATGCCGTCGACATGCAGAAAAGCCCCGATGGCCCCGAAGCGCGCCCGGAAAATCAACAGATTTACGGAATGTTGTTTCAGCGCACGTTGTTCATGTCGCTTATGATCACCGGAAGCTGCATCCTGCTGGCCTATCCGATCGCCTATCTTCTGTCGAACCTGCCGATGCGCACCGCGAATATCCTTATGATCCTGGTGTTGTTGCCGTTCTGGACATCGCTGCTGGTGCGGACTTCGGCGTGGAAGGTGATGCTGCAGCAACAGGGGGTCATCAACGATACGCTTGTCTGGCTGGGCCTTGTCGATGACGCCAGCCGATTGGTGATGATCAACAACCAGTTTGGCACGATTGTCGCGATGACGCATATTCTGCTGCCCTTCATGATCCTGCCGATGTATTCGGTCATGTCGACCATCCCGCAGACCTATGTGCGTGCCGCGAAATCCCTTGGCGCGACCAATTGGACAGCGTTCTGGCGGGTGTATTTCCCGCAATCCGTGCCCGGCATCGGGGCGGGATCGATCCTCGTGTTCATCCTTGCCATCGGCTACTACATCACGCCCGAGATCGTCGGCGGCACCACCGGCACGTTCATCTCGAACCGGATCGCCTATCATATCTCCAGCTCCCTGAACTGGGGTCTTGCGGCGGCGCTCGGGTCGATCCTTCTGGTGGCTGTGCTGGTGCTGTACTGGGCCTATGACAAGATCGTCGGCATCGACAACGTGAAACTGGGGTGACGGACATGACAATCACGATGATCCAACCAAAACCCGTCTCCTTCGTCGCGCCCGTCGTGGGGATTGCCGGGGCCTTTGCCGGGCTCATTGTCGGCACGTCTCAGGGATCGCCCCTTGCCGGTATGGTCGGCGGCTTCATTGTTTCGGCGGCCTTGGCCTATTTGTGGCTCACGGTTTTTCGGCGAGAGAGTATCGCCCGCTGGATCACCACGCTCGGCGCTGCTGGCGCGGGTTACCTGCTGACCGGTCCGATGGGTGGCGTGATCGGCCTGATTTTCGGCTGGCTGTTCGGATGGTTCATCTTCTGGCTGGGCGAGGGACGTTACCGCGCCAAGCTGCCGCCTTACACCACGCCGTTGCAGGTGTTCTACCACTTCTGCTTCCGGGTGCTGTGTGGGATGATCTTCTTCTTCCTGATCACGCCGATTGTCGTCGTGATGCCGCTCAGCTTCAACTCTCAGGATTTCTTCACATTCACGCCAGAAATGTTGCGTCTCGATCCCGAGGGCTTCTCGCTCAAGCATTACCGTGATTTCTTCACCAGCCCCGACTGGCAACAGGCGATGTGGAACTCGATCTCGATCGCGCCCGTGGCGACACTCTTGTCTGTCAGTTTTGGCACGCTTGCGGCCATTGGCCTGAGCGCAGAGCACGTGCCGTTCCGCCGTGCGATCATGGCGATCTTGATTTCTCCTATGATCGTTCCTCTGATTATCTCTGCGGCAGGCATGTATTTCTTCTACTCCCGCCTGGGGCTTCAGGGCACTTACTGGGGTGTTGTCCTGGCGCATGCCGCCCTCGGCATTCCCTTCGTCATCATCACCGTGACCGCGACGCTTGTGGGCTTTGATCGATCGTTGACACGCGCGGCGGCCAATATGGGGGCGAACCCGGTGACCACCTTCTTCCGTGTGCAGATGCCGCTCATCCTGCCGGGCGTTATCTCGGGCGGTCTTTTTGCCTTCATTACCTCTTTCGACGAGGTTGTGGTGGTGCTCTTCGTCGGCTCTGCGGGGCAGAAGACACTTCCGTGGCAGATGTTCATCGGCCTGCGCGAACAGATTTCGCCGACCATCCTTGCGGTGGCCACGATCCTCGTAACCCTGTCGATCCTGCTATTGACCACGGTCGAGCTTCTGCGCCGCCGGTCCGAACGTCTGCGCGGCCTGTCCCCGGGCTAAATCCCGACACGATCCGCAAAAGAAAAGCGCCAAGGCTGACCCAACAGCCCTGGCGCTTTTTTCTGTTCCGTAGACCGGTCTCGGATCAGGCCCGAACAAGCGCCTCGTAGCCCTGCGCGATTTCACGGGTCAGCGCGCCGACCTCGAAATTGTAATCGCCGATCTGGCCCACGGGTGTCACCTCGGCGGCCGATCCGGTCAACCAGCACTGCTCGAACCCTTCCAGCTCTTCGGGCATGATGTGACGCACATGCACCTTGACGCCGCGCTCTTCGAGCATGCCGATCACCGTCTGGCGCGTCAGCCCGTTGAGGATTGCATCGGGATCAGGCGTGTGCACCTCGCCGTCCTTGACGAAGAACACATTCGCCCCAGTCGCCTCGGCCACGTAGCCGCGATAATCCATGAACAGCGCGTCCGAACAACCCTTGGCCTCGGCGGCGTGCTTGGACATGGTGCAGATCATGTAAAGCCCCGCCGCCTTGGCCGCCGTCGGGATCGTCTCGGGGCTGGGTCGCTTCCATTTGGCGATATCCAGCTTGGCGCCCTTCATCTTGGCATCGCCATAGTAATTGCCCCATTCCCAGGCCGCGACCGCCATGCGCACCGGGTTGCGCGACGAGGCGACACCCATATCCTCGCCCGCGCCGCGAAACGCCACGACCCGCACATAGGCGTTCGACAGGTTGTTGGCGTCCACAACCGCCTGCTTGGCCGCTTCGATCTCGTCGACGGTATAGGGGATCTTCATATCCATCAGATCGCCTGATTTGTGCAGCCGCTCGGAATGTTTGCGCGACAGGAAAATCTTGCCGTCATAGCAGCGCTCGCCCTCGAAAACGGAGCTGGCGTAATGCAGCGCATGGGACAGGATATGGACATTGGCATCGCGCCAGTCGACCAGAGTGCCATCCATCCAGATCTTGCCGTCACGGTCATCATAGCCAGCCATAGTCCATCTCCTCTTTGGGCTAGATATTTCCATATGTTGCGCTCAAAATGTCCGAGACGGACATAAAATTACAACGAAACTGCGATTCGCTATCATTTCACCCTTGGAATGTCAATAAAGCTGACATAATATATGCCCTCACGCCATCGTCGTGACCGGAGGATGACCATGCCCGAACGCCCAGGCGGTGAAACCCTTCTTTTCCTGACAGATGAGCAGTTGCGCCAGGGCATCGAAGCGATGTTCTTCGCCTATCGCGGGTTCACCGCCGATCCCGACCGCATCCTCGCCACTCTGGCCTATGGCCGGGCGCATCATCGGGCGATCCACTTCATCTCCCGCATTCCCGGCACGACCGTGAACAACCTGCTGGCCATTCTCGGCGTGACCAAGCAATCGCTCAACCGGGTGCTGCGAACGCTGATCGAGGACGGGCTTGTGGAAAGCCGCGTAGGCACCGCCGACAAGCGCGAACGGCACCTGCACCTGACCGAAACCGGGCAGGCGCTCGAGCGTCGGCTGTCGGATGCCCAACGCGCGCGGATGCGCGCCGCCTACCGCGCTGCCGGCCCCGAGGCCGTGGCGGGCTTCCGACAGGTGCTCGAAGCGATGATGGACCCGGACATGCGTCGGCGTTACCATGCGATCAGGGACAAGGACACATGAGCGATCCACATCCGCATCTTCTGATCGTCGATGACGATGAACGCATCCGGGGCTTGCTGCGCAAGTTTCTGGCGCGGCATGGTTTTCTGGTGTCGGTGGCGCGGGATGCCGCCCATGCAAGGCGCGTTCTGGCGGGGCTGGAGTTTGATCTGATCGTGATGGACGTGATGATGCCCGGCGAAGATGGCGTGGCGCTGACGCGGTCACTGCGGACCAGCTTGCAAACGCCGATCCTGCTGCTGACCGCCCGTGGCGAGACCGAGGATCGCATCGCCGGATTGGAGGCCGGGGCCGATGATTACCTGCCCAAGCCCTTCGAGCCAAAGGAACTTCTGCTGCGGATCAACGCGATCCTGCGCCGCATGCCCGATCCCGAGCCGGAAACGGTGATGCCCAAGGTGCTGCAGATGGGGCCGGTGCGGTTCGATATCGAACGCTCCGAACTGCTGCGCGGCACCGACCCGATCCGCCTGACCGCGACAGAGGTGCAATTGATGCGCATCTTCTCCGAGCATCTGCGCCAGCCGGTCACCCGCGCCAAGCTGGTCGAGGATCTGGGCCGTGACCGCGGGCAGGCGCAGGAACGGGCCGTGGACGTGCAGATCACCCGCCTGCGCCGCAAGATCGAATCCGATCCCAAACAGCCCCGCTACCTGCAGACGGTGCGCGGCGAAGGCTATATGCTGGCGCCGGACTGACGGACCCGTCGTCATGGGGGCCCTGCCCCCGCCGTTGAAATCCCCCAAGAGGGATTTCACCGACTCCCCCGGGATATTTCCGGCCAGAAGAAGCGCGCGGCGCGGGGCCATGTCGCCAATCCTCTTGATAGAAGGGGGGATCGACTGTATCTGACTCGCATGAAACGGATTTTCGACATGGATGATCGTGCGCGACTGCCTTGGCGGTTTTTCGGCGCTTCCCTGACGGTGCTGGCCCGCCTATGAGGCGGGAGCAGACCTGTTGAGCCACTTTCACACATCGCCAAACGGGAGAGGACCCATGTCCCCCAAGACACTCTATGACAAGATCTGGGATGCGCATCTGGTGCACGAGGCCGAGGATGGCACATCCCTTCTGTATATCGACCGCCACCTCGTCCACGAGGTGACCAGCCCGCAGGCTTTCGAGGGCCTGCGCATGGCGGGGCGCAAGGTGCGCAAGCCGGAAAACACCATCGCCGTGCCGGATCACAACGTGCCCACCACGCCGGATCGGCTGGAAGGTATCAAGAACGAGGAAAGCCGCATTCAGGTCGAGGCGCTGGACAAGAACGCGCGCGATTTCGGCATTCATTACTACCCGGTCAACGATATCCGTCAGGGGATCGTGCATATCGTCGGGCCTGAACAGGGCTGGACGCTGCCGGGCATGACCGTTGTGTGTGGTGACAGCCATACCGCCACCCATGGCGCGTTCGGCGCCCTGGCGCATGGCATCGGCACCTCGGAGGTGGAGCATGTTCTGGCCACCCAGACCCTGATCCAGACCAAGTCGAAGAACATGAAGGTCGAGATCACCGGCCAGCTGCGCCCCGGTGTCACCGCCAAGGATATCACCCTTTCGGTGATCGGCCGCACCGGCACCGCCGGCGGCACGGGCTATGTCATCGAATATTGCGGTGAGGCGATCCGTGGCCTGTCGATGGAAGGCCGCATGACCGTCTGCAACATGGCGATCGAAGGCGGCGCGCGTGCGGGCCTGATCGCGCCGGACGAAAAGACCTTCGAGTACATCAAGGGCCGCCCCCATGCACCCAAGGGCGCCCAGTGGGAAGCGGCGATGGCCTGGTGGCAGACGCTCTATTCCGATGACGACGCACATTGGGACAAGGTCGTGACGCTCAAGGGCGAGGATATCGCGCCCGTGGTCACATGGGGCACCAGCCCCGAGGACGTGTTGGCCATCACCGATGTCGTTCCCGCGCCCGAGGATTTCACCGGGGGCAAGGTGGATGCCGCCCGTCGCGCGCTGGAATACATGGGCCTCAAGCCCGGTCAGAAGCTGAGCGAGATCGAGATCGATACCGTCTTCATCGGCTCGTGCACCAATGGTCGGATCGAAGACCTGCGCGCCGCCGCCGCGATCGTCAAGGGCAAGAAGATCAAGGACGGTCTGCGCGCCATGGTCGTGCCCGGATCGGGCCTTGTCCGCGCCCAGGCCGAGGAAGAGGGGCTGGCCGATATCTTCAAGGAGGCCGGGTTCGAATGGCGTCTTGCCGGGTGTTCGATGTGCCTTGCCATGAACCCCGATCAGCTCAGCCCCGGTGAGCGCTGTGCTGCCACCTCGAACCGCAATTTCGAAGGCCGCCAGGGCCGCGGTGGGCGCACCCATCTGATGAGCCCCGCCATGGCCGCCGCCGCCGCCGTGACGGGCCGACTGACCGATGTCCGGGAGATGATGTGATGGAAAAATTCAAGACACTCACCGGCGTCGCTGCGCCCATGCCGCTGATCAATGTCGATACCGACATGATTATCCCCAAGCAGTTCCTCAAGACCATCAAGCGCTCGGGGCTTGGCAAGAACCTGTTCGACGAGATGCGCTACGATGATGACGGCAACGAACGGCCCGATTTCGTGTTGAACAAGCCGCAATATCGCGACGCCGAGATCCTTGTCGCGGGCGAGAATTTCGGCTGCGGCTCCTCGCGCGAGCATGCGCCCTGGGCGATCAAGGATTTCGGCATCCGCTGTGTGATCGCGCCCAGCTTTGCGGATATCTTCTTCAACAACTGCTTCAAGAACGGCATCCTGCCGATCGCCTTGCCGCAGGACAAGGTCGATATCCTGATGAAGGATGCCGAGAAAGGCTCGAACGCGCGGATGATCGTCGATCTGGAAAACCAGACCCTGACCACCTCGGATGGGGAAACGATCGCGTTCGAGGTCGATCAGTTCAAGAAGCACTGCCTTCTGGAAGGGCTCGACGATATCGGCCTGACGCTTGAAAAGGCTTCGGCCATCGACACGTTCGAAGCCAGCGCCGCCACGTCCCGTCCCTGGGTCTGAGCGTCGCCGCAACCGGCTTTCTTGCGTATCTGACATGCCGCCGCCCGGGTCGCCCCGGCGGCGGTTTTTCCTTAGAACCTGTCTGCATGCCCGACAGCCTGCCCGAATTGTGGCGGATTTTCCTTTCTCCCCAACATGTTGTGGCCAACCACAAGCCTGCCCAATTTCTGCACCGGAAATGATGCATTCCCGCACCACCCTTTCCATCAATCGGCCCCAAAAAACGGGTCCTGTTAACCAACAGGTTGAGCCGGGGGCCGAAAGTGGGCAAAAGTTGGACCAAATTGGGGCAAGCCGTCACATTTGGCGGGATCAAGTTGGAACAACGGCGTGGCATTGAACCGGGCCGGACCAGTTTGAAGGGAATCGGGTAGTGGTTTCACAGGTGGTAAATGCGCTTGCGCGCGCCGTTCTGGTGGCGTTGTTGATAGCGACACCGTCGCTTCTGCTGCCGTCCGTGTCCTCCGATACGGCGCAGTTGGTGATGGTGCTGGCGATCCTCGCATCGCTGATGACCTTCATCGAATATTACGGGCGCTATCCCAGCATCGTTGAGTTCCGCTTCGCGCCGCCCTTCAATCGGCTCAAATTCGTGGGCCTTTTTCTGACGGTTCTGTTGCTCACCTTGATCCTGCGCGGCGAGGCCTATCCCTCCGAGCTGACAATCTTCCTGACGACGCTCGGCAACGGGCTGGGGCAGGCGATCGACTTCCCTTATTCACCGGTGCGGCTCGTGGTGCTGATGTTGCCCGCAGATGCCAGCCCCGAGCTTGTCACGTCGGTGCGCACCGCGGCGGGGCTGTCTTATACGATCTCGATCGTGATGATGTTCGTCTTCATCACCTGCGTCCGTTTTCAGGGCTGGCCGATCCGCAATGGCGCCTTCAATGTCTGGGTGAATCTGCCGCTGTTTGATCCTACCGGCGGCGGGGATGTGCTCCATCGGCTCAAGCGTGATGCCGGTCTTAACATTGTGTTAGGAAGTTTGCTGCCATTCTTGATCCCGGCGGCGATCAAGGCGGCATCCGATCTCATCGACCCGATCTCGATCGCCAATTCGCAGACTCTGATCTGGACGATGACGGCATGGGCTTTCCTTCCCGCAAGCATGTTGATGCGCGGTATCGCGATGTCCCGCATTGCCGAAATGATCGAGGAAAAGCGCAGACGCGCCTATGCCCGCGCCGAATCCGAGGCGCTGCAGCAGGCCTGACAGCACTTCTGACGGTTTGTTGGGCCTCACTCGCGGTGGCCGACAGCCTGCGCCTCGCCACCTTCCACACCGAGCTTGAGCGCGAAGGCCCCGGCCTTCTTTTGCGCGACATCCGGCGTGGCGACGATCCTCAGGTTCTCGCCGTGGCCGCCGTGATCGCCCGCGCGCGGGCCGATATCATCGTGCTGCAGGGCGTCGATTACGACATGGATCTGCTGGCCCTCTCGGCCTTGCGCGACAGCATCTCCCGGCGGGGGGTCCAGTATCCCCATCTTTTTGCGCTGAGACCCAATACCGGGATGCCCACCGGGCTCGACATGGATGGCGACGGGCGCGCCGGCGACGCCTCGGACCGTCAGGGGTACGGGGCCTTCTCGGGGCAGGGGGGCATGGCGATCCTGTCGCGTTATCCGATCGACGCTGCCAAGGCGCAGGACTTCTCGGGACTGCTCTGGTCCGATCTTCCCGGTGCGCTGCTGCCCTCTCGCGACGGGGTGCCCTTCCCCTCCGCACAGGCGCAGGCGGTGCAGCGCCTTTCGTCCGTGGGGCATTGGGTGGTTCCGGTGATCCTGCCCTCTGGGCCGTTCCATGTCCTGACATACCATGCCACCGCGCCGGTCTTCGACGGCCTAGAGGATCGCAATGGCCGCCGAAACCATGATGAAACCCGGTTCTGGCGCCTGTATCTCGATGGCGCTTTTGCCCCCGCCCCCGTCAGCCGCTTCGCGCTTCTTGGGGCGATCAACCTGTCGCCGTCCGAGGGCGAGGGGCGCAAGGCGCCGCTTCTGGAACTCTTGTCTGACCCCCGGCTTCGGGATGCGCGCCCCCGCCGTCCCGTAAGCCTGCGTCCCGATCCCTCGCGCCGTGCCGATCCTTCGCTCGATACCGTGGATTGGCCGCCGCCCGGCCCCGGCCCGCGTCGCGTGGATTACATCCTGCCCTCTGCGGATCTGATCCTGCGGGACGCGGGCGTGCACTGGCCAGCCTCCGGCGCCGCTCTGGCCGAGGTCGAAGCCGCCAGCCGCCACCGTCTTGTCTGGGTGGATATCGACCTTCCCTGAGCCTTGCGCGTCCCCATCGGCTTTCTTGACCATTCCCCGGCGACGGGATAGCGATTTGCGGAACTCTCAACTCTAAAGGACACGCCCAATGAGCAACCCCTCGCTTCTGATCCTGCCCGGCGATGGCATCGGCCCCGAAGTCATGGCCGAGGTCGTCAAGATCATCGACTGGTATGGTGCCAAGCGCGACATGCCCTTCGACGTCAGCGAGGATCTCGTCGGTGGCGCCGCCTATGACGCGCATGGCACACCGCTGCATGATGACACCATGGCCCGCGCCCAAGCGGCGGACGCGGTTCTCTTGGGCGCCGTGGGTGGCCCGGCCTATGACAGCCTCGATTTCTCATTGAAGCCCGAACGCGGCCTGCTGCGTCTGCGCAAGGAAATGGACCTCTTCGCCAACCTGCGCCCGGCACAGTGCTTTGACGCGCTGGCCGATTTCTCCAGCCTCAAGCGCGACGTGGTCGCCGGGCTCGATATCATGATCGTCCGCGAGCTGACCTCGGGCGTCTATTTCGGCGAGCCGCGTGGCATCTTCGAAGAAGGCAACGAGCGTGTGGGCATCAACACCCAACGCTACACCGAGTCCGAGATCGACCGCGTTGCGCGCGCCGCCTTCGAACTGGCCCGCCGCCGTGGCAACCGGGTCTGCTCGATGGAAAAGGCCAACGTGATGGAATCCGGCATCCTGTGGCGCGAAGTGGTGCAAAAGGTGCATGACGCCGATTACGCGGATGTCGAGCTGACGCATATGTATGCCGATGCCGGCGCCATGCAGCTCACCCGCTGGCCCAAGCAATTCGACGTCATCGTGACCGACAACCTCTTTGGCGACATCCTGTCGGATCTGGCCGCGATGCTGACCGGCAGCCTTGGCATGCTGCCCTCGGCCAGCCTTGGCGCCCCGATGGCAAATGGCCGTCCCAAGGCGCTCTACGAGCCGGTGCATGGCTCGGCCCCCGATATCGCAGGGCAGGGCAAGGCCAACCCGATCGCCTGTATCCTCAGCTTCGCCATGGCGCTGCGCTACAGCTTCGATGCCGGGGACGAGGCGACACGCCTTGAAAAGGCCGTCGAAAAGGTGCTGGCCGATGGTCTGCGCACCGCCGATCTGCTGGGCGACGAGGGCGTGCAGCCCGTCTCGACCTCGGAAATTGGCGATGCCGTGATCGCAGCCCTCGACGCCAGCCTCTAAACGCAGGCGCCGTCTGGCTCAGACATCCGGGGCGGTCCTGTCGGGCCGCCCCAAATGCTTGCCCAACGCGTGGTCATACTCTCCGATGCGCTGGACATTGTGCATGATCCGCGTGAGCCACCGCATCGCATCGGTGGTCTCGAACGTGTCCTGCACCGAATAGATCCCCGCATGCTCTCCCAGAAGCAGACCGCGCCGATGCCGTGCAAAGCGATGCGCCACCGGCCCTGCCATCCGCGCCATCCTTGCACCGATATCGGACAGCTCCAGCCCCCGCTCTGGTGACAGGCATCCCGCGAACCAATGTGCCGGGCGCTTTGTCACCGGCTCCCGGCCAAGTATGGCGATGAAGCCGCGCCGCCGGCTCTGCTCCAGCAGCCGCACCAGATGATCCGCCTGATGCATCAGCCCGGCAAAGGCAGCGGCCTCGTCGGCCTTGTCCCGCGGCACCGATATGCGCGCCATGAAGTCCTTCAGATCGTCGAGCGCCATGCCCACCCGCGGCTCCAGCGCCGACAGCCGCCGCAGATCCCCTTGCGGTCCAAGGGCCGCCGCATAGGCCGCCAAGACTTCGCGTGCGGCCCATGTCACGACGCCATGGGCCGCCTGTAGCGCGGCGCCCTCATCGCTGAGCAGTCGCGGGTCCATTTCCGGCGCGCCGCCTCCGCCCTCCGCCGGGCGCAGCCGCTCCACCAGTGCCGCGAATTGCCCGGTCATCGGCAGAAACACCGCCGTCCCCAACAGGTTGAACCCGGTGTGAAACAGCACCAGGGCGGTATCCGGCCCGGTCCGCGCCGCAAGCTCTTCGAGCGGAGCCGCGATCACCCACAGCGCCGGAAACGCGATCAGCATGGTGCCGACGTTGAACAGAAGGTTGGCAAGCGATGTCTGTTGCATTGCCCGCGATCCGCCAAGCGCCGCCAGAAGGGCCGTAAAGGTGGTGCCAAGGTTCATCCCGATCACGGCTGCGGCCGCCTGCACCAGCGGCAGCGCGCCCGTGGTCAGCAGAACCAGCACCACCGCAACCGCCGCCGACGAGGATTGCATCACCACCGTCAGCACCAGACCCAATGCCGCCATCGCCAGCATCCCGCCAAGTCCGCTGCCCGGCAAGCGTTCGGGCGTCAGCCAGTCGGCAGCACCCGCCAGCCCCTCCTGCATCATGTCCAGCCCGATGAACAGCAGGCTGAACCCCGCCACGATCCGCCCGATCCTTGCTACGCGCGCTTGCGACACCAGCAGGCTCAGGCTCGCCGCGAATAGCAGGACCATCGCCACCGCGCCCAGCTTCAGCTTGAACCCCACCAGCGACACGATCCAGCTGGTCACCGTGGTGCCGATATTGGCGCCATAGATCACCCCGAGCGCATGAGGAAACGTCAGAAGCCCCGCTCCGACAAAGCCAACCGTCATGACCGTCGTCGCCGATGAGGACTGGATCACCGCCGTGGTCGCCGCACCGCTGGCGACACCGCGCAGCGGCGTTGTCGTGAACCGCGCCAGCAACCGCCGCAGATCGGCCCCCGCCGCCTCGCGCAGCGCCTCTGTCATGATCTTCATGCCCAGCAGGAACAAGCCTATTCCGCCAAGGGCCGTCACCATCTGCATCATGTCGGCATCATCCCATGATCGCAGAATGTGGGTGATCGCGCGTGAATACAAGCGCCCGCCCGAATCCCCCTTGCAAAGCGCAGCAACGATCTGTAATCGCCTGTTCCACGGTCGGAGTGTAGCTCAGCCTGGTAGAGCACTGTCTTCGGGAGGCAGGGGCCGGAGGTTCGAATCCTCTCACTCCGACCAATATTTTCGATACCTGAGATTGCCTCGACCAATCTGCTTGCTCATACGGTAAGCACGGCTGGGGCACATCCGGGTTGACCCCGATGCCCTTCATCAAAGCGTCCTCGCGCGGCGCTTTGCAGGGCGTCAATGGTCCCGGATACCCCAGCTTCGCGGAGTGACGGTCAGCTCGGCTGCTGATCCCGCAGCGCCGGCAACCCGACGCCCACCGCGTCGAACCCTCCATCCACGGCGATCACCTGCCCGGTGACATAGCTGGCGCGTCTGGAACACAGAAAGACGATCGCCTCGGCAATCTCAAGTTCGCTGCCATAGCGGTTCAAGGGAATGGAATCGTGATAGGCGGCGCGAATGGCCGGTGAATGAACGGCCAGTGCCAGCTTGGTATCCACCGGACCGGGCGCCACGCAATTGGCCCGCACCCCCCATTCCCCCAGCTCGGCCGCCTGCTGCCGCGTCAGATGGATCACGGCGGCTTTCGAGGTGCCATACGCAACCCGTAGAGTGCTGGCCCTGAGACCCGAGATCGAGGCGATATTGACGATCGCGCCCTGCGTCTCCTTCAGATGGGGCAGAACCGCTTGGCTGGTCAGGAAGACCCCATCGAGATTGGTGGCCATCACCTCCCGCCAGATCGCGAGATCGGTATCTGCAAGGGGCCGGAAGTCTGCCACACCTGCGTTGTTGACCAAGGCATCTATGCGCCCGAAGCGGTCCATCACCTTGGCTGTCATGGCGCTGACCTGGTCCGGGTCCGAGACATCGCAAACCACGGGAAGAACATTCTCCAGCTCTTCCGCCGCGGCCATCAGCGCGGCCTCATCGCGGTCAATCATGGCGACCTGCCAGCCCTCGGCCACCATCAGCTTCGTCGTCGCCAGTCCTATGCCGCGCGCGGCCCCCGTTACGATTGCTGCCTGCATACTCAAACCCTTTCTTTCCGTTTTGTTATCGCAACCATTCCACCAGCATCAGCGACATCTCCGGCACCGCCGCAATCACGATCAGGCCCACCAGACTTGCCAGAAGGAACGGCATTGTGCCTCGTGCCACTCGCTCGATGCTGAGCTTGGTCACATTGGCCGCCACATAGAGATTTATCCCGACGGGCGGGGTGATCAGGCCGATGGCCAGATTGACCATGACGAGCACCCCGAACCAGACCGGATCCCATCCCATTTCACGCGCCACCGGCAGGAAAATCGGCAGGGCGATGAACATGACGGTCACAGGGTCCATGAACATCCCGGCCAGCAGCAGGATCACCATGACCACAAGAAGGATCACCCAGCCGCTCTCGCTCACGCCCAAAAGCGCCGTGGAATAGCTGCCCACCAGATCATCGACCGTGACCACCCAGCCAAACAGGCTCGCATAGGCCACGATCAGCATCACCACCGCAGAAGAAGCCGCCGCATCCCCTAACGCATCGAAAAGTGTCTTCACATTCAGGGTGCGATAGGCAAATGCCCCTACGGCGAGGGCATAGACAGTGGCGACAATGGCGGCCTCGGTCGGGGTGAAAATACCGGAATAGATACCGCCCAGAATGACCACCGGTGTCATCAACCCCCAAAAGCTCTCCCGGAAGGACTGCCACAGGGCCACTCTGCGTGGCACATCGGCAAAGGGGTGCGGGCTGAGGGTGTGCAAGGCATTGGTGCCACCGCCGGGCGCTCGATCCCCCGCGGTGCGGCGCTGCGTGAACGGCAGCACGAGGATCATCATCAGGGCCATGAAAATACCCGGCACGATGGCTGCAATGAACAGTTGCGAGATCGAGGTTTCGGCGATGACGCCATAAATCACCAGCCCGATGGACGGCGGGATCACGATCGAAAAGGCCGCGCCTGTCACCACCAGTCCGGCCGCGAAGGCGCGGTCATAGCCGTCCTCCTCCATGCCCTTGACGATCATCGGCCCGATGGCCGCGACGGATGCGGGGCCGGATCCGCTGACCGCGCCCCAGAACAGGCAGACGATGGTGCCCACCGTGCCCATGCCCCCCGGAAGATCGCCCACGGCGACCCGGAAAAAACGGATCATCCGTTCGGCAATGCCAAGACTGCCCATCAAGGTGCCCGCCAGAATGAAGAACGGAATGGCCAGAAGCGAGAATTTGGTGATGCCCGTCGCGATCAGATCCCCGGCCAGCTCGAGGCCGAAGCCAATCATCCACATCGCATAAAGCGCCGACAGGCCAAGCGCAAAGGCCACCGGCACCCGCAGCGCCAGCAGCAGGAAGAAGACGATAATCATCTGCGTTCCGGCGGATGAGATGCCGATCAGTTCAAACATGATCGCCCCCGGTCACCGCTTTGGCATCCGGCCCCGCGCGCAGGACTGTCCAGGCATGTTGCACATAGCGCAGGATGATCAGCGCGAACCCGAAGGGCAGGGCGGCCTGATAATACCACGCAGGCAGACCCAGACCATAAGAGCGCATGCCGACCCGCTTGATATTCATCATCGCTTCCCAGGAAAACCAGGCCGAAAAGGCCAGCAAAGCCACGGACAAGGCAACAGACAGCAGGAAAACCGGCGACCATAGCCAACGCGGCAACAAGTCATGCACCATGGTCACGGCCAGATGCTCTCCGCGCCGGGCGGCGATGGCGGCACCGAACACCGTCAGCAGCAGAAAGCCATTGACCAGCAGTTCCTCGTTCGCGGCAAAAGAGAAGTTGGTGCCATAGCGAACCACGACATTCACAAAGCCGATGCTCGTCATCGCAAGAAACAGGATGGCGCAGACGATCTTTTCAAAGTCGCGCAACAGAAGGCGTATCATAAATCCGAACCCTGACGGCAAAAGCCCGTGGCCCTGTCCGGTGGCCACGGGCGGCTAGGTCACGCCTCAGTTGGTGGCCGCGATGGCGTCCTGGAACGCACCCACGATCTCGGGACCCACTTTCGCGGCCCACTGGTCAAAGGCGGGCTGTGTGGCCGTGCGGAAGGCTGCCAGCTCATCGGCGCTCGGCTCATAGACCTCCATGCCCTTCTCGCGCAGGAAGTCGATTCCCTTTGCCGTGTCCTCACGGGTGATCTGGCGCTGGTACTCCATCGCCTCCTGTGCCGCTTCGCGGAGCATCGTTTGCTTGTCAGCGTCGAATGCGTCCCAGACCTCCTTGGACACGCCAAGGAAAATCGGGTCATAGGAATAGTGCCACGCGGTCAGGTATTTCTGCACCTCATAGACTTGCTGCGGAATGATCACGGCACCAATGGGGTTTTCCTGTCCGTCCACAACGCCTTGCTGAAGCGCCGACATCGTCTCGCCCCACTGCATCTGCTGAGGGTTGGCGCCCAGCGCGTTCATGACGTCGATATACATCGGGCCAGCCACGCGCATGTTCAGACCGCGCATATCCTGAGGAGAGCGGATCGGGCGAATGTTGTTGGTCACTTCGCGGAAACCGTTCTCGCCCCACGCCAGAACGACAATGCCTTTTTCCAGCAGGATATCGGACAATATCTGTCCGGGCGCGCCTTGCGTGGTCGCATCGACCTGCTCGTAGCTGGAATAGAGATAGGGCAGCGAGAATACCGCCATCTCGGGCACCAGCGGGGTCACGTTGATGGCCGATGTCACCACCAGATCCAGCGCGCCGCGCCCGACCATTTCGGCCTGACGCATCTGATCGCCGCCCGAAAGCTGCGCGTTGGGGAACACGCGCACCGTCACATCGCCGCCCGAGCGTTCGGCCAGAAGCTCGGCAAAACGCTCCGCGCCCTTGTGCCAAGTCGTCGCGTCGCCCGTGTTGTGCGACAGCCGCAGTTCCTGCGCGCCTGCCGCACCGATATTCAGTGCGACCGCAAGGCTTGCCGCCAGCGCCGCGCTTGTGATGTTGAAAAACTTCATTCGTTCCTCCCTGGGACTATCCTTCGCTCAGCGATGCCGTCCTCACGCCGCCGCCGAGCTGACCAAATAGTGGACCTTCGTCTTTCCGAATTGCAACAAAAACTTGCAAATCTCGCAGGATAAAATCAGAATAACAGGAAACATGCGGACTATAACAAGAAAGCCTCCTCATTATTGGTTCATATTGTGAAAAATGACAAACTTGATTCTTCGCTTGGTGGCGCTCAAAGCGTAGACCGGGCACTGGCGCTGCTGTCCCTGATCGGACAGCACTCGGCCATGGGCATCACGTTGTCGGGTCTTGTCGCGGAGACCGGTCTGAACAAGGCCACGGTCAGGCGGCTGGTGCTGGCCCTCATGCGGGCGCGGCTGGTCGAACAGTCCAAGACCAGCCGCTCCTATCATCTTGGGGAAGAAGCCTACCTCCTCGGTCTTCTGGCACAGGATCGCCACGGGCTCCTGTCTCAGACCATCGACAGTCTGCAACGCCTTGCGCGCACCACAGGCGATACTGCCTTTCTGTCGGTGC
Organism: Roseobacter sp. AzwK-3b; assembly: GCF_000170875.1. Taxonomy (NCBI): domain Bacteria; kingdom Pseudomonadati; phylum Pseudomonadota; class Alphaproteobacteria; order Rhodobacterales; family Roseobacteraceae; genus Roseobacter; species Roseobacter sp. AzwK-3b. The sequence goes on from NZ_ABCR01000001.1 coordinate 662,351, forward strand.
GGCGTGGGCGATACTCGGTCTGCCTGCACCGCGAGGAAGGCACCCATCCCATCCGCACCTATGCCCTGATGCCCGGCGGGCATCATCCCCTGGGCGTCGGAGCGGGATCGCTGGCCATGCTGGCCGCGCTGCCCGATGCCGAGGTCGAAGAGGTGATGGCCTCCAACCATGCAGAGCTTATCAGCAACTACCCCCACCTCCCCGTGGAAACGCTGCGCACCCATCTTGTGCAGACACGGGCGACTGGCGTGGCCTTGAATCCCGGTTTGATCTTCGAGGATTCGTGGGGCCTTGGTGTCGCCTTGCTGGGACAGAAAGGCCAGTTGATCGGCGCTGTCTCCCTGGCCGCCATCGAAAGCCGGATGAAGGAACCCCGTCGCACCGAGCTTGCCCAAAAGCTGCAAGCCGAGGCCCGCCTGATTGAAACACGTCTTGCCACGGCCCCGACCCAAGGTCGGGACAATGACAAGCCACAGAAAGGAAACGACCCATGACACGCGCGCAGATCGTCGGCTGGGGCCATACGGCCTTTGGCAAATCCGAACATCCCGACACCGAAAGCCTGATGGCCGAGGCCGTGTCGCAGGCCCTCGAGCACGCGCAGATCGGCGCGCAGGATGTGGACGGCATTTTCGTGGGCGTCTTCAACAACGGCTTTTCCAAGCAGGATTTCCAGGCGGCCCTGGTTGCCATGGGGACCGATGGCCTCGATCACACACCGGCGACCCGCTACGAGAATGCCTGCGCCACCGGATCGGCGGCACTGTTCGGCGCGATGGATTTCATCGAGGCAGGACGCGGCCGCATCGCCTTGGTGGTCGGCGCAGAGAAGATGACCGCCACCCCCACCGCCGAGGTGGGCGATATCCTGTTGTCGGCAAGTTACCGCGCCGAAGAAGCGGATGTTGACGGCGGCTTTGCCGGCCTGTTCGGACAAATCGCACACAGCTATTTTCAGCGTTACGGCGACCGCTCGGAAGAGCTCGCGATGATCGCCGCCAAAAATCACGCAAATGGCATGGCCAACCCTTACGCCCATATGCGCAAGGATTTCGGGCAGGCGTTCTGCAATACCGTCTCCGACAAGAATCCCCGCGTGGCGGGTCCGTTGCGGCGCACCGATTGCTCACTTGTCTCGGATGGTGCCGCAGTCCTCGTGCTGGCCGATGCCGAGACAGCCGCCACCATGCCGCGCGCCATTGGCTTTCGGGCGCGGGCGCAGGCCAATGACATCATGGCCTTGTCGCGCCGCGACGTGCTCGAGTTTCGCGGCGCGCGCATGGCGTGGTCCAATGCATTGACCGAGTCCGGCACGTCGCTGGACGACCTCAGCCTTGTGGAAACCCACGATTGCTTCACCATTGCCGAGATGCTCGAATACGAGGCGATGGGACTGGCCGAACCCGGACAGGGGCACCGCGTCATCCGCGAAGGGATCACGCAAAAAGACGGGCGCTTGCCGGTCAATGTCTCTGGCGGACTGAAATCCAAGGGCCATCCCATCGGGGCCACGGGCGTGTCGATGCATGTCATGGCGGCCATGCAACTGGCCGGTCAGGCCGACGCGATGCAGGTCCCCGGTGCTACGCTCGCGGGGGTGTTCAACATGGGCGGTGCTGCCGTGACCAATTATGTGTCAATTCTGGAAAGCGTAAAATGAGAATGGATCTGTCGAAGGGGGTCACACCCTTTTCCACGCGGGTGATGAACCTGTCGCACCTGCTGACCGAAAGCGCGCGCCGGCTGGGGGATGATACCGGCTTTGTCTGGGGCGATCAAACCTGGAGCTGGGCCGAGATCGAGGCCCGCGCCGCTGCCTTCGCACATGCCCTGGTTCAGGATTACGGCATCGCCAAGGGCGACAGGGTGCTGGTGCAGTCGTCCAATTGCAACCAGATGTTCGAAGCGATGTTCGCCTGCTGGCGTGTGGGTGCCGTCTGGGTGCCCGCCAATTTCCGCCTGTCGCCCGAAGATCTGGCTTGGTTGGCCGGCTCGTCCGGTGCAAGGCTCTTGCTCTGCGGGGCGCAGTTTCCCAACCACGCCGCCGCCTGTGCGCCGCATGTCGATGCGACGATTTCCATCGGCCCGGATTATGAGGCGCTGATTGCCCGTCATAGCGGCGCGGCGCCAGCCGCCGTGGCGGTGCAGCGCGATGACCCGGCGTGGTTCTTCTTCACCTCCGGCACAACGGGCAAACCCAAGGCCGCCGTGCTCACCCATGGCCAACTGGCCTTTGTTATCACCAACCATCTGTGCGATCTGATGCCGGCGACAGGGCCCGAAGATGCCTCTCTCGTTGTGGCGCCCCTGTCGCATGGCGCAGGCATTCACCAACTGGCGCAAGTGGCGCATGGGGTGAAAACCATCCTGCCCGCAGGCGAGAAATTCGATCCTGACCAGATATGGTCACTGGTTGCGCGCTGGCGTGTCACCAACATGTTCACCGTGCCCACGATCGTGAAACTGTTGGTCGAGGACCCGAGTGTCGATCAGCACGACCATTCAAGCCTGCGCTATGTCATCTATGCGGGGGCACCCATGTATCGCGCCGATCAGCGCCGTGCGCTGGACAAGCTGGGGCCGGTGCTGGTGCAATATTTCGGCCTTGGTGAGGTCACGGGGAACATCACTGTCCTGCCGCCCGCGCATCATCACGCCGATGATGAAAAGATGCGCATCGGCACCTGTGGCTTTGCGCGCACCGGGATGCAGGTGCAGATCCAGAACCAGCAGGGCGAAGAGGTCGCCTTTGGCGAAACCGGCGAGATCGCGGTGATCGGTCCTGCCGTGTTCGCGGGATATTTCGACAATCCGACAGCCAACGAGAAAAATTTCCGCGACGGCTGGTTCCTGACCGGCGATCTCGGACACATGGACGCGCAGGGGTTTGTCTATCTCACCGGACGGGCCTCGGACATGTATATCTCCGGTGGCTCGAACATCTATCCCCGCGAGATCGAAGAGAAACTGCTTTTGCACCCCGACCTGTCCGAAGTCGCGGTGCTGGGCGTGCCCGATCCCGTCTGGGGCGAGGTGGGCATGGCCGTTTGCGTGCCGAACCCGCAATCGACAATAGGGCCAGACGACATATTGCCATGGCTTTCCCCGCAGGTCGCCCGCTACAAGCTGCCCCGCTACGTCGTGATATGGGATGAATTGCCCAAATCGGCCTATGGCAAGATCACCAAGAAAATGATCCGCGACGAACTTCTGGCCCGTGGTCAGTTGCCGGACCCGGCGGCGTGACGGTCATGATGCGGCGGATCCAGCATCCCGGCAAGGCCGGCGAAGAGCGCGTCAGCGCCCTCCCGTGCGAGGCCGTGCCGGTGCGCGTCACGCTGCGCGCGGGACAAAGCGTGGCGCAGGCGGTGCAATCCGCCTTTGCCCAGTTGGGGTTCGACTTCGGCTATCTTCGGCTTGACGGGGTCAGCTTCGAGGTTTTGCGCTTTGTGACGCCCGCCCCCTCGCCGGATGATGACCATGCCGCGTGGTATAGCGCGACATATGAAAGAACCGCCCCCGTGCACGTCAGACATGCGGGCGTGCATCTGGGCCAGCGTGAGGGGGCGGCCTTCCTGCATTGCCATGGGCTTTGGGAGGCGGCTGCAGATCTGCCTGACGCCGGGCACATGCTGTGCGACGACAGTATCCTGTCCCACGATGTCACGGTGTCGGGATGGGGTCTCAAGGGGGCGGGCCTTGTGTCCTCCCACGACCCCGAGACAAATTTCGTCCTGTTCCAGCCGCAGGCCATGACACATGCAGCCCGGCCCAATGCCCTCCTCGTCAGGTTGCTGCCCAATCAGGACATCACGGCAGCCCTGCTGGACTTGGCGCAGCATCACGCGATTGCCACGGCCCGGATCGAAGGCATCGGAAGCCTTGTCGGAACCGCCTTTCGCGATGGCCAGACGGTGCAAAGCCATGCCACCGAGATCCTGATCCTCGAAGGGCAGGTGCATGGCGGCAAACTCGATCTCCGGATTGCCTCGGTCGGGTTCGAAGGGCGCGGGCATACTGGTCTTTTGGAACATGATGTGAATGCCGTCTGCGTCACGACTGAAATCCTTGTGATGACGGAAGCCACTCATACCGGGATCGGCGCACCGCACTGAATTCTGCGGCGACCGTCACGATCGCGCAGGGTCATATCCCAAAGGCAAGGATCGGATGCCCCACGCCTGCATCCCACCCGGCAGATCGGCTTTCCGCATGTGCCGCCCATCGGCTTCGTTCCCGTCGTCCGGGTAAGGTGCTGGTAACAGGGTCCTCCGCATGACCGACATGCTCACGACCGACATCCCCCTTTCCCACCCCTATACCGGTTGCCCGAGGATCTCTTTCATCTCCGTCTGCATGTCCTCGACCCTTGCGCGCAGCATGTCGCAGAACGCTTCCGACAGTTGCGAGCCGGGCCGATGCGCCGGGGTCAGCACGGACACCCGGCTGCCTATTCTCGGACGGAACGGGCGGACCACCACACCGCTGCCCGCCGCCAGACCCGCAAGATGGCTATGGGCCGTGATCATGTCGCAGATCATATAGCACAGCCCCGCCCCCACGAACCGCATCCCCGGAAGGAAGGTCTGCAATTCGAACATCGGCTCGAACCGGCACCCGGCCATATCGAACGCCTTCACCGTCTGCCGATAGGTCGGGTGTTCCGCAAACAGCACCGCAAGCCGCCGCTCATCCAGATCGGCGGGCGTGATGACCGGCCGTGCCCCCAGTTCATCGCCCGCCGGGATCGCGCAGACGCATTCCAGATCGAAATCGCTCTGCCGGATCGAGGGGCGCGGCTCGGGCGTCTCGGCAAAGCCTACGTCGAATTGCTGCGAGGCGATCAACTCCTCGATCAATGACGAGGACCGCATCATCAGCGACACCCGGATACCCGGCTTGTCCGATAGGAATTCCGTCAGCACCTTGGGCAGGAAAAACCCCGACGCCGCCGGATGGCAGGCGATCCGCAGATGCCCCGCCTCCAGCTTGGAAATGCCGCTCAGCGTGCGCTTGGTCTGCTCCAGCCGGGACAGGATATCGTCGCATTCCTCCAGAAAGAACCGCGCCTCGGGCTGCGGCGTCAGCTTGCCCTGTTGCCGCTCGAACAGCTTGAAGCCCAGCTCATCCTCCAGCCCCGCGATCATCGCGCTGACCGCTGGCTGTGTGCGGCCAAGCGCGCGCGCCGCCTGGCTGATCGACCCGGTGCGCATCACCTCGCGGAAGGTCATCAACTGACGAAAGGACAGGTTCATCGGCACCCCCATAAAGTCACTCTATGGATTGAGTGATTTTTCCAATTTGCATTTATGCCATGCCCGCCGTCAATCTGTTGTTGAACATTCCGTCACATGCGGGGGGCATATGGACACGTTCGCGAAATACCTGCTCACGGGCCTGATCTGCGTGGTCGCCCTTGGCCAGTTCGTGCAGGTCATCACCCGCTACGTGCTTCAGATCCCGGTCATGGGGCTTGAGGAAACCATGCTTTACCCGACCCTGTGGCTCTATATCTTCGGCGCCGTCAACGCCTCTCGCGAAGACACCCATATCCGCGCCAACGTGCTGGAAATCGCCATCAAGTCCGAACGCGGCCATACGATCCTCGCCATCATCGGCGAGATCATCAGCTTGATCGTCGGCCTTTGGCTTCTGTCCTGGGCCTGGGACTTCACCCGCTATGCCTGGCGCGTCTGGAAGGAAAGCCCGACGCTCTACATCCCCACCTTCTATTCCGACGTGGCGCTGGTTGTAGGCTTGGGTCTGATGATGCTCTACACCGCGATGCATCTGGTCCGGCACATCAATGTCCTGCGCGGACAGGGGGCAGCCCGATGATCGAGATTGCTCTCCTCGCCATTGCGCTTCTGGTGCTGACCCTCACGCTTGGCGTGCCGCTGCCCTACTGCTTCGGCTCGGCGCTGATGGTGATGTATTTCCTCGGCGGCGTGACCATGAAGGGCATGATCCTCTGGGGCTTCCAGCAACTCGGCAACCCGGTGCTTCTGGCCATTCCGCTCTTCGTTCTGGCCGGCACGATCATGTCCGCCAGCGGCATAGCCGCCAGTCTGCTGAATTTCGTCAACGCCTTCATCGGCCATATCCGGGGCGGGCTTGGGGTGGTCGCGGCGGTGTCCTGCGCCATCATCGGCGCGATCTCCGGCTCGGGCCTCACGGGCATCGCCGCCATCGGCCCCTTGCTGATCCCGGAAATGGAAAAGCGCGGCTATCCGCGCGCCTATGCCACGGCCCTCATCGCCAATTCGTCGATCCTTGGCCTGCTCATTCCGCCCTCGGTCACGATGATCGTCTATGGCTGGGTCACCGACACGTCGATCCTTGCGTGTTTTCTCGCCACGCTCGGGCCGGGCCTGCTCATCATGTTCAACTTCTCGGTCGTGAACCTCTGGATGAGCCGCAAGTTCGATCTGATCCTCGATGACAAGCCCAGCTTCACGCAGCTGGCCACCGACGTGGCGCACAAGGGCTTCAACGCCACACCGGCGCTGCTCATGCCGATCATCATCCTCGGCGGCATCTATGGCGGCATCATGACCCCGACCGAGGCCGCCGCGATCTCGGTCATCTACGCGCTGCCGGTGGGCTTCTTCATCTATCGCGGGTTGACATGGGGCAGCTTCCTCGCAGCCGGCAAAGAGGCCGCGACCGCCGTGGGCGCGATCATGCTGATGATCCTTTTCTCGATGATCCTCAGCCAGATGTTCGTCTACGAGGCGATCCCCCAGAAAATGGTCAGCGCGATCTTCGAGATCACCGAAAACAAGGTGCTCCTGCTGATCTTCATCAACATCCTGCTGTTTCTCGTCGGCATGGTCGTCAACGACGTGACCGCCATCATCCTTATCGCGCCGCTGCTCTTGCCGCTGATGCAGGCGATTGGCGTCAGCCCGGTGCAGTTCGCCGCGATCATGGGCGTCAACACCGCGATGGGGGGCGTGACACCGCCCTATGCCTCGATCCTCTATCTCGGCGCGCGGATCGGCAACGTGAAGGTCACCAAGGTGATCCCGCCCGCCATGATCCTGATTGCGCTGGGCTATGTGCCGGTCGTCTTCCTGACCTCGCTCTGGCCCGATCTCTCGCTCTTTCTGCCGCGGCTGTTCGGCTACTGACCCGCATCAGCCACCCCAACCAAACCAAAACCAACTCGGAGGACCACACCCATGAAACACATCCTGACCAGCACCGCTGTCGCCGCCCTCGTGGCCATCGGCAGCTTCGCATCCGCCGCCGACCTGAAGATGAGCCATGTGCGCCCGCAGGACGCCACCATCGACAAGGAACTTCGCGCCTTCTCGACCACCGTGGCCGAAGCCACCGGCGGTGATGTCACGATCACCATTTTCCCGGCCTCGGCCCTTGGCGACTATACCACCGTGCAGGAACGCGTCAGCGTCGGCGCGGTCGACATGGCGACACAGCCCGCCGCCACCGGCGCCGACCGCCGCATGCAGATCAGCTCGTTTCCCTTCCTTGCGTCGACCTGGGATCAGGCCCGCGCCATCTATGGCCCCGGCGGTGTCGTCCGTGACGTGATGGCCGAGCTTTACGCCGAGCAGGACATCACCATGCTCGCGGCCTACCCGGTCTATTTCGGCGGCATCGCGCTCAACACCGATCCGGTCAATCCCGGCGATCCGTCGCAGTCCAACGGCATCAAGGTCCGCGTTCCCGGCATCAAGTCGTTCCAGCTGACCGGCGAGGCGCTTGGCTACATCCCGTCGCCCATCCCCTTCTCCGAGGCGTTCACCGCCATTCAGACCGGCGTGGTCGATGGTGTGATCGGTTCGGGTGCCGAAGGCTACTACGCGTCTTTCCGTGACGTGACCAAGGCCTATATCCCCGCCAACACCCATTTCGAGGTCTGGTACATGATTATCTCGAACGAGTCGCTCGCCGCTCTGGACGCCGAGGATCAGGCCGCCCTCAAAACCGCCGCCGAAGCGTTCGAGGCCACCCGCTGGACCGTCGCCGAAGAGGATCAGGGCAAGTGGGAACAGCGTCTTGCCGATGAGCTGGGCGCCACCGTCGTCGATCTGACCGACGAGCAGCTTGCCGTGATGGCCACCAAGGTCCGCGCCGAGGTCTGGCCGCAGGTGCTCGAGGATGTCGGCGCCGATTGGGGTCAGGCGATCCTCGACAAGATCGGCCAGTAATCCCGCGCTCCGTATCGGGGTTTGTGTACGGAATGGACACAAATCCCGGTCCGGCTTCTGTCATCCGTACCAATCCCGCGTAGGATTCGTACCAATCGCACACAAACCGGGGCGGCCCCAACCCGCCGCCCCGGCCCCTGAAACACCGACCCGGAAGAACCACATGCAGGCGGATTACGCGATCATCGGCGGCGGCGTCGTGGGCCTCTCCATCGCCTGGGGCCTTTTGAAAAAAGGCCGCTCCGTTCTGGTGCTCGATGGCGATGATGGCTCTTACCGTGCCAGCCGTGGAAATTTCGGCCTTGTCTGGGTGCAATCCAAGGGCCTCTCGCAACCCGCCTATGCCCGCTGGTCCCAGCAATCCGCTGCCGCCTGGGCCGATTTCGCCGCTGATCTGGCCTCTTCGACAGGCCGCGATCTGTCGCTGGTTCAGCAGGGCGGTCTCGATTACCACATTGACGAGGAAGCCTTTGATAAAAAGGTGAAATCCTACGAAAAACTGCGTGACGAACTGGACGGAAATTACCCGTTCGAGGTGCTTGGCCACAACGCTCTCAAGGGCGAAGAACCCAATATCGGCCCCAAGGTCGTGGGCGCGATCCTGCATCATCAGGACGGTCACGTGAACCCGTTGCGCCTGCTCAAGGCCCTGTCCGACGATGTCCGCCGCATGGGCGGCACGGTCTGCACAGGCGTGACCGTCACGGATGTCGACAAGCCGTCCTCCTTTCGGATCACCTGCGCCGATGGCGCCACCCATGAGGCTGGAAAAGTCGTGCTTTCTGTGGGGCTTGGCGGGATTGCGCTTGGCCCGAAACTCGGCTTTCAAGCCCCGATGCGCCCCCAACGCGGTCAGGTTCTCGTGACCGAGAAACTGCCGAAACTGATGAACCGCCCCTCGGGGATCATCCGGCAGGTGGACGAAGGCGGCGTGCAGATCGGCGACAGCAAGGAAGAGGTGGGGTATGATGACAGCGTCACCATCGACACCACCGCCCATATCGCCGCCCGCGCCGCCACCGTCTTTCCCGATCTCGCCCGCGCGCAGATCGTCCGCGCCTGGGGCGCGCTTCGGATCCTGTCGCCTGATGGCCTGCCGATCTATCAGGAAAGTCGCGAAATGTCAGGGGCTTACCTTGTCACCTGCCATAGCGGTATCACCCTTGCGGCGGCCCATGCCCGGTATCTGACCGACTGGCTCGAAGGCAATGATGCCGCCCCCGATCTGGAGGTGTTCAGTGAACGACGCTTCGCCGTTTCTTGAGCTGTCCCCCGACAGCACCCCGCGCGTCATCGTGCGCTTCGATGGTCAGGACTACCGTCTGCCCGAGGGGGCGAACCTTGCCGCGGCCCTCTTGGCCGCCGGTCTGCGCAGCCTGCGTGACACCCCTGTCTCCGGCGCCCCGCGCGGTCCGTTCTGCATGATGGGGGCCTGCTATGATTGTCTGGTGCAGATCGACGGCATCACCCGTCAGGCCTGCATGGTCGAGGTCTCGGATGGCCTGATCGTCACCCGCGCCCCTGCGGACAAGGGGGCATGACCATGCACAACTCGGATCTCATCGTGATCGGTGCAGGCCCCGCCGGTATGGCCGCCGCCGCCACCGCCGCCTCCCTTGGGCTGGATGTGCTGATCCTTGATGAACAGCCCCGGCCCGGTGGTCAGATTTACCGCGATGTGACCCGCGCTGCGCCTGCGCGCGGACATATCCTCGGGGCTGATTTCGCCGATGGCCTGCCCTTGGTGCAAGGCATTGAAAGCGAACGGATTTCTCATGTTTCCGGCGCAACCGTCTGGAAGATCGACCCCGATGGGCAGGTCGCCTATTCGGTGAATGGTCGGGGCGCCGTGGCGCAAGGCGCGCGCGTCCTTCTGGCGACCGGTGCGCTGGAACGTCCCATGCCCATTCCCGGCTGGACCCTGCCGGGGGTCATGACGGCGGGTGCCGCGCAGATCCTGCTCAAGCAATCGGGTGTCCTGCCCCGCCGGGCGGTTCTCGCAGGATCCGGCCCGCTGCTTTACCTGATCGCCTCCCAGATGGTGCGCGCCGGCACCCCGCCGCTCGCACTTGTCGAAACCCAAAGCCGCGCCGATTTTCTGGCCTCCCTCCGGCATCTGCCCGGCGCCTTGCGCGGCTGGCGCTACCTGCTCAAAGGTGCGCGCATGCTGACCGAGATCCGCCGCGCGGGCGTGCCGCGCCACTCCGCCGCCACGGATCTGCGCATCGAGGGTGACAGCCACGCCACCGCCCTGTGCTTTACCGCAGGCGGCAAGACCCATCGCATCGCCTGTGACACGGTGCTGTTGCATCACGGCGTCGTTCCCAACACCCAAGCCGCCCGCTCGCTCGGCATCGCGCATCACTGGGATGCGCGTCAGCAGTGTTTTACGCCGCAAGTCGATGACTGGGGCGGCACATCGCAAGAGCATATCCTCATCGCCGGGGACGGGGCCGGTATCGGCGGCGCCGCCGTGGCCGAGATATCGGGCCGGCTGGCCGCGCTTCATGCCGCCTGTGATCTGAGCCGGATCACGCATGCGCAGCGCGATGCGCAAGCCGCACCCCTGCACCGCCGCCGCGCGCAAGAGCTGGCCGCGCGCCCGTTTCTGGATACCGCCTATCCGCCTTGCGGCGATGCGCTTTTGCCTGCCGACAGCACCATCGTCTGCCGGTGCGAGGAAGTGACCGCAGGCGACATCCGCCGCTTTGCCCGGATGGGCTGCAAGGGGCCAAATCAGGCCAAGGCCTTTGGCCGTGCCGGCATGGGACCCTGTCAGGGGCGCTATTGCGGCCTCACCGTAAGCGCGCTTCTGGCCCGCGAAAATGGTGCAAGTCTCGATGACACCGGCTATTACCGCATTCGTCCGCCCCTCAAACCCATCACCTTGGGCGAGTTGGCGGCAATGGAAGACATGGCCGACGCGGCCGAATGACAAAGGACCGATCCATGATCGAACGTATCGACACCGGCGCCCGCATGAGCAAGATCGTCAAGCATAACGGGGTGGCGTATCTCTGTGGGCAGGTTGGCGATGGCGACACCGTGACCGAACAGACCCGCGATTGCATCTCGCGCATCGAGGCGCTTCTGGCCAAGGCAGGCTCCTCGCCCGACCGGATGCTGCAGGCGGTGATCTGGCTGGCCGACATGGCCGATTTCGCCGAGATGAACGCTGTCTGGGACGCATGGGTGCCCGAGGGCCACGCCCCCGCCCGGGCCTGCGGCGAAGCGCGGCTTGCGCGCGACGTGCTCAAGGTCGAGATCATCGTCACCGCGGCCTGCGACTGACCTGAGCATACGGTTTTTGTTGGCAAATCCCGCGAATCCCCCATGGTGGGCGAAACACATGACGGGAGGGGTCACATGAAGGTCGGTTTCATAGGTCTGGGCAATGTCGGCGGCAAGCTGTCGGGCAGCCTGTTGCGCAACGGGATCGATCTGATGGTCCATGACCTCGATCCCGATCTGGTGGCGGGGGTCGTGGCCCGTGGCGCCACCGCCGCCAGCGATCCGGCGGCGATGATGCAGGCCTGCGATGCGGTCATCACCTGCCTGCCCTCGCCTGCCGCCAGCGCCGGTGTCGTGGGGCAGATGCTGCCCCATGTCGCCCCCGGCAAGATCTGGCTCGAGATGTCCACCACCGACGAGGCCGAGATCAAGCGCCTTGGCGCCGAGGTGATCGCTCAGGGCGGCGCCGCCGTGGACTGTCCCGTGTCGGGTGGATGTCACCGGGCCGATACCGGCAACATCTCGATCTTCGCGGGCTGTGACCGGGCGACCTTCGAGATCATCCTGCCGCTGTTGACGAAGATGGGCCGCCGCATCCTGCATACCGGTGATCTGGGATCGGCCTCCATTCTCAAGGTCATCACCAATTACCTCGCCACCGCCAATCTGCTCAGCTGCTGCGAGGCGCTTGTCACCGCCAAGGGCGCGGGCATGGACCTTGCCACCGCCTACGAGGCGATCCGCATCAGCTCCGGCACCTCCTTCGTGCACGAGACCGAAAGTCAGGTGATCCTCAACGGCTCGCGCGACATTTCCTTCACCATGGACCTTGTGCGCAAGGATATTGGCCTGTTTCAACAGGTCGCCGACCGCGCCGGCATTCCACTTGAGCTGAACCCGCTGATGATCTCGATCTTCGAGGATGGCATTTCCCGCTATGGTGCGCGCGAACTGTCGCCCAACATCATCCGCCGTCTGGAAGAGGCCACCGGGCTCGATATCCGGGCCCCCGGGTTCCCGCCCGAAATGACCGATGACGAACCCGAAGAGCCGGGCTACGAGGTCACGCCCAATGGCCCCCGGCGTTAACCGGATCGTTTACCAACCTGTCTAGAAGGATTTGACCGGTTCGGGGCTGTGTGGCTCTATCGGCGCGCGTGTTTTCGGGTTGGTGCGATGCTTTTGCTTGCCGGTATTCTGGGTATGATGGCTGTGGGTGCAACGGCCTTTTTCGGGTTCGATTTCGGAACCTCCGACGAAAACGCCGACTCCCCCCTCCCGCCTGAGCCTGACTCCGGTCAGCCTGATCTGCTGTCCTCTCTCCATCAGCAAGACCCGTCTCCGGACGAGACCGCGCCCGAAGGCTCCGCACCCGATCAAAGCGCGCCCGACACAGCCTTCACACCGGGGGAGATCATCTCGGGCGATGCCACCGACAACAGCATCACTGGCACCGACGCCTCGGATCAGATCAATGGCTATGCCGGGGATGATCTCGTGGCTGGTGGTCCCGGTGACGATCAGCTTTTCGGTGATCGGGGGCAGGATACGCTTCTGGGCGAGGCCGGGAATGACACGCTGCATGGTGACGAAGGCGATGACAGCCTCTCGGGTCAGGATGGCGATGACGATCTTTATGGTCACGCGGGGCAGGATACGTTGTCGGGCGGCGCGGGCGATGACAGCCTGCAGGGTGGCGAAGGCAATGACAGCGTCATGGGCGATGATGGCAACGATGCCGTGCATGGCGGTCTGGGCGATGACACGCTCGATGGCGGGCTGGGGGCTGATACGCTGTTCGGCAGTTGGGGCAACGACGCGCTGACCGGTGTTGTCGATGATCCGAACACCCCGCAAACCGATGATATCGACGCGGGGGATTTCCTCAATGGGGGCGGTGGCGACGATGTGATCGTCATCGGTCAGGACGACACCGTGACCGGGGGTACCGGCGCCGACAGCTTCATGCTCGGCCATTGGATCACCCAAGACCATCAGGCCGAGATCCTTGACTTCTCGCTGACCGAGGATGCCTTGATGGTGATCTATGATGACAGCACGGACCCCGATCCCGAGGTGACGCTGGAACCCGATGACGCCGAGTCCGATCTACAGCACCTTGCGCTGAACGGTGTGCGGATCGCGGCGATTTCCGGCGCTGCGGGCTTGACGCTTGACGCCATTGCCCTGATCCCCGAAAGCGCGCTGCCGCCTTCGGCCAGCTAAGCCCGCGCGCGGCCCTGACGCAGCGCTGCGATTCTCCTCTTTTCTTTCGGCGCGATTCCTCCTATACGCGCCCATCCCTCGTGTTGCGGGGGGTATCTCCATAGGACCATGCTGGACGACATCCCGGCTTGCGCCCTTCACCCTTGATCAAAAAGGAGACCCCGATGTCGATCACCGCTGAAGAAAAAGACCGCGTGATGAAGGAATTCGCAACCAAAGAAGGCGACACCGGTTCGCCCGAAGTTCAGGTTGCCATCCTCACCTCGCGTATCGCCACGCTGACCGAGCACTTCAAGACCCACAAGAAGGACAACCACGGCCGCCGTGGCCTTCTCAAGATGGTCGCACAGCGCCGGAAACTGCTGGACTACCTCAAGGCCAAGGAAGAGGCCCGCTATCAGGACCTCATCAAGCGCCTCGGCATTCGCCGCTAAGGTTTCGATCCTTTTCGGATCACCCGACGCCCGCTCTTTCCAGAGCGGGCGTTTTTCGTCACAAAGGTCCGCAACCGCCGCAACCTGCCGGACCCGCCTGATGTCAGTCGCCGCCCCCCCATCCCCAGACCCCAAGCGTGTTTTCGTGCTTGGCGGCACCGGCACGATCGGGCAGGCGACGGTTGCCGCCCTTCTGGCCCAAGGCCATCACGTCACGTGTTTCCTGCGCCCGCGCGCCTCGGACGACATGCGCGTGCCGTTGCCCGATGCCGCCAGCTTGCGCTTTGGCGATGTCACCGATCCCGCCTCCCTGATCCGTGACGGGTTTCGGGGTGACCGCTTTGATGCGCTGGTCTCCTGCATGGCATCGCGCAGCGGCACGCCGCGTGATGCCTGGGCCATCGATCACAAGGCGCATGTCGCGGCTCTTGGCCCGGCCCGCGATGCCGGTATCGCCCATGTCGTGCTCTTGTCCGCGATCTGTGTGCAAAAGCCGCGTCTTGCCTTCCAGCAGGCCAAGCTGGCGGCGGAACAGGCGTTGATCGCCTCGGGCCTGACCTATTCCATCGTGCGCCCGACCGCGTTTTTCAAATCCCTGTCGGGGCAGGTCGCGCGCCTGCGCGCGGGCAAACCCTTCCTGCTCTTCGGCGATGGCGCGCTGACCGCCTGCAAACCGATCAGCGATGCCGATCTGGGCCGCTACATCGCCACCTGTCTCGACGATCCCGACCGGCAGAACCGCATCCTGCCCATCGGTGGACCCGGCCCCGCGATCACCCCCCGTCAGCAGGGCGAGCTGCTCTTCCGCCTTCTGGGGCAGGACCCCCGCTTTCGCCATGTGCCGGTGGGTATGATGGATGCCATCATCGCCGGTCTCGGCGCGCTCGGGCGGCTGTCTCCGAAATGGCGCGACAAGGCCGAACTGGCGCGCATCGGCCGCTACTACGCGACCGAGTCGATGCTGCTGCTCGATCCGGTCACGGGCCGATATGACGCCGACGCCACGCTCGAGTTCGGCACCGACACACTCGAGGCGTTCTATACCCGTCTGATCCGGGGCGAGGTGTCGGTCGATCTGGGCGATCACGCCGTGTTCTGAGCTGCGTGCAACGCCCGCCGCGTTAATCCCGCCGCGCACCGATCCCGATACCGACGTAATACCGACGTGATGCCGACGCGATACCGATCTGCCAAAAGCCCTGTTTTGATGGCTGTTAACGCTGATTCGTAGCGCTCACGTCATCATTGCTTTCAAAATGCTTCAAACTGCGCTATGGCGCCCCCATCTGTGACGTGATGCCTTTGACCCCGGGCGCATGGGAATGGATTGGGGTCGGCGGCAATGGGGCCGCCATTGAAACGGAGGACCCGGGATACGCCCGGGAGTGCCTCCAACTAGGAAGACATGATGTTCAAAGAAGTGAAAAAATCGATGCAGTGGGGCGAGGAAACGCTCACACTGGAAACGGGCAAGGTTGCCCGTCAGGCAGATGGCTCGGTCATCGCCACCTTGGGTGAAACCTCGGTGATGGCCAACGTGACCTTCGCCAAGGAACCCAAGCCCGGTCAGGATTTCTTTCCGCTGACCGTCCACTACCAGGAAAAATACTACGCCGCGGGCAAGGTGCCCGGCGGCTTCTTCAAGCGCGAAGCCCGTCCCACCGAGAAAGAGACCCTGACCGCGCGCCTGATCGACCGTCCGATCCGCCCGCTCTTCGTCAGCGGCTTCAAGCACGAAGTTCTCGTTATGTGCACGGTACTTAGCCATGATCTGGTCAACGATCCCGATATCGTGGCGATGATCGCCGCCTCGGCCGCGCTGACCATTTCGGGTGCGCCCTTCATGGGTCCGATCGCCGGGTGCCGCGTTGGGTATTCGGATGGCGAATACATCCTGAACCCCGATGTCGAGGATATGCACGACCTTCGCAACAACCCCGATCAGCGTCTCGATCTGGTTGTCGCCGGCACCAAAGACGCCGTCATGATGGTCGAATCCGAAGCCTATGAGCTGTCCGAAGACGAGATGCTGGGCGCCGTGACCTTCGCGCATGAGCAGATCCAGCCGGTGATCGACCTGATTATCGATCTGGCCGAAGACACCGCGAAAGAACCGTTCGACTTCTCGCCCCCGGATTACTCGGCGCTTTATGATGCCGTCAAAGCCGCTGGCGAAGACAAGGTGCGCGCGGCTTACGCGATCACCGACAAGCAGGAACGCACCGCTGCGGTCTCAGCCGCCAAGGAAGCGATCAAGGCGTCTCTTTCCGAGGAACAGCTTGAAGATCCCAACCTCGGCTCGGCCCTGAAAAAGCTCGAAGCCAGCGTCCTGCGCGGCGATGTGGTCAAGACCGGCAAGCGGATCGACGGGCGCAGCCTCGACACCGTGCGTCAGATCGTGTCCGAAACCGGCCTGTTGCCACGGACCCATGGATCGGCTCTGTTCACGCGTGGCGAGACACAGGCGCTTGTGGTCACGACGCTTGGCACCGGCGACGACGAGCAGATCATCGACGCTCTGCATGGCAACTTCCGCTCCAACTTCCTGCTGCACTACAACTTCCCGCCCTATTCGGTCGGTGAAGCGGGCCGCGTTGGCCCTCCGGGCCGTCGCGAAGTGGGTCACGGCAAGCTGGCATGGCGCGCCCTTCAGGCTGTTCTGCCCGCCCCGACCGACTTCCCCTACACCATCCGCGTCGTGTCCGAGATCACGGAATCCAACGGCTCGTCCTCGATGGCATCGGTCTGCGGCGGCTCGCTGTCGATGATGGATGCCGGTGTGCCTCTCAAGGCGCCTGTGGCCGGTGTGGCGATGGGTCTGATCCTTGAAGATGACGGAGAATATGCGGTCCTGACCGACATTCTCGGTGACGAGGATCACCTCGGTGACATGGACTTCAAGGTTGCAGGCACCGAAAAGGGCATCACCTCGCTGCAGATGGACATCAAGGTCGCGGGCATCACGCCCGAGATCATGAAGAAGGCTCTGGCACAGGCCAAGGACGGCCGGCTGCACATCCTCAATGAGATGTCCAACGCTCTGACCGAAGCCGGCGATTTCTCGATCCATGCACCGCGTATCGAAACGATGCAAATCCCCACCGACAAGATCCGTGAAGTGATCGGTTCGGGCGGCAAGGTGATCCGTGAGATCGTCGAAGTGTCGGGCGCCAAGGTCGATATCAACGATGAAGGTATCATCAAGATCGCCTCGCCCAACAGCGAAGCCATTCAGAAGGCTTACGAGATGATCCATTCGATCGTCGCCGAGCCGGAAGAAGGCGGGATCTACAAGGGCACGGTCGTCAAGATCGTCGATTTCGGCGCCTTCGTGAACTTCTTCGGCAAGCGCGACGGCCTCGTGCATGTCAGCCAGATCGAGAACCGCCGCCTGAACCATCCGTCGGATGTGCTCAAGGAAGGTCAGGAAGTCTGGGTCAAGCTTCTGGGCTTCGATGATCGCGGCAAGGTGCGCCTGTCGATGAAACTCGTCGATCAGGAAACCGGCGAAGAGATGAAGAAAGAGGAAGAAGCCGAAGGCTAAACGCCCGGCCCATCCTCGCAAAGATCGGCCCCGGCAGAAATGTCGGGGCCTTTTTCTTTTATTTTCAATGACGTGACGTTATGCGTGTCAATGTATCAAAAGGGGTTTTAAGGATATACGTTTTCCGGTAAGTCTTACCCTAGCTGGTTGTGGGCCAGCAGGGCAAGCAGCCTTTAACGAGTGTTTGAGTTCAAGTTCCGGCTGCGTTGCCACTCACGGACGACACGCAACCGGCAGGCCCTGGCCGACCCGGTCGGTCAGGGCCGTGAGCCTGACGTCACCGCGCATCTTCAAGGATCATGTCGGCGGCCTTCTCGGCGATCATGATGGTGGGCGAATTGGTGTTGCCGCTGGTGATCGTGGGCATCACGCTCGCATCCACAACCCTCAGCCCGCCGATCCCGCGCAGCCGCAACCTGTCATCCAGAGGTGCATGGCCCTCGGGACCCATATGCACCGTTCCCACCGGATGAAAGATCGTCGTGCCGATATCGCCTGCCGCGCGGGCCAGCTCCTCTTCCGTTTGCATCGCGGTGCCGGGCCGGATTTCCTGTGGATCGTAGCGTTGCATCGCGTCCTGCTCCATAATCCGTCGGGTCAGCCGGATCGAGGCCGCGGCAACCTGCCGGTCGCCTTCCGTCGACAGGTAATTCGGCGCGATCACCGGAGCCTCCATCGGATCGGACGAGGCGATGCGCACCTCTCCCCGGCTTTCGGGGCGCAGGTTGCACACGCTGGCGGTCAGACCGGGGAAATCGTGCAGGGGTTCGCCGAACGCGTCCAGCGATAGCGGCTGGACATGATATTCCAGATCAGCGGTGGCCAGTTCGGGCCGTGAGCGTGCGAACGCCCCCAGCTGGCTTGGCGCCATTGCCATTGGCCCGCTGCGCTTGAGCAGGTATTCCAGCCCGATCGCGGCCTTGCCCCAAAGCGAATTGGCCAGCGTGTTCAGCGTTCTTGCCCCGGTCAGCCGCCATGCGCAGCGCAATTGTAGGTGGTCCTGCAGGTTGCGGCCCACCATCGGCGCTTCGAGCTGCACCTCGATCCCATGTTCGTGCAACAGATCGCCCGGCCCGATCCCCGACAACTGCAGGATATGCGGGCTGCCGATGGCGCCCGCACACAGGATCACCTCGCCGCACGCCTTTGCGGTCCGTACCTCGCCGCCCTGAAGATACTCCACGCCAACTGCGCGCCCCGCCTCGAGGATCAGCTTCCGTGTCTGCGCCTGTGTCTCGACCCTGAGGTTCGTCCCGCTGCGCGCCCCCAGAAAGGCGCGCGCGGTGTTCAGCCGCCAGCCTTTGCGCTGGTTGACCTTGAAATAGCCCACGCCTTCATTGTCGCCGGTGTTGAAATCATTGGTCTCGGGCAGCCCGGTGGCAACCGCCGCGGCCTTCCAATCATCCAGCACCTGCCAATGCAGGCGCTGATTGTCGACGCGCCATTCGCCGCCCGCGCCGTGCATCTCGGACGCGCCATCGACGTAATCCTCCGAGCGTTTGAAATAGGGCAGCACATCGTCCCAACCCCAGCCGGTATTGCCCATCTGCCGCCAGCCGTCATAATCGGCAGCCTGCCCGCGCAGATACAGCATCCCGTTGATCGAACTGCACCCGCCCAGAACCTTGCCGCGCGGATAAAGCAGCGACCGCCCGTTCAGCCCGGGTTCGGGTGCGGTGCGAAAACACCAGTCCGTGCGCGGGTTTCCGATGCAATGGAGATATCCCATCGGAATATGGATCCAGTGATAGGTGTCGCGCCCCCCGGCTTCGAGCAGAAGCACCTTGTGGCCCTTCGCGCTCAGCCGGTTGGCCAGAACGCATCCGGCGCTGCCTGCGCCGACGATGATGTAATCCCAATCCATGGCGGCTCCTTGGTTCGGTGGGAAGACTTACCCGATCAGCCGCCGCCCGCAAGCGGCTCAGAGCGGCAGGGCCGTTGTGCTGAACACGGTGCGCAGCGCAAAGGACGATTGCATCTTGGCGACACTCGGCAGTCGCGTCAGGTATTGCCGGTGAATGCGCGCGAAATCCTCGGTGCTTTCGGCGACGACCTTGAGAATGTAATCCGCAGCTCCGGCCGTAAGATGGCATTCCAGCACGTCCGGTATCCGGGTCACGGCCTTCTCAAACGCTTCCAGCACCTCATCGGCCTGGGTGGCCAGCGTGATCTCGACAAAGATCGTGGCGCTGACACCCAGTTTCCTTGGGTCCAGAAGGGCGACGTAATCGCGGATATAGCCCTCGGTTTCAAGGCGCTGCACCCTGCGGTGACACGCGCTTGCCGACAGGTTGACCGCGTCGGCCAGATCGGCGTTCGATATGCGCCCCCGCCGCTGGAGAACCTGCAGCAACCGACGATCCATCGCATCCAGAGCCATTCAAGCAATACCCTTCGAATTAGAGTGTCGATATGCGCAGGTTATTCGGAAATTTACTGCTTTGGCGAGGGATTTTTCAACCGAATTGCGCGTCTGATGCGACATCCTGTCACCAAAGAGCACGAGGAGGATCAGCTCATGAAAATCGGATGTCCGACCGAGATCAAACCACAGGAATTCCGCGTCGGCATGACCCCGAACGCCGCACGCGAAGCCGTGGCCCATGGCCATGAGGTCATCATTCAGGCAGGCGCCGGACAGGGTGCCGGGTTCGACGATGCCGATTACATCGCCGCCGGCGCGGTGATCATCGACACCGCCGCCGAAATCTTTGCCACCGCCGACATGATCGTCAAGGTCAAGGAGCCGCAAGCCGTCGAACGCAAGATGCTGCGCGAAGGACAGCTTCTGTTCACCTATCTGCATCTGGCGCCCGATCCCGAACAGACCCGTGATCTGTTGGCATCGGGCTGTACGGCGATCGCCTACGAAACCGTGACCGATGATCGCGGCGGTCTGCCGCTTCTGGCGCCGATGTCCGAGGTTGCGGGCCGTCTGGCGCCCCAGGTGGGCGCATGGACCCTGCAAAAGGCGAATGGCGGGCGTGGTGTGCTGATGGGCGGCGTGCCCGGTGTCGGCCCGGCCAAGGTGCTGGTGATCGGTGGCGGCGTGGTGGGCACCCATGCCGCACGCATCGCGGCGGGGATGGGCGCGGATGTGACCGTGCTCGACCGGTCGCTGCCGCGTTTGCGGTATCTGGACGATGTGTTCAGCCAGCAGTTCAACACCGGCTATTCCTCGACAGGGCTTCTGGCCGAACATCTGGCCGAGGCGGACATGGTGATCGGCGCGGTCCTGATTCCGGGCGCCGAAGCGCCCAAGCTGGTCAAGCGCGCGCAATTCGCCGATATGAAGCCGGGCGCGGTGCTGGTCGATGTGGCCATCGACCAAGGCGGGTGTTTCGAGACATCGAAAGCCACCACCCATGCCGATCCGATCTACGAGGTGGACGGGATCATGCACTATTGCGTGGCCAACATGCCGGGGGCGGTGGCGCGCACCTCGACCATCGCGCTTGGCAATGCGACCATGCCGTTCATGCTTGCGCTGGCCGACAAGGGCTGGAAACGCGCCTGCGCCGAGGATCCGCATCTTCTGAATGGTCTGAACGTGCATGCCGGCCAGCTGACCTATTACGCTGTCGGCAAGGCGCTTGGGATTGACGTGATTTCGCCGCAGATGGTCATCAAGGGCTGAGCCTCTTGTCGCCCCTCGCGGGCCGCCTCGATCCGGGGTGGCCTGCGGTTCGGCGGTGAAATCGCTTGAGGCCGTGCGCCCACGCGGCTAGATCACGTGCCAAAGGAGCGCAGGATCATGAGCCTCAACACCTTCGGACATCTGTTTCGCGTCACCACATGGGGCGAAAGCCACGGGCCAGCCCTTGGCGCGACCGTCGATGGCTGCCCGCCGGGCATCCCCGTCGATGAGGCGTTTCTCCAGCAATGGCTGGACAAGCGCCGCCCCGGCCAGAACAAGAACACCACGCAGCGCGACGAACCTGACGCGGTGCAGATCCTGTCGGGCGTGTTCGACGGTCAGAGCACCGGCACGCCGATCCAGCTGATGATCGAGAACACGGATCAGCGCAGCCGCGATTATGGCGAGATCGCCCAGACCTTCCGGCCGGGCCATGCCGACATCACCTATCATCAGAAATACGGCATCCGTGATTATCGCGGTGGCGGGCGCAGTTCGGCGCGTGAGACCGCGGCGCGTGTCGCCGCCGGTGGCATCGCCCGTGCGGCCCTTGCCTCTCTCGCGCCCGGGATATTCATCAAGGGCTACATGACCCGCATGGGCGAGATCGAGATCGATCGCAGCCGGTTCGACTGGGACGCGATCGACGGCAATGATTTCTGGATTCCCGATGCCACGGCGGCGGCGGATTGGGAGGCTTATCTGCAAAAGCTGCGCAAGGGCAAGAACTCGGTCGGGGCCGAGATCGAGGTCGTGGCTCGTGGCGTTCCGCCCGGGCTTGGCGCGCCGATCTATGGCAAGCTCGACACCGATCTGGCGGCGGCGATGATGTCGATCAACGCCGTCAAGGGCGTCGAGATTGGCGAGGGCATGGCCGCTGCGCGCCTGACCGGGACGGCAAATGCCGATGAGATCTTCATGGGCGAGACCGGCCCGGAATATTCCTCGAACCATGCAGGCGGTATTTTGGGCGGGATATCCACCGGCCAGGATGTCGTGGTGCGCTTCGCGGTCAAACCGACCTCGTCGATCCTCACGCCGCGCCGGTCCATCCGCATGGATGGCACGCCCACCGAGGTCGTCACCAAGGGCCGGCATGATCCCTGCGTCGGCATCCGCGCCGTTCCCGTAGCCGAGGCGATGATGGCCTGTGTTCTGCTTGATCACCTGCTGTTGCATCGCGGGCAGGTGGGCGAGGGTCCGCGCGGCAGCATCGGCTGAGCGCGGGTGGCCTGCGGAGCGGGCGAGGGGCCAGCCCCTCGCGCTCCCCGGGATATTTTTGGCCAGAAGAAGCGCGCGGTCAGCCCGAGACTTGTTTCTGGCGCGAGAGCTGCACGGCAAGAATGCCGAGCATCACCACCACGACGCCGACCATGTCCCAGATGCCGAGGCTTTCGCTGAGCACGAGGGCCGCGATCACCACGCCGAAAAACGGGTTGAGGAAGTGGAAGGTGGCCGCCTTGATCGCGCCGATGCGGTTGACCAGCTTGAACCAGACCAGCGTTGCCGCCAGTCCGGGGATCAGCGTGGTATAGACGAAGGCCGCGATCAGCTGCCAGCTCCAGTCGATCTCGATCGTTTCGATGCTGAGGCCCGCCACGCCCAGAACGAGGCTTCCCACCAGCATCTGAAGTCCTACGATCATCAGGAAGTTGCCCCCCGATGTGGCGCCGCGCACCGCGAGTGTCGCGAGCGTCAGCGCCATCACCCCACCCACGCAGAGGGCCAGACCATAAAGATCGGCGCCGCCCTGCAGCCGTGATCCCATGATGATCGCCACCCCGATGACACCTGCGACAAGGCCAAGACCGCCCAGAAAACCGATCCGTTCCCCCAGCAAGCCCCAGCTTGCCAGCCCGACAAGCAGCGGCATGGTGGAGGCGATGATCGCCGCCAGTGACGCTTCGATGGTTTGCATCGCGACGAAGTTCAGCCCCAGATAGAGCGCGTTCTGGCAGATCCCGAAGATGATCGTGGCGCGCCATTGCGCCCGCGTCAGCCGCCAGCTTTGCCCGAGGGCCAGAGCGATCAGCACCCCGATGAGGCCGGAGACGAGGAACCGCAGGCTGAGCGCGGTCAGTGGCGGCGCCGAGGCCACGATGATCCGGGCCGAGGTGAAGGCACTGGACCACATCACCGCAAAGGCAAGCCCCATGATGATCGCCCGAATGTCCATACGCTGTCTCCTGAAACCGAAAAGGGCCGCCCTTGCGGGGCGACCCTTTCCTAAACATCGGGTGTTTGCAAGCTCAGCCGTTCACGCTGTCCTTGAGGGCCTTTGCGATGGTCATCTTGACGACCTTGTCGGCCTCTTTCTTGATCTGCTCACCGGTGGCGGGGTTGCGCACCATGCGCTCGGGGCGCTCGCGGCAATAGATCTTGCCGACGCCGGGCAGGGTGACGGCACCGCCGCCGGACACTTCGCGTGTGATGATCGCGGTCACGGCGTCGAGCGCTGTTCCGGCGGTTTTCTTGTCAGTTCCCATTTCGTCGGCCAGTGCGGCAACGAGTTGAGTTTTGGTCATCGGTTTTGCCATTTTATGGTCTCCTTCAACTGCCCGGTCCTTGGGCCTCATGCTCAGAATTTAACTGTATGTTGTGACCAAACACAATGAATAGTAGGGAAAAGCAAGTGTTTTTCACGTATTTTGGGGTGATTTTCTTGGCCTATAGGAAAGCTGTTTCACTGAAGCTGCGCAATTTCCGGCTGTGGATGCGTTCGAGCGGCATCTTCCGCAAGCTCTCGATTGCGCGAATCCCGATCATGAGATGCCGCGACACCTGCGTCTTGTAAAAGTCCGAGGCCATCCCCGGAAGTTTCAATTCGCCATGCAGCGGTTTGTCGGACACGCACAGAAGCGTGCCATAGGGCACCCGGAAGCGAAACCCGTTGGCCGCGATCGTGGCGCTTTCCATATCCAGTGCAATGGCCCGCGACTGGCTGAGACGTTGCACCGGGCCGGATTGATCGCGCAGCTCCCAATTGCGGTTGTCGAGGCTTGCCACCGTGCCGGTGCGCATCACCCGCTTGAGATCATATCCGGTCAGTTGTGTTTCCTGCTCGACCGCGTTTTCCAACGCGATCTGGATTTCCGCCAGCGCCGGAATGGGCACCCATGACGGCAGATCCGCATCCAGCACGCGGTCTTCGCGCAGATAGGCATGGGCCAGAACGAAATCGCCCAGTTGCTGCGTGTTGCGCAGGCCTGCGCAATGGCCGACCATGATCCAGGCATGCGGCCGTAGGACCGCGATATGATCGGTCGCGGTCTTGGCATTCGACGGGCCGACGCCGATATTGACCAGCGTGATCCCCGATCCGTTCTCGCGCTTGAGGTGGAAGGCCGGCATCTGGGGCTGTTTTTCCGATGCCTCGATCACCTGATCCGGGCCGGTGATCTGTGCGTTGCCAGTGCTGACAAAGGCGGTATAGCCGCTCTCGGGATCGGCCAGCATCCGCCGCGCGTAAGCTTCGAATTCCGAGACATAGAACTGGTAATTGGTGAACAGCACGTGGTTCTGGAAATGCTCGGGGTCGGTGGCGGTGTAATGCGACAGCCGTGCGAGCGAGTAATCGACGCGCTGCGCGGTGAAGGGCGCCAGAGGCTCGGTGCCGTCAGGCGCGGGCCGGCTGGTGCCGTTGACGATGTCGTCATTCGTGGTGCCAAGATCCGGCACGTCGAACACGTCACGCAAGGTAAACTCCGCCGCGCCTTCCTGTGGGACGGTCAAGGACGTGTCATTGGACACGGCGAAATGAATGGGCATCGGCGTGTCTGACAGGCCGATGGTCACCGGCACGTCGTGGTTTTCGACCAAAAGGCCGATCTGCTGCTCGAGGTAATGCCGAAACAGATCGGGCCGGGTGATCGTGGTGGCATAGGTCCCGGGGGCTGCGACATGGCCAAAGCTCAACCGGCTGTCGATCTGCGCATGGCTGGTGGTGGTGATCCGGATCTCGGGATAGAAGGCCCGCACGCGATGGTCCGGCTTGCCGCTTTACAGGGCCGCGCGAAACTCGCATGACAAGAAGCCGACCGCCGCATCGTAAAGCGCCACAAGGCGGGTGACGGCGGCGCGCGGATCGGTGAAGGCTTCGGGCGTTACCGCCTCGGGCGTCTTGAACCGGGCGGTGGCGTCGATCGTCATTCCTGCTGTCCTCATGTTGCCTGCTGCACCGTCGCTTGCACGTTGACACGCCCCAAGGCCGCATTCAAGCTGGCCCCGTGCGCGCAACGAGGAGGCCATGGATTACGAAACTGTCACGCCTGAGGCGTTCGGCGCCTCGTTGCGCGGGTTCGGCTTCAATATCCTTGTCCGGGATGTGCCGCGCAGCGCCCGTTTCCTGTCCGAAGTGTTCGGGCTGTCCATTCACCGGCTCAGTCCCGATTTCGCCATCGTGGCGCAGGGCGGCAACGTGATGCAGCTTCATGCCGATGGCACCTATCATTCCAATCCGCTCACAGGCCTTTTGCCGGAAAATCCGCCGCGTGGCGCGGGTATCGAAATCCGGCTTTATGACTGCGATCCCGACACAGCCGCAGACCGGGCCGAGAAAGCGGGAGGCACCGTGCTGCAGCCACCTTCCGACAAACCGCATGGTCTGCGAGAGGCCTATATCCTGTGCGCGGACGGCTATGCCTGGGTGCCGTCCCGCCCCCTTGCCGACAATCCTGAAGGAGACATGACATGACCGCCATCACGCAGCTTGCCCCGAATCTCGACCATTGGCAGGAGCGCGTCGATCTTGCCGCCGCTTTCCGCTGGACCGCGCGACTGAACATGCACGAAGCGGTGGCCAATCATTTCAGCCTGTCGATCAACGAGGATGGAACGCGGTTCCTGATGAACCCCAACCAGATGCATTTCGCCCGGATCAAGGCCAGCGATCTGATCGAGGTGGATGCCAACGATCCCGACACCCTCTCGCGACCCGGCGCGCCCGATCCCACCGCCTGGGGGCTGCATGGCGGCCTCCACCGGCATTGCCCGCACGCACGCTGCGCCATGCATGTGCATTCGATCCATGCCACCGTGCTGGCCAGCCTGGCCGACAGCCGATTGCCGCCGATCGACCAGAACTGCGCCACCTTCTTCAACCGCTACGTGATCGATGACGGTTATGGCGGGCTGGCCTTCGAGGATGAGGGCGAGCGGTGCGCCGCGCTGTTCTCGGATCCCAAGCAGAAGGTGATGATCATGGGCAATCACGGTGTGATGATCATCGGGGACAGCGTGGCCGACACGTTCAACCGGCTCTATTATTTCGAACGCGCCGCCGAGACCTATATCCGCGCGCTGCAGACGGGCCAGAAGCTGCGCGTCCTCTCCGACGAGGTGGCCGAAAAGACCGCGCGCGAGCTTGAGGATTATCCCGGACAGGCCGAAAAGCACCTTTCCGAGCTCAAGGCCATTCTGGATGCCGAAGGCTTGGACTACGCGGCTTAGGCCGAGCGCAGTCCGGTTTCCACCAACAGCCCCTTGCGCTTGGCTTCGTAATAGTAGCCGCGCGCATACCAGCCGATTGCGGCATCCGGATCGCCATCGGCTACCAGATAGGCGCCGCGCAGGTATCTGACGGCATATTTCAGGTTGGTTTCCGCATCCAGCAGATCGTCGGGCTGGCCGCGAAACCCCATGGTGCGTGCGGTTTGGGGCAGGATCTGCAGCAGGCCGTAATACGGCCCGTTGCGCGCCCAGGGCCGATGGGTGCTTTCGCGGATCGCCAGACGGTGCACGAGCGATCGTGGCACGCCGTTCAGATCGGCATATTTGTTGATGAGCGCGCGCAGCTCGGGCGTTTCGTTTGGATAAAGCGGTGGCTCGGTCGGGCCTTGCGTGGCGGTGACCGGAACATCGCGCGCGGCGCATCCCGAAAGCGCAGCGGCGCAGAGAATGGCGAGGGCGGAACGGCGGCTGAACATCTGCATGGGAACTCCAGATTGACCCTGCGCCGCATAGTGCCACCGGGCGCCGTCTCTGCACCAGCCCCGGTTTCGCGATCCGCGAAAGATCGCCCATCCGCCCCTTGCCTTTGCCGCCCGGATCGCCAATTCATGAGGCATGACCAAGACACTCCTTTCCTTCGGCCATGGCTTTTCGGCCCGCGCCTTGTCGCCCCTGCTGCTGGCGCGGGGCTGGACGATCCATGGCACCACCCGCTCCCCCGACAAGACCGAGGCGCTCAGGTCCGAGGGTGTGACCCCGATCCTGTGGCCCGATGGGGACCTCTCCGAGGCGCTCGACAGCGCCACCCATATCCTGATTTCCGCGGGTCCCGATGCCGATGGCGACCCGGTGCTGAACCAGTGTGGCGACCGGATCGCCGCCATCGCCTCGCGGCTGGAGTGGGTGGGATATCTTTCGACCACCGGCGTCTATGGCGACCATCAGGGCGGTTGGGTGACCGAGGACACGCCCCTGACCCCCTCGACCCGGCGCGGCAAGATGCGCGTGGATGCCGAAGCCGCATGGCAGGCCATTCCCGGCTTGCCGTTGCATATCTTCCGGCTGGCGGGCATCTATGGCCCCGGTCGCGGCCCGTTCGAAAAGGTTCGGCAAGGCACCGCGCAGCGCATCGTGAAACCCGATCAGGTGTTCAGCCGCATCCATGTCGATGACATCGCGCAGGTCCTGCTGGCCTCGATCGACCGGCCAAATCCCGGCGCGGCCTATAATGTCTGCGACGACGATCCGGCCCCGCCGCAGGACGTGATTGGCCACGCGGCCGAGTTGCTGGGCCTGCCCCTGCCTCCCGAAGTGCCCTTTGACGAGGCCGACATGACCCCGATGGCGCGTAGCTTCTATGCCGAGTCCAAGCGCGTCGACAACAGCCGCATGAAAAACGAGCTTGGTGTGACCCTGATCCATCCCGATTACCGCACTGGCCTGCGCGCCTTGCTGGAGCAGGATGGCGGCGCCTGAGACGGGTGTGCAGGTCCGCCCTCGGACCGGCTGAGATGATTTATCTCATGGCACGCCACGGATTTGCCTCTAGGCTGAGGATCTCGCCACCGGACCCGTCATGCGCAACCTGATCGTCATAACCCTGTCCCTTGTCCTGCTGCCCGGCCTTGTCTTGGCCCATGCATCCGAGCAGGGCTTCGTGCTGTTGCTGCCCACCGATATCTACATCTCGTCGGGTGCGGCCAGCGTGGCGCTGACGGTCGCTCTGCTCGCGGCCCTTCCGGCTTGGGTGGCGGCACGGCTGTTTCGGCCCTTGCCGCTGATCCCGCGCCCCAATCTTCCGCTCCACCACCTGACAAGCTGCCTCTCGGCGCTGTTTCTCGCGTTTCTGGTGTGGCGCGGCTTTGTCGGACCGCGCGATCCTCTGGTCAATCCGCTGCCGCTCTTTGTCTGGACGGTGTGGTGGATCGGGCTGGTGTCGTTGCAAGGTTTGATCGGCAATCACTGGCGCTGGACGAACCCCTGGACCGGCCCCACCGCGATCCTCGCGCGCCTGACCGGATCGCGGTCCTTGCTGCGCTATCCGTCGCGGCTTGGGCATTTGCCGGGGATCGTGATCTTTCTGGCCTTCGCGGGGTTTCTTCTGGCTGATCCCGCGCCTGCCGATCCGCACAGGCTGGCGATCTTTGCCGGGGGCTACTGGTATCTGACGCTGATGGGGGTCACGCTCTTTGGTCCACGCTGGCTGTTGCGTGGCGAGGCGCTGACGATCCTGATGCGCATCTATGCGCGCATGGGCCTTGTCGGTCGGGTGCGCGGGCGCATCGCCGTCGGGCTGTGGGGCTGGCAGGTGCTGACCGCTCCGCCGGTATCCTTGGGGCTGGCGCTGTTCATCGTCACGCTTCTTGGTACCGGCAGCTTCGATGGCCTGAACGAGACATTCTGGTGGATGGGCCTTCTGGGCCTCAATCCGCTGGAATTTCCCGGCCGCTCCGCTGTCATCTTCCAGACACTCGCAGGATTGCTCATCGCCAATGCGGCCCTGATCGCGGTCTTTTCCCTTTGCCTGTGGCTGGGCGAGCGTATCGCCGGCACGAGCCGCCCCTTGCGACAGGCCTTCTGCCTTTTCGCGCCCACGATCCTGCCGATCGCGCTTGGCTATCATGTGGCCCATTACCTCACCGCTGCGATGGTCGACGGGCAATATGTGTTGATGGCGCTGACCGATCCCCTTGGGCGTGGCGCGGATCTTCTGGGGCTGGGGCCGTTTTTCGTGACCACCGGCTTTTTCAATACCCCGGGCACTGTCAAGGCGATCTGGCTGGCACAGGCCGGGGCCGTGGTGATCGGCCATGTCATCGCAATCTTGCTGGCTCATGCGCTGGCGGTGCGTAGACATGGCAGCACATGGCGTGCGGTGCTGGGGCAGGCGCCGCTGGCGCTGTTCATGATCGGCTATACGGTCTTCGGGCTTTGGCTTCTGGCGTCACCGCGCGGGATGTGACCCGGTGAATGGGCTGGACAAGCCCGCCTTCGCTTCGCACACTCGGGCGCATGGGGCCATCCGCGCCCATAGGCCCAGACCGGGAGGATCCGACCATGCCGACACCCCCAAAAGGACCGACGCGCCGCGCCGCGCTCAGCACGCTTGCCGGTGGCGCCATCGGCGCGGCAAGCCTGCCTCTCTGGGCGCGTTACACCCATGCGCAGACCGCCGAGCCGATCCGCATCGGCTTTCAGGTCCATCGCACCGGCATCGGCGCCGCCTATGGCCGCTGGTATGACCGCACCACGCAAGCCGCCGTGAAACTCATCAACGAGTCTGGCGGCATCAATGGCCGCGCGATCGAGATCGTGGCCGAGGATGACGGCACCGACCCCAAGCGCGGTGCCGAAGTGGTCGAGAAATTCGCCACGCAGCACAAATGCGACATCGGCTTCGGCACGCTGTTCTCGCATGTCGTCATCGGCTCCGCCCCCCGCGCGGGCGAGTTGAAACTGCCCTATTTCGTGGTCTCCGAAGGGCATCACGTGGCCTCGGGCATGCTCAACCGCTACACGCTCCAGCCCGGCATCACCGACGTGAAAAGTCAGGTCAAGGCGATGGCGCCCTTCGTGGCCTCCAACCTGGGCAAGAAGGTCACCATGGTGTTTCCCGATTTCGCCTTCGGCCATGACCACCGGGATTTCTTTACCGCCGCGATCGAGGAACAGGGCGGGCAGGTGCTCGAACATATCGCGATCCCACCCGCCGAAACCTCGTTCACCAAGTATTTCCCCAAGATCCCCCGCGAGACCGAGGTGGTTTATCACGTCATGGTCGGTCCCGCCGTTCTGACCTTCGTCAAGGAACTGGGCGAATTTTTCGGCCCCTCCCGTCCCGAGATGTTCGGCTTCATCGACAGTCTCGAAGCGGTGGCAATCGACAGTCCCGGTCTCGAATTTCTGGAAGGCACCTATTTCTGGGAAGGCATGCCGCGCCACGCACAGCCCGATCAATCCGAGCATGACAAGTTCTATCGCGAACAGGTCGGCGTGGATGCCCGTGGGGCCTCGGTCACCGATCCGTCGGACATCTCGACCTATGCCCATATGTTCGGATGCTGGGAGACGCTCTACACCGTCAAGGCAGGCATGGAAGCCGCAGGCTATCGCGGCCCCGGCGATCGCCCGGCGCTGATCGAAGCGGTCGAGGCGATGACCGAGATTCCCCACTCGCGCGAACATCCGCAGGGCGCCAAGATCTTCAACGGCAAGACCCATCAGGTGTTCGGCCATCAATACATCTCGCGCGTCGAAGGCGGCAAACTGGTCAAGGTGCACACCACTTCGATCGAGGATACGCTCTATCCCGACGAGGTGGATTACACCACGCAGGCGCTCTGATCGCAGAGCGGCGATCCGGCTGCCTTTGCGCCACCGTATTGCGGGTCGCATAGCCGGCTGCCCACCTCGGGATGCAGGGCGATGGTCATGTCAGGATACCCGGCAGGGTAAGCCCATGTTCCCGCGCGCAGTCGATCGCGATCTCATAGCCTGCATCGGCATGGTGCATGACGCCGGTTGCCGGATCGTTCCAAAGCACGCGTTCGATGCGCCGGTCGGCGTCCTCGGTGCCATCGCAACAGATCACCATGCCGGAATGCTGGCTGAAGCCCATGCCCACGCCGCCGCCATGATGCAGGCTGACCCATGTCGCGCCGCTCGCAGTGTTCAGCAAGGCGTTCAGCAGCGGCCTGTCGCTCACCGCGTCCGAGCCGTCCAGCATCGCCTCGGTCTCGCGGTTGGGCGACGCGACCGACCCGGAATCCAGGTGATCGCGCCCGATCACCAACGGCGCCGACACCTCGCCATTGCGCACCATCTCGTTGAAGGCCAGCCCCAGCTTGTGCCGCAGCCCCAGACCCACCCAGCAAATCCGCGCCGGCAACCCCTGAAAGGCGATCCGCTCGCGCGCCATGTCCAGCCAGTTATGCAGATGCGGGTCCGCGATCAGCTCCTTCACCTTGGCATCGGTGCGATAGATGTCCTCCGGGTCGCCCGACAGCGCGCACCAGCGAAACGGCCCGATCCCGCGGCAGAACAGCGGCCGGATATAGGCAGGCACGAAACCCGGAAAGGCAAAGGCATCCTCCAGCCCTTCCTCCTTGGCCACCTGCCGGATGTTGTTGCCGTAATCCAGTGTCGGCACCCCGGCGCGCCAGAAATCCACCATCGCCCGCACATGGGTGCACATGCTGGCGCGGGCGGCGCGCTCCACCGCCCCGGGGTCGCTCTCCTGCTTCGCGCGCCACTCGGCCACGCTCCAGCCTTGCGGCAGATAGCCATGCACCGGATCATGGGCGCTGGTCTGGTCGGTGACGATATCGGGGCGCACGCCGCGCCGCACGAGTTCGGGAAAGACATCCGCCGCATTGCCGATCAGCCCCACGGATTTCGCTTCTCCCGCCTTGGTCCAGCGGTCGATCATCGCCAGCGCCTCGTCCAGATCATGGGTGATCTCATCGACATAGCGCGTCCGCTTGCGAAACGCGGCGCGGCTCTCGTCACATTCCACCGCCAGACAGCAGGCTCCGGCCATGACCGCCGCCAGCGGCTGCGCGCCGCCCATGCCGCCAAGCCCTGCCGTCAGGATCCACCGCCCCTGCAGATCGCCGCCGTAATGCTGGCGCCCCGCCTCGACGAAGGTCTCATAGGTGCCCTGAACGATGCCCTGGCTGCCGATATAGATCCATGACCCGGCGGTCATCTGGCCATACATCATCAGCCCCTTGCGATCGAGCTCGCTGAAATGCTCCCAGGTGGCCCAATGCGGCACGAGGTTCGAGTTGGCGATCAGCACGCGCGGCGCGTCCTTGTGGGTGCGGAACACCCCCACCGGTTTGCCCGATTGCACCAGCAGGGTTTCGTCCTCTTCCAGCGTTTTCAGCGTGGCGACGATCCGGTCGAAATCCTCCCATGTCCGCGCCGCGCGCCCGATCCCGCCATAAACCACCAGCTCATGCGGGGTCTCGGCGACATCGGGATGCAGGTTGTTCATCAGCATCCGCATCGGCGCTTCGGTGACCCAGTGCTTGGCGGTGATCTTGGACCCGGTGTCAGGATAAATGTCGCGGATGTTGTGACGGGGATCGCTCATGTCAACGCGCCTCCCAGGGCAAGCTGCTCGATACGCTGCAGGATGTTGGCAAGATGCGGACGCAGCGCGTCGGCGCGCTCATGCAGATAGGGCCATGGCGGTGCCTCGCTCATATAGGCGGATTGCGCGAGCTCCATCTGGATCGCGTGCAGCCCCTCTTCGGGCCGACCGTAATGGCGCGTGGTCCAGCCCC
Organism: Roseobacter sp. AzwK-3b; assembly: GCF_000170875.1. Taxonomy (NCBI): domain Bacteria; kingdom Pseudomonadati; phylum Pseudomonadota; class Alphaproteobacteria; order Rhodobacterales; family Roseobacteraceae; genus Roseobacter; species Roseobacter sp. AzwK-3b. The sequence continues at coordinate 695,338 of NZ_ABCR01000001.1, forward strand.
CCTTGAAGCGGCCATCGACCACGCTCGTATATCCTTGCGCCGCGCGGCAGACCTCTTCGACCGCCGCCGTGATCGTGGGCGCGCAGGTCGTGCCGCCATTGGTGCCGATGTTGAAATCCGGCAGCGTGCCCTCGAACAGGAACGGAATGCGTGACCGGATCGAATGGCAATCATATAGCACCGCAACGCCGTGCCTTCGCCGCACGCGGTCCAACTCCTCCCATAGCGCCGCGTGATAGGGGGCGTGCCATGTCTCGCGCCGATGCTCCACCTCACCGCCCGATGGTGCCTCGTTCCAGATCGACGCCCCGTCGAAATCCGTCAGCGGCACAAGCCCGGTGGTGTTCTGCCCGGGATAAAGGCTCTGCCCCGACGGATCGCGATTGGCGTCGATCACATAGCGGTGGAAGGTCGCGCGCACCGTGGTCGCACCCTCCAGCAGCCCGTCATAGAGCTTGTGAATGTTCCAATCCGTATCGGCCAGAGCGCGGCCTCTTTCGTTCATCCGTGTCCGGATATCCTGTGGCACATATGTGCCCGTATGCGGCAGGCCCAGAACCACTGGACCATCACCGCGCCTCACGTCGACAGGCTGCATCCCGTTGCTCCTTCTTCTTGGGTCAAATACCCCGGGGTGAATTGGCCGCAGGCCAAGAGGGGCAGGGCCCCTCTCTTCGCATGCAAGACTGTGCCCGGCCCGCTCATGGCACAAGCTCCAGCCCCGCCGCCGCGATCAGATCGCCGTCCCGGATCAATGCGGCCGCCGAGGCCAGGTCGGGCGCAAGATAGCGGTCCGCCTCCAGCGCCGGCACCGCCTCGCGCAGCCTTGCGATGACGCGCTGCAGCGGCGGGCTGGTGGTCAGCGGCGCGCGAAAGCCGATGCCCTGCGCGCCACAGATCGCCTCTACGCCAAGGATCGTGTCCAGATTGCCGTTCATCCGTGCCAGCCGCCGCGCGGCATGGGCGGCCATGCTCACATGGTCCTCCTGGTTGGCGCTCGTGGGCGTGCTGTCGGTGCTGCAGGGATTGGCCAGATGCTTGTTCTCGCTCATCAGCGCCGCCGTGGTGACCTCGGCGATCATCAGCCCCGAATTCAGCCCCGGCTCCGGCGTCAGGAAGGGCGGCAGGTCACAACTCAGGTTGGGATCTACCATCAGCGCCACCCGGCGCTGCGCGATGGCGCCGATCTCGGCGATGGCCAGCGCGATCTGATCGGCGGCAAAACCCACCGGCTCGGCGTGGAAATTCCCGCCCGAGACGATCCGCTCCTCCGCAACCAGAACCAGCGGGTTGTCGGTCACCGCATTCGCTTCGATCTCCAGCGTCTCGCCCGCCCGGATCACCAGGTCGAGCGCCGCGCCGCTGACCTGCGCCTGACAGCGGATGCAATAGGGGTCCTGCACGCGGGTATCGCTGTCGCGGTGGCTTTCGCGGATCGCGCTGCCCTCCATCAGGTCGCGTTGCGCGCGGGCCACCATGATCTGCCCGCGATGACCGCGCAGGGCGTGGATCTCTGCCACCAGAGGCGCGGTCGATCCCATGATCGCATCGGTCGACAGCGCCGCCGTGACAATGCAGTTCTCCAGGTTGCGCCACGCGCCCCACAGCCCGGTCAGCGCGCAGGCGGTGGAAAACTGCGTGCCGTTGATCAGCGCCAGCCCCTCCTTGGGGCCAAGCACGATGGGCGCGAGCCCCGCCTGCCTCAGCGCCTCGGCCCCGGGCAGGCGGGTGTCATCGATCCACGCCTCGCCTTCGCCGATCATCACCGCCGCCATATGCGCCAGCGGCGCCAGATCGCCCGACGCGCCGACCGATCCCTGATCCGGCACGACCGGCGTCACATCCCTGTCCAGCATCGCCTCGATCATCTCGATCATGCGCCAGTCGACACCCGATGCACCGCGACCAAGCGAAATCAGCTTGAGCACCATCATCAGCCGGGTGGTCGCATGGTCCAGCGCCTCGCCCACGCCGCAGCAATGCGACAGGATCAGGTTGCGCTGCAGCGTCGCGGTCTGATCGGCGGGAATGCGCACTCTGGCAAGCTTCCCGAAACCGGTGTTCACACCGTAAACCGCCGCATCGCCTTCGGCGGCCTTGCGCACCAGCTCTGCCGCCGCCTCGACCTGCCCCCGGCAGCCACGATCCAACCTTGCCGGTAGACCCTTGCGCCAGATCCTGTCGAGCTGCGCCAGCGTCACGGCACCCGGCACCAGCGTTTCGGTCATCCCACACCCCCGAAGATCCGCCGGTGAAGCGGGTTGAACCCGATGCGATAGGGAAGCTCCGCGGGTCGTTCGGCATCCCAGACCGCCAGATCGGCGCGCTTGCCGGGGGCGATCACGCCGCAATCCTCCAGCCCGAGCGCCTGTGCTGCATGGCGCGTCACACCCGCCAGCGCCTCTTCGGCGGTCAGGCCGAACAGGGTGCAGCCCATGTTCATCGCCAGCAGGATCGACGCCATCGGCGACGAGCCGGGGTTGCAATCCGTGGCCAGCGCCATCGGCACGCCATGCTTGCGAAACGCCGCCACGGGCGGCGCTTGTGTTTCGTGCAGCGTGTAGAAGGCACCAGGCAGCAGCACCGCGACGCTGCCAGCCTCGGCCAGTGCCGCTGCATCCTCATCGGTGGCATAGTCCACATGATCCGCCGACAGCGCGCCATGGCGCGCCGCCAGACGCGTGCCCCCTGAATGGCTCAGCTGTTCGGCATGAAGCTTGACCGGCAGGCCAAGCGCGCGCGCCTGCTTGAACAGCCGCTCGATCTGGGCGGTGTCAAAGGCGATGCGCTCGCAGAACCCGTCCACCGCATCCACCAGCCGTTGGGCCGCCGCCTGCTTGAGCGCAGGCAGGCAGATCTCGGTCAGATAGGTGTCTGGCCGGTCCGTCATGTCCTCGGGGATCGCATGCGCCCCCAGAAACGAGGTTCTGATCCGCACCGCGCGCAGATCCGCGATCCGCCGCGCCACGTGCAGCATCTTCAACTCGGTCTCGATATCCAGACCATAGCCCGACTTGACCTCGATCACCGACACGCCCTCGGCGATCAGCGCATCGGCAAAGCGCAGCGCGCCTTTCAGAAGCCCGTCTTCGTCCTCCGCGCGTGTGGCCCGCACGGTCGATACGATGCCGCCGCCCGCCTTCGCGATCTCTTCATAGGTGGCACCGCCAAGGCGCATCTCGAACTCGCCCGCGCGATTGCCGCCATGCACGATATGGGTGTGACAATCGATCGGCGCCGGTGTCACCAGCCGTCCCTCCAGATCATCGCCCGGCCCCGCAAACGCGGCGGGCACCTGATCCATCGGCCCGACCCATTGGATCACGTCCTTTTTCAGTGCGATCGCGGCCCGGTCGATCAGACCATAGGCCGTGCCGCCCTGCATGGTGGCCACAGTCGCATTCGTCAGAAGCATCCCGGGAACCTTGTTGATTTGCGAGTCGTTTCATGGAATTATGTATAGACATAATAATCGGGTCAAGACAGGACGTGACGATGACGATGATCTGGGCAGAGCAGGCCTTGCTGCCTATCGGATGGGCGCGTGACGTGGCGATCCGCATCGATGGCGCGGGGCGCATCGCGGATGTCACTCCGGGCCAGCCGCCTACCGCCGCCGATCAGGGAACCCGCACCGGCATCCTTCTGCCTGCGCCCGCCAATGCGCATTCCCATGCCTTCCAACGCGCCATGGCGGGGCTCACGGAAACGCGCGGCGCCGATCCTCGCGACAGTTTCTGGACATGGCGCAGGCTGATGTATCGCTTCCTTGACCGGCTCGACCCCGATCAGGTGCAGGCCATCGCGGCGCTGGTGCAGATGGAGATGCTCGAAGCGGGCTATGCCACCAATGTCGAGTTTCACTACCTGCATCACGCGCCGGGCGGCGTGCCCTATGAGGATCTGTCCGGAATGGCGCAACGCATCATCGCCGCGGCTCAGGACACCGGGATCGGCCTGACGCTCTTGCCGGTGCACTACCGGTTCGGCGGCTGCGACCGTCGTGCCCTGACTGCTGGTCAGATCCGTTTCGGCAACGATCCCGACCGTTTCGCGCGCCTGCTGGAAGACAGCCGCGCGGCCCTCAGGGTCCTGCCGACCGATGCGCGGCTTGGTGTGGCGCCGCACAGCCTTCGCGCCGTCAGCCCCGGTGATATCGCCCGTGCCTCCGATCTGGCGCAGGGCGGGCCGGTGCATATGCATCTTGCCGAACAGCTGGCCGAGGTCGACGAGGTCAAGGCCACCCTTGGCGCGCGCCCCGTCGAATGGCTGCTCGATCATGCGCCGGTGGATGGGCAATGGTGCCTGATCCACTGCACCCAGATGCAGCCGCATGAAACCGTGGCTCTGGCCGAAACCGGCGCGGTCGCGGGCCTTTGCCCGATCACCGAATCCAGCCTCGGTGACGGGATATTCGACGCCGTGCGCTGGATGGGGGCGGGCGGGCGCATTTCCATCGGCTCGGATTCCAACATCCGCATCGCCCTGTCCGAAGAACTGCGCACGCTGGACTATTCGCAACGCCTGCGGGATCACTCCCGCGCCGCCCTTGCCACGCCCGCGCACAGCACCGGCCGGCGGCTCTTCGATGCGATCTGCGCCGGTGGGGCACAGGCCGCTGGCCGCGATAGCGGACAGATCGCGCCCGGCATGCTGGCCGATCTGACGGCGCTGGACGCCACCCATATCGACCTGCGCGATCAGACCGGCGATACGCTTCTGGATTGCTGGATATTCGCAGGCTCCGACGCGCTGGTGCGCGATGTCTGGGCCGCAGGCCGCCACGTGGTGCAGGATGGCCGCCACCAGGCGCGCGACCGGATCACCGCCGCCTATGTGCAGGCCATGAAACCCTTGCGCGGCGTGCTATGAGCGGACCTCCCCCCAAAGGCTGGCAGGCGATCCAGGACGAGGTTCTGCGCCGCATCCACGCCCGCGACTGGCCCCCCGGCCATGTCATTCCCGGCGAGGTGGATCTGGCCCGGGAATTCGGCTGCGCGCGTGCCACCGTCAATCGCGCGCTACGCGCTCTGGCCGAGGCCGGTCTGCTGGAACGCCGCCGCAAGGCCGGCACCCGTGTCGCCCTGCACCCGGTCAGCCGCGCCACCGTCGAGATCCCCGTCATACGCCGTGAGATCGAGGATCGGGGCCACGCCTATGGCTACAGCCTGCTCGAACGCAGCCTTGCCCCCCCTCCCGCCGGGCCGCGCGCCACGCTTGGGCCGGGCCCGGCCCTGCATCTCATCGCACTGCACAGCGCCGATGGCTTGCCTTACGTGCTCGAGGAACGCTGGATCAGCCTGTCCACCGTGCCCGCCGCCCATGACGCGCCGTTCGACAGGATCAGCGCCAATGAATGGCTGCTCGCGCATGCGCCCTTCACGCATGGCGACATCGCCTTTTCCGCCGAGGCCGCAAGCGACAGTCAGGCGGAGTTGCTGAGCACCGCGCCCGGAACGCCGGTATTCGCCATCACGCGTGTCACTTGGGATCACACGCGGGCAATCACCGTTGTGCGCCTGATATATGCGCCGGGCTACAGCATCCACAGTGTGATTGGCGGCATGTCCGCCGATCCGCGCGCCGCGTCCTGATGCCTCAATCGTCACTCTCGCGGGCATAGACATCTTCGTAGCGGATGATGTCATCCTCGCCGAGGTAACTGCCGGTCTGCACCTCGATCAGGGTCATCGGCACCTTGCCGGGGTTCTCCATCCGGTGCACCGCGCCAAGCGGGACATAGACCGACTCGTTCTCGCTCACCAGCTTGACCGTGTCATCGATCGTCACCTTGGCTGTCCCCGACACCACGATCCAATGTTCGGCCCGATGCACATGGCTTTGCAGGCTCAGCGCCGCACCCGGCTTGACCACGATGCGTTTCACCTGGAACCGGCCCGACAGGGCCAGCGTCTCGAAATAGCCCCAGGGCCGGTGATCGCGGGCAAAGCTGTCCGCCTGCGCCACGCCCTTGGCCCGCAGCGCCTTGACCACAGCACCCACATCCTGCGTGCGCGCCATATCGGCCACCAGCACCGCGTCGGGCATCGCCACCACCAGCGTGTTCTTCAGGCCAAGCCCCACAACCTCGAGCCCCTCGCTTTCCGACCGGATCAGACTGCCTTCGCAATCGATCGCCGTGGCCGGACCCGACAGGGTCACGCCATTCTCATCCGCCCCGGCCTCCTGCTGGACGGCGGCCCAGCTTCCAAGGTCCGACCAGTGATGCGCATAGGGCACCACCGACAGGTTGTCCGCCCGCTCCATCACCGCGAAATCGACCGAAATACTGTCCGCCCCGGCCCAGGCTTCAGGGTCGAGCCGCAAAAAGCCCAGATCGGCGCGGGCCTTGTCCACCGCTGCGCGCACCGGCGCCACAAGGTCCGGCGCATGCGCCTCGAAGGCCGCGATGATATCGCGCGCCGCGAACAGGAAAATCCCTGCGTTCCACAGATAGGTCCCGGCCTCCAGCATCGTTTTTGCTGTCTCAAGGTCGGGCTTTTCCACGAAGCGCCGCAGCGGCATCGCCGCTCCGGTTCCGTCCGGCGCATCGCCCAGATCCAGATAGCCATAGCCGGTCTCGGCATGCGTGGGCGCGATCCCGAAGGTCACCAGACGCCCGGCGCGCGCCGCCTCTGCGCCCTTGGCGATCGCGGCATGGAACGCGCTCGTGTCGGGGATCACGTGATCCGACGGCGCCACCAGCATCAGCGCATCGGGGCTGTCCTTGGCCAGATGCAGCGCCGCGGCCAGAACGGCGGGGGCGGTGTTGCGTGCCTCCGGTTCGATCAGCACCGGGCCGGGATCGATCCCCGCCTCCAGCATCTGCTCGGTCACCATGAAGCGGAAATCGGCATTGGTCAGCACCATGGGCGGCGTGAACTCCAGCCCCTCGCCTTGCCCGCTCAGACGCCGGGCACAGCCCTGCAACAGGCTTTCGTCGCCCATGATCCGCGCAAACTGCTTGGGATAGCTCTTGCGCGACAATGGCCAAAGCCGCGTGCCTGATCCGCCACAAAGAATAACCGGTGTAATCGCGTGCATCTGTCTTTTACCTTGCCGAATGTCCATCTCGCCCCAGTCTTGCCCGGTCTTTTGGGCAAGCCAAGGGCGTATCGCGGGCAATCTGAGGGCCGCTCGTCAGCATTCCTTCTGCACCGCGGCCACCACATCATTCAGAACCTTGTCCAGCATGGCGGGGTCCACCGCCTCGGCCATGACCCGGATCAAGGGCTCCGTCCCCGATTTGCGGATCAGCAGCCGCCCGTCGCGGCCAAGCGCCTTCTCGCCCATGGCGATGGCCTCTTTCACGGCCTCGGCCTCCAAAGGTGTCTTGCCGGATTCATAGCGCAGATTGATAAGCTTTTGCGGCACCGGATCGAAGACATGCGCCAGCGTGCTGGCCTTCTGGCCGGTCTCGACCATGCAGGCCAGGAATTGCAGCGCTCCGATCAGCCCGTCTCCGGTGGTGGCGTAATCCGTCATCACGATATGGCCCGACTGCTCGCCGCCAAGCGAATGACCGCCCGCGCGCATCGCCTCCACGACATAGCGATCGCCAACCGCCGTCCGCTTCATGCCGATGCCCCGGTCGTTCAGATATCGCTCCAACCCAAGGTTTGACATCACCGTAGCCACCAGCGCATCGCCCGCCAACCGGCCTTCCTGATGCCAACGCCCCGCGATCAGACCCATGATCTGATCCCCGTCGGCGATTTGGCCCTTCTCGTCGATCAGCACCACGCGATCCGCGTCGCCATCAAGGCAGATGCCGATATCGGCGCGGGTCTCGATCACTTTCTTGGCGGCGGCCTCGGGATGGGTCGAGCCGCAGTTGCGGTTGATATTGGACCCGTCCGGCTCCACGCCCATCGAGATCACCTCGGCGCCAAGCTCCCACAGAACGGCGGGCGCGGTCTTGTAGGCGGCGCCATTGGCGCAATCCACCACGATCCGCAGCCCGTCCAGACGGCGCCGGGACGGAAAGGTGGTCTTGGCATATTCCACATACCGGCCCATGGCATCGTCAAAGCGCTTGGCTCGCCCGATATTTTCCGGGGCGGCGGCCTGTACGCCTTCCATCATCAGCGCCTCGATCCCGGCCTCCGCCTCGTCGCTCAGCTTGAAGCCATCCGGTCCGAAGAACTTGATCCCGTTATCCGACGCCGGGTTGTGACTGGCCGAGATCATCACCCCCACATCGGCGCGCAAACCGTGCGTCAGGTATCCGATCGCCGGTGTCGGCATCGGCCCCAGCAGGAACACGTTCATCCCCGTCGAGGTAAAGCCCGCCGTCAGCGCGTTCTCGATCATGTAGCCCGACAGCCGCGTGTCCTTGCCGATGACCACCCGGTGCTCCTGCGTGTCGCGCCGGAAATAACGCCCTGCCGCAGCCCCCAGCTTCAGCGCGATTTCTGCCGTCATCGGCCAGCTGTTGGCCCGTCCGCGCACACCGTCGGTGCCGAATAGTTTCTGGGACATGCTTTGCGTCCTTCGTCTCTGTCCTGCCACTCGCAACTTCGGGTTTCTCAATAGCTGTGCCATGCGCCCCTGTCCAATGGCCATGGTTCCGGTCGGCCATCCGTTGCCGTGCTCTGGTTTTCTCGCCACGGTTGCCGATCCGCCCGGTGATCTGTGATTGACGCGTTTGCCACCGGGCGGCATTAAGGATGTGTGTGCAGGGGTCTGAAAGGTAATCAACCATGAAAATCGCGATGATCGGAACCGGCTATGTGGGCCTTGTCTCCGGTGTGTGCTTCTCGGATTTCGGGCATGATGTCGTCTGTGTCGACAAGGACCCCCGCAAGATCGAAATGCTCGAACGCGGCGAGGTGCCGATCTTCGAGCCGGGTCTCGATGCGCTGCTGGAAAAGAATGTCGAAGCGGGCCGTCTGTCCTTTACCGGCGATCTGGCGCAGGCCATCGACGGGGCCGAAGCCGTGTTCATCGCCGTCGGCACGCCCACCCGGCGCGGCGACGGTCACGCCGATCTCACCTATGTCATGGCCGCAGCCGAGGAAATCGCCCGCGCCGCCAGCCAATATGTCGTCGTCGTCACCAAGTCGACCGTTCCCGTCGGCACCAACCGGCAGGTCAAGCAGGTGATGAAAAAGGCCAATCCCGCTCTCGATTTCGACGTGGCCTCCAACCCCGAATTCCTGCGCGAAGGTGCGGCGATCGAGGATTTCATGAAGCCCGACCGCGTCGTCGTCGGCGTTCAGACGGAACGCGCCGCCGATGTCATGGCCGAGATCTACCGTCCGCTTTACCTGCGCGAATTCCCGATCCTGACCACTGATCTCGAATCCGCCGAGATGATAAAATACGCCGCCAATGCCTTTCTCGCGACCAAGATCACCTTCATCAACGAAATCGCGGCACTCTGCGAACGCACCGGCGCCGATGTGAAGCAGGTCGCTCAGGGCATGGGCCTTGACGGTCGTATCGGCAACAAGTTCCTGCATGCCGGTCCCGGCTATGGCGGTAGCTGTTTTCCCAAGGATACCCGCGCTCTGGCCCGCACCGGTCAGGAACATGGCGTGCCGCTGCAGATCACCGAGGCGGTGATCGCCGTGAACGAGGATGTCAAACGCCGCATGATCGACAAGCTGCTGGACATGTGCGACGGCACGTTCAACGGCAAGACAATCGGCATCCTCGGCGTCACCTTCAAGCCCAACACCGACGACATGCGCGAGGCGCCCGCCCTGACCATCGTGCCCTCCCTTGTCGGCAGCGGTGCCAAGGTCCGTGTCTGCGATCCGCAAGGCCGGCGCGAGGGCGAGCATCTTCTACCCGGCGTGCAATGGCATGACGACGCCTATAAATGCGCCAACAACGCCGATCTTCTTGTGATCCTGACCGAATGGAACGAGTTCCGCGCCCTCGATCTCAAGCGCATCGCGCGCAAGATGGCAACACCGCGCCTTGCCGATCTGCGCAACATCTACTCGGTCAAGGACGCCAAGCGCGCCGGCTTCGAGGCGTATGAAAGCATTGGTCGCTCGGGCTTCATCGCTGCCGCGGGCGAAGATCGCAAAACCGCCTGATCACCGGCTGTCTTGGGCGAGGCGCCGCTCCACAAGCCTTGCCCAGAAGACCGCTCCCGGCGCCAATGCGGCATCGTTGAACTCGTAATCGCTGGAATGCAGCGGGCGGGCGTGCCTGCTTTCGGTGCCATTGCCCATCAGCACGAAACAGCCCGGCACGCGCGACGCCATATGGGCGAAATCCTCGGAAAACAGCTTGGGAGCGCAGGCCCCGTCGATTGAAATCCCCAGATCATCCGCCGTCGCCACCGCCTCGGCCACCGGGCCGGGCGCATTGATCGTCGGTGGAAAGATCGTCTCGTAGCTGACCGTCGCGCTGATCCCATGCGCGGCGCAAATGCCCTCCACAAGCTGTCGCATGGCGGCCTCGATCCCAGCGTTGGTCTCGGGCGTCAGGGCGCGCGCGTCACCGCTCAGCGTGGCATGCCCCGGCAGCACGTTGCGCCGCCCGTCGGTGCTGAATTCCGTGACCGACACGACACCGTTCTGTGCAGGGTCCAGCTTGCGCGACACGATCGTTTGCAGCGCGCCGACGATCTGCGCCCCCACGGTGATCGCATCGACGCCCATATGCGGAAGCGCCGCGTGACCACCGCGCGCCGAAACCTCGATCTCGAACAGCGCTTCGCTGGCGGTGATCGGCCCGGCGCGGGTGGCGAACTGGCTGACTGGCAGGCCGGGGATGTTGTGCGCGCCATAAATCTCGTCGATGCCGAACCGCTCGAACAGCCCATCTGCGATCATCGCTGCGGCCCCTTCGCCATGCTCTTCATTGGGCTGAAAGACGAACACCGCGCGCCCGCTGAAATCGCCGCCTTCCGCCAGCAGACTCGCTGCTCCAAGCGCCATGGTCATATGCCCGTCATGACCGCAGGCATGCATCTGCCCCGCGATCTCCGAGGCATGAACCAGCCCGGTGTCTTCGGTGATCGGCAGCGCGTCCATATCGGCCCGGATGCCGATGCTGCGCGTGCCATTGCCCCTCTGCAAGACACCCACGACGCCGCATCCCCCGATGCCGCGATGCACCTCGAGCCCGAAGCTCTCCAGCAAACCGGCCACGCGCTCACTGGTCCATGGCAGATCGAAGCCCAGTTCCGGATGCCGGTGAAACTCGTGACGCCACGCGCGCATCGTTGGGTCAAGGTGGGCGATCCGCTCCATGCGACTACCCCTTCGGCGCGATCAGGATCGCGCGGAAATCGTTGACATTGGTCAGCGTCGGCCCGGTCACCACCTGATCGCCGATCGCTGCGAAAAAGGAATGCGCATCGTTGCGGGCCAGCGCCTCGGCGGCGTCCACCCCTGCCGCGCGCGCCTTGGTCAACGTGTCCGGCCCAAGGGCGGCACCCGCCACCTCGGCGGCGCCGTCCACCCCGTCGGTATCGCAGGCCATCGCATGAATGCCCTCGGCCCCGTCCAGTGCAATCGCCATGGCCAGCGCATATTCCGCATTCGGCCCGCCCACGCCATCGCCCTTGCGCGTGACCGTCAACTCTCCCCCTGACAACAGCAGCACCGGCGCATCCCCCGGCCCAAGGGCGCCCTGAATTTCCAGGGCCAGCGCCGCGTGATCGCGCGCCAACTCGCGCGCCTCCCCCTCCAGCGCATCGCCCAGAACCCGCACAGTCAGCCCCTCGGCCCGTCCGATCTCGGCTGCGGCCTCCAAGGATTGCGACGGGGCGGCATAGATCACGTTCTCCACCCCGGACAGTCTCGGGTCGCCGGGCGGCACGACGCCGCTTGGCCCCTCCAGCACATCGCGCACCGATTGCGGCACCTCGATCCCGTGCCGCTCCAGAATGGCGCGCGCATCGGCGGGGGTGCTGGCATCCCCCACCGTCGGGCCTGAGCCGATCATCGCCGGATCATCGCCCGGCACGTCCGAAATCAACAGCGCCAGCATTCGCGCGGGATGCGCGGCGGCGGCCAGTTGCCCGCCTTTCACCCGGCTCAGATGCTTGCGCAAAACGTTCATCTGACCGATCGGCGCCCCCGAAGACAAAAGCGCCGAGTTGACCGCCTGTTTTTCCTCCAGCGTGATCGCCCCCGCAGGCTGCACCAAAAGCGCCGACGCCCCGCCCGAGATCAGCGCCAGCACCATGTCCCCCTCGCCAAGCCCCCGCATCAGTTCCAGCATCCGCGCGGTGGCCTGCAGCCCGGCGGTATCCGGCACCGGATGCGCCGCTTCCACGATCTCGATCCCCTTGCAGGGCCGGGCATAGCCATAGCGCGTGATGACAAGCCCCTCGCAGGGGCCGTAAGCCGCCTCGACGGCCTCGGCCATCCGCGCGCTCGCCTTGCCCGCGCCGATCACCACCAGCCGCCCCTCCGGACGCTCGGGCAGGGCCTGTGCTAGGCTTTGCATGGGGTCGGCCACCTCGACCGCCCGGTTGAACAGGCGGCGCAGGAAGGGGATCGGATCGGACATCGGGATACGGGCCTTTCGCATGTGACACGCGGCACCCTAAAGCGTTTCGCGAAAAACCTGAATCACAGAATTGCGCGAAATGCAGGGTGCTCTTCAATCGGTACGCGCGGTGCCGCGCGCGCGCCTTCAAACATCAGCACAGCTTGACAATCCACGGGTGGCGCGCGACAGACGCGGCCATGTTCATGACCTTTCTTCACGTGGCCCTTGGTGGTGCGATCGGTGCGATGCTGCGCTTCGGCACCGGGCTTGCCCTGCTGCGGCTCAGCGGCCCCGGCTTTCCCGTCGGTGTGCTCAGCGTCAATGTGCTGGGCTCTTTCCTGATCGGGATCTTTGCCGTGGTCTCGACCCAGAAGGGCCTGACGCATCTCAATCCGCTGGTCATGGCCGGGCTTCTGGGCGGGTTCACCACCTTCTCGGCTTTCTCGCTCGAGGCATTCACCCTCTATGAGCGCGGCCAGCTCGGCTCGGCGGGACTTTACGTTGTGTTGTCGGTCATCGGGTCACTGGCCGCATTGGCGCTTGGCGTCTGGATCGCACGGGGGATATGGGCATGAGCGGTGTTCAGACATTGACGGTTACCGAAGGCGATGCCGACCAGCGGCTTGACCGGTGGCTACGCCGGCACTTCCCGCATGTCTCTCAGGGGCGCATCGAAAAACTGTGCCGCAAGGGCGAGCTTCGGGTCGATGGCGGTCGTGTCAAGGCCAGCACCCGGCTCGAGGTGGGCCAGCAGGTCCGCATCCCGCCGCTGCCCGATCCCGGTCAGATCGACAGCGCGTCGCCACACAGCCGCATCAGCGATGCCGACGCGCGCATGATCCAATCCGCCGTGATCTACCGCGACGACCACATCATCGCTCTGAACAAGCCTCCGGGCCTGCCGGTGCAGGGCGGCAGCAAGCAGACCCGCCATGTCGATGGCCTTGCCGACGCGCTGCGCTTCGGCGCCGAGGAAAAGCCCCGCCTGGTGCACCGGCTCGACAAGGACACCTCGGGCGTTCTGATCCTCGCCCGCAGCCGGGCCGTGGCCAAGACCCTGACCGCCGGGTTCCGCCACCGCGACACCCGCAAGATCTATTGGGCCGCCGTCGCCGGTGTGCCAAGCCCGCGCATGGGCACGATCCGCTTCGGGTTGGTCAAGGCGCCCGGGCATGGTGCGCAGGGCGAAGGCGAAAAGATGCTCTGCCTGCATCCCGAGGCCGTCGACAGCACCCCCGGCGCCAAGCGCGCCACCACGGATTTCGCCGTGATCGAATCCGCCGGTGCGCGCTGCGCCTGGGTGGCTCTGGTGCCGGTGACGGGCCGCACCCATCAGCTGCGCGCCCATATGGCCGAGATCGGTCATCCCATCGTGGGCGACGGCAAATATGGCGGCTCCGGTCAGGAAAACATGGGCGACGGCTGGGGCGCCCAACTGGGTGGCGAAATCAGCCGCAAACTGCATCTCCATGCCCGGTCCCTGACGCTCGAGCACCCCGTTTCGCGCGCCCGCCTGCATCTGACCGCACCCTTGCCCGATCACATGAAACGCACCTGGGACATGTTCCAGTGGCAGACCTCCGAGGCGCCGGATGATCCGTTCGAGGATCTGCAATGACATCGCGCCCCTTGCGTCTTGTCGTCTTCGACGTGGACGGCACGCTGGTCGACAGTCAGGCCGATATCCTCGCCGCGATGGCCCATGCCTTCGATCGGGCCGGTCATCCCGTACCGCCGCGCGACACGGTGCTTGGCATCGTCGGCCTGTCGCTGGATGTGGCCGTGGCGCGGCTTGCGCCCGCGCTTGATACGGGTCGCCACGGGCAGATGGTCGGTTGGTACAAGGACGCCTATATGGAGCTGCGCGCGCAATCCGGCGCCGCGCAATCCTCGCCGCTCTATCCCGGCGCGCTCGAGGCGATCGAGGCCTTGCACGCGATCCCCGATGTGCTTCTGGGCGTGGCCACCGGCAAATCCCGTCGCGGGCTGGACAAGCTGCTCGATGCCCATGATCTGCGCCGCTATTTCGTCACCCAGCAAGTCAGCGATCATCACCCCTCCAAACCGCATCCCTCGATGCTGCAGGCGGCGCTGTCCGAAACCGGCGTGGCGGCCGATTGCGCAGTGATGATCGGCGACACCAGTTTCGACATGGAGATGGCCCATGCCGCCGGCATCACGGGAATCGGCGTCAGCTGGGGCTATCATCCGCGCGAGCATCTGCATCACGCGGCCCGCGTGATCGACGATTTCAGCCAGTTGCCCGCCTGTCTCGATCTTCTGTGGGAGAAAGCGTCATGAGCGAATGGAAGGCAAAACGCTTCTGGAAAACCGCCGAGGTTGACGCCCGCGACGACGGGTTTGCCGTGCGTCTCGATGGCCGCCCGGTCAAGACCCCCGCCAAGGCGCCGCTCGTCGTCCCGACCCAGGACATGGCCCGCGCCATCGCCGCCGAATGGGACGCGCAGGAGGATGTGATCAACCCGCACAGCATGCCGGTCACCCGCGCCGCCAATGCCGCCATCGACAAGGTCCGCCACCAGCATTCCGAAGTGGCGCAGATGCTGGCCGATTACGGTGACGCGGATCTGCTGTGCTATCGCGCCGCAAGCCCCGTTGAACTGATCCGCCGTCAATCCGAGGCCTGGGATCCCCTGCTTGACTGGGCCGAAGCGACATTCGGTGTGCGTCTTCGCACCGTGACCGGGGTCATGCATGCGCCGCAGGACGAGGCCGCACTTGCCGCTTTGACAGGCCCCGTGCACAAAATGGATGCATTCACCCTGACAGCCTTTCACGATCTCGTCAGCCTGTCCGGCTCTCTGGTTATTGGATTCGCCGCCCTCACTGGCCACCGCCCCCCCGAGGCTCTCTGGCAGCTCTCCCGCGTGGACGAGCAATGGCAGGCAGAGCTGTGGGGCGTTGACGAACAAGCCGCGGAACAGGCAGCGCTAAAAGAATCTGACTTTCTGGCCGCCAAGAGGTTTCATGATCTTTCGGGCGCGCCGCGCGCCTGGCTTAGGGACTGATTTACGTTACGATACCCTATGCCAAGGATCATTGTTTTTGGTGATCCAGGTCTTGACCTTTTGTGATGAATCCAACCAAACTCGATGCCACTGACTGGGCTTTGGCCCGGTTCACAGTTAGCTCGGGTCTTCCGGGCCGCACAAACCGTTCGTGTAAGAGCGGACAATCAGGAAGAGGTAAACATGAAAAAAACCGTGATTCTGGGCGCGTTGACCATCGCCGGGCTTTCCGCTGGCGCCGCTGCAGCAGCCACGCTTGACGACGTCAAAGCCCGTGGCAAGCTGAACTGTGGCGTGACGACGGGCCTTGTCGGCTTCGCTGCGCCTGACGCGAACGGCGAATGGCAGGGGTTCGATGTTGGCGTGTGCCGTGCTGTTGCCGCTGCTGTTCTCGGCGATCCTACCGCTGTCGAATTCGTTCCCACGACCGGCAAGACGCGCTTCACCGCGCTGGCGTCGGGCGAAATCGACCTTCTGGCACGTAACACCACATGGACCTTCTCGCGCGATGTCGACCTGAAGTTCGAATTCGTCGGCATCAACTACTACGACGGTCAAGGCTTCATGGTCCCAAAATCTTTGGGCGTGACCTCGGCCAAGGAACTCGATGGCGCGACCGTCTGCATCCAGACCGGCACCACCACCGAGCTGAACCTCGCGGATTTCTTCCGCGTGAACAACATCAGCTACGAGCCGGTTCCGATCGAAACCAACGCCGAAGCGCAGCCGCTCTATCTGGAAGGTGCCTGTGACGTCTACACCACCGACGCTTCCGGTCTGGCCGCAACCCGCGCCGCGTTCGAAACTCCCTCCGAGCATGTGATTCTGCCCGAGATCATCTCGAAAGAGCCGCTTGGACCGCTGGTGCGCCACGGCGACAGCGAATGGGGTGATATCGCACGCTGGACGCTGAACGCGCTGATCGCTGCCGAAGAATACGGCGTGACCTCGGCCAATGTCGCCGAGCTGGCCAACGGCACCGACAACCCGGAAATCAACCGTCTGCTCGGCACCGAAGGCACCTTGGGCGAAATGCTGGGTCTGGACGCCGAATGGGCCAAGCGCGCCATCATGGCGGGCGGCAACTATGGCGAGCTGTTCGAGAAGAACATCGGTGAGAACACGCCGATCGGTCTCAGCCGTGGTCTGAATGCCCAGTGGACCGAAGGCGGCCTGCTCTACTCACCGCCCTTCCGCTAAACAAATCTGTTGAAGGGCGCGGAACTTCCGCGCCCTTCCCCTGTGTCCAAGGCAATTCGCGAAACGCCAAGGCGCCAAGACAACAAAGCCGGACCTTCGGGACAGCCTGCGCTGTGATCGATCCATAAAAAAACGCCGGCAGCCAGGGAAGAATTCATGACCAGCATCTCTCCTCCGCGAGGGGAATCGTTCACGCTGTCCAAGCTTATCAACGATACCCGTTACCGCTCTTATACGTTTCAATTCATTGCATTGGTTCTGCTGATCGCCTTGTTCGCCTATCTCGGCAGCAACCTGGCGCAGAACCTCCGTGATGCGGGCCTCAATATTTCCTACGGCTTCCTGTCCGAGCCTGCGGGCTACGACATCAACCAGCGCCTCATCGAATACGACAGCCAGTCCACCCATCTTCGGGCCTCGATCGTCGGGGTGCTCAATACGCTGCTGGTGGCTTTCCTGGGCTGTATCCTCGCCACCATCATCGGTGTGGTCGTCGGCGTGCTGCGCCTGTCTCAGAACTGGCTGATCCGCAAGCTCATGTCCGTCTACGTTGAAATCTTCCGCAACGTGCCGGTGCTGATCTGGATCCTCATCATCATGGCGGTGTTCACCGCCGTCCTGCCCCAGCCGCGCGATTTCCGGGGCGATGATGCCGAAGCCTCGATGCTCTGGGATGCTTTCGCCTTTACCGGCCGCGGTTTCTATTTCCCCAAACCTGTGTTCGAAACCGGCTCCACCATCGTCGTCCTGACATTCCTCGCCTCGATCATCGGCATCTTCGTCTACCGCTCCTATGCGCGCAAACAACTGTTCCAGAAGGGTCGCCTGCTGCCGGTGTTCTGGCCGTCGGTGGGGCTGTTCTTCGTGCCCGCCGTGCTGATGTTCTTCATCGCGGGCCGCCCCATCTCGATGGAATACCCCTCGCTTCAGGGCTTCAACTTCCAGGGCGGCATCTACGCGCGCAACTCGTTCATCTCACTGTGGTTCGCCCTGTCGATCTACACCGCCGCCTTCATCGCCGAAAACGTCCGCGCCGGTATCCTTGCCGTCAGCAAGGGACAGACCGAAGCCGCCGCCAGCCTTGGCCTGCGCCCAAACCGGATCATGAACCTCGTGATCCTGCCTCAGGCGCTGCGGATCATCATTCCGCCGCTCATCTCGCAATACCTCAACCTGACCAAGAACAGCTCTCTTGCCATCGCCGTGGGCTACATGGACATCACCGGCACCCTCGGGGGCATCACCCTCAACCAGACGGGCCGCGCGATCGAAACCGTGCTTCTGCTGATGCTCTTCTACCTCGCCATCAGCCTTGCCATCTCGGCGGTGATGAACCTCTACAACAACGCCGTGAAACTGAAGGAGCGCTGAGATGTCCAAGTCCGATATCGCCTTCGTCCGGCGCGAGATGCTGCCCGAAAAAGCCCCGCCCGCAACCGCGGCAGGCCCGATCAAATGGGTGCGTGACAACCTCTTTCCGGGGCCGATCAACACGATCATGACCCTGCTGGCGATCTATTTCATCTATCAGATCGTCTCGGGCGCGATGCCCTGGTTCCTGAACGGCGTCTGGACCACCTCCAGCCTCGCGGAGTGCCGCGAGGTGCTTCAGGGCGCTACGGGTGGCTGTTTCTCGGTGCTGACGGAACGCTGGAATCAGCTGCTCTTCGGCTTCCAATACCCGTCCGAACAATACTGGCGGCCCACTCTGGCCTTTGTTCTGCTCTTCGTGGCCGTGGCGCCGGTGCTCTTCGTGGCCTTGCCGCGCAAACTGCTGATCTTCACCGGCCTTTACCCGTTCATCGCCTTCTGGCTGATCTGGGGCGGAACCCTGCTTGTGCCGCTGGTCGCCCTGATTGGCCTTGTCGCGGGCTATGTCGTGTTCTTGCGGGTCGAAACCAAGGGGTTCGCCACCGCCGCGCTGACAGGTCTGGTTGCGGTTGTTCTGGTCTGGTGGCTGGGTGGCTATGTGTCCACCGCCGCCTCCGAGACCCTTGCGCTCGAACCTGTGCAGTCGCGCAACATGGGCGGCTTCATGCTGAACATGATTCTCGGCACGGTCTGTGTCTCGCTCAGCTTGCCCTTCGGCATCCTTCTGGCGCTTGGCCGGCAATCCGACATGCCGATCATCAAATGGATCTGCGTGATCTTCATCGAATTCATTCGCGGCGTGCCGCTCATCACGCTCTTGTTCGTCGCCAATGTGGTGCTGGCCTATTTCCTGCCGCCGGGCAGCAATTTCGACCTGATCCTGCGCGTCATCATCATGATCACCATGTTCGCCTCGGCCTATATCGCCGAGGTGATCCGGGGCGGTCTCGCCGCCCTGCCGCGTGGTCAGTATGAAGCCGCCGACAGCCTCGGTCTGGATTACGCGCAGTCCATGCGCCTCATCATCCTGCCGCAGGCTCTCAAGATCTCGATCCCCGGTATCGTCAACGTCTCGGTGGGGCTGTTCAAGGACACCACACTGGTATCGGTGATCTCGATGTTCGATCTTGTCGGCATGATCCGGGGTCCGATCCTGGCCGCGACCGAATGGAACGGCGTCTACTGGGAGCTGTGGGGCTTCGCCGTCGTGCTGTTCTTCGTCGTCTGCTACGGCATCTCGCAATATTCGCAATGGCTGGAGCGTCAGCTGCAGCGCGACCATCGTTAAGGAAAGGTCAGTGTCATGACGGAACAACCGGCAGCTTTGCAAATCTCCGACGAGGTCGCCATCTCGATCGAGAACATGAACAAGTGGTATGGCGCCTTCCATGTGCTGCGCGACATCGACCTGACCGTGTATCGCGGCGAACGTATCGTGATCGCCGGTCCCTC
The DNA here is from genome assembly GCF_000170875.1 of Roseobacter sp. AzwK-3b. Lineage (NCBI taxonomy): Bacteria > Pseudomonadati > Pseudomonadota > Alphaproteobacteria > Rhodobacterales > Roseobacteraceae > Roseobacter > Roseobacter sp. AzwK-3b. The sequence continues at coordinate 714,852 of NZ_ABCR01000001.1, forward strand.
TGGGTCGGGCAAGTCCACATTGATCCGCTGCATCAACGCTCTGGAAGAACACCAGCAGGGCAAGATCACCGTGGATGGCACGGTTCTGTCCAGCGATCTCAAGAACATCGACCGGATCCGCTCCGAAGTCGGGATGGTGTTTCAGCACTTCAACCTCTTTCCGCATCTCACCATCCTCGAGAATTGCACCCTCGCCCCGATCTGGGTGCGCAAGATCCCCAAGCGCGAGGCCGAAGACATCGCGATGCATTTCCTCGAAAAGGTGAAGATCCCCGAACAGGCCGACAAATACCCCGGTCAGCTTTCGGGCGGTCAGCAGCAGCGTGTCGCCATCGCCCGCTCACTCTGCATGCGTCCTCGGATCATGCTGTTCGACGAACCGACATCGGCGCTCGACCCCGAGATGATCAAAGAGGTGCTCGACACGATGGTCGCCCTTGCCGAAGAAGGCATGACCATGCTCTGCGTCACCCACGAGATGGGATTTGCCCGTCAGGTCGCCAACCGGGTGATCTTCATGGATCAGGGGCAGATCGTCGAACAGAACGAACCCGAAGAGTTTTTCAACAACCCGCAATCGGACCGGACCAAGCTGTTTCTCAGCCAGATCCTCGGTCACTGAATCGCCGGGTTTCGAGATCTTGCGCGGTCCCTTCGGGGGCCGCGTTTTTCGTCCCGGATGGCCATTTGTGTACAGGATGGACACAAATTCCCCGGTTCACCCCCAGTTTCGTCCTAAACGCGTGTAGGTTTCGTACAAGCCCTACACAACTCACTCGTCGATCAGCTCGCGCGGGACGACAAAGGCAAGGGTCCGGCCCGTGCCCATTTCCAGTAGGCTCCAATCGTCAATATCGAACTCCGCCACAAGCGTGGCGCCGGTCGGATAATCGTCAAATCTTGGGTGATCTGGCGCCGTTTCCACTACATCTTGTGCGAATTCCGCAATTCCGGGATTATGCCCCAGCATCAGAACAGTGTGCCCCGTGGCCTGCATCAAGGCGCGCAGCATATCCTCGGGAGCGGCATGATAGAGCCTGTCCAACCACCGCACATCCCCCCTCAACCCCAATGTCGCAAACGTCTCGCGCGTCCGGGTGGAGCTTGAGCTAAGTGTCTGATCTGGAATGAAATTACGCTCTTTCAACCACGCCCCAAGCGCCTTTGCAGAGCGTATTCCCCGCGCGTTCAAAGGCCTCTCATGGTCGCTCATGCCGGGATGATCCCAGCTCGATTTCGCGTGCCGCATCAGGATCAACCGTTTCATTTGAACGCCCTCATGTGGAATGCCGATTGCTCTTCAAGACGACCATATCCAACGCTGACAGGGCAGACCCGGCGCACCGCGCAACCCTTTGACATACAATCATTTTCCTGGCGGTCCAGATCGGTTTTGCAGGCCGCCACATCATATCCGGCGGGACTCAGGGCATCCACCGGACAGGCCGCCAGACAGGGCTGTTTTTCGCAGCTATCACAAGGGCTTGGCGGTGCTTCGGGCAAATCCAACCGCTCGACAAAGCCCAAGGCCCCGCGAAACGACACCATCAACCCCGCCGTGTCATGAACCAGCAACCCCACAGGCGACACATGCGCCCGCCCGCTGTCCAGCGCCCATTGCAGAAACGGCTCCCAAGGCGGGCCGCCAAACGGGAAAAAAGGCTTTGCATTCAGGGTATTGGCCAGACCGCCAATCACCCGCGATGACCATCTGTCCAATGGGTCTGCCTGCCCGTCGCGATACTCCTCCGACGCCTTGAACACCTCCCAGAACCCCGGCTCCCTCGGTCCCAGCAACAGCAACGTCCCGATCCCTTCCGGAACCGCTTCGGTCACGCCTCCAAGGATGCTCAAATGCTGCTTTTCGACTTCGTTTTCAATGTCTTGCAGCATTTCGGCTTGCCCCTAGCGCGCCCGGATCAGCGACCCGGCGCCATGTTCGGTGTAAAGCTCCAGCAACACCGCATTCGGCGCCCGCCCGTCCAGAATGACCACCGCGCGCACCCCACCATCGATCGCCGCCAGCGCCGTCTCGGTCTTGGGAATCATCCCGCCCGCAATCACGCCCTCGCGGGTCATCTCGCGGATCTGATCTGCGGTGAGTTCGGTCACGACCTCGCCCGTCGCATCACGCACACCGTCAATATCGGTCAATAAAAGAAGGCGATCGGCCTTCAATGCCGCAGCAATTGCACCGGCCGCGGTATCGCCATTTATGTTGTAGGTCTCGCCATTCCGGCCCGCCCCAAGCGGCGCGATCACCGGGATCGCATCGTCTCGGAACAGCGTGTGAAGGATCGACGGATTAATCTCCGTCGGGTTACCGACCAGCCCCAAAGCCGGATCGGCGGGATCGCATGTGATCAGCCCGGCATCCTTGCCTGACAGGCCAACGGCCTTGCCACCCTGACGGTTGATCGCCTGAACGATCCGCTTGTTCACGCGGCCGGACAAGACCATTTCAACGACTTCCATTGTCGCTTCGTCGGTCACGCGCTTTCCGTTCACGAATTCGGATTTTATATCAAGCTTTTCAAGCATTTGGTTGATCATTGGCCCGCCGCCATGGACGATCACAGGGTTGACGCCCACCTGCTGCATGAGCACCACATCGCGGGCGAAAGTCTCCATCGCCTCATCGCTGCCCATGGCGTGGCCACCCAGCTTGATTACAACGATCGAGCCATCATAGCGCTGCAGATAAGGCAGTGCTTCGGACAAGGTGCGGGCAGTGGCGATCCAGTCGCGGTTCATTTCACGTTGCTTCATCATCTGTGATCCTTAGGTCCTGCGGGTTATCCCCGGAGGCGGGCGTCCATTCAAGGTATTTTGCGCGCACGCCTATTCGAGCGTGGCAATCACTGCGCGCAGCGTGGCGATGCCGTCGCCCTTTTCGGACGATGTCATGATGATCTCAGGATAGGCCGCCGGATGCTTGGCGAGCTTGGCCCGCACCTGTTCCAGAACAGCCTCGCGATCCTTGTCCTTTACCTTGTCCGCCTTGGTCAGCACACATTGAAAGGTCACGGCGGAACTGTCCAAAAGGCTCATGATCTCTTCGTCCACGGATTTGATCCCGTGGCGCGTATCAACCAGCACAAAGGCCCGCCGCAGGCTCTGCCGCCCCGAAAGATATTTCTTCAAGAGCGCCTGCCATGCCGCGACCTTGTCGAGCGGCGCGTTGGCATAGCCGTAGCCCGGAAGATCGACCAGATAGTGCGACTCGCCAAGCGCAAAGAAATTGATTTCCTGTGTGCGTCCCGGTGTGTTGGACGCCCGCGCTATCGCCTTGCGACCGGTCAGGGCATTGATAAGGCTGGATTTTCCCACGTTCGAACGGCCTGCAAAGCACACCTCGATCCGGTCGGCGGGGGGCAGGCCCGACATTGCCACGACACCCTTGAGAAAGTCGACAGGCCCGGCAAAGAGCAACCGTCCGCGTTCGGCAGCGAACGAATCCGGATCATCCATGAGGGGAAAAGGCAGTTTCATTATAGCACGTCCACTTGGTCACCAATCGCGATCCCGCCGCTTTTGGTCACTTCGGCATAGATCCCGAAATCCTGATGTCCGAAGCGGGAATTCAAGATGTCCAACGTGTCGGCATCGCGACGCCCCGTGCCCGGATTTGCGGTGGTCGCAAGACAGCGCACAATGCGTTCGCGCACCAAGAGTTCCGCATCACCCACGCGCACGGTATGGCCAATCCAGTCAAATTCTTCCCATGCCGGGACACCCGAGAAATGGATGTTGCAGCGCCAGCGCAAGGCCGAGATATCCTGATCCATCGCGTCGCTCATGGCGGCGTTGGAAGCAAGGTTCAAAAGGCTGACCGAGGGGTAGTCGGTGTCGGTCATGCCGCGCCCCTCGACCCTGACGAGGCGGGTGGATTGCGCGCGGTTATCAGGCATCAAGGGGCGCACCCAGTCCAGAAACCTCTGCTCATCCTTGTCAGGATCAAAGGTCAGCTCCGGCCTCTCCGGATGGCTGAGAGTGACGGTTCCTGCGGCCTCGTCGCATGTCGCGTTGATACCCATCAGGGCCGCCACTTTGGAGCCGCGCGAGAAGTTGGTGCAGGGCGCCCAAGCGGTGTCGTCCGCCTCGGCCAGTTCATGCGCTACGGCCCACCGGCGGTCCCACGGAATGGTCTGACCGACGGTCAGCGCGATGCGATCAATCGCTTCGCGTCCATGCCCCTTGATTGGGTGACGCCAGAGGGCCGTCACATGCCCTGTCATTTCTTCTCTGTCTTGGGCTTGCGTTTCATGCTGGACAGGATGTTCCCCAAGACGTCGGGTTTGTAGCCCTGAGAGCGCATGATCAGGTATTGCTGAGCAAAGGTGATCATGTTGTTCGCGATCCAGTAGACCACAAGACCGCTGGCAAAGCTGCCCAGCATGAACATGAACACCCAAGGCATCCAGGCGAAGATCATCTGCTGTGTCGGATCGGTGGGCGCCGGATTCAGCTTTTGCTGCAGCCACATCGAAATGCCCAAAAGCAGCGGCAGAATACCGATGAAGATCAAAGCAATGATCGAGCCCGGCTCGGGCGCGGCCCATGGCAGGATGCCCCAGAGGTTATAGAGCGACGAGGGGTCAGGCGCCGACAGATCGTCGATCCAGCCAATCCACGGGGCATGCCGCAGTTCCAGCGTGACGAAGATCACCTTGTAGAGCGAGAAGAAAATCGGGATCTGCAAGAGGATCGGCAAACAGCCCGAAGCCGGGTTCACCTTTTCCTTCTTGTAAAGTTCAATCATCTCTTTCTGAAGCTTCTGACGGTCGTTGCCGGCAGATTCCTTGATCTTCTCCATCTGCGGCTGAAGTTCCTTCATCTTCGCCATCGAGACGTAGGACTTGTAGGCCAGGGGCAGAAGAAGTGCCTTGATGAGCAGGGTCAGACCGATGATCGCCCACCCCATGGAACCGGCGATACCCATGCCCGCCAGCGTCACGTTCAGCCAGTGCAGGACAGCGAAAATCGGTTTGGTCAGGAAGAAGAACCAGCCCCAGTCAATCGAATCCAGAAAGCGATCAATGCCATCCTCGTTTTGATAGTTACGGATGGTTTCCCATTCCTTGGCCCCGGCAAAAAGCCGCGTCGTCACAGTTGCGCTCTGGCCCGGTGCCACCGTTTCGGTGTTCTTGCGGACAGTGGTCTGATAGATGTTGCGGCGCGTGTCCTGAAAGGTTGTGACCTGCGCGCCAGCCATACTCGGGATCAGTGTGGTCATCCAGTAGTGGTCGGTGAATCCGGTCCAGCCGCTTTCGTTCACGGTGAGCGTTTCGTGGTTCGAGGCCGGTTCGAAATCGTCGTAGTCGATCTCGGACAACTGGCCATCGACCATGCGGATGCCGCCTTCGTGGAGGATGAAGAAGTTCTTGAGGTCTACCGGCTCGCCATGCCGCGCCAGAATGCCGTAAGGCGCCAGTGACGGGGTGTCGGCGCCGGTATTCTCGACGCTTTGGGTGACGGTGAACATGAACTTGTCATCGACGCTGATTTCGCGGCGGAATGTCAGGCCCTGCTGGTTGTCCCACACCAACGTAACAGGCGTTTCCGGCGACAGCTGATCGCCCGATTCCACTTTCCAGACAGTGTTGGCGCCCGGTACGGTCTCGGCTGTCAGGCCCTGACCCGGAGCCCAGCCGAACAAGGCGTAATATGCGCTGTCCGTGCCGATCGGCGACAACAGTGTGACGGTGTCCGATCCCGGCTCAAGCGTCTCGCGGTAGTTTTTCAACGACAGCTGATCGATGCGACCGCCTTTGAGTGAGATCGACCCGTCAAGGCTGGGCGTAGAGATCGCCACGCGAGGCGCCTCGGGTTCTTCGGCCTCGGGTGCGGGCGTGCCTGCGGTGGCGCCTGTCGCGGGTGCCGTGGCGGTCAGGGGCGCGGTGGCGCTGCCATCGACCTGCGAGGCCGCTTCAGGCGTCGTGGCATCCTGCTGGGGCGGTTCGGGCGGTGGGAAAAGCACGAACCACACCAGAATGACGACAAAGCTCAGTGCGGTCGCAAGAATGAGGTTCTTGTTCTGATCGTCCATCGCAGGGGGCCACCCATCCTGTTTTCAGTCATGGCGGTTCAACAGAGTGCGGGGCCAAACGTCAAGGGGATTCAGGGAAAACCGGCTGCGTTGTCTGGGCGCAGAGGGAAGTATGGACGTTTAGCGGAGGCGTGGAAGGGCGTCGGGATTGCCATCTTCGGGTGGGGCGCCGCGCGTCAGGCCGGCGAAGTCGAACAGGCCGGGGTCCAGAAGATGCGAGGGCCGCGCGTTCATGAGCGCGCGGAACATTACCTGCCTGCGACCGGGTGAATTGGCCTCCCAACCATCAAGAATCCGCTTGACCTGCTGGCGTTGGAGCCCGTCCTGAGAGCCACAGAGATCACAGGGAATTATGGGGTAACCCATTGAATTCGCAAACTTCTCGCAATCCGCCTCGGCGACGAAAGACAGCGGGCGATAGACGAAAACATCGCCTTCCTCGTTCAGGAGCTTGGGGGGCATGGTGGCGAGGCGGCCGCCGTGGAAGAGGTTCATGAAAAAGGTTTCGAGAATGTCGTCGCGGTGGTGGCCCAGAACGACCGCAGAGCAGCCTTCTTCGCGGGCGATGCGATAGAGGTGGCCACGCCGGAGGCGAGAACACAGCGCGCAATAGGTCCGGCCCTGCGGAACCTTGTCGACGACGACGGAATAGGTGTCCTGATACTCGATCCGGTGGGGCACGCCCATCTTTTCGAGGAACTCGGGCAGCACGGTCGCGGGGAAGCCGGGTTGGCCCTGATCGAGGTTGCAGGCCAATAAATCAACGGGCAAAAGGCCGCGCCACTTCAATTCGTGCAGCACCGCAAGGAGCGTGTAGCTGTCCTTGCCGCCCGAGAGGCAGACCAGCCAGCGGGCGCCTTTTTCGATCATGCCGAACTGCTCGATCGCTTCGCGGGCCTGGCGGACGATGCGTTTGCGCAGCTTTTTGAACTCGGTTCCCGAGGGGGCACCGGCAAAGAGCGGGTGGATGTCTTTTGCGTCGTCCAACATGCTGCCGCTTTAGGCAATTCAGGGCCATCCGGCAAGGCCCGCGTTGTGTACGAATTGTACGAAACCTACACGCGTTCAGGACGAAACTTGGCCTGCTTCCCGCGATTTGTGTCCCTTCCGTACACAAATGACCCCGGACAAGTCGCGCCCGGGGCCGGATCAGTCGTAGCTGAGCTGCGTCGCCTTGCCCCGGAAGATCACATAGGCCAGCACCGTGTAGGCGAGGATTACCGGGATCACGACCAACGCGCCGTAGAAGATGATGCGCAGGCTTTCGGGTGCGGCGGCAGCGTCATAAAGCACCATCTGTTCGGGCACGATGTAGGGATAGAAGCTGTAGGCCATTCCGGCAAAGCCAAGCGCCATCAGCCCGATCGCGCCCACGAAGGGCAGCCACGCGAACCGGTCATCGGCCGAGGGCAGGTTGCGCAGCGACACCCAGAGCATGACGATCAGCGCCAGCGAACAGAGCGGCAGGGGGGCCAGCAGCACGATTTCGGGGAAGCCGAACCATTTGTCCATGATCCGGTCCGAGGTGAGCGGCGTGGCCAGAGAGACCGATCCCATGCCAAGCACCACACCCCAAATCCCACCGCGCGCCCAACGGACCGCTTTGGTCTGGAGCGCACCGTCGGTCTTGAGGATGGTCCAGGCAGCCCCGATGAAGCTGTAGGCGACGGTCAGGGCGCCTGCGGTCAGCAGGGCGAAGGCCACGCTGGCCAATGTCCAACGCAGACCGAGAATGTAGATGCCGAGCATGAAGCCCTGCGAAAGAGCGGTCATCAGGCTTCCGGCGAAAAAGGCGCGATCCCACCAGGGTTTCTGGGTGCGGGGCGCTTTGGCACGGAACTCGAACGCGACGCCACGCAGGATCAGGCCGATCAGCATGACGGTCACGGGCAGGTAGAGCGCCGTGAGGATCGTGCCATGGGCGGCGGGAAAGGCCACCAGCAAAAGCCCGATCGCAAGCACAAGCCATGTTTCGTTCGCGTCCCAGAACGGACCGATCGAGGCGATCATGCGGTCGCGTTCCTCGGGGGTGGCGAAGGGCATCAACAGCCCCACGCCCAGATCGAACCCGTCGAGAATGACGTAAAGCAGGATCGACAGGCCCATCAGGGTCACGAAGATCAGCGGCAGGGTGGTTGCGTCGAGGATCATATCTCTACTCCGCAGGCATTGCGGCCTGAGCTTCGGACGGGCGGCGGGGTTCTTCGCGCACCGGCGTATCCCCACGCGCGGCCCGGCGGGCGAGGTGCAACAGAACCCCGATATAGGCCAGCAGCAGGACGGCGTAGACGATAAGATAGGTGATCAGCGATCCAAGAACCATCGGTGCCGCGACATCACCCACGGCGGCTTCGGTGCTGAGCACGCCCTGAACCAGCCACGGCTGACGGCCGATTTCGGTGGTATACCAGCCCGCAAGGGTGGCGACCCAGCCCGAGAAGGTCATCGCGACGCCGGCGTAGAGGAAGGGTTTGGGCAGGTTATGCGCGCCACGGCGGCGCAGCAGCACCAGACCCGCCCAGCTGAGCGCCAGCATGGCCATGCCGGTGGCGACCATCACCCGGAAGGACCAGAATACAGGCGCCACGGGCGGGTGCAGCACGGTGCCATCCTCGGCCACGAAATCGTTCAGGCCCGGCACGACCCCATCGGCGGAATGCTTGAGAATCAGGCTGGCGCCGTTGGGAATGGCGATCTCGAACCGGTTTTCGCGGGCGACCTCGTCGGGGAGGGCGAACAGCACCAGCGGCACGTTCGGCCCGGTTTCCCAGTTGCCTTCCATCGCGGCGACCTTTTGCGGCTGGTGTTCCAGCGTGTTGAGGCCATGCAGATCGCCCATGAGGATCTGCAGCGGGATCAGCACGGCGCCAAGCACCAGACCGAAGCGAAGCTGGGTTGCCGATGTCTCGCTCCGGTCGCCCAAGAGGCGGCGGAAGGCCACGATCCCGACGATAAGGAATGCCACGGTCAGGCCCGAGGCCAGCAGCATATGGGCGAGGCGATAGGGCATCGAGGGGTTGAAGATGATCGCCATCCAGTCGGTCGCATGAACGATCCCGTCACGCAGCTCGAACCCTGCGGGCGTGTGCATCCAGCTGTTGAGCACGAGAATCCAGAACGCGCTCATGGTGGTGCCGAAGGCGACGAGGAAGGTGGCGGTGATATGCAGCCAGCCCGGAACACGGGAGGCGCCAAAAAGCATGATCCCGAGGAACACCGCTTCGAGGAAGAAGGCGGTCAGCACCTCATAGGCCAGAAGCGGCCCGGCGACATTGCCCACGGTTTCCATGAAGCCCGGCCAGTTTGTGCCGAACTGGAACGACATGGTGATGCCCGACACGACGCCAAGTGCAAAGGACAGGGCGAAGACCTTGACCCAGAACATGTAGGCGTCCCACCATTTGCGTTCGCCCGTGCGGGCAAAGCGATAGCGGAAGAACAAGAGCACCCAGCCGAGCGCGATGGTGATCGTCGGAAACAGGATGTGAAACGAGATGTTCGCCGCAAATTGAACGCGCGACAGAAGCAGGGCTTCCATGGGGCTCTCCGGGTAAAGGTTACTCTTGGACCTTCATTTAGCGGGTGAGCCATCCGCGGTAAGGGGGTGCGCTCAGCCGCCGCACTGGGGATATGGCGGCGGAAGCGGCGTCAGGTGCAGGGCTGGCGTCAGCCGCCAGACGCACCGTCGATGAGCGCCCGAAGGATCGCCTTGGCGCTGTCGGAGTTCCAGTGGGCATCGCCCTGCAGGCGGGCGATTTCCTGACCTTCGGGAGTCAGGATCACGGTGATCGGCAGGCCGAACACGCCCATTTCGCGGGCGATGGCGCTTTGCGGGTCGCGGTGCAGCGGCAGGTTGTCGACGCCGATCTCGTCGAAGAATTTCTTCATGGCGGGAGGCGCGTTGCGGCCTGTGGCCAGCGTGACCACCTCGAACGTGTCGCCGCCAAGCTCGGTCTGCAGCTCGGAGAGCATGGGCATTTCCTTGCGGCAGGGCGCGCACCATGTGGCCCAGAAGTTCAGCACGACATGCTTGCCCTGATAGTCGGCCAGCGTGCCTGTGGTGCCGTCATCGCGGGTGAAGGGGATTTGCGAGACGGGCTGCGGTTCGGAATGGAAGTTGAGTTTCTTCATGTCGCCGTCGCGCAGGGCGGCGACTTCGGACAGATCGGCGGTCATATCGGCCATTGCGCCGTTTGCACCGAGTGCGAGCGCAATATAAAGGATGCAGCAACGAATTATCTTCATTTTCCCTCCGAAGGGCTGAGACATGACAGACACGACCTCGAACCAGATGTGGGGCGGCCGCTTTGCCGCAGGGCCGGACGCGATCATGGAGGCGATCAACGCCTCGATCGGGTTCGACAAGCGGTTGGCGGCCCAGGATATTGCCGGCTCGCGCGCCCATGCCGCGATGCTGGCGGCGACGGGTATCATTAGTGATAGTGATGCCGAGGCGATGAGGGAAGGGCTGCTCACGGTCTTGTCAGAGATCGAGGAGGGGCGGTTCGAATTTTCCACCGCGCTGGAGGACATCCACATGAACGTGGAGGCGCGGCTCAGGCAGGTGGTGGGCGAGCCTGCGGGGCGGCTGCATACGGGGCGGTCGCGCAACGATCAGGTGGCGACGGATTTCAAGCTGTGGGTGCGCGATCAGCTGGATGCGGCGGAAGCCGGGTTGCTGTCGCTGATCCGGGCGCTTTTGGCGCAGGCCGAGGCGGGGGCGGATTGGGTGATGCCGGGCTTCACCCATCTGCAGACCGCGCAGCCGGTGACATGGGGGCATCACATGATGGCCTATGTCGAGATGTTCGGCCGCGATCTGGGCCGGGTGCGGGATGCGCGCAAAAGGATGAACGAATGCCCGTTGGGAGCCGCGGCGCTGGCGGGGACGTCGTTTCCCATCGACCGCGAGATGACCGCGAAGGCGCTTGGCTTTGACCGGCCTGCGGCGAATTCGCTGGATGCGGTGAGCGACCGGGATTTCGCGCTGGAGTTTCTGGGGGCGGCCAGCATCTGTGCGATGCATCTGAGCCGTTTTGCCGAGGAGCTGGTGATCTGGTCGTCGGCTCAGTTCCGCTTCGTGGCGCTGAGTGACCGGTTTTCGACCGGGTCGAGCATCATGCCGCAGAAGAAGAACCCCGACGCCGCCGAGCTGATTCGCGCCAAGGTGGGGCGTATTTTCGGGGCGAATGTGGCGTTGATGATGGTGATGAAGGGGCTGCCGCTGGCCTATTCCAAGGACATGCAGGAGGACAAGGAGCAGGTCTTTGACGCGGCGGACAACCTGATGCTGGCGCTGGCGGCGATGGATGGCATGGTGCGCGACATGGTTCCGCAGCGCGCGGCACTGGAGGCGGCGGCGGGTGCCGGGTTCAGCACGGCGACCGATCTGGCGGATTGGCTGGTGCGGGTGCTGGGGACGCCCTTCCGCGAGGCGCATCACGTGACGGGCAGTCTGGTGGCGATGGCCGAGCGCAAGGGCTGCGACCTGCCGGAGTTGAGCCTTGAGGAGATGCAATCGGTGCATGGAGAAATCGATGCATCGGTCTATGATGTTCTGGGCGTGCATAATTCGGTGGCGTCGCGGATCAGCTATGGCGGAACCGCCCCCGAGCAGGTGCGCGCGCAGATCGCACGCTGGAAGGAGATTTTGGAATGACACGCATCGGTGCAGTTCTGGCGCTGACCGCGATGGCGGCCCTTGCGGGCTGTGGCGCGGATGGAGAGCCGATCCGCCCCACGGCGAAGGCCAATGTGGGTGTCGGTGAACGCGGCGTGAACGGGGCGGTCGGGACCAAGTGGATCAGCGGAACCGTCAGTGTGGATGTGGGGGCCACGTTTTGAGGTGGGTCTGGCTGGCGCTGGCGGTCTGGGGTGCGGTGCATCCAATGAGCTGGTTTGTCGCGTGGTTCAGGGAAAACGGCGTCGATCTGATGGGGATGGTGGATGCCTGGCATGCCAATGCCGCCACCAGTGGGCTGGTCTGGGATCTGACGATCGCGGCGGTCACTCTGACGGTCTGGGTGATCTGGGAATGCGTGACGCGGCGCGCGTGGCTTGGGCTGATCGCCATTCCGGCGACCTTCGGGATCGGGGTCAGCTGTGGGTTGCCGCTGTATCTGTTCCTGCGGTCGGGGTCACGCTGATCGGATAGCTGGCCGGGCGCGTTGCGCCTGACGGAGTCCACAAGCCGCCATCCGTGACCGGCACTGATTGTGTGTCCGCGAGATGCATAATGCGGCCCGCAAAAACATCATTGTTGCCAAAATTTGGACATGATCGGCGGCAATACTCGGTCTCGAAGGCAGTTTTGTTGATGAGGATACCGAGACTATGACCGAAGCTGTAACCCCCACCATGGCGCTTCTGGAAGCGCCGTCCAAGCCGAAGCCCCCGACCGCGAAGCTGATCGAAGATGTCGCGCGCAAGTTCGGGATCAGCCCGTTGCGGCAGTTCCGCGAGATGATGCGCTTGTGCGCCGGTTGGCGGGCCATGGATTTCCACGAATATTACACCAATCAGGTGTATCGTCCCGAGCTGAACCTTGCCGAGAAGATGACCTATGTGGGCGAGAAGGGCAGCGCGCGGCTGAATCGCCGGTTGTCGCCCTATCAGATCACGGGGCTGCGCGCTTTTGTGCGGGACAAGGTGATGTATGGCACGCTGATGGCGACCTTGGGCTTTCCTGTGCCGACGGTGCAGGCCGTGTTCTCGAAGGATCGCAGCTATGGCAAACTGCGGTCGCTGCATGACGTCGAGGAGATCGAGGCATTCTTGCTGAACGACGCGCGATATCCGTTGTTCGTCAAGCCGGAAGAAGGCTCGGGGAGTGTTGGGTCGGCGCTGATCGTGGCGCTCGATCGCGAGCAGCGCGCGCTGGTGCTGGCGAATGGAAAGAGCATCGACCTGCGCGCTTTCGCAATCGAGGTCGAGACGCGCTATGAGGAAGGGTTCCTGTTTCAGGATGCTGTGCAGCAGCACAGCATGATGAGCGATGTCGCCGGACAGGCGGTGGGCAGCATCCGTGTCGTGACCGTGTTCGACGGTGACACGCCCAGCTGTCTTTATGCGCTTTGGAAAGTGCCGTCGCCATCGGCCATGTCGGACAATTACTGGCAGCCGGGAAGCATGCTGGCCGAGTTGGACAAGATGAGCGGGCAAGTTCTGCAGTGTCGCCGGGGCAGTGGCCCGGATCAGGAGATCATCGAGCGTCACCCGGTCAGTGAAGCGGTTTTCACCGAATTGCGTATTCCGCATTGGGACGAGGTGCTGCGGATGACCGCCGAAGCGCATCGGGTCTTGCCGAAATTCGGGGTGATCGGCTGGGATATCGCGATCACGCCTGAGGGGCCGCTAATCATCGAGTGCAACGCCAACCCGCATCACATGCTTTATCAACTGGCGACGGGAAAGGGTATTCACAATCCCGATTTCGCCGAGGTGTTCGACCGGGTGGCGGCACGTGCGGATGGCTATTGGCAAGAGTGCAAGCGCAAGATGAAGGCCGAGCGCAAACGCAGCTGATCGACAGGCCTGCCGGGGGCGAGCTTTCCCGGCGGGCGAGCCCGCGATTTGGATTGATCCGCGCGATAAATCGCCTTAAGGGCGCGACATGGATCATTTTCTCTATCGCAATGGCGAGCTCTACGCCGAAGATGTGCCCGTGGCCGAGATCGCGGCCCAAGTGGGCACGCCGTTCTATTGCTATTCGACAGCCACGCTCACGCGGCATTTCCGGCTGTTCGACGAGGCGTTGGCGGGTACCGAGCATCTGATCTGCTATGCGATGAAAGCCGCGAGCAATCTTGCGATCCTGAAGACGCTGGCGGAGTTGGGTGCCGGCATGGACGTGGTCTCGGGCGGGGAATATGCGCGCGCCAAAGCCGCAGGCGTGCCGGGCGAGCGGATCGTCTTTTCGGGCGTCGGCAAGACGCGTGATGAGATGCGGATGGCGCTGGAAGGCGGTATCCGGCAGTTCAACGTCGAATCTGAGCCCGAGATGGCGGCGCTCAACGAGGTGGCGTTGTCCTTGGGTCTGCGCGCGCCGATCACCGTGCGCGTCAACCCGGATGTGGATGCCAAGACTCACGCCAAGATCGCCACCGGCAAGAGCGAGAACAAGTTCGGCATTCCGATTGCCCGCGCCCGAGAGATCTATGCCGAGGCGGCGGCGATGCCCGGTCTCGAGGTGGTCGGGATCGATGTGCATATCGGCAGCCAGCTGACCGAGCTGGAGCCATTCCGGCTGGCCTATGAAAAGGTGGCGGATCTGACCGAGGCGCTGCGCGCGGATGGGCATGATATCCGGCGGCTGGATCTGGGCGGCGGTCTGGGCATTCCTTACACCCGGTCGAACGAGGCGCCGCCGCTGCCGGTGGACTATGGCCAGCTCATCAAGGATACGGTGGGTCATCTGGGTTGCGAGATCGAGATCGAGCCGGGCCGTCTGGTGGTGGGCAATGCGGGGATCCTCGTCAGCGAGGTGATTTACCTCAAGGCCGGGGAGGGGCGCGATTTCCTGATCCTCGACGCGGCGATGAACGATCTGATCCGGCCCGCGATGTATGACGCCTATCACGACATCGTCCCGGTCCGCGAGCCGCAGCCCGGTGCCGAGCAGGCGGCCTATGACATCGTCGGGCCGGTGTGCGAATCGGGGGATACTTTTGCCAAGGCGCGGATGATGCCGGCGCTGGCGCAGGGGGATCTGGTGGCGTTTCGCAGTGCCGGCGCCTATGGCGCGGTGATGGCCAGCGAGTACAATACACGGCCTTTGGTGCCCGAAGTTCTGGTGCATGAGCATCAATTCGCTGTCATCAGGGCAAGGCCGACCTTTGACGAGATCATAAATCGAGATACCATCCCTGAGTGGCTGTGACGCGATGGGCGTGTCCGGCCCCTGAAGGGAACGGAGCATGCAGCGGCAAACCACCCCCCTGACACCTGTGTTGACCCGGTTGCGCCGGCCCCTGACCCTGACATGGGCGGGGTTGATCGCGGAGCGGCTGGTCAGGGCCTTCTGGCCCTTGTGGTCGTTGGTGGCGGCGGTGGCGGCGATGCTGCTGCTGGGGCTGCATGACCTGATGGCGCTGGAAGTGGTCTGGGGGATCATGGTCGCCGCATTGCTGGCGTTCGTGATCTTTGCGGTTCGGGGGCTGAGGGCGTTTCGCTGGCCAAGCCGCGAGGATGCGTTGGCGCGGATCGATGCGAGCATGCCGGGTCATCCTCTGGCGGCGCTGGCGGATGCGCAGGCGGTGGGCAGCGGTGATGCGGGATCCGAAGCGCTGTGGCGCGCGCATCAGGCGCGCATGGCCGAACGGGCCGCCGAGGCACGCGCGGTCGAGCCGGATCTGAGGCTGTCGGAGCGCGATCCTTTCGGGTTGCGCTATATCGCCTTGCTGGGGCTGGTTGTGGCGCTGCTGTTCGGGTCGGTCTGGCGCGTGGGCAGCGTTGCGGGCATGGGGCCGGGCGGAGGTGCTGCACTGGCCAATGGACCGGCTTGGGAAGGCTGGATCGAGCCACCGGCCCATACCGGGCTGCCGAGCCTGTATCTCAATGACCAGACCGGAGAGATCGAAGTGCCCGAGGGGAGCCGCGTGACCGTGCGGCTTTATGGCGAGGTGGGCGCGTTGAGCGTGGCCGAGACCGTGTCGGGGCGGACAGAGGATGTGGGCGCGGCGACGGACCCCGAGCAGGGGTTCGACATCACGCAGGATGGCACGCTGATGATCGACGGTCCTGGCGGCAAAAGCTGGACCGTCATGGCGCTGCCGGATCAGGGGCCGAGCGTGCAGATCATGCAGACCGGCGCCGAGACCACCTTTGACGGGCAGATGAGCCAGCCGTTCCGCGCGAAGGACGATTACGGCGTGGTCGAGGGACGGGCCGTGTTCCGGCTGGACATGGCCGAGCTTGATCGCCGCCACGGGTTGCAGGCCGATCCCGATCCGCGCGATCCGATCGAGCTGGACCTGCCGATGCCGATTACTGGTGACAGGATCGATTTCACCGAGACGCTGATCGAGAACCTGTCGCAGCACCCTTGGGCGCATCTGCCGGTGACGCTCGAGCTTGAGGTGCGCGATGCCGATGGTCAGGCGGGGCTGAGCGCACCCGAGCAGATGCGGCTTCCGGCGCGGCGGTTTTTCGATCCGATGGCGGCTGCGGTGATCGAGCAGCGCCGGGATCTGCTCTGGTCGATGGAGAATGGCAAGCGGGTGACGCAGGTGCTGCGCGCCGTGTCGCACCGGCCCGAGGATGGGCTGTTCCGGTCGGAAACCGCCTATCTGAAGCTGCGGGTGATCCTGCGCCGGCTGGAGACGCTGGTGCGGCATGACAGTCTGGACAAGGCGGCACAGGACGAGATCGCGCAGGCGCTGTGGGATCTGGCGATCCTGCTGGAAGAGGGCGATATCGGCGACGCGCTGGAGCGGATGCGCGCGGCACAGGAACGCCTAAGCGAGGCGATGCGCAACGGCGCGACCGAAGAAGAGATTGCGCGATTGATGCAGGAATTGCGCGAGGCGACGAATGATTACCTGCGCCAGAAGATGCAGCAGGCGCAGCGCGAGAACCAGCAGCAGAACGGCGACACTCCTCCGATGTCGGATGATGCGATGCAGATGACCCAACAGGATCTGCAGGACATGATGGATCGCATCCAGGAATTGATGGAACAGGGCCGCATGGCCGAGGCGCAGGAGGCGCTGAGACAATTCCAGGAGATGATGGAGAACATGCAGGTCACCCAAGGTCAGGGCGGCCAGCAGGGCCAGAGCCCGGGCCAGCAGGCGATGGAAGGTCTGGCCGAGACGCTGCGCAATCAGCAGGGCCTGTCGGATGACGCGTTCCGCGATTTGCAGGAACAGTTCAACCCCGGTGCGCAAAGCGGCCAGAGCCAGGGCAACGAGGGCCGCAATGGTGGTCAGGGCCAGGGCCAGAGCCACGATCAGCAGGGCCAGCAGGGTCAGGGCCAGGGCGGTCAGCCGGGACAGCCCGGAGAGGGCGGACAGGAGCCGGGCAACCAGCAGGCCGAGACTGGCGGGCCGGGTAATCTGGCTGGGCGGCAGGAAGCGTTGCGCCGAGAGCTTGAGCGGCAGCGCGGCAACCTGCCCGGTGCGGGAACCGAAGGCGGTGACGCCGCCCGCGAGTCGCTCGAACGGGCCGACCGGGCCATGGAGGGTGCCGAGCAGGCGTTGCGCGGCAATGACCTGCCCGAGGCGCTGGACCGGCAATCGGAGGCGATGGAAGCATTGCGTGAAGGGATGCGCAATCTGGGCGAGGCGATGGCCGAGAACAGCCAGCACCAACAGGGCGGACAGGGTCAGGCCCGAGGCGAGGCCGGTGCGCAGGAGTCGGACCCGCTTGGCCGTCAGGCAGGCCAGGGCGGTCAGGTGGGCACGCAGGATTCGCTACTGCAGGGCGAGGACGTGTATCGGCGCGCGCGGGAATTGCTTGATGAAATCCGCCGCCGGTCAGGCGAGGGCGAACGCCCGGATGTCGAGCTTGATTATCTCAAGCGGCTGCTGGATCGGTTCTGACGCGCAAGGTCGGCGCTGTGCGCGACCCATGCCGGTGCAGCGATGTGCCGCCCTCTATCCCAGAAGCGATGCGACGGTTGACTGCAGCAGGGCGCGCAGGCTGTTGACCATCTCAACATAGGCGGCCATCGGCCCTTCGAGTGCGGAAGACAGGCCCGCCACCTGTGGCGCGAAGACATAGAGCAGCGTCAGAATGGCGAAAAGCACGATTGACCAGACAAAACCACGCCGGAAACCACCGCCCGCCGGAGGCGCGGCCATGGCATCGTCGTCGCGGCTGGCGGAGACGTCACGCCGCGGGGCTGCGTCGAGCGAGGAATTGATTTCTTCGATATCGGGCAGAAGATTGCGGCGCGACTCGGGGTCGATGTCTTGGTTTGTCGCAGGTTCGTCGCTGTCGACCGGAAGGCCGCGCAGGCGCGCGATGCGTGCGCGGGCGTTCTGGGCGAGGGCGTCGGGTGCTTCGTCCAGACCGAGATCGGGCTGGGTTTCAAGGCCGGGGCCGGCTTCGGCGGCGCGGGCCTGTTCCTCGCGGGTGGCTTCCTCGCGCAGAAGATCGCGGATCGAGGGATCAAGCTCGCGGCGCGGGGGGGAGGTTTCGTCTTCTTCCGCGTGCTCGTCAGGATCTTCGTATTGATCTTCAGGGGTTGGGTCGGGCTGAGGTTCTGGCTGGGGCTCAGGCTCAACGTCATAGTCGGCATAGCCGTCGTCGTCATCGGCAGACTGAGGCTCGGCCGCTGTTTCGGGCTGCGCGTCATCCTGCGGCATATGGTCGGGATGGAATTGAAACCAAGTGTCGCCGCAGTTCGAGCACTGGACGTCACGGCCCGTTTCCGGGATCACCTCGTCGGGGACTTCGTATTGTGCCCCGCAATTCGGGCAAGTCAGCCTCATGTCGACACCTGTCGCCTGCCAGAAGTTTCAAGCCTGTTTGCTTTTTCAAAAGCATAAGCGGTAAATGGCGCATACGAAAGACCTAAGCATTTCGTGCGCGTAAACATTGCACAAGTGTGGCCTGTAAGGCATTTAGAAGCGCGCGGCATAGAGGGGGCTTCCTTGATCGAGCTGGAGAACGTGGCCTATAGCTATGGCGGCGGCGAATTGCTGAGTGATATCTCGCTTGAGCTGCAACCGGGATCGTTCCATTTCCTGACCGGACCCTCCGGTGCGGGCAAGACGACGTTTCTCAAGTTGTGCTATGGCGCCTTGACGCCCACATCCGGCACCGTGCGCCTGTTCGGGGCTGACCGGCGCGGGATGGAGCGCGACGATATCGCCATGGCGCGGCGGCGCATCGGCGTGGTGCATCAGGATTGCCAGTTTCTGGATCATATGAGCGTGGCCGAGAATATCGCGCTGCCGCTGATGGTGTCGGGTCGGGATCTTTTGGGAGAGGCGGCCAATCTCAAGGAGTTGACCGGCTGGGTCGGTCTGAAGGAGAGGGCCAATGCGCTGCCGCCGGAATTGTCGGGCGGTGAGCGGCAGCGTGCGGCGCTGGCGCGGGCGGTCATCATGTCACCCGATGTGGTGCTGGCCGATGAGCCGACGGGGAATGTCGACTGGGAGATGTCGCAGCGGTTGTTGCGTTTGCTGATCGAGTTGAACCGGATGGGCAAGACGATCATGATCGCGACCCATGATCTGGCGCTGATCCGCGCGGCCAAGGCGCATGTGCAGGCGCGCGTGCTGAGGATCGCCAACCGGCGGCTGCAACTGGCGGGGGCGGATCTGTGAAGCTTGATCCTGGACGTCTGACGGAGATGCTGGCGGGGGATGCGCAGGCCGATCGCGTGGTGCCGCCGACCGGGTTCACCGCGTCGCTGACGCTTTTCGCGGCGGGGGCGATGGCGTTTCTGGCGGTGTTCGCGCTGGCGTTGTCGCTGGCGACGGCGCGTCTGGCGGATCGCTGGGGGGACGAATTGGCGCGTAGCTCGACCATCCGCATCTCTGCGCCCGAGGGCCAGCTTGCCAGCCAGACGCAGGCGGCCCTGAGGGTGTTGGAGACGACGACCGGGGTGGCGAGCGCCCGGGCCTTGACGCCCGAGGAGCAGAGCGCGCTGCTCGAGCCGTGGTTCGGCCCGAATCTGCCGGTGGATGCGCTGCCCATTCCGCAACTGATCGAGGTGATCGAGGATGCCGAAGGCTTCGATGCGCAGGGTTTGCGCCTGCGGCTGTCAGCCGAGGTGCCGGGCGCGGTGCTGGACGATCACACCCGCTGGCGCGAGCCCTTGGTCAATGCGGCCAACCGGCTGCGGATGCTGGGTGTGGTGTCGTTGCTGCTGATCGGGGCGACGATGGCGGCGATGATCACGCTGGCGGCCAATGCGGCGCTGGCGGCCAATGCGCAGGTGATCGGGGTTCTGCGGCTGGTGGGAGCGCAGGATGGCTATATCGTCCGGGCCTTCGTGCGGCGGTTCACCTTGCGGGCGCTGATCGGTGCCGCTGGCGGGATGGCTTTGGGATGTCTGGCGATCCTGGCGCTGCCCGCAGCACAGGATGAGGGCGGGTTTCTGACCGGGCTTGGCTTTCGCGGGTGGCATTGGGTCTGGCCGCTGGCCGTGCCGGTTCTGGCGGCGGCGGTTGCGTTCTGGGCGACGAAAACGGCGGCCCGCAAGACCCTGAGGAGCCTGCCATGAGCGCAGCTGTACAATGGCTCCGGTCGCTGGTCTTCGTGGGGCAGATTTATCTGATGATGGCGGTCATGGGGATCGTGTTCCTGCCTTGGGCGCTGGTCAGCAGACACGGCGCGCTTGCGGCCTGTCACATGTGGTGCCGGTGGGTGCGCTGGACGGCGCGCTGGATGGTGGGGTTGCGCACCGAAGTGCGCGGCACGCCGCCCACCGACGACGTGGTGATCGCCGCCAAACATCAGTCCTTTCTGGACATCATCCTGATTTTCGGGGCGGTGCCTGCCGGCAAGTTCATCATGAAACGCGAATTGATGTGGGCGCCGGTGATCGGGCAATACGGGCTGAAGATCGGCTGCGTTCCGGTTGACAGGGGCAAGCGCAGTCAGGCGATCAAGCAGATGGTCGCGGATGTGGCGCGCGGCCGGCAGGATCCCGGGCAGCTGATCATCTATCCGCAGGGCACACGCATCGCGCCGGGCGTGAAGGCGCCTTACAAGGTCGGGACCGGCGTGCTTTATGAAGAGCTGGGACAGGATTGCGTGCCGGTGGCGACCAATGTGGGCGTCTTCTGGCCGCGCAAGGGGATCCTGCGCAAGCCGGGGCTTGCGGTGGTGGAATTCCTGCCACGCATCGAGGCCGGGATGGCGCGCACGGATTTCATGGCGCAACTCGAACAGGAGGTCGAGACCGCGTCGGACCGGCTGATGCGGGAAGCGGGCTTCGATCCCGACAAGGTTCAGGGCGACCGGTAAGCGCCGGGTGGGGCGTATCGCTCACGCGACAGACATGAAAAAGGCGGCATCCCGGGATCGGGGGCCGCCTTTTTCCGTGTGTCCGATAATGGCCGTGTCAGGCGTGAATGGCCCCGTCGCCGCAGGCAAGCGCGGCTTCGCGCACCGCTTCGGAATAGGTGGGATGCGCGTGACAGGTCAGCGCCAGATCCTCGGCGGAGGCGCCGAATTCCATCGCGACGCAAATCTCGTGGATCAGATCGCCGGCCATGGGGCCGATGATATGGGCGCCCAGGATCCGATCTGTTTCCTTGTCGGCGAGGATCTTGACGAAGCCGTCACCGGCGAAATTCGCCTTGGCGCGCCCGTTGCCCATGAACGAGAACTTGCCCACCTTGTAGGCGCGACCCGCCTCTTTGAGCTGTTCCTCGGTCTGGCCGACGGACGCCACTTCGGGGTGCGTATAGATCACGCCGGGAATGACGCCGTAATTCACATGGCCATGCTTGCCGGCGATCACCTCGGCGGCGGCCATGCCCTCATCCTCGGCCTTGTGGGCGAGCATCGGGCCGGCGATGGCATCGCCGATGGCATAGATCCCCTCGACATTGGTGCGCCAGTGATCGTCGGTTTCGATCTGACCACGCGCGGACATCTTCACGCCGAGCGCCTCGAGGCCGAGACCGTCGGTGAAGGGTTTGCGCCCGGTGGCGACCAGAACCACATCGGCGTCGATCGTATGGTCGCTGTCGTCCTTGCGCAGCTTGTAGGCGACCTTGGCCTTGGTCTTGAGGGTTTCAACCGATTGCACGGCAGCGCCCATGATGAAATCGAGCCCCTGTTTCTTGAGCAGGCGCTGAAACTGTTTCTGCACCTCGCCATCCATGCCGGGGGTGATCTGATCGAGATATTCCACCACGGTGATTTCGGACCCGAGCCGGGCGTAGACCGAGCCCAGTTCAAGCCCGATCACCCCGGCGCCGATCACGACCATTTTCTTGGGGATCTTCGGCAAGTCCAGCGCGCCGGTGGAGGTGACGACGATCTTTTCATCCACGTCGACGCCGGGCAGGGAGGCGGATTGCGACCCGGTGGCGATGATGATGTTGCGGGCCTCATGCACCTCGTCGCCGACCTGCACCTTGCCTTTTTCCGGGATCGAGCCCCAGCCCTTGAGCCAGTCGATCTTGTTCTTCTTGAACAGGAATTCGATCCCCTTGGTGTTCTGGCCGATCACGTCGTCCTTGTAGGCGAGCATCTGTTTCCAGTCGACCGAGGGGCTGGCGCCCTTGAGGCCCATCTTGGCGAAATTATGCTCGGCCTCATGCAGCTGATGGGAGGCGTGCAGCAGCGCCTTGGACGGGATGCAGCCCACATTGAGACAGGTGCCGCCAAGCGTGGCGCGTCCTTCGACGCAGGCGGTTTTCAGGCCAAGCTGGGCGCAGCGGATGGCGGCGACATAGCCGCCGGGGCCGGAGCCAATGACGATCACGTCATAGTTTGCCATGGGTCGGTGTCCTTTCATTGAAGGGGGAAAGGGGGCTCTGCCCCCGCCGCCCTGCGGGCGACTCCCCCGGGATATTTGAAGCCAGAAGAAACATCAGGCGAGGGCGGCCAGCAGCATCAGCACGGTGGCCACGAACCCCACAGCCCAGATCAGCGACCGGCCGGGGCGCCAGCCGAAGGCATAGGCCGGGATGTAGAGACCGCGCGCGCCGAGATAGGTGAAGGCGCAGGCGGCGGTGAAGGGGCTGGATTGGCCCGAGAGGGTGATGACCGTGCAGGCGATGCCGAAGAGGATCAGCCCTTCGAAATGGTTGTCGAGAGCCCGTTGCAGGCGCGCGGCGCGCTCGGAGAGTTGTTTCGAGGGGGCGCGGTCGCGCGCGGACATGGTGTAGCCGGTGCCCAGTTGCAGGTTCGCGGGCACGGCGAAGAGGCCGTATTGGACGACCTGTAGCAGGGCTGCGAGGGTGAGGGCGGTCAACTCGGGGGTCATCAATGGCGGTCCCGCGTGTGTCAGGAGGGGGGCTGCCGGGCCGTTGGCCCGGCGGCGGCGTTACAGGTCCATCAGCAGGCGGCGCGGGTCTTCGAGCGCGTCCTTGACGCGGACGAGGAAGGTGACCGCGCCCTTGCCGTCGACGATGCGGTGATCGTAGCTGAGGGCCAGATACATCATCGGGCGGGCCACGATCTGACCGTTGACGACCATTGGACGGTCCTGGATCTTGTGCATGCCGAGGATGCCCGATTGCGGCGGATTGAGGATCGGCGAGGACATCAGGGAGCCGTAGACGCCGCCATTGGAGATGGTAAAGGTGCCGCCTTGCATTTCAGCCATGCTGAGCTTGCCGTCGCGGGCGCGGGCGCCTTTTTCGGCGATGGCTTTCTCGATCTCGGCGAAGGACATGGAATCGGCGTCGCGGATCACCGGGACCACGAGACCCTGAGGCGTGCCGGCGGCGATGCCCATATGAACGAAGTTCTTGTAGACGATGTCGGTGCCGTCGATTTCGGCGTTCACCTCGGGGACTTCGCGAAGGGCGTGGCAGCAGGCCTTGGTGAAGAAGGACATGAAGCCCAGTTTGACGCCATGCTTCTTGTAGAAGTCGTCCTTGTAGGCGTTGCGCAGGGCCATCACCTCGGTCATGTCCACCTCGTTATAGGTGGTCAGGATCGCGGCGTTGTTCTGGGCGTCCTTGAGGCGGCGCGCGATGGTCTGGCGCAGGCGAGTCATGCGGACCCGTTCCTCGCGGGCGGCATCATCGGCACTGACCGGGCCGCGCGGCGGCTGCACGGGGGCCGCGGGCGCGCTGGAGGCTGCGGGTGCGGCGGACGCGGCCGCAACGGCCTTGGAGACGTCTTCTTTCATGATACGGCCATCCTTGCCTGTGCCCTGAACCTGATCGCGGGAAAGGCCGGCTTCGGCCATGGCTTTCTTGGCTGACGGCGCGTCTTCGACATCGCCGCCACCGGAGGAGGCGTGCGCCGGTTCGGTCTGCGCGCCGCCGGGTTCGGGACGCAGGCCCGGTTCGATGGTGCCATCGGCCGATCCCGAGAGGACCGCCAGCTTGCCGCCGGCCTGCACGGTGTCGCCTTCGCCGGCGAGGATTTCGCACAGGGTGCCTGCCGCGGGCGCGGGGACTTCGACCGAGACCTTGTCGGTCTCGAGCTCGCACAGGGTTTCGTCCTGCGCCACGCTGTCGCCGACCTTCTTGAACCATGTGGACACGGTCGCTTCGGTCACGGATTCGCCCAAGGTGGGGACCATGACATCGGTATTGCCCTTTGATCCGTTGCCTTCGGGCGCGTCGCTCTTGGCGGCGGCGCTGTCGTGGGTTTTGGCGGGCGCGCTGTCGCCGGAGCCTGCGGCCTGGCCTTCGGAGATGGTGGCGAGGAGCGCATCGACGCCCACGGTTTCGCCTTCGCCGGCGACGATCTCGCCCAGGGTGCCGGCGGCGGGCGCGGGCACTTCGACGGTGACCTTGTCGGTTTCCAGCTCACACAGCATTTCGTCGGCGGCGACCGGATCACCGGGTTTCTTGAACCAGGTGGCGACCGTGGCTTCGGTGACGGATTCTCCGAGCGTGGGGACGCGAACTTCTGTCGACATGCGTTATTTTCCTTCGATGGTCAGCGCGGCATCGACCAGCGCCTCTTTTTGTGCCTTGTGCTGGGATGCCAGGCCCGTGGCGGGCGAGGCGGCGGCGGCGCGGCCTGCATAGGTGGGGCGGGCATGCTTGGCATTGATCCGGCCAAGCACCCATTCGATATTGGGTTCGATGAAGAACCACGCGCCCTGGTTCTTGGGTTCTTCCTGACACCAGACCATTTCGGCCTGTTTGAAGCGTTCCAGCTCCTTGACCATGGACATGGCCGGGAACGGATAGAACTGTTCGATGCGCAGCAGGTAGACATCGTCAATCCCACGGCGGTCGCGTTCTTCGAGCAAGTCGTAATAGACCTTGCCCGAGCACATCACCACGCGCTTGATCTGATTGTCGGGTTTCAGCTGCGTGTCGGAATTGCCGTATTGCGCATCGTCCCACAAAACGCGGTGGAAGCTGGAGCCGGTGGTGAATTCCTCGGTCCGGGAGACCGCCATCTTGTGACGCAGCAGGGATTTGGGCGTCATCAGGATCAGCGGCTTGCGATAGGTGCGGTGCAGCTGCCGACGCAGGATGTGGAAATAGTTGGCCGGTGTGGTGCAGTTGGCCACGATCCAGTTGTCGCCGCCGCACATGGTGAGGAAACGCTCGAGACGCGCGGAGGAATGTTCCGGCCCCTGCCCTTCGTAGCCATGCGGCAGCAGGCAGACGAGGCCCGACATCCGCAGCCACTTGGATTCACCCGAGCTGATGAACTGGTCGAACATGATCTGCGCGCCGTTGGCGAAATCGCCGAACTGGGCCTCCCACAGGGTGAGGGCGTTGGGTTCGGCCAGCGAATAGCCGTATTCGAAGCCCAGAACCGCATATTCCGAGAGCATCGAGTCGATCACCTCGTAGCGGGCCTGCCCCTCGCGGATGTGGTTCAGCGGGTAGTAGCGTTCTTCGGTGTTCTGATCGATGAAGGCCGAATGACGCTGGCTGAAGGTGCCGCGCGTGCTGTCCTGACCGGACAGGCGCACCGGGTAGCCTTCGAGCTGTAGCGAGCCGAAGGCCAGAGCTTCGGCGGTGGCCCAGTCATAGCCTTGGCCGGTTTCGAACATCTGCTTCTTGGTCTCCAGCAGGCGGCTGACCGTCTTGTGGAGCGGGAAGCCATCGGGTGCGGTGGTCAGGGCGCGGCCGATCTCGTCCAGGGTTTCCGGTGCGATGGAGGTTTCGCCGCGTTGGTAATCGTCGTCCTTGCGGTCGAGATGGGACCATTTGCCATCCAGCCAGTCGGCCTTGTTGGGGCGGTATTCCTTGCCGGCTTCGAATTCGTCGGCGAGGAAGGACTGGAACGCGGCTTTCATGTCCTCGATCTCGCCTTCGGGGATCAGGCCATCGGCCACGAGCCGTTCGGTATACAGGCTGAGCGTGGTCTTTTGCTTCTTGATCTTGTTGTACATCACCGGGTTCGTGAACATGGGCTCATCGCCCTCGTTATGGCCGAACCGGCGGTAGCAGATGATGTCGATCACCACGTCCTTCTGGAACTTCTGGCGGAATTCGGTGGCGACCTTGGCGGCATGCACCACGGCTTCGGGATCGTCGCCGTTGACGTGGAAAATGGGCGCCTCGACCATCAGGGCGATATCGGTGGGATAGGGCGAAGAGCGCGAGAAGTGCGGTGCGGTGGTAAAGCCGATCTGGTTGTTCACCACGATATGCATGGTGCCGCCGGTCTTGTGGCCTTTGAGGCCCGAGAGGCCGAAACATTCGGCCACGACGCCTTGCCCCGCGAAGGCCGCATCGCCATGCAGGAGAACGGGCAGGACGCTGGTGCGTTCGCTGTCGTTGAGTTGATCCTGCTTGGCGCGGACCTTGCCGAGCACCACGGGGTTCACCGCCTCGAGATGCGAGGGGTTCGCCGTGAGCGACAGGTGGACCGTGTTGCCGTCGAATTCGCGGTCCGAGGAGGCGCCGAGATGGTATTTCACGTCGCCCGATCCGTCCACCTCCTCGGGTTTGAAGCTGCCGCCCTGAAACTCGTTGAAGATGGCGCGATAGGGCTTGCCCATGACGTTGGCCAGCACCGACAGGCGCCCGCGATGGGGCATGCCGATGACGATGTCCTTCACGCCGAGGCTGCCGCCGCGCTTGATGATCTGCTCCATAGCGGGGATCAGGCTTTCGCCGCCATCAAGGCCGAAGCGCTTGGTGCCCATGTATTTGACGTGGAGGTATTTCTCGAATCCCTCGGCTTCGACCAGCTTGTTGAGGATCGCCTTGCGGCCTTCGCGGGTGAAGGTGATTTCCTTGTCGTAACCTTCGATCCGTTCCTTGAGCCATGCGGATTGTTCGGGATCGGAGATATGCATGTATTGCAGCGCGAAGGTGCCGCAATAGGTGCGCTTGACGATATCGAGGATCTCGCGGATCGAGGCCACCTGCAGGCCCAGAACGTTGTCGATGAAGATCGGGCGGTCCATGTCGGCGTCGGTGAAGCCGTAGGATTTCGGGTCAAGCTCGGGGCGGTAGCCGTGATCGCGCAGGCCAAGCGGATCGAGCTGGGCGATCAGGTGGCCACGGATGCGGTAGGCGCGGATCAGCATGAGCGCGCGAACGGAATCGAGAACGGCGCGCTTGACCGCGTCATCCGATACCTTGACGCCCTTTTCGGAGGCTTTCTTCTTGATCTTGTCGGCGGCTGTGGCGGTTTCGATTTCGGCGGGCCATTCGCCGGTCAGCGCGCTGGTCAGATCGTCATTCGGCGTCGGCGGCCAGTCGCTGCGCGCCCATGACGGGCCGGTGGCCTGCTGGCGGACATCGGCATCGCCATCGCCAAGCTGGCGGAAAAATTCCTGCCAGGCAGCGTCCACGGCGTTGGGATCGCTGGCATAGCGCGCATAGAGCTGTTCGAGATATGCGGCGTTGTGCCCCTGCATGAAGCTGGAGGCGTGGAATTGGTCGTTCGAGCTTTGATCCGTCATGGCGCGTCCTTTTCAGACCGATCTGGTGAAGCAACAGGAGAGGAACCTGGGGGGATGGTGGTTGGTGGTCAGGTGCCTGTCGCGGTGCTTCGGTGGCGGGGTGGGATGCGCGGGGGCCGCGCATCCCGGTGACTGGTCAGCCCTTGATCGCGGTCAGAACGGCCTCGCCCAGGCTGGCGGGGCTTTCGGCGACGGTGATCCCGGCGGATTTCATCGCCTCGATCTTGTCGTCGGCGCCGCCCTTGCCGCCCGCCACGATGGCGCCGGCATGGCCCATGCGACGGCCCGGAGGGGCGGTGCGGCCCGCGATGAAGCCGGCGGTGGGCTTCCAGCGGCCTTTCTTGCGCTCGGAGGCGAGGAAGGCGGCGGCGTCTTCTTCGGCGGAGCCGCCGATTTCACCGATCATGATGATCGCCTCGGTCTCGTCATCGGCGAGGAACCATTCCAGCACGTCGATATGTTCGGTTCCCTTGATGGGGTCACCGCCGATGCCGACGCAGGTGGACTGACCCAGACCCACATCGGTGGTCTGCTTGACCGCCTCGTAGGTGAGGGTGCCCGAGCGAGACACGACGCCGACCTTGCCACGCTTGTGGATATGGCCGGGCATGATGCCGATCTTGCAGGCGTCAGGCGTGATGACGCCGGGGCAGTTCGGGCCGATCAGCCGCGATTTCGAGGTCTCGAGCGCGCGCTTGACGCGCATCATGTCGAGCACGGGGATGCCTTCGGTGATGCAGACGATCACCTCCATTTCGGCGTCGATCGCCTCGAGGATGGAATCGGCGGCGAAGGGGGGCGGGACGTAGATCACCGAGGCGTTGGCGTCGGTGGCGTGTTTCGCCTCGTGGACCGAGTTGAACACGGGCAGGTCGAGATGGGTCTGACCGCCCTTGCCGGGGGTGACGCCGCCGACCATCTTGGTGCCATAGGCGATGGCCTGTTCGGTGTGGAATGTGCCCTGCGAGCCGGTGAGGCCCTGACAGATCACCTTGGTATTTTCGTCGATGAGGACTGCCATCTTGGCATTCTCCTTAAAATGTTCGCTGTGGCGGCACGCAGCGGGCTGCGGGCCGGGCAGGTCAGCCCTTGACCGCTTTGACGATCTTTTCGGCGCCGTCCTTGAGGTTGTCGGCGGCGATCACGTCGAGGCCGGAGTTCGAGATGATCTCTTTCCCCTTTTCGACGTTGGTGCCTTCCAGACGGACGACCAGCGGCACCTTGAGGCCCACTTCCTTGACCGCGGCGATCACGCCTTCGGCGATCACGTCGCAACGCATGATCCCGCCGAAGATGTTGACCAGAATGCCTTTGACCTGCGGGTCCGAGGTGATGATCTTGAACGCCTCGGTCACCTTTTCCTTGGTCGCACCGCCGCCCACATCGAGGAAGTTGGCAGGCTCGGCGCCATAGAGCTTGATGATGTCCATGGTGGCCATCGCGAGGCCCGCGCCGTTGACCATGCAGCCGATCTCGCCATCGAGGGCGATGTAGTTCAGATCGTATTTGGAGGCTTCGAGTTCCTTGGGGTCTTCTTCGGTGGTGTCACGCAGTTCGGCGATATCGGCGTGGCGGTAGACCGCGTTGGAATCGAACCCCATCTTGGCGTCGAGACATTTGAGATCGCCCTTGTCGGTGATGATGAGGGGGTTGATCTCGAGCATCTCCATGTCCTTGTCGAGGAACAGTTGGTAGAGGATGCCCATCAGCTTGACGCATTGTTTGACCTGCGCGCCTTCGAGGCCCAGCATGAAGGCGATCCGGCGGCCATGGAACGGCTGGTAGCCGGTGGCGGGATCGACCGAGAAGCTGAGGATCTTTTCAGGGGTCTTTTCGGCGACTTCCTCGATATCCATGCCGCCTTCGGTGGAGGCGGCGAAGGAAATCCGCGAGGTGACGCGGTCCACCAGCAGGGCCAGGTAGAATTCCTTTTCGATGTCCGAGCCGTCTTCGATGTAGATGCGGTTGACCTGCTTGCCGGCGGGGCCGGTCTGCTTGGTGACGAGGGTGCGGCCCAGCATGCGCTTGGCTTCCTCGGCGGCTTCTTCGACGGATCGGGCGAGGCGGACACCGCCGGCTTCGCCTGCGCCCGGCTCCTTGAAGGTGCCCTTGCCGCGGCCGCCGGCGTGGATCTGCGCCTTGACCACCCACAGGGGGCCGTCCATTTCGCCCGCGGCGGTCTTGGCCTCTTCGGCGCGCAGGACGACGCGGCCATCCGATACCGGGGCGCCGTAGGAGCGAAGCAGAGCCTTCGCCTGATACTCATGGATATTCATGAAACTGTCCCGTATTGCTGTTATCGGAACGGATATACCCATAGCCTTGATAGTGAATTAAACCGTTTTTTGTTTGCAGGCAGGGTTTTCGAGCGTTTTTTCGCGTTTTGTGATCACAGCAATAAATCGTGTGATCACAAAAATTCGGGCGCAAGCTGCGCGCGACTCGGTTAACGGACGCGACAAGCCGCTTCGACCTTGTCACGCGGTCTGCGAGGGCAGATGATTTTCCCGGTTCCGAAACGGAAAGGGCCGGGCACCTGATGGCACCCGGCCCCGATACTTGGGCGATGATCGGATCAGTCGATCAGGCGAGCGACGGGTCGATGCCCTTGCACGCTTCGACGAGGCCCTTGACGGCCTTGACCGAGCTGTCGAACATCGCCTGCTCTTCCTTGTTGAGTTTGATTTCGACGATGCGCTCGATACCACCGGCGCCGATCACCGTGGGCACGCCCACATAGAAGCCGTTCAGGCCATAGGCGCCATCGACATGGGCGGCACAGGGCAGAACGCGTTTCTGGTCCTTGAGATAGGCTTCGGCCATTTCGATCGCCGAGGTGGCGGGCGCATAGAAGGCGGAGCCGGTCTTGAGCAGGCCGACGATCTCGGCGCCGCCGTCGCGGGTGCGCTGAACGATCGCGTCAAGCTTGTCCTGCGTGGTCCAGCCCATTTCGATCAGGTCGGGCAGAGGCACGCCGGCGACGGTGGAATAGCGCGTCAGCGGCACCATCGTGTCGCCATGACCGCCCAGAACGAAGGCGGTGACATCCTTCATCGAGACGTCGAATTCGAGGCTGAGGAAGTGGCGGAACCGCGCGCTGTCCAGCACGCCGGCCATGCCGCAGACTTTCTCGTGGGGCAGGCCCGAGAATTCGCGCAGCGCCCAGACCATCGCATCGAGCGGGTTGGTGATGCAGATCACGAAGGCGTCGGGGGCGTTGTCGCGGATGCCTTCGCCGACGGATTTCATGACCTTGAGGTTGATGCCCAGAAGGTCGTCACGGCTCATGCCGGGCTTGCGCGGCACGCCTGCGGTCACGATGCAGACATCGGCGCCTGCGATGTCGGCATAGCTTTGGGTGCCCTTCATGCGCGCGTCGAACCCTTCGGAGGGGCCGGATTCCGCGATGTCGAGCGCCTTGCCTTCGGGGGTGCCTTCGGCGATATCGAACAGGACGACATCGCCCAGTTCCTTCAGCGCGGCGAGGTGAGCGAGGGTGCCGCCGATCTGTCCTGCGCCGATGAGGGCAATCTTGGGTCTGGCCATTGGAAGTATCTCCGGTCGGTTGGAATTTTCGCGCTTGGGGTAGTCCCAAATCGTCGGCTGCGCAAGGCTGCTGCTGTGTCGGTCTTTCGACAGATAAACTGGCCCCGAGGGGTGAGGCGCGCTAACAGGGTGTGGAAACAGGGGATTCAGGGCGCCGGACATGACCTTGCCGGATTGGGAAGTTTTCGCGGTTGCGGTGCCTGCGGTCCTGTTGGCGGGCATATCCAAAGGCGGGTTCGGATCGGGGGCGGCCTTTGCGGGGGCGTCGATTCTGGCGCTGGTGGTGCCTCCGGGACAGGCGCTTGGCATCATGCTGCCGCTGTTGATGCTGATCGATGTGTCGACGCTCAGGCCCTATTGGAAGCGCTGGAGCTGGGTCGATGCAAATCGGCTGCTTTGGGGTGGTGTGCCGGGTGTGGCGATTGGTGCGGCGCTTTATTCGGTGGCGGATGCCGATCTTTTCCGGCTGCTGATCGGGGGGATCTGCCTTGCCTTCATCGGCTGGCAGATGTCGTTGCGCGCGGGGCTTTTGCGCCCGTCACAAAGGCCGATGCCGGGATGGGCGGGGATCGTGGCCGGGGTGGTGGCCGGATTCACCAGTTTCGTGAGCCACGCCGGAGGGCCGCCCGCGGCGGTTTACCTGTTGTCGCGCCGCTTGGACAAGACGCAGTTTCAGGCGACCACGGTGCTGGTTTTCTGGGCTTACAATGTCGTGAAATTCGTACCCTATGCGTTTCTGGGTATTTTCACCGTCGAGACGCTGGTGTTCGACCTGATCCTTGCGCCGGTCGCGCTGTTTGGGGCGTGGTTGGGGGTGAGGGCGCACAGGGTGGTGCCCGAGGGGCTGTTTTTCGGCATCACATATGTTCTGCTGGCGGTGACGGGCAGCAAGCTGATCTGGGATGCGCTGACCTGAGGATGGCGGATTTTTCTGCAGTGCGGCGACAAAGGTCTTGAACTTTTACGACGAAAAATGTCATTCCGGCGCAAGATTATTTCTGCAATGACTCGGAAGGCAGCCCAGATGGATACGGCGACGCGCCCCTACCGCTCGGTTCTTTATATTCCCGGTTCCAAGGAACGGGCGCTGGAAAAGGCGCGAGAGCTGCCCTGTGACGCGATCATCTTCGATCTGGAAGATGCCGTCGCCCCCGAGGCCAAGCCCGAGGCCCGTCAGACATTGGCGAAAGCCCTGAAGGAAGATGGCTATGGCAAGCGCACCAAGATCGTGAGGATCAATGCGCTGACCACAGAATGGGGGCTGGAGGATGTGCGGGTGCTGGCCGATGCCGGGGCGGATGCGATCCTGTTGCCCAAGGTCAACACGCCTTCGGATGTGGACAATCTGGCTGATATGCTGTCACCTGCGATGCCGATCTGGGTGATGATGGAGACGCCGATCAGCGTGTTCAACGCGCCGGAAATCGCAATGCACCGTCAGGTCACGGGGCTGGTGGCGGGCACCAACGATTTGACCAAGGATCTGGGATGTCGGTATCGCGCGGACCGTCTGCCGCTGATGACGGCGCTGCAGCGGATCATCATGGCGGCGCGGGCGGCGCGCGGTGTCGTGGCGATCGACGGGGTCTATAACCGGTTCCGCGATGGCGAAGGGCTGAAGGCGGAATGCGAGCAAGGGCGCGATCTGGGCTTTGATGGCAAGACGCTGATCCATCCCGCGCAGGTCGAGATCGCCAATACCGCCTTTGCGCCGACGCAATCGGAAATCGAGATGGCCGAACGCCAGATCAAGGCCTATGAAGAAAGCAAGGCTTCGGGTCAGGGTGTGGCCGTGGTGGATGGGCAGATCGTGGAAAATCTGCATGTCGTCGCGGCGCAACGCATGCTGGCACGAGCACAAGCGATCATGGAAATGGCGGCGGAGTAACACGGCATGGCTTATCTGATACTGGGTCTGGTCCTTTGGACGGCGGGCCATTTCTTCAAGCGTCTGGCGCCGGACATGCGCGCCGGTATGGGAAATGCCGGCAAGGGCGTTGCGGCGGTGATCATTCTTGCGGGTCTGGTGCTGATGATCATCGGCTATCGCGGCGCGGAGTTCATCAACCTGTGGTATCCGCCGACATGGACCGTGCATCTGAACAACCTTCTGATGCTGATCGCGGTTTTCGTCTATGGGATGAGTGCCACGCGCGGGCGGCTGAGAGGCAAGATGCGGCATCCGCAGCTGGTTGCGGTCAAGATCTGGGCGGTGGCGCATTTGCTGGTCAACGGCGATCTGGCCTCGGTCATCCTGTTTGGCGGGATGCTGGTCTGGGCAGTGGTGCAGGTGATCGTCATCAACCGCACAGAGGAATGGGTCCGGCCCGAGCCTGGCAAGGCCAGCAAGGATATCCTGCTGGTTGTTATCACGCTGGTTCTGTTTGGGGTCATGACGGGCATTCACAGCTGGTTGGGCGTCTGGCCGTTTCCGGGGTGAGGGAACATGAAACTCTATCGTTTTCTGTCGGCTGACGACACGTCGGCGTTTTGCCACAAGGTGAGTGCTGCCTTGGACCAAGGCTGGGCGCTTTATGGCGATCCGACCTATGCGTTCGATCATGCCAATGGCGTTATGCGCTGCGGTCAGGCCGTGGTGAAGGAGGTCGAGGGCAGCTATTCCCCCGACCTGAAACTGGGAGAGCAGTAAGCATGGCCAAGACCAATCCGGGCCGGTTTTTCGAAGATTACAGCGTCGGAGACGTGATCGCGCACGCCGTCCCGCGCACCGTGTCGGGTGGGGAAAGGGCGCTCTATCATGCGCTTTATCCGGCACGTCACGCGCTGTATTCCTCGGATGAATTTGCTCGGGCGTGCGGTCTGAAGGCCAGCCCGATCGACGATCTGGCGGCGTTTCACGTGGTGTTCGGCAAGACGGTGCCGGATGTGTCGCTGAATGCGCTGGCCAATCTGGGCTATGCCGAGGGGCGCTGGCTCAGGCCGGTCTGGCCGGGGGATACGCTGTGTTCGACCAGCGAGGTGATCGGTCTCAAGCAGAATTCGAACGGGAAATCCGGTGTCGTCTGGGTGCGCACACGCGGCGAGAACCAGCATGGCGAGACCGTGATGGAATATGTGCGTTGGGTCATGGTGCGCAAGCGCGATGCCGCGGCGGCGGCGCCTGAGCCGGTGATCCCCGATCTGAAACCGGCGCTTGCGGCGACCGATCTGGTGGTGCCCGAGGGGCTGGATTTCAGCGGCTACGATTTCGCACTGGCTGGAGAGGCGCATCGCTGGGGCGACTATCAGCCCGGCGAGATGATCGACCATGTGGACGGTGTCACCGTCGAGGAGGCCGAGCACATGATGGCCACCCGCCTGTGGCAGAACACCGCCAAGGTGCATTTCGATGCGACGCTGCGCGAGGATGGTCGGCGGCTGATCTATGGGGGGCACGTGATCTCGATGGCGCGTGCGCTGAGTTTCAATGGTCTGGCGAATGCGCAGATGATCGTCGGTCTGAATGCGGGCGCCCATGCCAACCCGTGCTATAGTGGCGATACGATCAGGGCCTGGACCGAAGTGCTGGAGCGTGCTGAAACCCCGGCGCCGGGGGTCGGGGCGTTGCGGTTGCGGCTGGTGGCCACCAAGGGCGGGGAGCCGTTCACGCTTAGAGGCGAGGATGGCAAGTACCTGCCGCATGTGCTGTTGGATCTGGATTACTGGGCGCTGATCCCGATGTAAGCCGGGGCTGTCCGATCCGACGCAGTTGATGCAGGTCATTGCGCGCGCCATTCATATATTGTTTTTAGAATATGATTGCCTATGTTGCCACAACGCATTCCTTTGCCGGAGCCATCCCATGTTCAAGACTTGGCCTTTCGTGCCGATACTCGTCGCATGCCTTGCGGCGGCGATGCCTTCGGCAGCTGATGAGATCACGCTTTCCCCAGTAGAAGTCACCGACTGGAAGGCCGTCTATGGCCGGATCGAAACCCGTGACCGGGTGCCTGCACGCGCGAGGCTTGGCGGGACTCTGACGGAATTGGACGTGGCCGAGGGCGACCGGATCACTGGCGGAGACCGGCTTGGCCGGATCGTCGATGAAAAGCTGGAGTTCCGTCTGCGCGCCATAGATGCGCAGATGCAGGCGGCGCAATCGCGGCTGGAGAATGCGCAGACCGAACTGACGCGCGGCGAGGAATTGCTGGAGCGCGGCGTGACCACCGTGCAGCGGCTGGACAGTCTGCGCACTCAGGTCAGCGTCATCAGCAACGAGATCGCCGCCGCCGGGGCCGAGCGCCGCGTGGTCGAGCAGCAGGTGGCGGAAGGCTCGGTCTTTGCGCCGGTCGGCGGTGTGGTTCTGGATGTGCCGGTGACCGTCGGCGCGGTTGTCACGCCGGGCGAAACCGTGGCGACGATCGGCGGGGGCGGGGTGTTCCTGCGTCTGGCGGTGCCGGAGCGCCATGCCGGCAATCTGGTCGAGGGCGACGAGATTTTCACCGAAGGTCCGGACGGACCGCGCACCGGGCGGCTGGCCAAGATCTATCCGCAGATCGAGAATGGCCGGGTGATCGCGGATGTCGAGGTGCCGGGACTGAGCGAACGCTATGTCGATGCGCGGGTGCTGGTGCGCCTGCCCCTGGCGCAGCGCGAAGCACTGCTTGTGCCGGAAGCTGCTGTCATCACCCGGTCGGGGCTGGATTTCGTGCGGATTGCGACGGAGGCTGGTCCGGTGCTGCGCAGTGTCGTGATCGGTCCGCGTCATGAGCAAGAGACTGCGGCGATGGTAGAGATCCTGACCGGGCTTGTGCCGGGGGATGTCGTGGTGACCGATCATGAGTGATCAGGAAGGTTTTGACCGGCCCCTTGGTCTGGCCGGGTGGCTGACGCGCGGGTTCATCACCTCGCCGTTGACGCCGCTGATTATCCTTGCGGCGCTGGCGATGGGGCTGATCGCGCTGGTCAGTCTGCCGCGCGAGGAAGAGCCGCAGATTTCTGTGCCGCTGGTGGATATCCATATCCGCGCCTCAGGGCTGAAGGCCGAAGACGCCGTGCAGCTTGTGACCGAGCCGATGGAAAACATCGTCAAGGCGATCGACGATGTGGAGCATGTCTATTCGCAGACGCGCGACGATGGCGCGATGGTGACGGCGCGGTTCGAGGTCGGCACCTCGGCGGATGCGGCGATTCTGAGGGTGCACGAAAAGGTGCGCGCCAACATGGACCGTATCCCCGTCGGCATCCCCGAGCCGCTGATCGTGGGGCGCGGGATCAACGATGTGGCGATTGTCACTCTGACCCTGTCGGGCAAGCCGGGGCAGGAGGTGAGTTCGTATGATCTGAGCCGGATCGCACGGGCGCTGCGCGGCGAGTTGACCAAGATCGAGAATGTCGGCCTGACCTATCTGACCGGTGAGGCGCAGGAGGCGATCCGGGTGGCGCCTGACCCCGAGAAGCTGGCGCTTTACGGGGTCACGTTGCAACAGCTGGCGGGCAAGGTCGGGGCGGCGAACCGGGCCTTCAGCACCGGGCTGGTGCGCGATGGCGGCCAGCAGATCGACCTGATTGCGGGCGAGACTCTGAGTGACCCTGCGGTGATCGCAAAACTGTTGCTGACCACCCGCGACGGGCGGCCTGTCTATGTCGGGGACGTGGCCGATATCGCCTTTGTGCCGGATATGTCCGAGCATACCGTGGCGCAGGTGAGCCGCACCGATGGCGGTGATCTGCACCGCGCGCCGGCGGTCACGCTGGCGCTGGCCAAGCGGGCCGGGGCGAATGCGGTGGTGGTGGCCGAAGAGATCCTGCACCGCGTTCACGCGCTTGAGGGTGAGTTGATCCCCGAAACGGTCGCGCTGTCGGTGACCCGCGATTACGGCGAAACCGCCAATGAGAAGGCCAACGAGCTGCTGTTCCATCTGGGTCTGGCGACCGTGTCGATCATCGCGCTGGTCTGGCTGTCGATCGGCTGGCGCGAGGGGGTCGTGGTGGCGGTTGTGATCCCGATGACCATCCTGCTGACATTGTTCGCGGCGTGGATCATGGGCTATACGCTCAACCGCGTGTCGCTTTTCGCGCTGATCTTTTCCATCGGTATCCTTGTGGATGATGCGATTGTCGTGATCGAGAATATCGCGCGGCACTGGCAGTTGGACCGGGCCAAGTCCAAGGTAAGCGCCGCGATCGAGGCGGTGGCCGAGGTGGGTAATCCCACGGTGGTGGCGACGCTGACGGTGGTGGCGGCGCTCTTGCCGATGCTGTTCGTATCGGGATTGATGGGGCCTTATATGAGCCCGATCCCGGCCAATGCGTCGGCGGCGATGATCTTTTCGTTCTTCGTGGCCGTGATGGTGACGCCGTGGCTCATGGTGAAGGTCGCGGGCAAGGATGGCGGTGCGCATCATCAGGAGGGCGAGGGCGCCTTGGGGCGTCTTTACCGTCGTGTGGCGGAGCCGATCCTTGCGACCAAGGCGCGCAGCTGGCTGTTCCTGTTGACGACGGTGGTGGTGTCTTTCGGGTCGCTCGGCCTGCTTTACACACAGGATGTGACCGTGAAGCTGCTGCCGTTCGACAACAAATCGGAATTGTCGGTAGTGGTGGACCTGCCCGAGGGATCATCTGTCGAGGCGACGGATGCCGTGGTGCAGGAGGTGGCGCGGGTGGCGATGGAGCTGCCCGAGGTGATCGAGGCGCAGACCCATGCCGGCACCGCGTCGCCATTCAATTTCAACGGGCTTGTCCGGCATTATTACCTGCGCGAGATGCCCGAACAGGGTGATGTGCAGATCAAGCTGGCGTCCAAGGACGTGCGCGATCGAACCAGCCATGAGATCGCGCTGGACCTGCGCGACAGGCTTGGGGCACTCGATCTGCCCGAGGGTGCCGTGCTCAAGACGGTGGAGCCGCCGCCCGGCCCGCCGGTTCTGGCCACGCTCTTGGCCGAGGTCTATGGCCCGGATGCAGAGACCCGGCGCGAGGTGGCGCGCAAGTTGCGCCAGGCCTTTGAGGAGGTGCCGTTCATCGTTGATGTGGATGACAGTTTCGGGGAACAGGCGCGCCGGTTGCGGGCGACGATTTCGGCGGATGACCTTGAGTTTTTCGGCGTGCAGGAACCCGATGTGTTCGACACGCTGAGCATCCTGAACGGGCAGACGGTCGTCGGCTATTCGCATCGCGGCGAGGGGCGCGATCCGATCCCGATCACCGTGGCGCAGGCCAAGGCCGACCGCGTGTTGGATCAGCGGTTCCTGTCGACGCCGATCCCGGCCAATGTGCTGCCGGGTGCGCGGGGTGTGGTGGAGTTGGGCGATGTCGTGCAGCTGCGCGAAGAGTTGGCATCGTTTCCGATCTTCCGGCGCAACGGGCGCGATCTGGAAATGGTCACGGCGGAGCTGGCCGGGGATTTCGAGGCGCCGCTTTACGGGATGCTGGCGGTGGCCGAGAAGATCGACGCGATGGACTGGCCCGAAGGGTACAAGCCGCAGATCGCGCTGAATGGCCAGCCGAGCGATGAAAGCCAAGTCACGCTGCTGTGGGATGGGGAATGGGAGGTCACCTGGGTGACGTTCCGCGATATGGGTGCTGCGTTCGGGGTGGCGTTGCTGGGGATATATATCCTTGTGGTGGCGCAGTTCGGATCGTTTCGGGTGCCGCTGGTGATCCTGACGCCCGTGCCGTTGACCTTTATCGGGATCATGCTGGGCCATTGGTTGTGGGAGGCGCCGTTTTCGGCGCCGTCGATGATCGGGTTCATCGCGCTGGCGGGGATCATCGTGCGCAATTCGATCCTGCTGGTGGATTTCATCCGGCATACCGATCCTGCGGGCAAGAGCGATCTGGAGATCCTGATCGACGCCGGCGCGATCCGGTTCAGGCCAATCCTGCTGACGGCGCTGGCCGCGATGATCGGGGCGGCGGTGATCCTTGCCGATCCGATATTCCAAGGGCTGGCGCTGTCGTTGTTTTTTGGGCTGATCTCGTCCACCTTGCTGACGGTGCTGGTGATTCCGGCGATCTACCGGGTGTTCAAGACATGACGCCGAATTTGTGATCACGAAAGATGGTGCTTGTGCTCTGCGATGCGGCTGACGGAAGAGACTCAGCGCGTCATCCTTCGAGATGTTTCAAGCGCAAAAGGTGTTTAGAACCCGCAATTTTGTGATCACGCGGTAATTTACGTGATCACAAATACAAGATTCTGTCATGAATTGAGGGGAGAATCCGGGAATTGGGGCTGTGCAAAACCGTCTGGGGCGCTAAAAGATTCACCGAAACGGATGCGGACTGCCGGAAGGTACGGACGCGCCGAAGACGACAACGAAGGGACTGACCATGGCCGACGTGAACAGGGGCGAGCGCCCCCTTTCGCCGCATCTTCAAGTCTATCGCCCGCAGATGACCTCGATCTCCTCGATCCTGACGCGGATCACGGGCAATGCCCTGATCGTCGGCGTGCTGCTGATCGTGTGGTGGTTGCTGGCGGCGGCGACAGGACCGGACTATTTCGCGATTGCCGATGCGGTTGTGACCTCATGGTTCGGCGATCTGGTGCTGACGCTGTCGCTATGGGCTATCTGGTATCACTACCTGGCCGGGCTGCGTCACCTTTACTACGACGCGGGCAAAGGTCTTGAGATCGAAACCTCCGAGAAGCTCGGTTGGGCCTGCATAGGCGGTTCGGTCATCCTGACCGTCATCACGCTGCTTATTATCTGAGGAAGGGCCAGCCATGCGTTATCTGACTGCACGCAAGCGAGCCGAAGGACTGGGCGCGGCCCATTCCGGCACCGAGCATCACTGGTACATGACCGTGAGCGCCGTTGGCCTTGCGCTGATCGTGCCGCTGTTCCTGTTCTTTTTCGGCCGCGCGCTTGGCGGCACCCACGACGAGGTGATGGCGACATTCTCGCATCCGGCCATGGCGATCCTGACCTTGCTGGTCATTTTCGTGGGATTGCAGCACTTCCGCAAAGGTGCGCAGACCATGATCGAGGATTATGCCCGCGGAATGACGCGCAAGGTGCTGATCATTGCCGTTACCGTTCTAAGTTACGGTTTGATCGCCACCGGCGTTTTTGCCGTGCTCAAGATCGCCCTTTAAGACCCGGAGTTGCAGATAATGGCCGCTTACGAATACGAAACACACGATTATGACGTGGTTGTTGTCGGGGCCGGTGGCGCGGGTCTGCGCGCCACGCTCGGCATGGCCGAACAGGGCCTGCGCACCGCGTGTGTCACCAAGGTGTTCCCGACACGCTCGCACACGGTGGCGGCACAGGGCGGGATCGCCGCGTCGCTGTCGAATATGGGGCCGGATCACTGGCAGTGGCATATGTACGACACCGTGAAGGGCAGCGACTGGCTGGGCGACACGGACGCGATGGAATATCTGGCGCGCGAAGCCCCCAAGGCGGTTTATGAGCTCGAGCATTATGGTGTGCCGTTCTCGCGCACCGAAGAGGGCAAGATCTATCAGCGGCCCTTTGGCGGGCATACGACCGAATTCGGCGAAGGCCCCCCGGTGCAGCGCACCTGCGCGGCTGCCGACCGCACCGGGCATGCCATCCTGCACACGCTTTATGGCCGGAGCCTGAAGCAGAAGGCGGAATTCTACATCGAGTATTTCGCCATCGACCTCATCATGAGCGATGATGGTGTCTGCACCGGTGTGGTCTGTTGGAAGCTGGATGACGGCACCATGCATGTCTTCAATGCCAAGATGGTGGTTCTGGCCACTGGCGGCTACGGACGGGCCTATTTCAGCGCGACGAGCGCGCATACCTGCACCGGTGACGGTGGCGGCATGGTGGCGCGCGCGGGTCTGCCCTTGCAGGACATGGAGTTCGTGCAGTTCCACCCGACGGGCATCTATGGCTCAGGCTGTCTGATTACCGAGGGCGCACGCGGCGAGGGCGGGTATCTGACCAACTCGGAGGGCGAGCGTTTCATGGAACGCTATGCGCCCAACTACAAGGATCTGGCGCCGCGTGACTACGTGAGCCGCTCGATGACCATGGAAATCCGCGAAGGTCGCGGAGTGGGGCCGCATGGCGACCATATCCACCTGAACCTCAGCCATCTGCCGAAAGAGGCACTGCAACTGCGCCTGCCGGGTATCTCGGAAAGCGCGCGCATCTTTGCCGGTGTGGACGTCACCAAAGAGCCGATCCCGGTTCTACCGACGGTGCATTACAACATGGGCGGCATTCCGACGAATTACTGGGGCGAGGTGCTGAACCCGACCGAGAAAGACCCCAACGCCGTCGTTCCGGGCCTGATGGCCGTGGGCGAGGCGGGCTGTGCCAGCGTGCATGGCGCGAACCGGCTTGGATCGAACTCGCTCATCGATCTGGTGGTGTTCGGTCGCGCGGCGGCGATCCGCGCGGGCGATGTGGTGGACCGGGAGACCGCGGTGCCGTCGACCAACGCGGCGCAGGTGGACAAGGCGCTGGATCGGTTCGACGGGCTGCGTCATGCGGACGGCGCCGTTCCGACGGCAGACTTGCGGCTTGAGATGCAGCGCACCATGCAGGACGATGCCGCGGTGTTCCGCACATCCAAGACGCTGGCGGAAGGTGTGGAAAAGATGACGGCCATCGCCGCCAAGATGAGCGATCTGAAGGTGACGGACCGTAGCCTTGTGTGGAACTCGGACCTGATGGAAACGCTCGAGCTGACCAACCTGATGCCGAATGCGCTGGCCACCATCGCAGGAGCCGAGGCGCGCAAGGAAAGCCGTGGGGCGCATGCCCATGAGGACTTCCCCGAGCGTAATGACACCAAGTGGCGCGTCCACACGATCGCACGGGTCGACGGCGCCAAGACGGCGCTGAGCTATCGCCCGATCATCGAGGCGCCGCTCACGACCGAAGAGCAGGGGGGCATCAGCCTCAAGAAGATCGCCCCGAAAGAGCGGACATTCTGATGCGATTGGGTGCGGCCTGTCTTGCTTTCGTCACGCTGAGTGGCTGTCAGGCCACCAATCAGCTGGCGGACGATTTCGCGCGAGAGCGGGCCAAGGGCGTGGTCAATACCGTGGTTGCGGACAGGTTTCCCGGTGTGAATGCAGCACCTGTCACCGATTGCATCATAGACGCCGCTTCGGCGCGCGAGATCGTCAGTATCGCCGGGGCCAGTGTCACCGGAGTGACCCCGGAGGTCGCGCAAGAGATCGTCGGCATCGCACAGCGCCCGGAGGCCGTGCAATGCATCGCCGAAAATAGCCTGACCCTGCTGGGCGGCTGAAAGGAGTAGAACATGGTACAATTCAGATTGCCCAAGAACTCCCGCATGACGACGGGCAAGACATGGCCCAAGCCCGAGGGGGCCGGCAAGGCTGTGCGCAAATTCCAGATCTATCGCTGGAACCCCGATGACGGTGCGAATCCGCGTGTGGACACGTATTTCGTGGATACCGACGATTGCGGGCCGATGGTTCTGGATGCACTGATCTACATCAAGACCAAGATCGACCCGACGCTGACGTTCCGTCGCTCGTGCCGGGAAGGGATTTGTGGGTCCTGCGCGATGAATATCGACGGGATCAACACGCTGGCCTGCATCTATGGCATGGATGAGATCAAGGGCGACGTGAAGATCTATCCTCTGCCGCACATGCCTGTGGTCAAGGATCTGATCCCGGATCTCACGCATTTCTATGCGCAGCATGCCAGCATCATGCCGTGGCTGGAAACCAAGACGAACCGCCCTGCGAAAGAGTGGAAGCAATCGATCGAAGATCGCGAGAAGCTTGACGGGTTGTATGAATGCGTGATGTGCGCAAGCTGTTCGACCTCGTGCCCGAGCTATTGGTGGAACGGCGACAAGTATCTTGGACCGGCGGCCTTGTTGCATGCCTATCGCTGGATCATCGATAGCCGTGACGAGGCCACGGGCGAGCGGCTTGACGATCTGGAAGATCCGTTCAAGCTGTATCGCTGCCACACGATCATGAACTGCACCAAGACCTGCCCCAAGGGTCTGAACCCGGCCAAGGCGATTGCCGAGATCAAGAAGATGATGGTCGAACGCGCGGTTTGATCGGGCAGGACTGACGGACAGGGACCCCGGCGCATCGCCGGGGTCTTTTCGTTCGGGACATGCGGTGTCTGCATAACGTCTCTGCAACTCTGGCCATTCAAGATCAGAGCCCGGAGGATTAGGTTCATGACGAAAATTCTGGAACGGAGAAAGATCATGGCCCTCCCGGCACAACCGCAGCAGACAAAATCCCCCGAGATCCGGTCCGCGATCCGGAGCATGGCTGATTGGTTCGAGGTCTATTACACTCCCGAAGCACCGGCGAATATCGTCGTTGCGCCCAATTTGGGTGCTCTGGAGCAGATGTACGCCTATTACTGAGCGGGTGCCGTTTGGTCATTGTTCTCGGTCTTATCCTGGCCTTTGTGCTGATCGTGATCTTCTCGAACCGGCGCACGCGGAGATGCCGCTGGCGCGAGGACAGGCGCGGGGATCGGGACGGGATGAAGAAATTTCGCTGCATGGCCTGTGGCGCCGAGACCTTTACAACGACGGGAAAACCGCCTCTGGATTGTCTGGCTGACCAGATACGCTGACCAAGAGGCATGACATGACCGAGCCTTCCGATGCCGCCACCCGCCGCGCTGTAAAGCCGGTGATCTGCTATCCCAACGAGACGCTCCCGGCGCCTGATCTGGAGCTTTATGCGCAGGCCCGAAAAGGGGCTGTCAAGCTGGGCGAGGTGCTGGTGCCGCCGCGCGATGCGGCCTGTTTCAGGGTGAAGGCCGGACAATTCTTCCGGATATCATCGGTCGAGGGGCCGCAGGTGGGCGATCTGAACTTGTGGAACGCCGAGGATCTGTCGGAACGGTTTTATTCGGGCAAATCCCGCGCGCTGCATGGAACGCATCTGACAGTGGCAGAGCGGATGTGGTCCAGCTTTCCGTATCTGCGACCGATGGCGACGATCGTAAAGGATACTCTGGATTGGTACGGGATCGACGCCTATGGCGGATCGGTGCATGATGTGATCGGCACGCGCTGCGATCCCTATACCGGCAATCTTCTGAGTGGGACGCAGTATCATCATTGCTGTCACTCCAACCTTACGCGCGCGCTGGCGGACGAGATGGGGCTGTCGCTGCACGAGGCCGAAGCGCATGTCCATGACGTGCTCAACGTGTTCATGTGTACGGGGTTCACCCGCGACACGGGGCAATATTTCATGAAGGCAAGCCCGGTGCGGCCCGGCGATCACCTAGAATTTTTCGCTGAAATCGACTTGCTTGGCGCGCTCAGCGCATGTCCGGGTGGGGATTGTTCGACCGAACATTCCAGCGACACGGCGCGCTGTCACCCGCTGCTTGTCGAAATGTTCGAGCCTGAGCCCGGCGCCCTGAACGGGTGGGCGTCACCGCCCGTGAATGGCTATGATCGCAGTCACGGGCGCGGCTGAGACGAGTCAGATCCTCAGGAAGGGCTGCGCAATCCGGGGGATCAGGCCGCGGAACTTCAGCGGTGCGTCCGTGGCGGCGAGACAGATGCAATCCTCGCCGATATCCGCGACGGGTGTGTGATCCAAATCTTCATTGGCGATCTCGATGTCGCCGGGTCCGAAATGGTCCATCTCGTCACGGAACGCGCCCTTGAGCACAAGGGTAAGTTCGGTACCGGCATGCCCGTGATCCGGGACGGCCGCGCCTGCGGGGATATAGAGGAGCCGAACCGTCGCATCGCGCGACGTGGTCAGGATCGCCTGCTTTACACCCATGCCAACGGGCTTCCATTTCACGGCGTCCAGATCACCGCCGACATAATCCTGCACGGGAGCGGGCAGGATACCGCCGCGGCGCATGGGTTTTGCGGGGGTCTTGCCCATGTCACCCGATTTGATCCGGTTCAAAGTGGCCTCGAGGCTGCCGGAGGAAAGCTCGGCCGTTTCGCAGCTTTCGATCAGCGCGCCGCCGACCGTATCGAAAGCACCAAGG
Source organism: Roseobacter sp. AzwK-3b (assembly GCF_000170875.1). Taxonomy (NCBI): domain Bacteria; kingdom Pseudomonadati; phylum Pseudomonadota; class Alphaproteobacteria; order Rhodobacterales; family Roseobacteraceae; genus Roseobacter; species Roseobacter sp. AzwK-3b. The sequence goes on from NZ_ABCR01000001.1 coordinate 759,832, forward strand.
CGGGCGCGGCATTCGTCGCACATGGAGATATGCGCTGCGACCGTCAGGCTGAACGCCTCGGGAAGGGTCCCGGCGGAATACGCCATCAACAGGGCGTCGGTCAGGTGGTGTTTGATCTTGTCGGTCATGTCACATTCACTTCATTGCGTGGCGCAGTCGGTCAAGCGCCAGTCTTATCCTTGATTTGATCGTGCCCAATGGCAGGCCCGTCTGTTCCGCGATCTCGCTATGGCTGAGATCCCCGAAATAGGCTTTTTCGATCAGCGTTCTCTGTTTGGCGGGAAGGGTCGCGAGGGCCTGTCCCAACTGTTCACTTTCCTGTTGCAGGACCAGCGCATCGGCCTGATCCGGTTCGGCCTCGGGGCCCCAGGGAAGATCCTCAGGCTCAGGCCGCTTGTATTTGCGGATCGCATCGATCTTGCGGTTTCGTGCGATCGTGAAGATCCATGTGGCCGCGCTGGCCCGGGACGGGTCGAAAAGATGAGCCTTCTGCCAGAGCGTCGCCATCACCTCTTGGGTGCATTCCTCGGCAAGAGTGGCGTCAGCGCCGGAGCGCATGAGAAACGCCTTCACGCGCGGGGCGAAATGATTGAACAGCTCAGCGAAAGCAGCCTGATCCTGAGCGTCACGAATGCGCGCGATACAGGCGACCCAGTCGTCATTTTCCCTTTCCCGTAGGTTTGTCACGTTAGCTGATTCCAGACTTCGAGGTTGCGTCGAACACCGTTTAACACGGCCCCGGAAAGGGGGCGAGTGGACAAGCGGAGCTGCGATCTCTGTGTCATTCAGCATACAGTGGATACGGTATGTTTGACGGGGTGGATCACAAGTTTGGAAAAAAATAATGCAAACAGTTAGTCATCCAAGCAGGCATCCATAGCGTAATGCCAATCAACAACGACAAAGGACTGACTATTCTCATGCCATTCGAAGCAGGCGCAGGCACGCGCAGGAAGATCGCCGTGATCGGCGCCGGGATCTCCGGGATGGGCGCGGCGTATGAATTGGGCGGGTCGCATGATGTCACCCTTTTAGAGGTAGAGCCTCGGTTGGGCGGACATGCGCGGACGATCATGGCGGGCAAGAACGGGGATCAGCCGGTGGATACCGGGTTCATTGTCTTCAACTATGCCAATTACCCGAACCTGGCACGCATCTTCGCCGAATTGGATGTGCCTGTCGTCAAAAGCAACATGAGCTTCGGGGCGTCGGTGCGCGGTGGTGGTCTGGAATATGGGCTGGCCAGTTTCGATGCGGTATTCGCGCAGCGCCGCAACCTGATGAATCCAAAATTCCTGGGGATGCTGCGGGACATCATGCGGTTCAACGCGCAAGCATCGTCGAAAGCGAAATCGCACCTCGACCTGACAATCGGCGATTTTCTTGACGAATTGGGGACGGGTGCCTGGTTCCGCGACTATTACCTGATGCCGCTCTCGGGGGCGATCTGGTCGACGCCGAAAGAACGCATATTGGACTTTCCGGCCCATGCGCTGATCCGGTTCTTCGAAAATCACGCGCTGATGAATTATTCGGGCCAGCATCAATGGTACACGGTGCAGGGCGGCTCGATCTCATATGTGACGCGGATGGGGGCTGCGCTTGAGCAGAAGGGTGTCGATATCAGGCTCGGCTGTCCTGTCGATGCCGTGCGGCGTTTGCCCGCGGGGGTCGAGGTGAAGGCGCATGGCGGCGAATGGGAAGTCTTTGACGAGGTCATCATGGCGACCCATTCGGACGTGTCGCTGCGCCTTTTGAGCGATGCGACCGAGGCCGAGACCAAGGCGCTTGGCGCCATCGGATACCAGCCCAACGAGATCGTTCTGCACGCCGACCCCGCGGTAATGCCGCGCAAGCGGTCGGTCTGGTCGTCGTGGAACTATTCCGAGACACCGGCCAAGCGCGACGGTCAGATCGACATGACCTATTGGATGAACCGGCTGCAGCCGATCCCGCAGGACGATCCGCATTTCGTGACGCTGAACTCCACCCGTCCGATCCGAGAAGAGCTGATCTATGATCAGGTGACGCTGCATCACCCGGTCTATGATCTGGCCGCACTCAAGGCGCAGGAAGACATGCGCGCCATGAACGGCCAGAACGGCACGTGGTTCTGTGGGGCGTGGATGCGCAATGGCTTTCACGAGGATGGCTTGTCGAGCGCGATCGACGTGGCCGAGTCGATCGCGTCGCGCGGCGCCGTCCCGGCTGTCGCCGCGGAATGACCGTCATATATCATATCGCGGGCCACACGTGGCATGGGCGCAAAGGCGCTGTGGAAAACGCCTTTCGCTATGGTATCGACTATGTGCTGCTGGATGCCGAAGCGCCGGCGGCCGGGCCGCGGCTGTTCGGGCGCAATCGCGCGGCGCTCGCCTCGGTGCGGGACAGCGATCACGGCGGCGCACCGGGCGATGGGCGCGGTGCTGCGTGGGTGCGCGAGGTTCTGGCCTCGCATGACCTGCCCGCGCCGCATCGGATCGAGCTTTTGGCGCAGCCGCGGATTCTGGGGCATGTGTTCAATCCGGTCTCGTTCTGGATTTGCCGGGATGCGCAGGAGGCCGTGCGGGTCATCATCGCCGAGGTCAACAACACCTATGGCGATCGTCATTCCTATTTGTGCCACCGCGATGATCTTGAGCCGATCACCGCTCAGGACACGATGTCCGCAGCCAAGATTTTCTATGTCTCGCCATTTCAGCGCGTCGAGGGCAGCTATGAATTCCGCTTCGATCTGCGGCCTGACAGGATTGGCATCTGGATCGATTTCACCGGTGGCAACGGAGGCGTGATCGCCACGCTTGTGGGGCCGCGAAAGCCGCTGACCAATGCGGGGCTGTTGCGCGCCTGTCTGCGTCGGCCCTTCGGTTCACGGCGGGTGCTGACATTGATCCATTGGCAGGCGCTCAAGCTGTGGTGGAAGGGCGCCAGGTTCCGCAGCCGTCCAGAGCCCCCTGCGCAGGAGGTGAGCCGCTGATGGCCCCACGCCTGCCATCATATGCCCTGTTCGCGGCGCTTCTGGCGTCTGCCGGACTGCCGCTCTATATCCATGCGCCCAAGTTCTACGTGGATGAATACGGTGTGTCGCTGGCGGCACTTGGCACCGTGTTGTTCGTGCTGCGGCTGCTCGATGTGGTGCAGGATCCGTTGCTTGGGCGGCTTGCAGACCGCGTCCGGGCGCAACGCGGGCTGTCGGTGGCCATTGCGGTAGTGTTGATGGCGGGCGCCATGCTGGGTCTGTTCGCGATGGAGCCGCTGTTCATGCCCTTGGCATGGTTCGCGGTGATGCTGACGGTGGTGTTCTCGGCGTTCAGCTATCTGACGATCTGTTTTTACGCCCAAGGCGTTTCCGCGGCGGGATACCTGCCTGAGCAGGGCCATTTGCGGCTGGCGCGCTGGCGCGAGACCGGCGCTTTGCTTGGTATTTGTGCCGCTGCAGTCGCGCCGATTGCGCTAGGTGGATATGCGGGTTTTGCGCTGGCCTTTGTCGGACTGGCCGTAGCGGCCGTGCTGGCGATGATGGGGCAATGGCAGGCCGCACAGGTGGACAGCACCGGGTTCGGCGGCGTGCTGCGTGATCCGATCGCCCGCAAGTTGCTGGCTGTGGCACTGGTCAATGCGGCGCCTGTCGCGGTGAGCTCGACGCTGTTTTTGTTCTTCGTGGAAAGCCGGCTGGATGCGCCGGGATGGGAAGGGCCGTTTCTTTTGATGTTCTTCCTGTCGGCGGCGCTTGCCGCGCCCGTCTGGGGGCGGCTGGCCGAGGGGATCGGCCCCAAGCGCGTGCTGCTTGTGGGTATGGGTTTGTCGATTGTCGCCTTCGCGGCGGCGGTCACGCTTGGAAGCGGTGATCTTTGGGCTTTCGCGGTGATCTGCGTGGCGTCGGGTGCGGCGCTTGGCGCGGACATGACCTTGCTTCCGGCCCTGTTTGCCGCGCGTATGGAAAAGGTGTCGCCCGGTGCCACCGAGGCGTTTGGTCTGTGGTCGTTCGTGTCGAAATTCACGCTGGCGCTGGCGGCTGTGGCCTTGTTGCCGCTTTTGCAGACCGGTGGGTTTCAGGCTGGGCAGGACAATACCGAGGATGCCCTGATGCTGCTGAGCCTGCTGTATGGCGCGTTGCCATGTGTTCTCAAGCTGGTGGCGATTGGCCTGCTGGTGAGCACGACCATCGATGAGACGACTCTTGATATGAAAATCTTGGAAAAAGGAGCCTGAGCCAATGAGTGCGTTCATGTATGTCGCCCTGGGCGCGGCCCTGATTCTGGTGTTGGCCGTTCTTAAGGAGCGGTTCACCGGTTTCACTGCGCAGCGGCCCGAAGACTATGCCGGGCAGCAGCCGCATTTCGATCTGCGCCAGTATCTGAATGGTCCGATCAAATGCGAAGGTGTGATCTATGGCCCTCTGGGCCGTGTGGCATCGCGGTTTACGGCGGATTTCGAAGCGCATTGGGATGGCAATCACGGGGTGATGAAAGAGCGTTTCCTCTATGACAGCGGCAATAGCCAAGATCGCGAATGGCGGCTGACCCTGAGCAATGACGGAACGATCCGCGCCGAGGCCGATGATCTTGTCGGTGTGGGCAGCGGGCAGCAGGCCGGGCCGGCGGTGCGGCTGGATTACCGTATCCGGATGCCGAAAGAGGCCGGAGGCCATGTTCTGGGTGTGACCGACTGGATGTATCTGGCGCCCAACGGTGTCGTGGTGAACCGCAGTCAGTTTCGCAAGTTCGGCATCAAGGTGGCCGAACTGGTGGCCACCATGCGCCAGGTGACCCCGGCGTGATGGATTGGGTTGGCAAGCGATACTGGATGGTCGGCGCCAGTGAAGGTCTGGGTCTGGCATTGGCCGAAAAGTTGAATACGGCGGGTGCCGAGGTCATTGTCTCGGGGCGCAACAAGAACCGTCTTGACGAGGTGGTGGCCGGGCTTCCCGGGCGCGCAAGGGCGGTGGCCGTCGATGTGGGCGACGAGGCAAGTGTCGCGCAAGCCGCTGAAGAAATTGGTGAAATCGACGGCATGGTCTTTCTTGCGGGGGTCTACTGGCCCATGGCCGCGACCGATTGGAACGCCGAGCAGGCGATTGCGATGGCCGATGTAAACTTCACCGGAGCTGTCAGGGTTCTGGGCCATGTGGTGCCGCAGATGGTGGCGCGCGATGCGGGACATATCGTGATGACAGGGTCGCTTGCGGGCTTCCGGGGGCTGCCCGGTGCGGTGGGGTATGGGGCGTCGAAGGCGGCGGTGATGTCGCTGACCGAATCGCTGAGGGCCGATCTGTGGCGGACGGGGGTGAGGGTGCAATTGGCCAATCCCGGGTTCATCAAGACGCGGTTGACGGACAAGAACGCGTTCAACATGCCGTTCCTGATGACGCCCGAGCAGGCGGCGCAGGAGATGTTCGAGCTGATGTGCGACAAGGCGGCTTTTGACCGGAGCTTTCCGGGGCTGTTCAGCCTTGTTTTCCGGCTGTCGCGGTTCTTGCCGAACTGGCTCTATTATCGGCTGTTTGCGTAGGATCAAAGACGCCGGAGAACCGCTGGGCCATCCTGTTGCATCACTGGCGAACAGGAGAGGCAAAATGTTGGACATAAGCACATACAAGGTCGCGCAAGTCGTTCTAATGGCACGGGAATTGGGTCGTGCGGAACCTGAGTTGCGGGCCTTCATCGACCGGCTGACCGAAGAGGAACAGGCCAGCCTTGTCGCCCTGATGTGGATCGGGCGAGAGAGCTTTGGCGCGGATGAGCTGGAAGAGGCCAAGCGCACGGCGATGGCCGAGGCGACGACACCGACGGCGAATTACCTGCTGGGCACGCCGCATCTGTCGGATCATCTGGAGAACGGGATGGACGAGCTGGGGATTTCGCTGGTCGATGACGAGGATGATCTGCTGCGCGGCGGCTGAGAGCCGAGACTCAGGTTAATCCACAGAATTCATTGAAAAATCCCGTTCGGTATCGCGTTGGTATTACGTCGGTATCGCGTCGGTATCGTTTCGGTGCGGGGCACCACACGATCACGCCTTAACGGGGCGCGCGTTGCGGCCCAAGCGCGCGCCACTCACCAGACCGTGATCGAGGGTCTTGTCGTATGTCATTTCGACTCAGCCTGCCGGTCTGGCACACTGAGCACGACTCCACCCCGACCAAGGGAGGTCCGTGATGACGGCAAACGACAGGTTTCCCCCAAATGTTCCGAGTGTGGACCAATCCGACAGGATGGTGCCGTGCAATCTGAGGCAATCGGGATCGACCCCGGTGGAAATGCTGATTTCCACGAGGGTCCGCAAATCTCCGTTCTGGCACCTTTCTATCGAGGCGGGCTGTTGGCGCGCGACGGTCTATAACCGGATGTATCACCCGCGCGGCTATGTGAAGCCCGAGCATGGTGGCGCGATGGCCGAGTATGACGCGCTGGTCAATCGCGTGACCATGTGGAACGTCGCGGTCGAGCGCCAGATCCGGGTGCGGGGGCCGGATGCCGAAGCCTTCGTGAACCGGGTCATCACCCGCGACGCCACAAAGATCGCACCGATGCGGGGCAAATACACGATCCTGTGCAACGAGAAGGGCGGTATCCTCAATGATCCGGTGCTGTTGCGGCTGGATCGGGACGAGTTCTGGTTCTCGATCTCGGATAGCGATCTGCAATTGTGGCTGGAAGGCGTGAATGTCGGGCTTGGCCATGACGTGGAGATTGCCGAGCTGGACGTGGCCACGGTGCAGATACAGGGGCCGTTGTCCGAAGAGCTGATGGAGGATCTGTTCGGCGAGGACGTCCGCAAGCTGGAGTATTACGAGTTGATGGAGGCCGAGATATCGGGCTGTCCAGTGGTCATCAGCCAAACCGGATTTTCCGGCGAGAAGGGCTATGAGATTTACCTGCGCGATGCCACGCTGCATGCAGAGGCGCTGTGGTATGCGGTGCTGGGACGTGGGGCGCGTTTCGGGTTGCGGGTCATCGCACCGGCGCATCACCGCCGGATTGCGGCGGGCATCCTGTCATGGGGGCAGGACATGGACGCCGAGACATCGCCCTTTCAGGTCAATCTGGACTATCAGGTGCCGCGCCGCAAGGACGCTGATTACATCGGGCGCGCCGCGCTCGAGGCGCAGCGGGCCGAGATCGATGCAGGGCGGTATCCGTTCAAGCTGAAGCTGGCCGGTTTGCGTATGGGCGGTGCGCCGATCACGGATTATGCGCCGGATTTCTGGCTGGTGACTACGCCCGAGGGCGCGCGTGTGGGCTATGTCACCTCGCCGTGGTGGTCGCCCGAGCTGGGCTGCAATATCGGGCTCGCGCATGTGCCGCCCGAGATGACCGGCATCGGCACCGAACTTCGGGTGCAATTGCCCGAAACGCTGGCCGAGATGTCGGGCCAGCCGGTGGCCGCCGAGGTGGTCGAGGTGCCGTTCCGGCCGTCGGCGCATGCCGGTGCCCGGGAACAGGCGCAGGCGTCAGGCCGGGATTGGGCCGGGTGAGGAGACAGGAAAACAGGCCCGGCGTTGGATCATCCGATCGTGCCGGGCCTGCGTGGGGACACACTTGACACATGGCCTGATCCCCTGTTCGTAGCCCGTGCTCCGGGGCCTGGCCAGGGGAGGGAGGGACAGTATCAGGCCATATGATCCACAACTTGCAAGTGCTGTGCCAGCTTGCCGACTTCGCCCAAAAAGCGCGAAACCAGTTTGGGGTCATGCGGTGCGGGGCTGACGCCTGCGGGGATTTCACGGTTGAGAACCGCCTCGACCGCCAGCGAGACCGGGATCGACACCAGACGCGCCATGGCGGTGCCGCGCGCATCGCCCCAGGCATCCATCACATAGGTCTTGTGCCAGACGGTTTTGCCATCGCGTTCGGCCTTGAGCGAGACGCACAGAACCACGCGGTCAGGTTCGTCTTCGTCATAGGCGTTTTCGGCCCAGAACTGATCCGACATCTCCTTGAGGCGGGCGTCGCCGGAGGCCCCTTCGAGAGTTTCGATCTCGGCGAAGACATCGGCCCATGCGTCGGACCAGCCATTGAGGCGCAAGGTGCCCCGCACGAAATCCTTGATCCGCCAGTCGGGATCGAAGCGGTAATCGGCGATGAAGGGCAGGGAATCGCGGTTGGGATAGACCTCGAATGTTTCGGGCTGCGGCAAGGGGGCGGTATAGCTGCTGATCGCGTCCCAGGGGCGCGCGACGTTCAGCTCGGCGTAGTTGCGGATCGACCGGGACGGCGAGCGCAGCGCCTTGAGCACGCCAAGCGGTGACCAGCTGAACTTGTAGCGGAAGGGGTTGGGGTGTTTGGGGATGCCGCCGCAATAGGAGATGAAGCTGAGATCATTGCCCGCGTCGAAAGCCGGAGAGGCGGTGTAATCGGCCACGAGGTGATGCGCCATCAGGTGGTCGATGCCGGGATCGAGGCCGATCTCGTTGACGCAGGCCACACCGGCGGCGCGGGCGTCGTCGTCGAGCGCCCGCATTTCGGGGGCGATATAGGACGAGCTGACGAAATGCGCCTGATGCGAGATGCAGAGTTTGGCGAGGGGCACATGCCAGTCGCCCGGTAGCATCGAGACCACCAGATCGCCCTTGCGCAGCATCCCGGCGAGCCGGTCGATGTCGAAGGCGTGAATGTCGTCGGTCAGGTCGCCGACGGCGGCACGGGCCTTGTCGGTCGTGCGGTTCCAGACGGTGATCTCATGGCCCGCCTCGATCAGGCGGCGCAGGCCGGGGATGGCCGACAGGCCGGTTCCGCACCAGTGAATTGTCATGCTCGGACCTCCTTCATGTGTTGGTCGAATGTGGCTTTGGCCCGGCCCCAGACGCCAGCGTCGAGCGCATCGAGCGTCAGAAGCGAGGGCAGAAGCTGGGCCGCGTAATCCAGCGAGGATTCGAGCGGCAGGAGCGAGGGCAGATTGTCGATCGCCATGACATCGAGCGGCGGGGTGTCATGCACGCGCGTAACCGGCGCGTCCCATGTGGTTGCCGACGCATAGACCGGAACCGGGTTGTAATCGCTGTCGGGGTCGCAGGCGACATCGCCGATCACGGTCAGGTGGCGGTCTTGGGTCAGGGCCTCGCGCGGCACGAAGACAGGTGTGCCGGGGCGCGCGAAGATGCAGTTAAGAAAGATGTCATGGGCGAGGATTTCGGGGAAGGGGCCGCCATGGGCGGTTTCGGCCATGTCCCACCGTGTCGGGGTGATGCCCATCGCGGTGCACAGATCGGCCGCGCCGGTGCCGACCCGGCCAAGGGCGCCGATGACGATGGCACTTGGGCGCTTGGTTCCGGTGGCGTCGAGCCGCGCGCCCAGATCTGCCAGCAGCGCGTCCTTGTCGGCAAAGGCCGAGACGGGCGGGCAGAGGCCGCCCTGTCGTTGCGCGGCCCAGGCCATCAGGCTGATCGCCGCCCCGGCATAGCCTGCCCAATAGCCGAAGGCCGCGACGCGGCGGCCCTCGGGATCCACGAGATATTCCAGATCATACAGCGTGCCGCCCCCGGCCTTGAACCGTTCGAGCAGGCGGCGGCCCGCATGTTGGCCCTTGAAGGCATGGCCGAACATGATGTGGCGATGCGGCAGCGGCGTGCCGTCATCGGGCAGTTCCTTGAGACCGAAGATGATTGCATCGCGGGGCGCGTCGGGCCACGCGTTTTCAGGCGCGATCGCACAGCCAGCCGCGCGGTAAGCCTCGATCGGCAGGATGCGGGTGCGGCTGTCTTCGACGGTGACGGTGAGACCGCGGGCGATCAGGGCGGCAGCCCCCTCGGGGGTGAGGCCGGTGCGGTCTTCGTTGGCGCGCTGCTCGGCGCGGAGCCACAGATGGGTCATTGCGCTTCCCTGTCTCAGCGGGTGATGCCCTTGTCGCGCAGGGCGGCGGCGGCGGGGCGCGCGCTCATCATCGCGAAATGCGCCGCCAGTTTGGGATAGTCGGCAATGGCGACCCCATCGCCTTCCAGCCACGTGCAGATCGTGAAGAGATAGGGATCGGCCAGGCTCATCTCATTGCCCAGAACGAAGGGCGAAAGCGGCCAGTTGTCCTCCATGAAGCGGCAGGCGGCGGCCATGGTTTCGGGCACCTTGGCGGTCATGTCGTCGAACGAGGATTGCTGCGTCGCCCACCGGTGGCCACGATGCTTGTGGGCGTGGTTCACATGAACGGTGCTGGCCAGGTAATACATCACGCTGCGCATCTGCGCCGCCTGCCAGGCATCGGCAGGCACCAGCGCGCGGTCGGGCACGCGGCTTGCCACATATTCGAGGATGGCGCCGGTTTCGGTCAGGATGCCCGCATCGGTCACCAGAGCCGGCACACGGGCCTTGGGATTGATCGCCAGATAATCGGGGCTGGTTTGCGCAGAGGATTTGAAATCGACCAGCTGCGGATCATAGGACAGCCCGGTGTCTTCAAGCAGATAGGCGGCAGCGACGGACACGGTGCCGGGGGCATAATAGAACTTCATGATGTCTGGTCTCCTCTTCAGACAAATGTCCGGGCATGGGCCCGGTCGGGCAGATCAAGATGCGGTGTGGCGTTGAACGCGCCCACCATCAGCATGTCATGGACGAATTCCAGCCGATGCACAGAGCTGTTCATGATTTGCAGCATGATCTTGGCCATGCCGCCGTTTTCCAGCCCGAGCGCATGGCGCAGCGCCATGCCGATGACTCCGCCCGAAGTGACCACGAGGGTGCGGCCCGGCGTGTGGCAGATCTCGTCGATGGCGGCGGTGATGCGGTCGGCGAAATCGGTGAAGCGTTCAGGGATATCTTCGAGCCGGTCGCGCGTCCAATGGTCGATCACCTGCGGCAGATGGGTGGCGAATTCGGTGGCGTCACGCGGGGCCGGGATGCCGTGCTGTGCCTCGAGCGCATGGGCCAGAGCGAAATAGCTCAGCTCGTTCAGGCGCGGATCCTGCGTGGTGATGTCATAGCCCATGGCGCGCGCGGTGTCGGCCTGCCGGATCAGCGTGCCGGTCAGCACCCGGTCGAAATGCGGATTGGTCGCGCGCAGATGAGCGCCAAGCCAGCCCGCCTGCGCGCGGCCCAGATCGGACAGCCGGTCATAGCCGGCTTCGTCGGTGGCGTGGCTGTTGGCCTGGCCGTGCCGCACGAGGATGATCTCGGACACTGTTCTGTCGTCCTGCTATTGGCGTATCGGCGGCACGTTAGCGCCGCATGCGGCAGGGTGGAAGGTGGGCGCGCGGATTTATTTCACGCGACATCCTGTTGCCTATCGGAAACCCCGGCGTCGCCAAGGCCGCAAAATTGCGGCGAGGTGTCGGGATTGTGAGACTCCGTTCGCGCGGCGCATGGTTTACCATCTCCTAACCAAGGAGGCGCGCCATGTCCGATACCATCAAGTTCACGCTGAACGGCCGTGAGGTTGAAGCCGAAAAGGGCCAGACCATCTGGGACGTGGCCCATGGCCGTGGCCTTAAGATCCCGCATCTGTGTCACAAGCCCGCGCCGGGCTACAAGCCCGACGGCAATTGCCGGGCCTGCATGGTCGAGGTCGAAGGCGAGCGCACGCTTGTCGCGTCGTGCATCCGCGAAGTGGCCGAGGGCATGGTGGTCAAGACCGACACCGCGCGCGCCGAGACATCGCGCAAGATGGTGATGGAGCTTCTGCTGGCTGATCAGCCCGAACAGGATGTCTCGCACGACAAGTCCTCGCATCTGTGGGATATGGCGCGGCTCAACGGGGTCGAGACCAGCCGCTTTCCCAAGCTGGAAAAAGAGCGCATCCCGCTGCTGGATGACAGCCATGTGGCGATGCGCGTCAATCTGGACGCCTGCATCCAGTGCAACCTGTGTGTGCGCGCCTGCCGCGATGTGCAGGTCAATGACGTGATCGGCATGGCCGGGCGTGGGCATGACGCCTATCCGGTGTTCGATTTCGCCGATCCGATGGGCGAAAGCACCTGTGTGGCCTGCGGGGAATGCGTGCAGGCCTGCCCCACCGGCGCGCTGATGCCTGCCACGGTGCTGGACGACGCGGAGACCGGCGATAGCGCCGATTACGACAGTGAAGTCGCAAGCATCTGCCCGTTCTGTGGCGTCGGCTGTCAGGTCAGCCTGAAGGTCAAGGACAACAAGGTGAAATATGTCGAGGGCCTCAACGGCCCGGCCAATGAGGGGCGGCTGTGTGTCAAGGGGCGGTTCGGGTTCGACTATATCCATCACGATCACCGACTGACCAAGCCGCTGATCCGGCGCGAGGATGCGCCGCCCAAGGGGCTGAACGTGGATCCGGGCAATTGGCGCGCGTTCTTTCGCGAGGCCGAGTGGGACGAGGCGCTGGATGTCGCGGCGGGCGGCATGAAGCGGCTCAAGGACGCGCACGGCGGTGCCGCGGTGGCCGGGTTCGGCAGCGCCAAATGCACCAACGAAGAGGCCTATCTGTTCCAGAAATTCATCCGACAGGGCTTTGGCCATAACAACGTGGATCACTGCACGCGGCTGTGCCATGCCTCGTCGGTGGCGGCGCTGATCGAAAACGTGGGATCGGGGGCGGTCACCGCCACCTTCAACGAGATCGAAAACGCCGATGTGGCGATCGTGATCGGCGCCAACCCGATCGAGAACCATCCGGTCGCGGCGACCTATTTCAAGCAGTTCACCAAGCGTGGTGGCAAGCTGATCGTGATGGACCCGCGCGGCGTGGGCCTGCGCCGGTTTGCGACGCATATGCTGCAGTTCAAGCCGGGGGCGGATGTCTCGATGCTGAACGCGATCATGCATGTGATCGTGGAAGAAGGGCTCTACGACCAGCAATATATCGAGGCCTTCACCGAAAACTGGGAGGCCGAGAAAGCCCATCTGGCGCAATTCCCGCCCGAGAAGATGGAAGTGCTCTGCGGCATTCCCGCCGAGACGCTGCGCGCCGTGGCCCGCGATTTCGCGACGGCCAAGGCGGGGATGATCTTCTGGGGGATGGGGATCAGCCAGCATATCCACGGCACCGACAATTCACGCTGCCTGATCTCGCTGGCGCTGATGTGCGGTCATGTGGGGCGGCCCGGCACCGGGCTGCATCCCTTGCGGGGACAGAACAACGTGCAAGGCGCGTCGGATGCGGGGCTGGTGCCGATGTTCCTGCCCGATTACCAGAGCGTGACCGACGATGGCGTGCGGCGCGCCTTTACCGAGGTCTGGCAGTCGGGGGATTTCTCGAACGAGAAGGGCCTGACGGTGACCGAGATCATGGATGCGGTGCATGACGGCAAGATCCGCGGCATGTATATCCTGGGTGAAAACCCGGCGATGTCGGACCCGGATGTGGAACATGCGCGTGACGCGCTGGCCAAGCTCGATCATCTGGTGGTGCAGGATATCTTCATCACCGAGACGGCGAATTACGCTGACGTGATCCTGCCGGCTTCGGCCTTCTACGAAAAGTCGGGCACGGTGACCAATACCAACCGCCAGGTCCAGATGGGCCGCCCCGCCGTCACACCGCCGGGCGAGGCGCGCGAGGATTGGGCGATCACGGTGGCGCTGGCCAATCGGATGGGGCTTGCGTGGCACTATGACAGCCCGGCCGATGTCTTCGCCGAGATGAAGCAGAACATGCGCTCGCTCAACAACATCACCTGGGAGCGGCTCGAGCGGGAGAACGCGGTGACCTATCCCTGTCACGATCCCGATGGTCCGGGTGAGGCGGTGGTGTTCGGCGACGGCTTCCCGCGCCCCGAAGGCCGGGCGCGCTTCACCCCGGCCAGCGTCATTCCCCCCGACGATCTGCCGGATGCGGAGTATCCGATGATCCTGACCACCGGGCGGCAGCTCGAGCATTGGCATACCGGCTCGATGACACGCCGGGCCACGGTTCTGGATGCGGTGGAGCCCGAGGCCAATTGTTCGCTGCATCCCTCGACCCTGCGCCGCCTCGGCGTGGAGCCGGGCGGCATGGTACGGCTGACCACCAAGCGCGGTTCGGTCGAGGTGATGGCGCGGGCCGACCGTGCCGTGGCGCCCGACATGGTGTTCCTGCCCTTCGCCTATGTCGAGGCGGCGGCCAACATCCTGACCAACCCGGCGCTCGATCCCTATGGCAAGATCCCCGAGTTCAAATTCTCGGCGGTGCGGGTCGAAGCGGTAAACGAGGATGCTGTCGCCGCCGAATGACGGCGCGTGGGGCGTTTGTCGGATGCCTCCGGCGGGGATATTTGAGGCCAGAAGAAACCAGGGGGTCCGCCGCGGCTTCTTCTGGCCGGAAATATCCCGGGGGAGTCGCGGCGAAGACGCGACGGGGGCTGGCCCCCGCCGCCCTCAGCCCCAGGTCACATCGTCCAGAAAAATATAGCCGGCGCCGTAGATCGTCTTGATCAGTCGCGGGTTGCGGGGATCTTCGCGCAGCTTGGTGCGCAGCCGCGAGATGCGCACATCCATCGCGCGGTCGAAGCTGTCGCCGGCGGCGCCGCCAAGTGCCTCTTGCATCGCCTGCCGGGAAATCAGGCGTTTGGGGCGTTCGAGAAACAGGCGCAGCACCTCGCCCTCGGCATGGGAGAAGGGGGTTTCGCGGCCCGCGTCGTCTTCGAGGACGTAGCGATCGAAATGCGCGACCCAGCCATTGAAGCGGGCGGTGTCGCCGGTCTGGGGCGTGGCGGTGTCGCGGCGCAGCCGCGCACGGATCCGGGCCACCACCTCGGCGGGATCGAAGGGTTTGATGATGTAGTCGTCAGCGCCCAGTTCCAGTCCCGTGACCTTGTCCTGCACCTGCGCCCGGCCCGAGATGATGATCACCGTGGCGCCCTGTTCCAGCGCCAGCCTGTGCACCAGGGTCAGCCCGTCGCGATCGGGCAGCGACAGGTCCACGAGGCAGACATCGGGCCGCGCGGTGCGCAGGGCGGCTTCGAATTCGGTGGCGCGCGCGAAGGTCATGGTGCGAAAGCCCGCGTCCTGAAGGGCGTCGGACAGCATCGTGCGGATTGCCGGTTCGTCGTCCAGGATGGTGACAAGGGGCGCGGTCATGGTGTCGGGTCCTGTTTGAGAAAACCGTGGAGCTGCGCCGCGGTGAAGGGTTTGCGCAGCACCGGCGCGCAGGCCAGGGCGGCCCGGTGCAGAGGATCGTCGGGCGGCAGCGATGTCATCAGGTAGGCGGGGCGCTGCGCATCGGGCAGGGCACGCAGCAGATCGAGGCCGGTCTTGTCGCCTTCCAGCGAGATGTCGGACAAAAGCGCCGAGATCTGCGGCACATCGGACAGAAGTTTCAGGGCTTCGTCGGCAGAGGCCGCTTCGATCACCGCATGGCCCGCGTCGCGCAGCATGTCGCGCACGGCGCCGCGCAGGTCCGGGCTGTCCTCGACCAGAAGAATCAGGCCGGGGGCGCTGGTGCTGGCGGCCACGCGCAGCGGCAGGCGCAACGTGACCTGCCCGCCGCTGCCGGTATTGGCCAGCGTCACGCGGCCGCCAGCCAGCTTGGTCATGTCATAGACCATCGAGAGACCCAGTCCCGAGCCTTCGCCGCCCTTGGTGGTGAAGAAGGGATCAAGGGCATGGGCGAGGGCCTGTTCGGTGAAACCGGGGCCCGTGTCGCGGACGATGAATTCCAGCCAAGTGTTCTGCAGGCAATTGGTCTGCAGCTCGATCCGGCCCCGGCTGCCGCAGGCGTCACGGGCATTGAGCACGAGGTTCAGCAGCGAATCCTGCAGCATTCCCGGATCGAGCAGGAAGGCGCCCGCGCCTGCGAGGTTGTTGACGGTGAGGTCGACTGCATCGGGCAGGGTCGAGCGGGCCAGTGTTTCGAGATCGCGAAGGAAGCTGCTCAGATCGGTCGGCACGGGGGCATGTTCGCGGGGACCGGTCATGTCGGCGATCCGGTTCAGCAGGCCACCGCCCCGGCGCGCCGCCGAGAGTGTCGCGGTGATCAACTCATCCGCTTCTGGCCCGAGCTCCATGCGCTGAAGCCGGGACTGCATCCCGAGGATGATCGTCAGCAGGTTGGAGAAATCATGGGCAAGGCCGCTGGTGAGCTGGGCCGCCATTTCGCGGCGGCGGGTCTGTTGCAGGGCGGCGCGGGTCTGGGATTCCTCGGTGATGTCCATCGACAGGATATAGACCCCGCCCTGGGTGTCATCCGGCGTGAACGCCACGCGAATCCGGCGGGAGCTGGGATCGTGGGTGAATTCGAAGACCGAGGCCCGCCCGAGAAACGCCTCGTCCAGCCTTGGGCGGATGGCGGCATAGGCGCTGGGGCCAAGCGCCTCGTCGATCGGCAGGCCGATGATCTCGGAGCGGCTGCCGGGCATCACCGCGCTGAGGCGGCGATTGGAGTAGGTATAGCGGCGGTCCGGGCCGACATGGGCGATATGGGCCGGCATCATTTCGGTGGTCAGCCGGGTGCGGGCCTCGGAGGCGGTCAACTGGCGTTTGGCCTCTTCCAGAGCGGTGATGGTGGCCGAAAGCTTGCGGTTGGCGGCCGAGAGATCCTCGGAATAGCTGAGCAGCTGGTCCGAGAGTTCCTCGGATCGGGTGCGCAGCAGGCGTTCCTGATGCTTGATGCGGGTGATGTCGGTATAGACGGTGACCCAGCCACCCTGCGGCAGCGGGGTGCCCTCGACGCTGATGGTGGTGCCGTTGGCGCGGGTGCGCTCCATGTAATGCGGCTCGAAGGTGCGGGCCTGTTCGACACGGGTGAGCACGAATTCGGCGGTATCTCCGACATTGCCGTAGTCGCCCCGCTCGGCCAGAAAGCGGATCGTGTCGGCAAAGGCGGCGCCGGGTGTCACGAGGCGGTCGGGCAGGTCGAACATTTCCTGCAGGCGTTGGTTGCACACCACCAGCCGCAAATCGGCGTCATAGATCGACAGCGCCTGCTGGATCAGGTTCAGGCCTGCCATTGTCATGGCGTTGGTATCGGTGCGTGTCACTCTCATCGGGCGCCCTTTTGCCAATGGCTAGCACCGGAACCGGCAGGGGCAAAGGTTGTTCGTGCGGTTGTTACAATTCGAAAGGATTGCGAAATGCTCACGAAAAAGTTGACCGCGAGCTTGAAATTCGCACCCTTTGGGATTGGAGGAATCGCCGGGACAAGGCGATCGGTTCGCAAAGCGGACATTCGGGAGGAGAAAAATTTGGCACAGTCGTCACAGGCGGCGGAGGGGCTTGGGTCCGTTCCGGCGCTGCTTCAACGTAACGCCAAACAGTTCGCGGACAGGCCCGCCTATCGCGAAAAGGAGTTCGGCATCTGGCAATGCTGGACCTGGGCGGAGGCCGAGAAAGAGATCGAGGCGCTGGCGCTTGGCCTTTTGAACCTTGGTGTGAACGAGGGTGATTTCGTCGCGATCATCGGGCGCAACCGGCCGCATTTCTATTGGTCGATGGTGGCGGCGCAATCGGTGGGGGCGATCCCTGTGCCACTCTATCAGGACGCGGCGGCCGAAGAGATGGCCTATGTGATGGACCATTGCGGCGCGCGCTTTGCCATCGTTCAGGATCAGGAGCAGGTCGACAAGGTGATCGACGTGCAGGATCGGCTGACCCAGTTCGAGCATATGATCTATGTCGATCCGAGGGGGTTGCGCAAATACGATCATCACAAGCTGCATCAGTTCAGCCATGTGCAGGCGCAGGGCCGCGCGGCGCATGACGAATTCATCACCGATCTGAAGGCCCGGCGCGAGAAGCTGGATTACGACAGTATCTGCGTGATGCTTTATACCAGCGGCACCACCGGCAAGCCCAAGGGCGTGGTGCTGTCCAACCGCAATATCATCGAGGCGTCGCGTTCGTCCGCGGAGTTCGACAAGCTGAGCCGCGACGAAGAGGTGTTGGCCTATCTGCCGATGGCTTGGGTGGGCGATTTCATCTTTTCGATCGGTCAGGCCTATTGGTGCGGGTTCTGCGTCAACTGTCCGGAATCGGCAGAGACCATGCAGACCGACCTGCGCGAGATCGGGCCGACCTATTATTTCGCGCCGCCGCGCGTGTTCGAGACGCAGCTGACCAATGTGATGATCCGGATGGAAGATGCCGGGCGGATCAAGAAATGGCTGTTCGACCGCTTCATGGCGCATGCCCGCAGGGTCGGTCCGGCGATCCTTGACGGCAAGCCGGTCAGCGCATGGGACCGCATGACATATGGCTTGGGCAATGTGCTGATTTATGGGCCGCTCAAGGATACGCTTGGCTTTGGGCGGGTGCGCGTGGGCTATACCGCGGGCGAGGCGATCGGGCCGGAAATCTTCGATTTCTACCGCAGTCTGGGGATCAACCTGAAGCAGCTGTACGGTCAGACCGAAGCCAGCGTGTTCATCACCCTGCAGCCCGATGGAGAGGTGCGCTCGGACACGGTGGGCGTTGCGGCGCCGGGTGTCGAGATTCGCATCGCCGAGAATGGAGAGGTCTATTACCGGGGACCGGGCACGTTCGAGTATTACTACAAGAACGAGGAAAGCACCCGGAGCACCAAGGATCCCGAGGGCTGGGTCGCCACGGGCGATGCCGGGTTTTTCGAGGAAGGCTCGGGGCATCTGCGTATCATCGACCGTGCCAAGGATGTGGGCAAGATGGCCGATGGCAAGATGTTCGCGCCCAAATATGTCGAGAACAAGCTGAAGTTCTTCCCCAACATCCTCGAGGCGGTGGTGTTCGGAAATGGTCGGAAGGAATGCGCGGCCTTCATCAATATCGACCTCAACGCGGTGGGCAACTGGGCCGAGCGCAACAATATCGGTTATGCCTCGTACCAGGAGCTGGCGGGCAATCCCAAGGTGCTGGAGATGATCCAGAGCCATGTCGAAGAGGTCAACCGCAGTCTGGCCGACGATCCGATGCTGGCGCATTGCCAGGTGCATCGGTTCCTTGTGCTGCACAAGGAACTGGATGCCGATGACGGCGAGATGACCCGCACGCGCAAGGTGCGCCGGGGCGTGATCGGCGAGAAGTTCGAGGATCTTCTGGGCGCGCTCTATGACGGCTCCAGCGAGATCTTCACCACGACCGAAGTGACTTATGAGGACGGTCGCAAAGGCTCGATCAGCGCCACGCTGCAGATCCGCGACGCGGCGGTGGTGCCGGTGGGCGACCACAGAAAGGTGGCGGCGGAATGAAGGATATGGACACTCAGGGCTATACCACCGCGGATGGCCGCAAGATCGGTGGCGTGGTGATGGAGATGAAGAACATCACGCTGCGCTTCGGTGGCGTGATGGCGATCAGCAATATCTCGTTCGACATCCATGAAGGCGAGATCCGTGCGATCATCGGCCCCAATGGCGCGGGCAAGTCCAGCATGCTCAACGTGATTTCGGGCTTCTACAACCCGCAGGAAGGCGAGGTGATCTACAAGGGTCAGAAACGCCCCCCGATGAAACCCTATGAGGTGGCCCGTCAGGGCATCGCCCGGACGTTTCAGAACATCGCGCTGTTCGAGGGCATGACCGTTCTGGACAACGTGATGACAGGCCGCATTCGGCAGATGAATGCGGGCTTGCTGGCGCAGGCGATCTGGAAGGGCAAGGCCGAACGCGAAGAGACCGAGAACCGCGAGGCGGTAGAGAAGATCATCGACTTCCTTGAAATCCAGCACATTCGCAAAACGCCTGTTGGCCGTCTGCCCTATGGTCTGAAAAAGCGGGTCGAGCTGGCCCGTGCGCTGGCGGCGGAGCCGTCGATCCTGCTGCTCGACGAGCCGATGGCCGGCATGAACGTCGAGGAAAAGGAAGACATGAGCCGGTTCATTCTGGATGTGAATGACGAGTTCGGCACCACGATCGTTCTGATCGAGCATGACATGGGCGTTGTGATGGACCTGAGCGATCGGGTGGTCGTGATGGATTACGGCAAGAAGATCGGTGACGGCACGCCTGACGAGGTGCGCAACAATCAGGCGGTGATCGACGCCTATCTGGGGGTGGCCCATGACTGAGTTCGCAACAATCGCTGACGTTCGAGCAAAGGGAGGTCCGCGCCATGCCTGAGCAGTTCATCTGGGGACTTGAGGTCTTGTTGAACGGCCTGATGGCCGGGGTTCTTTATGCGCTGGTCGCGCTTGGGTTCGTGTTGATCTACAAGGCCAGCGGCATCTTCAACTTTGCGCAAGGCGTGATGGCGCTGTTCGCGGCGCTCACGCTGGTTGGGATCATGGAAGGGCAGGTGCCGTTCGCGCATCTGATCAACTCGATCTTCGGCACGGAGATCCACCATTTCGGCTGGCATGTGCCGGCGTTCCTCGCGATCCTGCTGACGATGGTGGTGATGGTGGCACTGGCCTGGGCGGTCAACAAGATCGTGTTCAAACATCTGGTCAACCAGGAGCCGATCATCCTTTTCATGGCGACCATCGGCCTTGCCTATTTCCTCGAAGGGTTCGGAGACATCATGTGGGGCAGCGACATCAAGAAGCTTGATGTGGGGCTGCCGCAGGGCATCAATGGCGTCATCGACGAGGCGACCTATCAGGTCTTCGGCTATGGGTTCTTCATCGACAATCTCGATCTGTTCGCTACGGCGATTGCCGCGGCGCTGGTCTTCACGCTGATCGTGTTCGCGCAATACACCAAGCAGGGCCGGGCCATGCGTGCGGTGGCCGATGACCACCAGGCGGCGCTGAGTGTCGGCATCAGTCTCAATTTCATCTGGGTGATGGTCTGGTCGCTGGCCGGGTTCGTGGCGCTGGTGGCGGGGATCATGTGGGGCACCAAGTCAGGTGTGCAGTTCTCGCTGAGCCTGATTGCGCTCAAGGCGCTGCCGGTGCTGATGCTGGGCGGGTTCACCTCAATCCCCGGCGCGATCGTCGGCGGGTTGCTGATCGGCATGGGCGAAAAGCTGTTCGAGTTTGCCATCGGATCGGCCATAGGCGGTGCGACCGAAAACTGGTTCGCCTATGTTCTGGCGCTTCTGTTCCTCGTCTTCAGGCCGCAGGGCCTGTTCGGCGAGAAGATCATCGAGAGGGTGTAGCCATGCACAAAGCGATCGCCATTGCCAATGTCATCGCGTGGTCGGGCTTCTGGGCCTTCGGCTATCTGGCGCTGACCGCTGGCACGAACCAACCGGGCCAGATGGTCACCGCGGCAATCCTTGCGGGACTGGGCGGGGCCGTGGGCCTGCTGGCCTTTCTGTGGCTGGCACGCCATGCCGAAGCCACCGGCTATGCCAAGCCCGCCAACCGCGCGGAAAAGCGCGACGATGATGAAATTCACGGGGAGGTTCTCTAATGTTCTATCGTGAGGCGGGGGATTTCAAAACCTCCTACAAGGACGACAGCCAGACCTTCCCGATCAAGTTCGACAGGATGCGCTATTACCTGGTGCTGATCGCGGCTTTCGCGGTGGTGCCTTTTGTCATCAACGATTATTGGGTCAACGCGGTGTTCCTGCCGTTCCTGATCTATTCAATCGCGGCGATCGGGCTGAACATCCTTGTGGGATATTGCGGTCAGGTCAGTCTGGGCACGGGTGGCTTCATGGCGGTGGGCGCCTATGCCTGCTACAAGCTGATGACCGGCTTTCCCGAAGTCAGCATCCTGATACACATCATTCTTTCAGGGGGCGTCACGGCGGGTGTATGCCTGCTGTTCGGGCTGCCGTCGTTGCGGATCAAGGGCTTTTACCTGGCGGTGGCGACACTGGCGGCGCAGTTCTTTCTGGTCTGGATGTTCAACCGGGTGTCGTGGTTCTACAACTATTCGGCCTCGGGGCAGATCACTGCGCCCGAAACGCAGGTTCTGGGCGTGGCCGTGACGGGTCCGCAGACCGAGCCGTGGGCGGCTTACCTGTTTTGCCTGGTGTTCTGCGTGGCCTGTGCGCTGCTGGCGCGGAACCTGACGCGGGGCATGGCGGGGCGCAAATGGATGGCGATCCGCGACATGGACATCGCCGCCGAGATTATCGGGGTCAATCCGCTGAAAGCCAAGTTGAGCGCCTTTGCCATCTCGGGGTTTTTTGTCGGCATCGCCGGGGCGCTGTTCTTTGCGGTCTATCTTGGCGCGGTCGAGGTGGGCGAAGCCTTTGGCATCCAGAAATCGTTTCTGGTGCTGTTCATGGTGATTATCGGGGGGCTTGGCTCGATCTTCGGAAGCTTTGCCGGGGCGGCGTTTCTGGTGCTGCTGCCGGTTCTGCTGAAGAACACGCTGGTGGGCGGTCTGGGCTGGCCCACCGATCTGGCGGCACATCTGGAGTTCATGATCGTGGGCGGGCTGATCGTGCTTTTCCTGATCGCCGAACCGCATGGCCTTGCGCAGCTCTGGCGCGTGGCCAAGGAAAAACTGAGGCTTTGGCCCTTCCCGCATTAGGGCGGGGCTCGAGGAGGAAAGATCGTGGGCTTCAACCCGCGGCCTGATGTGCATCGGAACAACACCAAGGGAGGACATGAACCGATGAAGATGAAACTTTTTGGCGCAGCCATGGCGGCCGTGATAGCGGCTGGCCCGGCTCTGGCGGATTTGAAAGTCGTCGATACCAGCTATCGGACCGGCCCCTATGCCGCGAACGGCATTCCGTTCTCGGATGGCTACCAGGATTACTTCACCCTGCTGAACGAACGCGATGGCGGTATCGGTGGCGAGATGGTCAATCTCGTCGAGTGCGAAACCGGCTACAACACCGAGAAGGGGGTCGAATGCTATGAGGCCACCAAAGGGGACGACTCGCTGGTTTATCAGCCGCTGTCGACAGGTATCACCTATCAGCTGATCCCCAAGGCCACGGCTGACGGTATCCCGCTTCATACGATGGGATATGGTCGGACCTCGGCCAAGAACGGCAAGGTGTTCGAATGGGTGTTCAACTATCCTGCGAACTACTGGGACGGCGCCAGCCACGCTGTCACCCATATCCTGAACGAGAATAACGGGGATATCAGCGGCAAGACCATCGCGTTGGTCTATCACAACTCGGCCTATGGCAAGGAGCCGATCCGCACGCTGGAGGAGCTGAGCAAGAAGCATGGCTTCAACCTGACCCTTCTGCCGGTGGACCACCCCGGTCAGGAGCAGAAATCCCAGTGGCTGCAGATCCGCCGCGAACAGCCTGACAACGTGATCATGTGGGGCTGGGGCGTTATGAACCAGGTGGCGATCCAGGAAGCGGTGAACATCCGCTATCCGATGGAGAATTTCATCGGGATCTGGTGGTCCGGTTCGGAAAACGACGTGAAAGCGGCGGGCGATCGGGCCAATGGCTACAAGGCGTTGACCTTCCACAACCTCGGCTCGGACTATCCGATCTACGCAGACATCCAGAAATACGTGGTGGATGCGGGCAAGGCCGCGGGTGCGGGCGATCAGGTCGGCACGGTGCTCTATAACCGGGGCATGTATGCCGCGATGCTGGCCGCCGAGGCGATCAAGACCGCACAGGAAATCCATGGCACATCCGCGATCACCCCCGCGATGATGCGCGACGGCATGGAGAACCTGTCGATCACCGAAGAGAAGATGGCCGCGCTTGGCCTGCCGAACTTCGGTCCGGAATTCGACGTGAGCTGCGAAAACCACGGCGGTAATGGCTTTGGTGCCGTGTCGCAGTGGAACGCGGACGCCGGCGAATTCGTGCTGATCACCGACTACTACCAGTCCGATCAGGAGGTCATCCAGGCGCTTGTCGCCGAGGATTCGCAGGCCTTCGCCGCCGAGAACAGCATCGAGATGCGCTGCCAGTAAGGCGGGCGCGACATGACACCGGGCGCGGCAGACAGTTTGCCGCGCCCTCCCCCGGACCTTCATCCTTGGCCCAAAGGGCATGACGGAGACACAGATGCTGGACGCAGGACGCACCGAAGAGACGCTTCTCGAGGTCAACAATATCGAGGTGATCTACAACCATGTGATCCTTGTGCTGAAAGGCGTCAGCCTGTCGGTGCCCAAGGGCGGGATCACCGCGCTTCTGGGTGGCAATGGCGCGGGCAAGACCACCACGCTCAAGGCGATTTCCAATCTGCTCAAGTCCGAACGCGGCGAGGTCACCAAGGGCAGCATCCGCTATCGCGGAGAGCGTGTGCAGGATCTTCTGCCCTCCGATCTGGTGAAGATGGGCGTGATCCAGGTGATGGAAGGCCGCCATTGTTTCGAACATCTGACGGTCGAGGAAAACCTGTTGACCGGCGCCTATACGCGCGGCGCCTCCAAGGGCGAGATCGATGCCGATCTGAACATGGTCTACGAATATTTTCCCCGCCTCAAAGAGCGCCGCAAGAGCCAGGCAGGCTATACGTCGGGCGGTGAGCAGCAGATGGTCGCCATCGGCCGTGCGCTGATGTCCCGGCCCGAGACGATCCTTCTGGACGAGCCGAGCATGGGGCTTGCCCCGCAGCTCGTGGAACAGATTTTCAACATCGTCAAAACGCTCAACGAGGAAGAGGGCTATACCTTCCTGCTGGCCGAGCAGAACACCAATGTCGCGCTGCGCTTTGCGCATTACGGCTATATTCTGGAATCCGGGCGCGTGGTCATGGACGGCCCCGCCGCCGATCTGCGCGAGAACCCGGACGTCAAGGAATTCTATCTGGGCATGTCCGATGAAGGGCGCAAAAGCTTTCGCGATGTGCGCAGCTATCGCCGCCGCAAGCGGTGGCTGAGCTGAGGGAGACCACGACCATGCACGGCACGTCAGCGCCCGCGCGGCAATCAGGGGAACATGGGATGTCCGAGTATTTCGACGATCTGGAAACGCGCAGTGCGGATGCGCGGCAAGCGGCGGTTGCCTGCGCCCTGCCCGAACAGATCGCGCGCGCGCAGGCCCTGGCGGGCTATGATGGCGCATTGAGCGGTGTCGAGGCCCAGACGATCCGCAGTATCGCCGACCTTGCGCGGCTGCCGGTTCTGCGCAAGTCCGATCTGGGACGGGCACAGGCCGCCGCGGCGCCGTTCGGCGGATTGACGTCCCGCAACGCCAACCAGTTTGCCCATATCTTCCAGAGCCCCGGCCCGATCTATGAGCCGGGTGGCGACAGCCACGATTGGTGGCGGATGGGGCGATTTCTTCATGCCTGCGGCGTGGGCAAAGGCGATATCGTGCAGAATTGTTTCGGCTATCACCTGACCCCGGCCGGGATGATCTTTGAGAATGGGGCGCGCGCGGTCGGCGCTGCCGTGCTGCCCGCCGGGACGGGACAGACCGAGTTGCAGGCCCGCGCGGCGCATGACATCGGCGTCACAGCCTATGCCGGCACGCCGGATTATCTGAAGGTGATACTCGACAAGGCAGCCGAGATGGGGCTGGAGCTGAAGATTGCCAAGGCCGCCGTGGGCGGCGGCGCGCTGTTTCCGTCGCTGCGGCAGGAATATGTGGATCGCGGCATTGCCTGTCTGCAGTGCTATGCCACCGCCGATCTTGGCAATATCGCCTACGAGTCCCCCGCTCAGGAGGGGTTGATCGTGGATGAGGGCGTGCTTGTCGAGATCGTGACGCCCGGCACTGGTGATCCGGTGCGGCCCGGCGATGTGGGCGAGGTGGTGGTGACCACGCTCAATCCCGATTATCCGCTGATCCGCTTTGCGACTGGCGATCTGAGTGCGGTGATGGAAGGTGAAAGCCCCTGTGGACGGACCAACATGCGCATCAAGGGCTGGATGGGTCGGGCTGACCAGACCACCAAGATCAAGGGCATGTTCGTGCGTCCCGAACAGGTGGCGGCTTTGGTCGCGCGCCATGACGAGATCGCCCGCGCCCGGGTCATCGCCAGCCGCGAGGGCGAGATGGATGTGATGACCGTTCAGATCGAGGCCGATGGCGGCGATCCGGAGATCTATGCCGGATCGGTTGCCGAGGCGCTCAAGCTGAATGGCCGGGTGGAGATCGTGGCCCGGGGCAGTCTGCCCAATGACGGCAAGGTAATCGAGGATCAGCGCAGCTACGACTGAGGCTGCCTTGGGCCAAGGGTGCCTCCGGCGGGAGTATTTGGGGAACGATGAAAGTCGCGATGCGCGGTGTGTTCGGGGCGGGATGCGCTAAGGGGGCGCGTCAGTTCGGGAAAGCGGCGGCGAGGGCGATCTCGACCATGGCGGAAAAGCCGGTTTCGCGGTCTGCGCTGGATACCGCGTCGCCGGTCAGGAGATGGTCGCTGACCGTGAGCACCGACAAGGCACGCGCGCCGTAGCGGGAGGCGAGGGTGTAAAGCTCGGCGGTTTCCATTTCGACGGCGAGGGTGCCGTGGCGGGTCATCTGGTCGTTCAGGTCGGGACGTTCGTCGTAGAAGGTATCGGAGGAATAGATGCCGCCGATATGAGGGGTGATGCCCCGGGTCTCGGCGGCGTGGGCCGCGGCGCGCAGCAGGCCCCAATCGGCGCATGGTGCGAAGCGCAGCTCGCGCATGAGGGACGAGGACGGGGTGCTGATCGAACTGGCGGTCATCGCGAGGATCACGTCGCGCAGTCCGACATGGGGTTGCATGCCCCCGCAGGAGCCGATGCGCATGAGCGTTGTGACCCCGAAATCGCGCAAAAGCTCATTGGCATAGATCGACAGGCTCGGCATGCCCATGCCGCTGCCGTGGATCGTGACCGGTTGTCCGCGCCATGTGCCGGTATAGCCCAGCATTCCGCGCACCGCGTTGATCTGGCGGGGGCTGTCGAGAAAGGTCCGGGCGGCCCATTGCGCACGCATGGGGTCGCCGGGCATCAGGACGGTTTTGGCGATGTCGCCCGGTTCGGCGCCGATATGGATCGTCATCGGGGTTACCTTTGGTACTTGATGAAGGGGGTGAGTTTGCCAATCCGGTCATAGAGATGACGGGCCTCGGTGTTGAAATCCTGCGTCAGCCAGTAGACAACGGGGGTGCCGTTGGCGTCAGCCGCCGCATAGACCGCTTCGATCAGGGCGCGCCCGGCGCCCTGGCCCCGTATCGAGGGATCGGTATAGAGGTCCTGTAGGTAGCACACATCCTCGATCCGCCAGTTATGCGGGTGGTAGATGTAATGCACGAGACCGACCGCGCGCTCATCGTGAATCGCCGGCAGGGCGTTCTGGGCCGGGCGGTCGGGGTCGAGCAGGCGTGCGAAGGTTGTGTCATAAACTGCGTCGGGCAGGGTCGTTTCGTAGAAGTCGAGATAGGCTGTCCAAAGTCTTTGCCAGTCGGATCTATCGTCGGGGCAAAGAGGGCGGATTGTGATGGTCATGCGATATATCCTTCGAACTTTGCCCCAGTCTGACCCGAAACCGATGCAAAGGGCCAGAGGCGAGTTGCCGAGGCCCGCCGGCATTTTTCCGCTGAGGCGTTTGCCCCGGTCGGTGTGATGGCCCATGTGCACGACAGCCCCGGACTTTGGAGCCGGGTATCATCGACGCAAATGGAGTTTGGATTTGACCTTCAGAAACAAGATCGCCCCCATCATGCTTGCTGTTGCGACGGCTCTGGCCAGCCCTCTGGCGGCGCAGGACAATGAGGCAGCGGACATCACCGCAGAGACGTTGAACGACGCAAAGCTCGATGCCTTCGTCGAAGCGCTGATCGCGATCGAGGCGGTGCGGGCGGATTATCTGCCGAAGATCCAGGAACAGGCCGATGAGGCCGGGCAGAAGGCGCTGATCGAGGAAGCCAATACCGCCGCGATCGAGGCGGTGGCCGATGTCGAGAACATGTCGCCCGAGGATTACGTGGCCATCGGACAGGCGGCGCGGCAGGACGAAGACCTGAATGCGCGCATCATGGCCCGTCTCGAGGCCGTGCGCACCGAATAACCACAGCCCGACGTCATGGCGTCTTGAATGTGAATGACATGAAAACGGGCCCGGCGGTGACGCGCGGGCCCGTTTCTTGGATCGGTTGAGTGCGATCCCTATTCGGCCGCGACGGCCTGTGGATCGGCCAGTGCCACGATATCCATCATGATCGCATTGAGCTCGAAATCCTTGGGGGTATAGACGCGCGCGACACCCATCGCCCTGAGCCGCCTTGCGTCCTCTTCGGGGATGATGCCGCCGACGATCACGGGCACATGGCCAAGGCCTGCATCCTGCATGCGGGCCATCAGATCCTCGACCAGCGGGATATGCGAGCCCGACAGGATCGACAGGCCCACAACATGGGCCTCATCCTCGAGTGCCGAGCGCACGATTTCTTCGGGGGTGAGGCGGATGCCGTCATAGCTGATGTCCATGCCGCAGTCACGGGCGCGGAAGACGATCTGTTCTGCGCCGTTGGAATGTCCGTCAAGGCCGGGCTTGCCCACAAGGAATTTCAGTCGGCGGCCCAGCTTGTCAGAGACGGCGTTGACCGCATCCCGGATGTCATCCAGACCTTCGGTTTTGTTCGAGGGGCTGCCCGAGACACCGGTGGGGCCGCGATATTCGCCGTGCACGGCGCGCATCTGCGCGGCCCACTCCCCGGTGGTGACCCCGGCACGGGCCGCGTCGATCGAGGCGGGCATGATGTTGCGCCCTTCCTGAGCGGCGGCGCGCAGATTGGCCAAGGCTGCCTTGACGGCGGCGGCGTCGCGCTCGGCGCGCCATGTATTGAGGCGCTCCACCTGATCGGCCTCAACCGCCGGGTCGACGACCATGATGCCGCCATCCTCCCCCATCAGGGGGCTGGGCTCGCCCTCGGTCCATTTGTTGACGCCGACAACGACGGTCTCGTTGCGCTCGATCCGGTTGAGGCGGTCGGCGTTGCTGTCGACGAGGCGGGATTTCATGTATTCTATCGCCGACACGGCGCCGCCCATGCTATCGATATTGGCCAGCTCGTGGCGCGCGCCTTCCTTGAGCACCTCGACCTTGGCATCGACCGC
Organism: Roseobacter sp. AzwK-3b; assembly: GCF_000170875.1. Lineage (NCBI taxonomy): Bacteria > Pseudomonadati > Pseudomonadota > Alphaproteobacteria > Rhodobacterales > Roseobacteraceae > Roseobacter > Roseobacter sp. AzwK-3b. The sequence continues at coordinate 788,483 of NZ_ABCR01000001.1, forward strand.
CGGGTTGCCTTCGAACAGGTCGTCGAATTCCAGAAGATCTGTCTCGTAGGCAAGGATCTGCTGCATGCGCATCGACCATTGCTGATCCCAGGGACGCGGCAGGCCAAGCGCCTCGTTCCAGGCGGGCAGCTGCACGGCGCGGGCGCGTGCCTTTTTCGAAAGGGTCACGGCCAGCATCTCGATCAGGATGCGGTAGACGTTGTTTTCCGGCTGCTGTTCGGTCAGGCCAAGCGAATTGACCTGCACGCCATAACGGAAGCGGCGATACTTGGCATCCTCGACGCCATAGCGGTCACGGCAGATTTCGTCCCACAGATCGACGAAGGCGCGCATCTTGCACATCTCGGTGACAAAGCGGATGCCGGCGTTCACGAAAAAGCTGATCCGCCCCACCAGCATCGGGAAATCTTCGGGGGGGACGCGCGGCTTGAGTTCGTCCAGAACGGCGGTGGCGGTGGCCAGCGCGAAGGCCAGTTCCTGCTCTGGCGTGGCGCCGGCCTCTTGCAGGTGATAGGAACACACGTTCATCGGGTTCCATTTGGGGATGTTCGTGTAGCAGTATTCGGCCACGTCCCCGATCAGCTTGAGCGACGGTTTTGGTGGGCAGATATAGGTGCCACGGCTGAGATATTCCTTGATCAGGTCATTCTGCACGGTGCCCTGCAATTGGGTGACATCGGCGCCTTGTTCCTCGGCCACGGCAACGTAAAGCGCCAGAAGCCAGGGGGCCGTGGCGTTGATCGTCATCGAGGTGTTCATCTGATCGAGGGGGATCTGGTCGAACAGCGCGCGCATGTCCCCCAGATGGCATACCGGCACGCCGACCTTGCCCACTTCGCCGCGCGCCAGAACGTGATCGCTGTCATAGCCTGTCTGGGTGGGCAGGTCGAAAGCGACCGAGAGGCCCGTCTGGCCGCGCGCAAGATTCGAGCGGTACAGCGCGTTCGATGCCTTGGCCGTGGAGTGGCCGGCATAGGTGCGGATCAGCCAAGGACGATCGCGGGTCGTGTCGGTCTGGGACATGAGCGGGCCTCGTGTGTCAAAGTGCGCAATTTTCTTACGTTCTGGAATATGTATCTGGAATAATGTGGCGCTGTCAATTCGCTGCGATGCGGCATGGGGGCATTTACCACGCGATGAAACCCTGTATTGCTTGGCGTATGGGCAACATGATCGAAATGCCGTTATGGGTGCTGATGCTTCTGGTCGCCTTCGCGGCGGTGACCTTTGCATCGCATTTCCTGTTCCCATCGGTTCGCTGGTTTTTCAGGCGCAGGATGGAGCGCGCGGTCGCAAGGTTGAATGCGCGTCTGGAGCGTCCGATCGAGCCGTTCAAGCTGGCGCGGCGGCACGACATGATCCAGCGGCTGATCTATGATCCGGATGTCAGCCGGGCGATTGCCGATCATGCAAAGTCCGAAGGGGTCCCCGAAAACGTCGCCTTCGAGAAGGCCAAGCGATACGCCCGCGAAATCGTGCCGGGATTTTCCGCCGTTGCGTATTTCAGTGTGGCGATTCGGGTGGCGAAATGGCTGTCCAAGGCGCTCTACCGGGTGCGGCTGTGCCATTTCGACGACGCCACGTTGGCCAAAGTGGACCGGGGTGCGACGGTTGTGTTCGTGATGAACCACCGCTCGAACATGGATTACATGCTGGTCACATGGCTGGCCGCCGAACGCTCGGCATTGTCCTATGCGGTAGGGGAATGGGCGCGCGTCTGGCCATTGTCGCGGCTCATCAAGGCGATGGGGGCGTATTTCATCCGGCGCAAATCGCGCAACGAGCTGTATCGGCGGGTGCTGGCGCGCTATGTGCAGATGGCCACCGATGGCGGGGTAACGCAGGCGGTATTCCCCGAAGGCGGGCTGAGCCTTGATGGCGGGCTGGCGCTGCCCAAGCTGGGTATTCTCAAATATATCGTCGAAGGCCGGGACGCCACGACGCGGGATGTGGTCTTTGTTCCGGTTGCGTTGAATTACGATCGCGTCTTTGAGGACCGCATTCTTGTTGCCGCCGATCAGAAGGGCCAGCGCCGCTTTCGGGCGCGGATCAGCGTGGTGGCGCGGTTTATCCTTCATCAACTCTGGTTGTGGGTGCGCGGGCGCTATCATCGGCACGGCTATGCGGCGGTGAGTTTCGGCGCGCCCCTGTCGCTGACCGAGTTCCGGGCCGAGCGCCCGGGCGCAAAGGTCGAAGAGCTGGGCGAATTGCTGATGGAAAGGATCGGCCAGGAGATTCCTATACTGCCGGTCCCACTTGTGGCGCATGCCTTGCTGGAGAATGGCGCGATGACACGGACCGCGCTGGAGAAGACGTTGAGCGACATGGTCGCGCATGTGCCACAAGCAGAGATGCATCTGCCCTGTATGGACATGGCCTATTGCGTCGAGGCGGGTCTGCGCATGCTGGTTGGGCGCGGCATCGTCTCGGACCGGGCTGGCCGGTATTCCATCATCGAGGACCAAAGGCCGATCCTTGCCTTTTACGCGAAGTCCATCGCGCATCTTTTTCGCGGGTGCAGCACGTAGCCCAGATATTGCTGCAGTTGCAGGGTCATAAAATTACAAAAAGTGACATCACAGGATTGCATTATTGCGCGTTGGGTTATATCCAGCTTCGAACGCTGTGATTCTGCATTGCGGCAAGACTGGACACCACAAGGAGGCTGAACATGGCTCTGGATACCGATATAGGCATCGCTCCCTATGACGCGCCCGAAAAAGATCTCTACGAGATCGGTGAAATGCCTCCGCTGGGCCACGTGCCCAAGCAGATGTATGCATGGGCGATCCGCCGCGACCGGCATGGCGAACCCGACACGTCTTTCAAGGTCGAGGTGGTCGACACATGGGAGATCGACAGCAACGAGGTGCTGGTTCTCGTGATGGCGGCGGGCGTCAACTATAATGGCGTTTGGGCCGGTCTTGGTGAACCGATCAGCCCCTTCGATGGCCACGGAGAGCCTTACCATATCGCCGGTTCAGATGCCGCAGGCATCGTGTGGAAGGTCGGCTCGGCCGTGAAAACCTGGAAAGTCGGCGATGAAGTGGTGATCCACTGCAATCAGGACGACGGCAACGACGAGGATTGCAACGGCGGCGACCCGATGATGTCCCCCACGCAGCGCATCTGGGGCTATGAGACCCCGGACGGAGCGTTTTCCCAGTTCACCCGCGTGCAGGCCCAACAGCTCATGCCGCGGCCCAAGCACCTGACATGGGAGGAATCGGCCTGCTACACGCTGACGCTGGCCACCGCCTATCGGATGCTGTTCGGACATGCGCCGCATGAATTGAAGCCGGGTCAGAATGTGCTGGTCTGGGGCGCCTCGGGTGGGCTTGGGTCTTATGCGATCCAGCTGGCCAATACCGTGGGCGCCAACGCGATCGGCGTCATCAGCGACGAATCCAAGCGTCAGTTCGTGATGGATCAGGGCGCGCGCGGCGTCATCAACCGCAAGGAATTCAACTGCTGGGGCCAGCTGCCCAAGGTGGGGACAGCGGAATACAATGACTGGCTGAAGGAAGCCCGGAAATTCGGCAAGGCGATCTGGGACATCACCGGCAAGGGCGTCAATGTCGACATGGTGTTCGAACATCCCGGCGAGGCGACGTTCCCGGTATCGACGCTGGTCTGCAAGAAGGGCGGCATGATTGTGATCTGCGCCGGCACCAGCGGCTTCAACTGCACGTTCGACGTGCGCTACATGTGGATGCACCAAAAGCGCCTGCAAGGCTCGCATTTCGCGCATCTCAAGCAGGCCGCATCGGCCAACCGCCTGATGATCGAGCGGCGTCTCGATCCGTGCATGTCCGAAGTGTTCCCGTGGGATCAGATCCCCGCAGCGCATATGCAGATGCTGCGCAACGAACACAAGCCCGGCAATATGTCCGTTCTGGTTCAGGCGCCCAAGCCCGGCCTGCGCACGTTCGAGGACGTGCTGGAAGCCGGCAAGTAACGCCTTCAGGTTTCTCCGGAGGAGGAGAGGCGCCCGCGAATCGGTCATGCCGGTCGCGGGCGATTTCTTTTTCGGCAGGGGCCGAGAGCCCTTTTCAATGGTTTCAGAGGCTTGGTTTGCCACGCCTCACCATTTCTGGGGGGGTGAAATAAGCGAATTATTAATAAATTCCCCTCATGCTATGGTTGTATTAATCTTTCGTTAACGTCCTGATCGGAGCCTGAAGATGCAAAACGAATGGATACTCGACGTGCTAGTGGATCTTCAGGCGTTTGCCCGGCAGAACGGTCTCTTCGCCTTGGCCGACCAGCTGGACGACACGCGCCTTCTGGCGGCGCTGGAGCTGGCACGGGATAGCGAAGGAACGCAAGCGGATGATCGCAGGCCCCGCGTACCGGCTGGACAGCTTTCTGGAGGCGTTGGAAGGCGCATCTGACATCGATGACCTTCAAAGGCTGATCGAGCGGCTCAGGGATGAGATTGGGGTCGATCATGTCGTCTACCACTGGGTCAGTTCCGGCGGCGAGCAATATGGCTGTGGCACATATCCCGCGGCATGGGTGCAGCTCTACGTGGCCAAGGATTACCTGCGCATCGATCCGGTGGTTCAGGGCTGCTATCAGACGTTTCATCCTGTCGACTGGAAGCGCCTCGACTGGTCAAGCCGCGCCGCGCGCGCCTTTCTGTCCGATGCGGTGGCACATGGCATCGGCAATCAGGGATATTCCGTGCCGCTGCGCGGTCCCAACGGGCAATTCGCCCTGTTCAGCGTCAGCCATCACTGCACCGATGAAGCTTGGGCAATGTTCACCGACACCCATCGCCGGACGCTGATCCTTATCGCGCATTACTTCAACCACAAGGCGCTTTTGCTGGAACCGGGTCGTTGCCCGCTCACCGCGCAGCCCCTGTCCCCGCGAGAGGTGGATGTGATCACCCTTCTGGCCATGGGCTATAGCCGGGCTCAGGTGGCCGAGACGCTGATGATCTCGGAACATACCTTGCGCACCTATGTCGAGTCGGCGCGGCTCAAGCTGGGGGCGATCAACACGCTGCATGCGGTGTCCCGGGCGATCACCCGTGGTCTGATCGTCATCACCTGAAGCGCAACGCGCGGCAGCGAACGGTTTCATTAAGGATTACCTTCGAAACATGCGGGCCTTCATGCCAAGAGGCTTCGCCATGCTCCGCTATCTTCCTGCCCGTGATTTGCACTTGCATCCGCGCCTGCGTGACAGCATGTTCCGCGACCGTGCCGATCAGTTCTCGGCCCGGCTGGGCTGGCCGGTTACGGTGGATGCGCAGGGCTTCGAGACAGACGCCTACGACGCGTTGAACCCGCTCTACGTGATCTGGCAGGGGGCGGACGGGTTGCATCGCGGCTCGATGCGGTTCCTGCCGACCACCGGGCCGACGATGATTGCGGATCACTTCGCGCATCTCTTGCAAGGGCATGTTCTGGCCAGCCGAAAGACATGGGAATGCACCCGGTTCTGCCTTGGTGCGAAGGCGGGCGGGCGCGTGGCTGCGGGGCTGATGCTTGGCGGTGGCGAGGTGATGCGCGGCTACGGGATCAGCCGGTTCGCCGGCGTGTTCGATGCGCGCATGGTGCGCATTTACCGGCAGATCGGCGCCAGCCCGCAAGAGCTGGGCAGCGCGGGAACCGGGCGCGACAGGATCGCGGTCGGGCTGTGGGCGTTCAGCGATGCGGCGCGGGCGCGTGTGGCGCGGCGGGCGGGGATCGCGCCAGCCGTATCGGACCTGTGGTTCCGCCGGAGCCTCGGGACCAGATCGACCGCAGGTCTCGCCCCGAACACATGACGGGGCGTTCTGCCTCTGGCACAGGCGGGCGCGTGCGGCTAGGGTCGCGCGCATGTCCCAGAGCACACTGACCTTTTCCGACGACCAGGCCGAAGCCCATGACCGCATCTCCGAGATGTTGCGGGCGGCGGGTGTCGATCTGGAGGAAGGGCTTGTCCTGCCCGCGCGCGAGGGCAAACCTCGCGTCATGGCGGTTGTCGGCAAGGCCGGGTCGGGCAAGACGCTGCTGCTCGCCGCGCTGACCCATGCGCTGGAAGAGGCCGGGGTGGATATCGTGTCGGGCGACTGGGAAGGTCGCAAGCGACGTGACAAACGCACATTGGCGATCCTAGCGCCGACCAACAAGGCGGCCAGCGTGTTGCGGCTGCGTGGGGTGCCGGCGACCACGATTCACAGGATCCTCTATACCCCCGTCTATCATCCGGAATACGAAAAGATCGCCGAATGGCTGGCGGGAAATGGCGAGCGCCCCGAGATCGAGGGCCTGACCGACGAGGCGCTGGACCGGGCCTTTGCGTTCTATCAGTCGAACAAGTCCGTGCCCGGTGCGCTGGCTGCGGCGGGTCTGCGCGGAAGCGATTTCATCACTGGCTGGAAGCGCCGCGAAGAGCCGCTCGATATCGGATTGGTGGATGAGGCGTCGATGCTCGACGACAAGCAGTTCGAGGATCTCAAGGATATCTTTCCCAATCTCCTGCTGTTCGGCGATCCTGCGCAGCTTGCGCCGGTGAACCAGTCCGGATCGATGGTGTTTGATGCGCTGCCGGACAATTCCAAGCTGATCCTGCACCGCATCCACCGGCAGGATGCCGATAACCCGATCCTTGATCTGGCGCATGCGCTGGCCGATCCACAGCTGGATTTCGCGGCGTTCGAACAGATGGTCGAAGAAAAGTCCCGCCACGATGACCGTGTGCGTTGGGCGCAGCGGGTCGAGGTCGATCTGATGGCGCGCTCGCCGGTTCTGGTCTGGCGGAATGCCACCCGCATCCGGCTGATAAATGCGTTCCGGGCTGTCCACGGCGCCCCCGAGGATGCCCTTCTCGAAGGTGAGCCGCTGATCTGCGACGGTATTGAACTGCCTCTCAAGCATCGCAAGAAACGGCTGGATCTCGAGGCGCGCGGCCTCATCAAGGGGGCGCAGGTCATCTATCTTGGCCTTGGCAGCAAGCCCGGGTTTTCGCGGCTGCATGTGATCGGCGCCGAAGAGCCGCGCGTCAGTGCGGCCAGCATCGTGAAGATCGAAAAGCCCGATGAGGAAGAGCCGTTCATCCCCTTCGCGGCGCGCATGGGGGCGACTTTTCTGCATGGTGCCGCCGTGACGATCCACAAGGCGCAAGGCTCGCAATGGCGCGATGTACAGGTCTTTGCGCCGGACATTTATGCCGCCTCGCGCATGGGCCGCACCGAAGCCGGCCAACCCTTGTGGAAGCGGCTGGCCTATGTGGCGATCACCCGCGCCGAAGAACGGCTGCATTGGGTGGTGCGCAACCGCCTTGCCAAACCGACAGGCCCCTTGCGGATCGACGATCTGCGCGCGGCGCCGGTGCCTTTGCAACTCCAGCCCGAAGAGGACGCCAACCCATGAAAACCATCCTTGTCACAGGGGCCAGCGCCGGGATCGGTGCGGCCTGCGCCAGAACGTTTCTGGAGGCGGGCTGGCATGTCGGCTGTCTGGCGCGGCGCGAAGATGCCTTGCGCGACATGGCACAGGACCATCCCAACGCCGTGATCCTGCCCTGCGACGTGACCGACCCGCGCGCGGTCGAGGCAGCGTTCGACAGCTTCACCACACAGGCCGGTCGGCTGGATGTTCTGTTCAACAACGCGGGCAGTTTCGGGCGCGCCGCCCTGATTGACGAGCTGAGCCATGAGGAGTGGCATCAGGTGGTCGATGTGAACTTGCACGGCATGTTCAACTGTGCCCGTGCGGCCTTTGCCCGAATGCGCGCACAGACCCCGCAGGGCGGGCGCATCATCAACAACGGCTCGATCAGTGCGCATGCGCCGCGTGCGCTGTCGGTGGCCTATACCACCACCAAGCACGCGATCACCGGTCTGACCAAATCGCTGTCTCTGGATGGGCGGGCGTTCGGCATTGCTTGCGGGCAGATCGATATCGGCAACGCCCGGACCGAGCTTCTGGAGGGGATCATCGCGGCCAATCCCCAAGATGCGCCACCGACGATGGATGTGGCCGATGTCGGCCGTGCCGTGCTGCATATGGCAGAGCTGCCCGCCGAGGCCAATGTCCAGTTCATGACGCTGATGGCCACCACGATGCCCTTTATCGGCCGCGGCTGACAGGGGCCGCCCGGGTCGTTTGGAAAACCCGCCTTGGCGCCAAAGGAAAAGGGCCTGCACGTCTGCAGGCCCCCGTGACTTTCCTCAGCCTGTCCGGGTCACTTCTTCAAAGCGTCCCGGATTTCCATCAGCAGGTCCAGTTCGGTCGGCCCTGCGGGCGCCTCTTCGGCGGGGGCGGCCTCTTTCTTGGCGGTTGCGTCCTTCGCGCGGTTCACTGCCTTGACCAGCAGGAAGACCACGAAGGCGATGATCAGGAAATTGATCACGGCCATCACGAACCTGCCCCAGGCAAAGACCGCGACACCGGCCTCTTCCGCTTCGGTGATCGAGGCGAATTCGCCCGCGCCCAACACGACATATTGCCCGGCGAAATCGATTCCGCCCATGAACAGACTGATGATCGGATTGATAAGATCACCCACGAGCGAGCTGACAATGGCGGTAAATGCCGCCCCGATGATGATGCCGACAGCCATGTCCATGACATTGCCTTTGGCGATGAAGTCCTTCAATTCCTGAATCATTTTCACTGTCCCCTTTTTTGTTTCACTCGTTAGACATGGCCCCATTGTCCACGTTGGCGGGACAATAATGCGCATTTTTTGAAAAAAGCGAGACAATGAAATGTCGGATAGGCGATGGCCTGTCCGGTGTGGCAAACTTGCGCCGAACGCGGTCAGACGGGCAAGCTGCCTTCCAGAACATAGCGCAGGATCTGCACCACCTGTTCAGGTGTGCGCGCCATCGCCAGTGCGGCGGCGTTCACCTCTTTGAGGGCGTGGTCATGCTCGGGCGGCTGCAAAATGATAAGCGATTTGCCAAGCGCGCTTGCATAGCCCGCGTCAAACGCTGCGTTCCATTGCTTGTACTTGTCGCCAAAGCGCACCACGACCACATCGGCATCGGCAATCCCCTTGCGGGTGCGGATCGCGTTGATCATCGCGCCCTTGTGGTCATGCCAGTATTTGTCATCCTCGGCGCCAAGGATATCGACACCGCAATCATCGCTTGCCGCATGATCGGTAACCGGGCTGTTGAAACTCACATCAAGCCCCTTGGCGCCTGCGATGATCTGGTCGCGCCAGTCGGTGTGGATTTCGCCGGAAAGATATATGTTGAGTGTCATGGTATCCCCTTGGTCCTCACTATCATGCTGTGCGCTTACCTAAAGCGTTTCGCGAAAAACCTGTATCACATATTTTCGCGAAATGCGGTGCTCGCTTCAATCGGTGCTCGCGTTCCGCCTGTCGCTTAAGCCTCAGGGTAAAGGCGGAACGCTTTAGGGCGACGTACCCTTGCCGTCACCTCACCCGCGCAATTTGCCTCCGGTGGCTTTCTCGACCTTCTCGACGATCGCTTTCGACACCGCTTCGATCTCCGCTTCCTTGAGCGTCGCCTCGACCGGCTGAAGTCGCACGGTCACCGCGAGAGATTTCCGGCCCTCGCCCAGACTGCCACCGATGAACTCGTCAAAGACACGCACATCCTCGATCATGGCCTTGTCGGCGCCGGCGGCTGCATTGACCAGGGTGAGTGCTTCGACATCGGCATCCACCACAAAGGCGAAATCCCTTTCGACAGCCTGCAGATCGCGGATCGCAAGCGCGCCGCGCCCGGTGGTTTTCTTGCGCGGCAGCGGCAGTTCGGCGGGGAACAGCGTAAAGGCGACCGCCGGTCCCTTGACGTCCATCGCCTCCAGCACGCGGGGGTGCAGCTCTCCGAAAATGCCCAGCACCTTCTTTGGGCCAAGACAAATGCGCCCGTGCCGGCCCGGATGGAACCAGTCCGGGCCATCGCGCAGGATCTGCACCTTGTCGGGCGCGCCAAGGGCCGCCAGCACTGCTTCGGCATCGGCTTTCGCGTCGAACACATCCACAGGACGCATGGCGCCATGCACGTCCTTCGGACCTGTGCGCCCTACCAGAAGGCCGCTCACCTGCAGATGCTGTTCTTCGGGTTCACCTCCGTGAAAGGCATGGCCCACCTCGAAGAGCGCCAGGTCCATATGGCCACGCGCCTGATTGCGTGCCGCCGCCTGCAACAGGCCCGGCAGCAGATCGGGGCGCATATGGCTCAGATCCGAGCTGATCGGGTTGGCAAGCATCGTCGCATCATGGCCGCCGCCGAACAGGGTGGCGCTGGCGTGGTCGATGAAACTGTAGGTCACGCATTCGTTGTAACCGCGCCCGGCGGTGGTGCGCCGCGCGATCTGCTCGCGCTTTTGCATCGGTGACAGGATCGGTTGCGGCACGCCGGTTTTCATGCGCGGCAGGGGCTTGCCCACCAGCTTGGTCAAAGACGCGATCCGCGCCACCTCTTCCACCAGATCGGCCTCGCCCAGAATGTCGGGCCGCCAGCTCGGCACTTGCGCCATGTCGCCCTCGAGCTTGAAGCCAAGCGCGGTCAAGGTGCGGCGCTGCTCGGCCTCGGGGATGTCCATGCCGACCAGCGATTGCACGCGTTCCGGGTCCAGACGGTAGGCGCGGCTGACATCCGGCACCTTCCCGGCGATCACCGTGCTGGAGGCTTCTCCGCCACACAGATCAAGGATCATCTGCGTCGCAAGATCGATCGCTTCCATGTTGAAGGCCGGGTCAATGCCGCGTTCATTGCGATAGCGCGCATCCGAATTGATCCTGAGGGCGCGGCCCGTCGTGGCGATCTGCACATGATCCCAGACGGCGGCTTCAAGGAACACGTTGACGGTCTCGTCGATGCAGCCCGTGGCCAGCCCGCCCATGATGCCGCCAATGCTTTCGATACCAGCGTCGTCGGAAATCACCACCATTCCCGGGCCAAAGGTATATTCCTTCTCGTCCAGCCCGGTCAGGGTCTCGCCGCCTTTGGTGCGATGGACCCGCAGATTGCCCTGCACCTTGTCGGCATCGAACACATGCAGCGGCCGGTTGCGATCGAAGGTGAAGAAGTTGGTCACATCCACCAGAGCCGAAATCGGCCGCAGACCGATTGCGCGCAGCCGGTCCTGCAGCCATTGCGGCGAGGGGCCATTGGTCACGCCCCGGATCAACCGCCCGGCAAAGACCTCGCAGCCGTTCTGCTGTGCGTCCTCCTCGATGGTCACGGTGATCGGGCAGGGGAAAGCCCCTTCCACATGCGCTTTCGGCGCTGGCTTCATGGTGCCCAGACCCCTTGCCGCCAGATCCAGCGCGATGCCGCGCACACCCAAGGCATCGGGACGGTTCGGGGTTATGGCGATTTCGATCACCGGATCGACCTTGGCGGGATCGTTCTCGGCCAGCCAGTCGGTGAAGCGCTGACCCACCTCTCCCGAGGGCAGCTCGATGATGCCGTCATGCTCCTCGCTCAGCTCCATCTCGCGCTCCGAGCACATCATGCCGTGGCTTTCGATCCCGCGGATCTTGCCCACCCCGATTGTCGTGTCGATGCCGGGCACATAGACGCCGGGCTTGGCCACGACCACGGTGATCCCCTCTCGGGCATTGGGCGCGCCGCAGATGATCTGGGTGGGGCCATCGGCGGTCTCGACCTGACAGACCCTGAGCTTGTCGGCGTCGGGATGCTTTTCCGTCTTGATGACCTTGCCGATGGTGAACTGATCCAACCTTGCGGCCGGGTTCGAGATATCCTCGACCTCGAGCCCCAAATCGGTCAGCACCTCGGCGATCTCGTCAAGGCTGGCCTCGGTTTCAAGATGGTCTTTCAGCCACGAAAGGGTGAATTTCATCGGATTTGATCCACGCAAGACAAAAGGGTTGCCGCGGCTTTATCCTATCCGGGAGAAGGGGAAAACCCCTGCAACACCCTGTGGGCGTTTGCGCCATTTCAAACCGGGTCAGCCGCCGCGCGGCGGCACCACGCCTTTTTCCGCAAGCTGCGTGAAAAAGCCGAGGACTTCCTCTTTGGTGGCGCGCTCGATCGCGCCATCGCGCACCGCCTCGATGCTCCAGACCCAGCTTTGCGCCGGATCGTCCCGCATCGCCCAGCCCGGAAACAGCCGTTTTTCGATGCTGCGGGTCAACAGGGGCGTCACCTCCACATGGCGGTCATCGCGGCGAATGCGCTCATAGGCGGCTTCGACCTTGTCGCGCGGACCCTCCAGAAGCTGAAGATAAAGATCACTGCGGGCAATCAGCGCGCCGGTGATGTTGTCCCGATCATTGAGCCGGCGTGCATCCAGCAGGATATTCGACAGGATCGCCGTATCGAAGCCGAAAGGACGCGAGGCATAGACGAATTGGATAAGCGGCATATGCGAGGCTCCCTGTTTTCCGGCAGCCTAGTGACCTCGATGCAGCCTGTCGATGCCACAACCGTCCGGGGGGAATGTTTTCTTCAAAAGAAAACAGCGAGGAATTTTCAAAAAATTCCTCGCCACTCCCATCCAGTGTTGCGCCGATCAGCGGCTCAGCCCGCCCCGGATCGTCGGCACATCAAGCGCCGCGAACCCGTAGTGCCGCAGCCAGCGCAGATCCGAGTCGAAGAAGGCGCGCAGATCGGGAATGCCGTATTTCAACATCGCGATCCGGTCGATCCCCACCCCGAAGGCAAAGCCCTGCCATGCAGCCGGATCGATATTGCCCGCCATCAGCACCTTGGGATGCACCATCCCGCTGCCCAGAATCTCCAGCCAGTCGTCGCCCTCGCCCACCTTGAGCGTGCCCCCTTCCCAGCTGCAGCGGATATCCACCTCGGCCGAGGGTTCGGTGAACGGGAAATGCGAGGCGCGAAACCGCAATTCGACCTCATCCACCTCGAAGAACGCCTTGACGAATTCCTCCAGAACCCATTTCAGGTTTGCCATGGAGATGTCCTTGTCGATCGCCAGCCCCTCGACCTGATGAAACATCGGCGTGTGGGTCTGGTCGTAATCGGCGCGATAGACGCGACCGGGGCAGATCACCCGCAAGGGCGCGCCCGACAGCTCCATCGACCTGATCTGCACCGGGCTGGTATGGGTCCGCAGCACATGCGGCGGGCGCTCATCGCCCTCGGCGCGATGCATATAGAACGTGTCCATCTCGGCGCGGGCCGGGTGGTGTCCGGGGATGTTGAGCGCGTCGAAATTGTGCCAGTCGCTTTCCACCTGCGGCCCCTCGGCCACGGCAAAGCCCATATCGGCAAAAATCGCGGTGACTTCTTCGGTGACCTGGCTCACAGGGTGGATCGAGCCTTGTCGCTGCGGTCGCGCGGGCAGGGTGACATCCAGCCACTCGGTGCGCAGTCGCTCATCCAGCGCGGCATCCGACAGCGCCTGTTTCTTGGCGGCAAGCGCGCTGTTGATCTCGTCCTTCAGCGCATTGAGCTTCGGGCCCATCACCTGACGCTCTTCGGGGCTCATCTTGCCCAGTTCGCGCATCTTCAGGCTGATCTCGCCCTTTTTGCCGACGGCGGCCAGCCGCAGATCCTCAAGCGCCGATTCCCCGGCGGCATCGGCAATGGCGGTCAGGTATTTGTCTCGGAGATCGTCCATCTGTCTCACCCGTTTGGCATTACGGGCGGGTTACAGCGCTTGGCGTCTCAGCGCAAGGGAGTGAACGGCGCACGACTGCCCTGTCGCGCAACGACACCCCGGGCCTCGCGTGTTCAGCCGGATGTGATCTGCTGTCTCACTTCACGATCATGGGCCTCAAGCAGGCGGCGGGCCTTTTCGCTCAGCGGAACGGGTTTTTGGGACAGGGTGTGGTTGCTCATGTGGCGCGCCGGATGCTCGGTGGATGAGGGCTTGCTGTCTGTAATGGTTAACAGATCGGGCAAAATCGCGCCGAGTTTAGGGCAAAGTCACGGAGTGTCCCCGAACCCGCCTCCACGTGACGAAAAAGCCACCGACCCGCTGGGGTCGATGGCTGCTTCACTGTCCGGTAATCTGTGGTTGGCTCAGTTGGCCAGAGCGCTTTTCGCCTGATCCACGATCGCGCCGAACGCGGCGGGCTCACGGACGGCCAGATCGGCCAGAACCTTGCGGTCCACTTCAACGCCGGCTTTGGCCAGACCGTTGATGAAGCGCGAATAGGTCAGGCCCTCATCATGGGCGCGCACCGCAGCGTTGATCCGCTGGATCCACAGCGCGCGGAAATTGCGCTTGCGGTTCTTGCGGTCGCGCGTGGCGTATTGGTTGGCCTTGTCGACGGCCTGACGGGCCACCTTGAAGGTATTCTTGCGACGGCCGTAATAGCCTTTGGCGGCCTTGACGACTTTCTTGTGACGGGCGTGGGTGACGGTTCCACCTTTGACGCGTGACATCTATAGGTTCTCCTTCGGCCTTAACGGGAATAGGGCATCATTGGCCGGACGATCTTGGCGTCGGCCTCTGACATGACCGTGGTGCCACGGGCATCGCGGATGAACTTCTTGGTGCGCTTGATCATGCCATGGCGCTTGCCCGCTTGCGCGGTCTTGATCTTGCCAGTGGCTGTCACCTTGAACCGCTTCTTGCAGCTCGACTTGGTCTTCATCTTGGGCATTTCCGGCTCCTCTTTCGGTCGGTTGAACGCGCGACTCGGCATGCCACATTGGCCGGACGCGCACAGACAGGCGCGCCGTATACGCCACGTCCTGCTGTTTCGCAAGGGGGGTGCCCTTATTTCTCAGGCAAGATACCTGCCCACGACCTTTATGAACGTGTCGGGCACGTCATGGATCGTATATCCGCCGGGCTTGGTCGTGATGGCCCAGACCACCATGGCGCCGCCTGCAATCAGGGTAATTGCCGCGACGCGCGGTGCATGCCCGTCAGACAGCGCCGCGACCATGGACGGGATCGACAGAACGATAAGAACAAGCCCCAGTATTAATGCCAGATCGGGATCCATCGAACCCTCCAAACCAATAACTGCAATAAACTTGTTACAACTTATCCCGGATCGGTCGAATAAATCAAACTTTCCTGACAGGGGGCGACGCGCAGGATGTTGGTGGTTCCCGGCACGTTGAAGGGCACGCCCGCCGTCACCACGATCTGATCCAGCGCCTCGGCATAGCCCTGCTCCCGTGCGGCGCGCGCGGCATTCAGAACCGCCTGCTTGAAGCGTTCCAGCTCGCCGGTCATCACGCAATTCACCCCCCAGCTCAGCGCCAGCCGCCGCGCGGTGCCGCGCAGATTGGTCAGCGCGATGATCGGCACTCGGGGCCGCTCGCGTGCCACCAGCAGCGCCGTCGTGCCCGATTGGGTAAAGCAGCAGATCGCCTTGATATCGGTGGTTTCGGCGATTTCGCGGGCGGCGGCGACGATGCCGTCGGCCACGCTTTCGCGCTTGGCCCGGCGCGACGCCTCGATGATTTCCGTGTAGGTCGGATCATCCTCGACTTCGCGGGCCACGTTGTCCATCGTGGTCACCGCCTCGATCGGATAGTCGCCCGCCGCCGATTCCGCCGAGAGCATGATCGCATCTGCCCCCTCATAGATCGCGGTGGCCACGTCGCTGACTTCGGCGCGGGTGGGCATCGGGCTTTCGATCATCGATTCCAGCATCTGCGTCGCCACGATCACCGGCTTGGCGGCGGCGCGGCACTTGCGGACCAGACGTTTCTGGATCGGCGGCACGTTCTGCACCGGCAGCTCCACCCCCAGATCGCCGCGCGCCACCATGATCCCGTCCGATGCCGCAAGGATCGCATCGAACCGTTCCACCGCCGCGGGCTTCTCGATCTTGCTGAGGATCGCGGCCCGACCCGCGGCCAGCTCGCGCGCCTCGGTCACATCTTCCGCGCGCTGCACGAAACTCAGCGCCAGCCAGTCCACGCCAAGATCGCAGACGAATTCCAGATCCTTGCGGTCCTTCTCGGACAGCGCCGCCACCGGCAGCACCACATCGGGCACATTCACCCCCTTGCGGTTCGAGATCGTGCCGCCGATCACCACCTCGGTCCGGGCGAAATCCTTGCCGCATTCTGTCACTTTCAGGCGGATCTTGCCGTCATTGACCAGCAGGCTCGCCCCCGGCTCCAGCGCCGCGAAAATCTCGGGATGGGGCAGGCAGACGCGGCTGGCATCGCCCTCGGCCTCGTCCAGATCAAGCCGGAACTCGGCGCCTTCCTCCAATTCCTCTTCGCCATTGGCAAAGACCCCGACCCGCAGCTTGGGGCCCTGAAGATCGGCCAGAATGGCGATCGGGCTGTCCAGATCGGTCTCGATCTGGCGGATGATGCGGTGCCGCTCGGCGATATCCTCGTGGCTGCCATGGCTCATGTTCAGGCGGAACACGTCGGCCCCGGCTTCGTGCAGCGCGCGGATCATCTCGTAATCCGACGAGGCGGGGCCAAGCGTGGCGACGATCTTGACGTTTCTGTGGCGTCTCATCCGGTGTCTTTCCTGTATGTTCTGGCCCGGTTTCGACGTCCGGACGCGTCATGTCAATGGGGCTATCGCGATCGGGGAAGGCCTGCCGCAACGCATGTTAACGCTAACAGCCCGCGTCACGGTTATTACCTATTTCACTTCACCTTTCAACTGTCCTAGACGGTGATGAAAGGACATGACACCCCGATGACATACCACCCCTTTTTCATCGAAGGCGCAGATCGCCCCTCCCGTTGGCTGATCACCTGCGATCATGCCGCCAATACCGTGCCGCCCTTCGTCAATGGCGGCTGCCTTGGTCTGGGGGCCGCAGATATGGCGCGCCACATCGCCTATGACGTGGGCGCCGCCGGTGTCGCGCGCGAACTGGGGGCACAGCTTGATGCGCCGGTGATCCTGTCGAATTTCTCGCGCCTCGTGATCGACCCCAACCGGGGCGAGGATGACCCCACCCTCCTGATGAAGCTCTATGACGGCACGATCATTCCCGGCAACCGCCATGCCGGACATGATGAGCTGACCCTACGCCTGAACCGCTGTTACCGGCCTTACCATACCGCGCTGGCCGAACTGGCGGCGCGGCGGCCCGATACGGTGCTGATTTCGGTCCACAGCTTTACCCGCCAATTGCAGGGAAGACCGCCGCGGCCCTGGCAAGTTGGTGTGCTCTATGCCGCCGATGAACGCCTGTCGCGCCCGCTCATTGCCCGGCTGCGCGAGGAACAGGATCTCTGCGTGGGCGAGAACGAACCTTACGGCGGGCATCTGCCCGGCGACGCCATCGCGCGCCATGCCATCGCCTATCAGCGCCCCAATGTCCTCTTGGAGCTGCGCAATGACCTGATCGAACAGCACGACGATCAGATCGCATGGGCGCGCCGCCTTGCCCCGATCCTGAACGAGGCCGCCGACCGCGCCGGGATCTGACCGCCGCGTGCCGCAAAGACCGGCTTGCGCGAAGCGCCCTTGCCGGGCCTAATGTTGCGCTGAAAGGATCCGCCCATGCCCCATGTCATCGTCGAACATTCCGCCGGATTGCAGGACAGCCACAATTTGCAGGCGCTCTGCGACGATCTGTTTGAACGTCTTGCCGCCCATCCATCGGTCAATGGCCCCGAAACGGTGCGCACCCGCACCATCGCCGCCACCGCATCGCGCATTGGCGTTGTGCCGCAAGCCTTTGCTCATGCCACATTGCTGCTGATCCCCGGTCGTGATGACGCCACGCGCGACGATCTGGCGGGGATCGTCATGGATACCTTGCAGGCGCATCTGCCCGATGCCGGAAGCCTGACAGTGCGCCTCACCGACTTGAACCCGCCCTATCTCAAGCGCATGTTGTAACATTAAAGCGTTTCGCGAAAATCTGTGAGCCAGGTTTTCGCGAAACGCTTTAAACAGGAGGATACCCATGGACGATCAGACCCGTATCGAGCTTGAAGCCGCCGCTTTCCGCACCCTGCGCGAGCATCTCATGGACAAGCGCGCCGACGTGCAGAACATCGATATGATGAACCTTGCAGGCTTTTGCCGCAACTGCCTGTCGCGCTGGTATCAGGAAGCCGCCAACGCCCGTGGCATCGACATGTCCAAGGACGAGGCGCGCGAGGTTTTCTACGGCATGCCTTATGACGAGTGGAAAGCCACCCATCAGACCGAAGCCAGCCCCGATCAGCAGGCGGCATTCACCAAATCCTTCGCCGAGAATGTGGGCGACAAGGGCTGACCCTGCGCCTTCGCCTCAGGGGCGCTGGTTTTGGAAATAGCTCTGCGGCTCCACAAAGGATTCGCGGAAATAATCATGCACCAACGCCAGCGGCCCGGTGATATCCGTCCCGCGCCTATAGGCCAGACCCACATCCATCGACGGGATGTCATGCGTCGTCGCGGCGGTGCCGATGCGTTTTCCCTCAAGTGACCAGGGCCGATAGACCATGTCCGACAGGATCGTGACCCCCTGTCCATTGGCCACCATCGACCGCACCGCCTCGACCGACGCGGTGCGCAGCTTGACCTTGGGTTGATAATTGGTGTCCGACCAGTATTTCATCGTGGTATGGGCCGCCTCATCGACGGTCAGCATGATGTAATCCTGCTCGGCGATCTCGGCGAAACTGGCCTTTCCCGCCCGGTGAAACGCATGGTTCGCCGGCACCCAAAGACGCCGTGTGGATTTCAAAAGCGTCTCGGTCTCGATCTCGGGATTGGTCAGATTGGACGTCAGCACCACCGCCATGTCGAACCGGTTCGACAGCAACCCCTCTTCGATGCTTTCGCGGTTCAATTCGCTCAGCCGGATCTTGATGCCCGGATAGAGATGCGCCAGCCGGTCCAGATGATAGGGAAGGAAATACCCGATCACCGTATAGGTCGCCGCGATCGAGATGACGCCTTCCGCCGTCGACCGGCGCTGCGTCAGGTTCTTGGCCTCGTCCAGCCGCGCAAGGATATCCTGCGCCGAGGCCAGAAATTCGCGCCCCGCATCGGTCATTTCCATCCCTTGCGCCGAGCGTAGAAACAGATCCGCGCCCAGTTCCGTCTCGAGGTCGCGGATCGCTGTGGTGATCGCCGATTGCGAGATCGACAGCGCCGTTGCCGCACGGCTGACCTGTCCCGATTCTGCGGTCGCGACGAAATACTTGAGATGCCGGAAATTCATCAAAGGCCCAGGGTCTCCGCTTCGATCTGATGAATATCAGAATAGCAAGTATCGAAAAAAAAGATAATAGTATTCACAAACCGCTGAATCTTTGACCATATATGGGAAATTCAAAAGGTTAGACCGGGTCTTTTATCCCGGTATGTTCTGAAATTCAGATATGGGCCGAACAAATATTGGAAATTTACAAGACGCGGCCCGCATTGTCATCCTGTCGCCACCAGCAGACGAGGACCAGGACGATGAAAACAGAAGTCGATCTGAACTGTGACATGGGCGAAGGGTTTGGCCAGTGGGTCCTGGGCGAGGCCCCGGACGAGGATCTCATGGCGCTCATCAGCTCGGCCAATATCGCGGCGGGCTTCCATGCGGGCGATCCCAATTCCATGGACCGTGTGGTGAAGCTGGCCCAGCAATATGGCGTCGGGCTGGGCGCACATCCCGGATACCGCGATCTGCAGGGCTTCGGGCGGCGCTATATCCGCACCAGCGCCGAGGAACTGGTCAACGACATCGTCTACCAGATCGGCGCGATCCGCGAATTCGGCCGCCGCTATGGCATCGCCTTGCAGCACGTCAAGCCGCATGGCGCCCTCTACATGGAAGCCGCCGTCAACGAAGAGCTGTCGCAGCTGATGGTCGATACCCTGCAGAAGACCAGCAGCGACGCGATCATCTTCTGCATGGGCATTTCCAAGACCTACGAGGCGGCCAAGCGCCTTGGGCATCCCGTGGTGCGCGAATTCTACGCCGACCGCGATTACGACGATACCGGCTCGATCGTGTTCAAGCGTCAGGTGGCCCGCCCCGATCCCGAGCAGATCGCCGCGAAATGCCTGCGCGCCTGCCAGGAAGGCGTCGTCCGGACCGTCGATGGCAACGACATCCCGATCGAGTTCGAATCGATCTGTTTTCATTCCGACACGCCGGGTGCGCTTGAGATCGGGCGCGCCATCCGCAGCACGCTCACCGATAACGGCATCACCATCGCCGCCGCCGCAACCGTGCTCGAACGCGCAAGCTGAGACGATTTACCGTCAGGAGAACCAACATGGCAGATATCCAATCCCCCCTTCCCGGAACCTTCTATCACCGCCCCTCCCCCGAGGATGACCCCTACAAGTCCAAGGGCGATGCCGTTGCCGTCGGCGACGTGATTGGGCTGGTCGAGGTGATGAAAACCTTCATCGAGGTGAAATCCGAAATCGCCGGCACCTTCGCCGGTTATGCCGCCGACAACGAAGCGCCGGTGACCGCCGGGCAGGTTCTGGCGACGCTGGACGACTGAGCATGGCCATATCGCGCCTTCTGATCGCCAATCGCGGCGAAATCGCGGTCCGGATCATCCGGGCCGCCCGCGAGCTTGGCATCCACACCATTCAGGCCCATTCCGAGGCTGACGCCGACATGCTGGCGGTCCGGCTGGCCGATGAAGCGGTGTGCATCGGACCGGCGGCAGCCAAGAACTCCTATCTCGACGTGGCCCGTGTCGTCGAAGCGGCCCGGCAGACCGGCGCCGATGCCGTGCATCCCGGCTATGGGTTCCTGTCGGAAAGCCCCCGTTTCGCCCGTGCCCTGGAAGAGGCCGGGATCACCTATGTCGGCCCCTCCGCCGACACGATCGAACGGATGGGCGACAAGGTCGCCGCGCGACAGGCCGCCGAAGCCGCGGGAACGCCGGTCGTGCCCGGCTCGAAGGGTCGCATCGAAACGCTGGACGATGCCGTCGCCACCGCCGCCGAAGTGGGCTACCCGGTGATGATCAAGGCCGCCGCCGGTGGGGGCGGGCGTGGCATCCGCATCGCCGCCAACGAGGACGAGCTGCGCAAGCTCGCCCCCCAGGCCCAGTCCGAAGCACAGGCCGCCTTTGGCGACGGCGGGCTCTATCTGGAACGCGCGCTGCGCGATCCGCGCCATATCGAGGTGCAGATCCTCGGCGACGGCACCCGCGCCGTGCATTGCTTCGAGCGCGAATGCTCGATCCAGCGCCGCCGCCAGAAAGTCTGGGAAGAGGCCGGCGCCGTCTGTCTGGACGAGCCCACCCGGCAGCAGCTTTGCACCTCAGCGGTCGCCATGGCCGAGGCGGTGAGCTACAAGGGCGCAGGCACGCTGGAGTTTCTCTACGAAGAGGCCAGCAATCAGTTCTTCTTCATCGAGATGAACACCCGCATCCAGGTCGAACATCCCGTGACCGAAATGGTCACCGGCATCGACCTCGTGCAGGAAATGATCCGCATCGCCGGCGGCGAGCCGCTGCGCCTCACGCAAGACCAGATCGCCGTCACCGGCCATGCGATCGAAGTGCGCATCAACGCCGAAGACCCGCATCTGCAATTCATGCCCTTCCCCGGCACCGTGGGCGCCATGCGCCTGCCCGAGGGCGAGGGCATTCGCATGGATCACTTTCTCTACGAGGGCTATCAGATCCCGCCCTTTTACGACTCGCTCATCGGCAAGCTGATCGCGCATGGCTCGGACCGGGCCGAAGCGATCTCCCGCCTGCGCACCGCACTGCAGAGCTTGTCGATCGACGGTCTCAAGACGACAATCCCCCTGCATCTGGCGCTGGCGGACGACCCGCAGGTTCAGGCGGGCACGGTCCATACCCAATGGCTGGAACCGTGGCTGGATGCCGGAAATCTGACCCCCGCAGCAACAGGAGGTGCTTCGTGAAGACACGTTACACATATGGTGGAGACGAGCATGTCTACGTGGAAATGGACGAGGAAATGTCGCTCGAGGCGTTCTTCAAATCCCTCTCCATGTCCAATGCCGTCCGAGAGGCCGACATCCCCGGCGTGACCGAAATCTGCCCGGCCAACGCATCCTTTCAGGTCCGCTACAATCCCGACGTGACCCCGCCCGAACAGATGCTGTCCCGGATCAAGGATCTCGAACACATGGCCGACAAGGCCGAAAAGCGGATGACCACCCGGATCATCGAAGTCCCGGTCTATTATCAGGATCCCTGGACCCACGAGACCCTGATGCGCTTCCGCGAACGCCATCAGGATCCCTCGGGAAGCGATCTCGATTACGCCGCCCGGATCAACGGCTATGACAGCGTCGAGGCTTTCATCGAGGCGCATCATTCCCAGCCGTGGTTCGTGTCGATGGTGGGCTTCGTGTCGGGCCTGCCCTTCCTGTATCAGCTGGTCGAACGCGACCGTCAGATCCAGGTCCCCAAATATCTGCGCCCCCGCACCGACACGCCCAAGCAGACGGTCGGCTATGGCGGCAGCTTCTCATGCGTCTATTCGGTGCGCGGGGCAGGCGGCTACCAGATGTTCGGCATCACGCCGATGACCATCTATGACCCGCGACAGCATGTGTCCTATCTGAGCGACTTCATGGTGTTCTTCAAACCCGGTGACATCGTCAAATGGAACCCCATCGACCGCGCCGAATACGACCGCATCCTTGCCGCGGTCGAAGCGAACACCTGGACGCCGCGCATCGCCGAGGTCGAGTTCGATCTCGACGAGTTCAACAAGGACATGGTCGGCTACAACGCCAAGCTGATGGAGGCTCTCAATGACGCTTAAGATTGTCAAATCAGGTCTGGCCACCACCATTCAGGATCTCGGTCGTCCCGGCTATTTCCATCTCGGCATCCCCGAAGGCGGTGCGATGGACCGGCTGGCGCTGCGCGCGGCAAACATGCTTGTCGGCAACCCCGAGGATGCCGCGGGCCTCGAGGCTGTGTTCATGGGCCCCGAGATCGAATTTACCCGCGACGCCAGCATCGCCATCACCGGCGCCGAACTCCCCGTGATGATCGACGGCGAGCCGCGTGAAACCTGGACCGCAATCACCGTCAAGGCCGGTCAGGTGCTCAGCTTCGGGTTCCTGCAGGCCGGCGCGCGCGCCTATATCGCGGTCTCGGGCGGCATCGCCACCGAACCGGATCTTGGCAGCCGCTCCACCTATCCGATCGGCGCGTTGGGTGGCGTCGGTGGTCGTGCCGTGCAACCCGGTGACGAGCTGCCCGTGGGCGACGCGCCGCTGGTGGCCGAAGGCCGCAGCGTGCCCATGGAGCTGCGCCGCGGTCCCGGCAATCCTGCCGAGCTTCGCGTGCTCACCGGCCTCTACTGGTACCGCCTGACCGAAGAGGCCGGCCGCAGCTTCTTCGACGACACTTGGACCGTCGCCGCCGAGGCCGACCGCATGGGCTACCGATTCAAGGGCGGGCGCCCGCTTGATTTCGTCGATCGCGAACCGCCCTTCGGTGCCGGTGCCGATCCGTCGAATATCGTCGACGGGTGCTATTCCTACGGCTCCATTCAGGTGCCCGGCGGCACCGAACCCATCGTGCTGCACCGCGACGCCGTGTCGGGCGGGGGCTATTTCACCCTTGGGGCTGTAATCTCGGCGGATATGGACCTGATCGGGCAGCTTCAGCCAAACACGCAGGTCAAGTTCGTAAATGTCGACATGGAAACGGCACTGGCCGCGCGCGCCAAGCGCAAGGCCACCATCGCCAAAATCCGGCAAGAGCTGAGCTAACCGCTTGCGGACGGGCCGGGCGCGCCTCGCTGCGCCCGCCCGCATCACCTCTCAGGACACCAGCTATTCCAGTCTTGACCAGCATAAAATCCCCGACCACGTGGCGGGCACAGCGTGCGCTCTGTTAACGCCGGTGGATACCGCGCCGCGCACCGACGCGATACCGACGTTATACCGACGTGATACCGAACAGGATTTTCCAGTAAAATCGGGGTGCTAACCCCGATTCGCCTTAGACCGCCGTTTTCAGGCTTTCATCAAGGTAAATTTCCCGCAGCCGCCGCGCGACCGGCCCCGGCGCACCGTCGCCAAGCGTCTGCCCGTCGATCTCCACCACCGGCATCACAAAGGCGCTGGCCGACGTGATGAAGCCCTCATCCGCCGCCTTGGCCTCGTCGATGGTGAAGGGGCGTTCCTCGACCTCCATCTGGGCCTCGCGGGCAAAGCGCAGAACAGCGGCGCGGGTGATCCCGTGCAGGATGTCGTTCGACAGCTGGCGGGTGATGATCTTGTTGCCCTTGACGATATAGGCATTGTTCGACGTGCCCTCGGTCACGTGGCCATCCTCGATCATCCAGGCATCGTCACAGCCGGCCTTCTTGGCCATCATCTTGCCCATCGACGGATACAGAAGCTGCACCGTCTTGATGTCGCGCCGACCCCAGCGAAGATCGTCTATGCTTATGATTTTCAAACCCTTTCCGGCCTGCGGGCTATTCGCCAGACCTGGCTTGGACTGTGTGAACAGCACCAGCGTCGGCTCGGTCGTCTCAGGGTCAGGAAAGACGAAATCGCGGTCGCCATCGCTGCCGCGCGTCACCTGCAGATAGACCAGACCATCCTCGATCTCGTTGACCCGCACCAACTCGCGGTGGATCTCCAGCAGGTCGTCGAACGCGGCGGGCTTCTTCATGTCCAATTCATTCAGCGACCGCTCCAACCGCGTCAGATGTCCCGCGAAGTCAATCAGCTTGCCGCCCAGAACGCTGGTCACCTCATAGACCCCGTCAGCCATCAGAAAGGCCCGGTCGAAGATCGAGATCTTCGCTTCGGTCTCAGGCAGGTAGTCGCCATTCACGTATACGGTGCGCATGTCTTTATCCCCACAATGCGGCCTCGGGCGGATGCACCCCGGCCTCGTCGAATGTCAAAGCGTTGTCGCGGTCTTCGGCCAACAGAAGCGGCCCGTCAAGGTCTGTCACTATCGCCCCCTGCGCCACCAGCACGCCCGGGGCCATCGCCAGCGAACTGCCGATCATGCAGCCGACCATCACCTTGTACCCCTGCGCCAAGGCCGCATCGCGCAGCGCCAGCGCCTCGGTCAGACCGCCGGTCTTGTCCAGCTTGATATTCACCACGTCGTATTTGCCCGCCAATCCCGGCAAGCTGTTGCGATCATGGCAGGATTCGTCGGCACAGACGGGCAAGGGGCGGTCGATCCCGCGCAGCGCCTCGTCCTGTCCTGCGGGCAGGGGCTGTTCCACAAGGCTCACCCCAAGCCGGACCAGATGCGGCGCCAGATCGGCATAGACCTCGGTGCTCCAGCCTTCATTGGCATCCACGATGATTTGCGCCTTCGGGGCGCCCGCGCGCACCGCCTCGACCCGCAGCATGTCGTCGGGCGTGCCCAGCTTGATCTTGAGAAGCGGGCGATGCGCATGTTTCGCAGCCTCGGCCTGCATCTTTTCCGGCGTGTCCAGCGACAGCGTATAGGCGGTGATCTCGGGTCCGGGCGCGCTCAGCCCCGCCAGCTCCCAGACCCGTTTGCCACTGCGTTTCGCCTCCAGATCCCACAGGGCGCAGTCCACCGCATTGCGCGCGGCACCGGCGGGCAGAAGCCCCTGCAATTCCTGGCGATCAAACCGCGCGGGCAGGCCTTCGATCTGCGCAGTGACGCTGTCCAGCGTCTCGTCATAGCGGGCATAGGGCACGCATTCTCCCCAGCCGGTGATGCCGTCGTCGGTGATCCGGACCGTCAGCACCTTCGCCTCGCTGCGCGAGCCTCGGCTTATGGTGAAGACCTGCGCCAGACGGAACGTGTCGCGGGTGACCGAAATCTCCACGGCCCTCTCCTTTTCTGCTGGCAATTGATGTGTCGCGGGGGCCATCACCGGTCCCCGCTCGACGCGATCAGATCACAGCGCGGCCAGCGCGTCCACCAGCTTGCCCGAACCGAAACGATAAGGGTCGGTCGCAGGAAGACCCATCCGGGTCTCGACCTCGGCCAGATAGGCCTTGGCCGCGTCCTCGGTCATGTGCTGGGTGTTGATCGACATGCCCACAACCTGACAGGCGGGATTGGCGATGCGCGCCAGCGGCAGCGCCGTGTCGCGCAGATCCTCCAGTGAGGGCGGGGTGTATTCAGGCAGACCGCGCATTTGGCTGCGGGTCGGCTCGTGGCACAGAATCAGCGCATCGGGCTGGCCACCGTGAATAAGCGCGAGCGTGACGCCCGAGAAAGACACATGAAACAGGCTGCCCTGACCTTCGATCAGATCCCAGTGATCCTCGTCGTTGTCGGGCGTCAGCCATTCGATCGACCCGGCCATGAAATCCGCGATGACCGCATCCAGCGGCACGCCATCGCCGGTGATCAGGATGCCGGTCTGGCCCGTGGCGCGAAACGTGGCTTTCAAGCCCCGCTCGTGCATGTCACGTTCCATCGCCATTGCGGTATACATTTTCCCGACCGAGCAATCGGTGCCCACGGCCAGACAGCGCTTGCCGCGACGCTTCTTGCCGTCCGCGATGGGGTAATTCACTTCCGGCACGCGCACGTCGTGCAGGCTGCGACCGGTCGCCTCGGCCACCGCCACCAGATCGGGTTCGTTGCGCAGCAGATTGTGCAGACCCGCCGCCAGATCGAAACCTTCCTCGAGCGCGGTCACCAGAACCTTCTTCCATTCCTTCGAAATCACGCCGCCCCGATTGGCCACGCCGATCACAAGCGTCTTGGCGCCCGCGGCCTTGGCCTCGGCCAGTGTCATGTCGGTCAGGCCCAGATCAGCGCCGCACCCCTCGAGGCGGAGCTGACCCACGGCATTTTCAGGGCGCCAGTCGCGGATGCCGATAGCCACCTTCGCGGCCAGCATATCGGGCGCATCGCCCAAAAACAGCAGGTAAGGGGTCTGGATCATGGCAGCTCCTTTCGGGAATCGAGTTTGGCGAAGTTTCCTATCCTCTCGCTGCGATGTCATGCGATAGTCTCGGCATCAGACGGGATTTTGTGCAAGATCGTTCGGAAATTTCATATATTGATCGAAGAATGTTCCAAAAGCATTTGGCCTGCCGACAATGCCCAACCCGGATGCCTTTGGTGCGCAACTCGCAAGCGCAGCATTCTTGCTGCACCTGCAGAATCGTGTTGCGATGCCCTGCGCAATTTAATACCGATCGGGCGATATGAAACGAAACTTTTGAAAAGAGGGTGCCCGCCATGAGCTTCCGCCTGCAACCCCCCGCCCCGGCCCGTCCGAACCGCTGTCAGTTGTTCGGCCCCGGCTCGAACGCGAAACTCTTCGAGAAAATGGCCGCCAGCGCCGCCGATGTGGTCAATATCGATCTCGAGGATTCCGTGGCCCCCTCGGACAAGGATCTCGCCCGCAAACAGACGATCGAGGCGATCAATACCGTGGATTGGGGCAAGAAATACCTCTCGGTGCGGATCAACGGGCTTGATTCACCGTTCTGGTATCGTGACGTCGTCGATCTGCTGGAGCAGACGGGCGACCGTTTGGACCAGATCATGATCCCCAAGGCGGGATGCGCCGCGGATATCTATGCCGTGGATGCTCTGGTCACGTCGATCGAGGCCGCGAAAGGCCGCAGCAAGCGGATCAGCTTCGAGGCGATCATCGAATCCGCCGCTGGTATCGCCCATGTGGAAGAGATCGCCGCCGCAAGCCCCCGGATGCAGGCCCTCAGCCTTGGGGCGGCGGATTTCGCGGCGTCCATGGGGATGGCGACCACCGGCATCGGCGGCACCCAGGAGAATTACTACATGCTGCATGAGGGCGCGAAATACTGGTCCGATCCGTGGCATTGGGCGCAAACCGCCATTGTCGCCGCTTGCCGCACCCATGGTCTCTTGCCGGTCGATGGCCCGTTTGGAGACTTCTCGGATGATGAGGGGTTCCGCGCGCAGGCCCGCCGCTCCGCCACGCTTGGCATGGTGGGCAAATGGGCAATCCATCCCAAGCAGATCGCGCTTGCCAACGAGATCTTCACCCCCTCCGCCGAGGCGGTTCAAGAGGCGCGCGAGATCCTGCAGGCGATGGATGAGGCGAAAGCCCGCGGCGAGGGGGCGACCACCTACAAGGGTCGTCTTGTCGATATCGCGTCGATCAAACAGGCCGAGGTGATCGTTCGTCAGGCCGAGATGATCGAGGCGATGTAACCCGTCGTATTCCGGCCAATATGGAACAAAGCACCCCGGCAAGGCCCATCACCTTGCCGGGTGTTTTTATCATCAGCTCCCGCCGTCGCCCGATCAGGCGGCGTTTGGCAGGATCACGATCTCGACACGGCGGTTCTGAGCGCGGCCCGCATCGGTCAGGTTGTCGGCGACCGGCTGGTTCTCGCCACGTCCAAAGGTCTGAATGCGCGAAAAGGCCACGCCGCCATCCATCAGCACATCCGCCACGGCATTGGCCCTGCGCTCGGAAAGCTGCTGATTATAGCCTGCATCGCCGGTATTGTCGGTATGTCCCACGACCTGCACGGTCGAATCCGGGTAATCGCGCAGGCTGCTGGCCACGGTCATCAGATCGTCTCGCAGACCGGACCGCACCGAGGCGCTGTCCACATCGAACAGGATATCCTGAGGCAGGGTCACGATCAGGCGGTCGCCTGTATTTGTGATCTGCACGCGATCATCATCCAGTTGCTGACGCAGTTGCGCCTCTTGGCGGTCCAGCATGTTGCCATAGGTGGCGCCGCCCGCCGCACCGATGGCGCCCCCGATCAGGGCTCCCTTGGCCCGGTCATCGCTGACTACGGCGCCCACGCCCGCGCCGATGAGACCGCCAAGCAAGGCGCCCTGCTGGGTTTTCTGATAGGGATTGGTGCCGGTCCCGACCATCGCCGGATCGGTACAGGCGGCCACCGCCAGAAGCGACGCGCCCGAAAGGACGAGAAGGGAGTGTCGTGCTCGGATCATTTCAATGCCTCATGTAACTGCCCATACGCTTGGGTCTGCTTCAAGGATAGGCAATGCGCGTCCCGGACCCAAGGAAAAACCGCGCGTGTTTCGGCAGCAATCCGCGCATTTCCCTTGGTATCAGGCCTCGGTTCGGGCGCTTTCCCATGCCAGCATCGTGCGTTTGACCGGCAGCCCCCAGTGATACCCGCCAAGCCCGCCCGACTTGCGCAGCGCGCGGTGACAGGGGATCAGAAAGCTGATCGGATTGCGACCGACAGCGGTGCCCACTGCGCGCACCGCGCGGGGCGATCCGATGGCGCGCGCGATGTCGGAATAGGTTGTCACATGGCCGGTGGGCACTTGCAAAAGCGCCTCCCAGACCTTGATCTGAAAGGGCGCTCCGATCATGTGTAGACACGCCTCGCCCTTGGCGGCGAATGCCGCCTCGACCCAAGGGGAAATGGCGTTCGGGTCCTCCAGAAACCGCGCCTCGGGCCAGCGCTGCGCCATGTCATCCCATGCCGCCTCGTGCCCGCATTCCTCGGCAAAAGCGAGACCGCACAGCCCCTTGTCTGTGGCCATGGCCAACGCCTCGCCAAAGGGGCTGGCGAACCATCCGTATCGGATCGTCAACCCCTCGCCGCGCCGCGCGACATCACCGGGGCTCATGGCCTCCCATCTCAGGAACAGATCGTGAAGCCTCCCGGTGCCGGACAGCCCCATCTCCTCGGCGGTGTCGAGCACGGTGTGACGGTCGCATAGCAGCCTCCGGGCATGATCCAGCGTCAGATATTGCTGATACCGCTTGGGCGACACGCCCACCCAAGCGGAAAAAAGGCGTTGAAAATGACTGGGGCTCAACTGCATCCGGCCCGCAAGTTCCTCAAGCGATAACGGCGCCTCGGCCGCATCTATCACGTCCAGCGCGCGTCGCATGACAGAGTAATGATAGCTGTTCTGCGGGGAAACGGTCATCGTTCGGGTCCTCATGCTGTCATGTGAACCTTAGGGGCGCCCGGCCCGAGGCGCGACCCGAATGTTGCGCAATGGATCGGCTGACAGGCCCTGTCATTAAAAAATGACAGCTCGTTGACGACCGTCAATTTTAAATTCTGAAATAAGAATACGACTCATCCTGCCACGGGTCCGATTTTCTGATTCGACGTCGGGTCCTGCATTTTGGGCAAGGCATTCCAGCGCATCGCCTGCGCAAAAATCATTTACGCCGATCCCTTATTTCTAAGTGAGTAACAGGAGAAATGAATATGAGACAAAAAACCATTCAACTTGCTATCCCTGTGGCGATTGCCACGGGATTTCTGCCTGCCATCGCGGGCGCCGCAACAATCGACAGCTGGAACCTGTCGAATGTCATCAAGGGTCCAGAGGTGACCGGAACCGCCACCGGCGAAAGCGTGGTCTATGACCGTGTCTTGCCGGATGCATCGGCCACCACCAATGGCCAGATCGTCTATACCGCGCCCGAGGCGGACACACCGGGCATGACGGTGTCGAACGTGCCGTTTACCCAGTCGCAAGACAACTATACCGGCTGTATCTTGGCGACCAGCGGGACAGCCTGCGACGGCGAGTTTCAAAGTGGAAAGCGTTTCAAGGTGCAAGCAACCGATACAGGCGCCGTCGACCTTGTGTTCAATGTGACCGAAAACGAAACCGACTCGGTCTACCGGGTGTTCCAGCGCCTGATCAACGTCACCGGCGAGGCGCTTGGTGGCTTCAAGATCGAGCTTGGCACTGACATTGGTGGTGACTTCAAGGCGTCTACGGATAACGATGGCCTGTCCTTCTCGTCCACGGTATCGATGGGGCCGGATTTTGCATCGTCCTTCTCTCAGTTTCCCTTTGGTCTGTTCGGCAGCTTGGACAAGCCCAACCCCAACCCCCTGCAACTGCCAGGGTTTTTCGACACCACCAGCCGCGCGGGCTACAACGTGGTCCAAAGCCTAGACAGCATCGTCAGCACAGGGTTTTATGGCAGCTATGGCACGCTTTTCGGCAATTGGCTGTCGCAAGAAGATGTGCCTCTCGGGCTTCTGTGGGATTACGCCTCTGGCGCCGCCGATCCGCTTGTGATGGCCTGGGACAACGGCTCCCAATGGGAGGTGCGCCGCGGCATTAACAACAGCCTTGACGGCGACAATACAAAAATCACCGCAGAAGATGTCTTCGCGCTCGCGCAAGACCAATGGGGATATTACGACTATGGCGATATCTCGGGGGTTGAGGCCTTCCTCAAAGGGATTCCCCTGTTCGATGATGCGATCGAAGACCTTGCCAATCTCAACCTGAACTTCGCGATCAATCTTGGCTCGAATTTCAGTGGCAGCACCTTCACGCTGCGCACCACCTCGATCGCGCCGATCCCCTTGCCGGCGGGCCTCCCCCTCCTGTTGACGGGGTTTGCAGCCCTGGCCGGGCTTCGCTATCGCCGCAAGCAGACCATGGTGGCATGACGCCGTGACCGGGCTCTGGTCCGGCAGGCACCGAGACGGGCTTCTCCCCCTCCGTCTCATCGAAGGGTCCGCGCTCCCCCGCGTGGACCCTTTTCATCTTGCGGCCCTATCGGCCATCATGCCATTCAAGGCCATGGCCAGACAGCTCGATTACCATACCATCCGCGAGATATTCACCCGCTTTCAGGCGGCAGACCCCGAACCCAAGGGCGAGCTGGAGCATGTCAACGCCTATACGCTGGTCGTGGCGGTCGCCCTCTCGGCGCAGGCCACCGATGTCGGCGTGAACCGCGCCACCCGCGAATTGTTCAAGATCGCCGACACGCCGCAAAAGATGCTGGATCTGGGCGAGGCCGGTCTGATCGACCACATCAAGACCATCGGGCTTTATCGCAACAAGGCCAAGAACGTCATCAAGCTGTCCAAAATCCTGGTCGAGGAGTATGGCGGCGAGGTGCCCAATTCCCGCGCCGCCCTTCAGGCGCTTCCGGGGGTCGGTCGCAAGACCGCCAATGTGGTTCTGAACATGTGGTGGCACTATCCGGCGCAGGCAGTGGACACCCATATCTTCCGTGTCGGCAACCGCTCGGGTATCTGCCCTGGCAAGGACGTGGTCGCCGTCGAGCGTGCCATCGAAGACAATATCCCCGTCGACTTCCAGCAACATGCGCATCACTGGCTGATCCTGCATGGGCGCTACCATTGCAAGGCCCGCAAGCCGATGTGCCCCACCTGTATCATACGTGATCTCTGCCAATTCGAGGACAAGACCCAATGACCAAGTATCAGGCCGTCGGTATCGGCAACGCCGTCGTCGACGTCATCAGCCAGTGTGACGATCATTTTCTGACCCGCATGGGCATCGACAAGGGCGTCATGCAGCTTGTCGAGCAGGAACGCGGAGAATTTCTCTTCGACGCCATGGAAAGCCGGCGCCAGATGCCGGGCGGCTCGGTGGCCAATACCATCGCGGGACTCGGCGCGATGGGCCTCAAGACCGGCTTCATCGGTCGGGTTCAGGATGATGAACTGGGCCGGTTCTATGCCGCCGCCATGGCCGAGGATGGCACCGATTTCGTCAACGCGCCGGTGCCCGGCGGCGAGTTCCCCACGTCGCGCTCGATGATCTTCGTCTCGCCCGATGGCGAGCGGTCGATGAACACCTATCTGGGCATCTCCGCCGAACTTGGCCCCGACGATGTGGACGATGCCGTGGCCGGCAAGGCCGAGCTGCTGTTTCTCGAAGGCTATCTGTTCGACAAGCCCAAGGGCAAAGAGGCCTTTCACGCCGCCGCGCGCGCCTGTCGTGCAGGCGGTGGCACGGCCGGCATATCGTTGTCGGATCCGTTCTGCGTCGATCGGCACCGTGCCGATTTCCGCGCATTGGTCAAAGGGCTGGATATCGTGCTGGGCAACGAACACGAATGGCGCTCGCTCTATGAGACGGAAGATCTGGGCGCGGCGCTCGAACAGGCGGCGCAGGACAGCGATCTCATCGTCTGCACACGCTCGGGCCATGATGTGGTGATCGTGAAGGGAGCACAGAGCGTGTCGGTGCCTGTCACCCCTGTGACGCCGCTGGATACCACAGGCGCGGGCGATCAATTCGCCGCAGGGTTTCTTTACGGCGTAGCCACAGGCAAGCCGCTGGACGTGGCGGGGCGCATGGGCTGCATCGCCGCCGCCGAGGTAATCGGCCATTACGGCGCGCGCGCGGAGGCGGATGTGCTGGAGATGTTCCGCGCCGAAGGCCTGGTCTGACCGCTGGCCCGGCCTGATGGCCGGGCGCGCAGCCCCTTCTGGCTGACGGCTGAGCAGCTTGGCCAGACGCCGGTGCGGGTGGCGAGGGTCCAATGGGTATTTTCGCCAAGAAGAAGACATGAGGCGCGCCCCCGAAGCCGCGGCATTCGGTCGGTGTCTGTCCCGATGCAGGCCGGGGCCCCGGGGGCGGCTTCTCCTTGGGCGGTCATCGGCTCCCCAGCCTGTACCGCCCGCTCACGTTACGCGCAGAAGGTTATCATTTCCTTAAGCGCTTCTTCTTGGGCCAAATACCCCGGGGTGAATTGGCCGCAGGCCAAGAGGGGCAGGGCCCCCTGGGTCGCTCGCGTGACGCGGGTGCTTTCGTTGCCAGAAAGCGGTGTATGGCGTCACTCGCCGAGCTTGGCATGGACCTCGTCAAGGTCGATCTCGCCCACCGGCATCTTGTTCGCCGGGTTTTCGAAGTCGTATTTGAACAGGTCGAAATCCCGGTGATAGATCTCGTAAACGAGATGCATCGACAGATCGTCGAAATACTCCTCGACCGGGTGGGCGCGTTTGGGGCCATGACCCTCGGATTCGTTGAAGCGCGGGATCGTGTCCAGATCCACCTTGTGGGGGGTGGTGATCGCGTCCAGAACCTGCCCCATGCCGTCATTGAAGGCCTCGGTCCAGAAGATCTTGTCGTAGTGCCCTCCATTGATGATGAAGGTCGATACATGGCCGGACATTGACGACCAGTGAATGTCCGGCTCCATCGGGCGACGCCAGCGGATCGTGTCGCGCGCGAACAGCAGAAAGCGACGGAAGCTTTCGATCTGGTCAAACTCCTGCTTGCCGTCGTCGCCGCCCACTTCGATCCCGTATTTCTGCGTCAGCAGCGGCACCAGCTTGCCGCGATACCGCTTGCCGTTGCGCTGTATGCCGCAGATCTTGTCGAAAAAGCTCGACAGGATCCGGGTATAGGGATTGCGCACGCAGGTGAACGCGTAGGACGCATGCGACTTTACATTGTCATTGATGAGCGCCTGACTTTCATCGCGCGCCCATTTGTGAAGGCCGGTGGCGGCATCATGGATGTCACCATCGAAGAATTCGCCATGGTCCGAGTAGTACATGATCTGTCCGATGGTCGAACAGGCGCATTTCGGAACCACCCTGTAAACCACACTTTCACTCTCGGTCATCCACGTTCCGGGAAAGCCCATGCCGTGATCTCCAAACCATTTACCCGAGTATTCAGGCAAAAACATTTCTAACCGGTTCAAAAAAGCAGAGAAAGCCTGTTTATTCAATTCCAGTTCAGGGGTATCACTCTAAAGCATTGCGATGGCAGTTGGTGTTCCGGTTCTGAAATGGCGAAAATCGCGTTCATACTTTTGTGTCACAAGGATCCGGACGCGATCATCGGGCAGGCCCGCATGTTGACGGCGGCCGGGGATTACATGGCGATCCATTTCGACGCCCGCGCCAAGCCGGAATATTACGACAGGATTCGCAACGCTCTGGCCGACAATCCCAACGTGACTTTCGCCAGGAAGCGCCTCAAATGCGGGTGGGGGGAATGGTCGCTGGTGCAGGCAACGCTGAATGCCGTCGAGGCGGCGGTCGATGCCTTTCCGCGAGCGACGCATTTCTACATGCTGTCCGGCGATTGCGCCGCGATCAAGTCCGCCCATTACGCGCATCAGTTTCTGGATGCCGAGGATGTCGATTACATCGAGAATTTCGATTACTTCGACAGCGACTGGATCAAGACCGGCATCAAGGAAGAGCGTTTGATCTATCGTCATTTCTTCAACGAAAGGACACAGTCGCGCCTGTTCTACGCGTCTTTCGGGCTGCAGAAACGTCTGGGACTGACCCGGCGCATCCCCGATGACATCGAGGTGCAAATCGGCAGCCAGTGGTGGTGCCTGCGCCGCCGTACGATCGAATGGATTCTGGATTTCACCCGCCGGCGCCGCGATGTGATGCGGTTCTTTCGCACCACATGGATCCCCGACGAGACGTTTTTTCAGACATTGGTCAATCATCTCGTGCCCCAGAAAGAGATCCGCAGCCGGACACTGACCTTGCTGATGTTCACCGATTACGGCATGCCGGTGACCTTCTATAACGACCATTACGATCTGCTGCTCAGTCAGGACGCGCTTTTCGCCCGCAAGATCAGCCCCGAAGCGGTCGAGCTCAAGTCGCGCCTCGGCGCGCTCTATGCCGACGACAAAGCCACCTTCCAGATTTCCAACGAGGGCCGCAGCCTCTTTCAGTTTCTCACCGGGCGCGGCCGTATCGGGCGGCGCTTTGCCAGCCGGTTCTGGGAAACCGAAAGCTCCCTTGGGCGCGACCGGACCTTGCTGATCGTGGTGTGCAAGAAATGGCATGTCGCCAAACGGCTCTTGTCGATGGTCCGGCATGTCACCAACGTGCCCGCCATCGAATATCTCTTCCACGAGGAAGACACCGCCTTGCCCGATCTGGGCGGCATTCAGGCCAGTCTGGGCAAGCGAACGCGCCACCGTCGGGCCTTGATGCGGATGCTGTTCGACTATTTCGACACGGATCGCCTCATCGTCTGCATGGATCCGTCCAGCCTTGATTTGCTGCATGATTTCGCGTCGGACCGGTCCACCACCCGTATTCTCGAGGTGCAGTGCCAGTTCTCGCGTGCCTATCTCGAAGGTCATGCGCGGCGGGTTGGTCTGGCCGGGGAACAGACGCCACAGGAAACCATGGATCGGCTGATGCCGACGATCCGTGGCGATATGAATTTCGAAAGCGACCGCATCCGCGACGCGGAATTCGAAAATCACATGATCCTGCGCGAAGGCGACGCGTCCGAACATCACGCGACCCTGCTCGCGCAGTTCCTTGATGTCGGGTATGACAAGGCGCTAGAGGTTGCCGAGACAAAGCACCTTTTCGCCGATTGAGGATTGCCCCATGCCCTACAGCTATGACGACCAGAACATCTTCGCCAAGATCCTGCGCGGCGAAATTCCCAACAAGACCGTTCTTGAAACCGATCACAGCCTTGCGTTCCACGACATTCAACCGCAAGCGCCAGTGCATGTGCTGGTGATCCCGAAAGGCCCGTATGTGTGCTACGATCACTTCGCGCAAGAGGCCTCGGATGCCGAAATCCTCGACTATACCCGCGCCATCGGCGAGGTGTGCCGCATGACCGGTGTCGAAGAAGGTGGATTTCGCATGATCGCGAATGCGGGCGAGGCCGCTATTCAGGAAGTTCCGCATCTGCATGTGCATATCCTTGCGGGGCGTCCTCTGGGCCGGATGCTCCAGAAAGCCGACTGACCCCGAACATCAAAGAGGGGCGCAAGCCGCGCCCCTCCCCGATGTTTCATAATGTGGCGTTGCGGGATTATGATGCCGTATCGGGCAGGATACCGGCATCCACAGCGGCCGCGATTTCCGCCTCGCTCAGCGCACCATCGGCGTCGGTGTCCAGCGCCGGAAACGTCCCTGCCTCGGCGTCGGGATATGCGTCCTGAAATTCGGACATCGTCACCGCGCCGTCGCCGTTCGCGTCCATTTCGGCCAGCACGGCTCCGGGCAGAGCGATGGCAAGTGCGAAAGTTGCGGCTGTCGTTGTCTTGAACATGGGATACTCCCTTTCCTCATGGCTTGTGTACGAGGGCGCAACGGCCCTCGACGATGCAGAGTGATGGGAATATCGCGGCCTGTCTTGCCGGTGCGCCGGATCAGCCGGAAAGCTGCGGAAAAAGGCCCAATCGCACCGCTGCCGTCGGCGCATCGCTGCTGCCTGTCGTGCTCTTCATGCCCGAAGGCGGGAACCTGCGCGCACTGCGTGTCCTTTTGGGCAAGGGACCGCGGAAAAGCGGCGCCCGCCCCGACAGGCAGAAAGGTGCCGCTCGCCGTTACAGCAGCGAATCGACGGGCTTTATCATTCCGGTTTCGATCCCGCGCCAGTTGGTGATCGGTGCGTTCATGAATTTGCGTGTCGCCGGGTGATCCGCGTCGAGCACGCCAAGCCGCACCAGCAGGGCCGCGATGGTGCATTCTGCGGCGCGTGTGCCCCCGTCGACGATCTTCAGCGCGATACCAAGCTTGCGGGTCGGAAGGATCGCGATGAAAAACGCTTCTGCCCCGGTCTTGAGCGCCACAGGTTCCTTGCAGGCCCGCATCAGCTCGGTGCAGGCGCGGCCTTCCCCTGCGACAAGATCGGGATGCGCGATCATCGCCTGCCACAGCCGCACCTCGGCACTCTCGCGGGCGCTGCGCCCGTCCTCGGCGGCGGCGAACCGCGCCATCGCGCGGCCCATGCCATGCAGGGAGCTGGCGAAATTCGGCGCCGAACAGCCGTCGATCCCAAAGCCGGGGCTGGTCTCGCCGGTGATCTCTTCGAAGGCCTGCAGGCAGGCTTTCTGCACCTCGTGCTCCGGCTCCACATAGTCCGGACCCCATCCCATATGCTTGGCCAGCGTCAGGAAACCCGCATGTTTGCCCGAGCAGTTATTGTGCATCTGGCACGGTTCCTTACCCGCGCGGATCAGGGCGTTCCGGGCCTCGCTGTCCTTGGGCATATGCGCCCCGCAGCGGAAATCGTCATCCGACAGCCCCAGATTCGCCAGCCATGCGCCGACCCGGTCGGTATGGATCGCCGCCCCCTCATGCGAGGCGCAGGCCAGCGCCAGATGCTCAGGCGTAAGCCGGTGCGCTTCGGCTGCGCCGCTTTCGACCAGTGGCAGGGCCTGCAGCATCTTGGCCGAACTGCGCGGCAACACCATGGTTTCGGGATCGCCCCAGGCGTCCACGATCTCGCCCGCCGCATCACAGATCACCGCATGTCCCCGATGAACGCTTTCGGCCAGCGGTCCGCGCCAGATTTCGGTCATTTTAACAGGTTCGGTCATATGGGCCTCTGCGTTTCGGTCGCGGCGCCGCTGTGCGGTTTTCCGCCAATTGCGTCTTTCATGTCTCGCCTGTTTCGGGCTAAACTTGCTATGTCGAGTATGAAAAGGCCGCGCAAGATACAACTCCCCTTCCAGAGGGTTGCGGCCCGAAGATTGAGGCTAAGGACAGCTTGGAGGCTGGACATATGGTATCACGAATAGCAGGCGGATTGGCTGGATTGGCCTTCGCCCTGATGGCGACAGCCGGTTTCGCCCAGAATGAAAGCACCAATCAAGTTGCGGCAGAAACCGCATGGAGCGTGTTCGAGGACAACGATCCACGTGAATGCTGGGCGGTGTCGTCGCCCACGGAAACGGTCAATACACAGGATGGCCGTGTCGTTGCCGTGCGTCGCGGGGACATCCTTCTGATGACATTCTATCGCCCCGATGCGGATGTGCAGGGGCAGGTGGCCTTTACCGGTGGCTATCCCTTCGCCGGCGGCTCTACGGTGAACGTCAATATCGGCGGCACCCAGTTCGAGCTGTTCACCGATGGCGAATGGGCCTGGCCTGCCAGCACATCGGATGACGCCAAGATCATCGCGGCGATGAAGCGCGGCACCGATGCGGTCTTCACGGCCCGCTCGTCGCGTGGCACCCAGACCAAGGATACGTTCTCACTTCTGGGTTACACCGCCGCTGTCGAAGAGGCTGAACGCCGCTGCAAGTGATCTTGCCCCGTGGCCGAACATGACACAGGGCCCCTTTGGGGCCCTGAATGCATTTTCGCTGCCTGTGACTGTCAATTCACCGAAGTGCTTGCAGTCACAAAGAAATTTCCGGTCGGCACCACATGCCGGATCACCTTCAGCGCCGGGATCAACCCGCTCGGTGGGTTGCTGCAGGGATCGAAGGTGTGGTTGGCGGCCACCTTGATCTCACCCGAGGCATGCAGGCTGAGGCCGCTGTGATTGATCGCCGACGATGAACTGCTCGCCGACAGATGAATATCCCCATCGATCACGAAGCCGACATTCGATCCGGCGAAATCAGCCGGTACATTCATGTCGGACTTGCCCAGAATAACGCTCTGCTCAGAGGCATTGCAGACCCCCGTGGCGGTGCCGACCGTGGCGCCCGAACTGGCGGTTATCGATGCGTTCGAGCTTTCCAGCGTCGTGAGGATCATCGAGGCCGCCACTTTCGCATCCGATCCGAAATCCAAGGCGCAATTGGTCACCACCGCCACGTCGCTGACGTCGATCGTGCCGCCGCCGAAACCGGATTTTTTCGTGTTTCCCTTGGGCGAGCCGAACTGGATCGACTTGGCCCCGCCGGAGCAGGAGACATTATACGTCAGACCGCTTGGAATCACTGTTAGGGATTCAAAGTCCGACTGGCTCAGATTGATCCTCTGGCCCTTTTGCGTGATGCTGCCCGTGTTCATGCCGATGGCCGCCAGCGGCGACAGGTCGCCAAGGGTCTTGTCCCGGAAAAAGCTATCCCTGATCGCCGAGTCGCCGGTCCCCAGAAACGCTTGCTCGACCGAGGCGATGTGATCCGACAGGTTCGGCATGATCAGGTTGCGCTCGAAGGATGCGCTTGTCGCTCCGGGATTGGCGGCATCATCGCATTTTCCCTTGCAATTATCCAGATTGGGCATGCTGATACCTGTGCCCTTGGCAAAAGCATTCTGTTGCGGCATCCAGACCTTTTCCTGACTGTGCAGGCAATAGCCGGGGCCGAAATCGCTGCTCGAGGTCAGGCTCAACTCACCCTGCGCATAAAGCCCGTCGGTGCTGACGCATTTCTTGGTGCCGACAAAGGCCGCGACCCCGCGCGTCTTGACGTTCCATTGGGACAGATCGGTGCTGTCGCCCATATTCATGATATCAGCGATGCGCAGCAGGTAGGTCGGCACCGGGTTGCCCGAGTCTCCATCCCGGCGCAGCGTCACGGCGACGGCGTTCAGCGGGCCCGAGCCTCCCAGCAGATCGGTGTCGGGATCATAATGCACCACCTCGATATCGGCCTGCGGGTTCGCGAAAAGGTTGCCGTACCAGCTTTGCGGCATGTTCGCCTCGACCAGGGCGAAGGCGGCGTTATAGGCATTGGTCGCGTCCCCGCCACTGGCCAGTTGCACGGTCCCGGCATGAGCCGCGACATCGGCCGTCTGCTTGAGCATCTGCTGGTAACGCCAGAGGTTCGTGGCATCCAGCGCCACGCCCCCCAACAGCAGTATCATCACCACGGCGAAGATGCCGAAAACCGATCCGGCACCGTCCTCCTGGTGCAGGATGCGGCGGCTTGTGCGGGATGGGTTGATCGCTCGGCTGCCCATCAGATCGGCTCCAGGGCCTGCGTGATCCGGGCGTTGATGTTCAGATCCCGGGCAAAGCCCATTCCATCGAAGATCATGATCGACCGTGCCGGCGCTGAAAGGGTGACCGTCACCGTCGACGGCCCGTATTCGACCGTTGCCTGAGGCTGGCCGAAAAAGCTGCCTGCCCGCATCTCGGCGTAACTCTTGGCGGTGGTGCCATCCATCGCATGACGCGCGACCAGCCGGGCGGTATCGCGCGAGACGCTCCAATAGTTCGACTGGCTCATGAACAGCAGGCTGACATCAATCGCCAGCGCGAGAATCACCAGAAAAAGCGGCATCCACAGGACAAATTCGACCGAAACGGTGCCGTCGCTCTTTTTCCTGTAGGCGCGCATGCATCTTGCAAGTCGCGGAAGAAAATTCATTGTCGTCGTCCTTCCCAATAGTTGCCGCGTTCCAAAAACGCGGCAGGCAAGGGTAGGGCCATTCCGGACATCAACACGATCGCACGCCAAAAGCGGTGCGGCCGTGCTTGGCCTTGCTTTAACAAAATACGACAAACGGGGTCAGAACTTGTTTCGTGACGGAGGTGATCATCCCGTCAAACGAACTGGGCAACCAAAGCAACAAAAGACGCTAGAACTGGCCAACCGGAAAGTCACCTGACTTGCCAAGGACTTAAGGTGATTGGCAAAGAGTGCGAATTCGCGCCGTAACTTTGTCGAAAAGAAGGCCAAAACATACAAATCCTGATGGTTTCCCGGGATATTTCACCTCTTGGCTGTAGCGGTTTTTTGCCCGCAACCCCAAGCGACATCTTCCGCGCAAGCAGGACAACCGGTTTCCATTCACGATTCGCAAGCTGTCGGGGGGGTCCTCCCGAACCGTCGGTACAATCCGGGGGTCACGGCCGATCCGTGCCGGGGCGGGGGGCTGCGGCGCGGCGCAAACGGTCGTTGATCGCCCGCCCCAGTCCGGTGTCGGGAATGGGCGATACCGCGATCGCGTCCGCGCCTTGCCCATCGAGCGCGTGCAAATGGCCAAAGAGGTTCGCCGCCGCCTCGCGCAGATCGCCCTTCGGTGACAGGTTCAGATCACACGCCACCGGCCCGAAGCCCAGCAACAGCTCTCCGTCCTGCCGTGTTTCCGCGTTCAGACGCACAGACGCCCCCGGCGCATAATGCGAGGCCAGCTGTCCGGGCGCGGAAATCGCGCTGCCCTCTGCGTGATGCCCCACCGGCGCGCCGATCACCGCTTCGATCTCTTCGGCGGCGATGCCTCCGGGGCGCAGCAGAACCGGACCATCGGCCAGCCCGAGGATCGTGGATTCCACGCCCACATCACAGGCGCCGCCATCGAGCACCGCTTCGATCCGCCCGTCCAGACCGGCAAGCACATGCGCCGCAAGGGTCGGGCTGATCCGCCCCGACGGGTTCGCCGATGGCGCCGCGACCGGTCCCCCGAAGGTGCGCAGCAAGGCCTGCGCCACCGGATGCGCCGGCACCCGGATCGCCAGCGTGGGCAACTCGGCGGTGACCAGCGGCGACAACCCCGTGTCGGGCTTGAGCGGCAGTACCATCGTCAGAGGTCCGGGCCAGAACGCCCGTGCCAGCCGCTCTGCCAGATCGGACCATGCGACATAGGCCTGCGCCGCTTGTGCGCT
This sequence comes from Roseobacter sp. AzwK-3b, assembly GCF_000170875.1. Taxonomy (NCBI): domain Bacteria; kingdom Pseudomonadati; phylum Pseudomonadota; class Alphaproteobacteria; order Rhodobacterales; family Roseobacteraceae; genus Roseobacter; species Roseobacter sp. AzwK-3b. The sequence goes on from NZ_ABCR01000001.1 coordinate 830,247, forward strand.
CTCGACATGGACGATCAACGGATTAAAGCGTGGCCGCCCCTTGGCCTCGAAAATTCCGGCCACGGCCATATCGTTGCGCGCATCCCCTCCCAGCCCATAGACCGTCTCTGTCGGAAAGGCGACGCGCCCGCCCTCATGCAGGATTTCGGCGGCGCGGGCATAGCCCTGCGCATCCGGCAACAGGCGTTCGGTGGAAAGGATCATGCGGGACTCTGACGCTGCGTTCCGGTTGCTGGTGGCGGTAGGTGGGCTAGTCTTGGCGGCGACAATCATGCATATACGGGTGCCGTGGCGATGCCAAGCCGCACCCTGTACCAAGATCAGGAGCGTTCAGATGCCATACCATGCCCCGGTCGCTGAATATCAGTTCATATTGGATCACGTCGTGCGACTGGAGCAGGTGACCGCCACCGACCGCTTCGCCGACGCCACACCCGATGTGACAGCCGCGATCCTGACCGAAGCGGGCCGCATGTCCCAGGAGGTGCTCTCTCCGCTCAACCGCAGCGGCGATCAGCACCCCGCCCGGCTGGAAAACGGCGTGTTGCGCACCTCTCCGGGCTTTGATCAGGGCTACAAGGCGATTGCCGACGGGGGCTGGGTGTCGATTTCGGCCCACCCCGATCATGGCGGCATGGGCCTGCCGATGGCGCTTGCCACCGCCGTGAACGAGATGATGAGCTCCGCCTGCCTTGCGCTTCAGATCATCCCCCTGATGACCCAGGGGCAGATCGACGCGCTCGAGCATCATGCCTCGGACGCTCTGAAACGGACCTACCTGCCCAAGCTGGTCAGCGGTGAATGGAACGGCACGATGAACCTGACCGAACCGCAGGCGGGGTCCGATGTCGGCGCCCTGACCACCCGCGCCGAGCCGCGCGGCGATGGGACATATGCGATCACCGGCCAGAAGATATACATCAGCTGGGGCGACAACGATTTCACCGACAATGTCGTGCATCTGGTTCTGGCGCGCCTGCCCGATGGTCCGCCGGGCACCAAGGGCATCAGCCTGTTTCTGGTGCCCAAGTTCCTTCCCGACGAGCACGGCAAACCGGGCCGTGCAAATGACCTCAAGGTGGTCGGGGTCGAGCACAAGATGGGCCTGCATGGCAGCCCCACCTGCACCATGCAATATGACGGCGCGACCGGCTGGCTGGTGGGGCGAGAGCATGACGGGATGCGCGCCATGTTCACGATGATGAACAATGCCCGGCTTGGCGTGGGCGGGCAGGGGATCGGCGTGGCCGAGGCCGCCTTGCAGCACGCGCTCGCCTATGCCACCGACCGCAAGCAAGGCCGCACGCCTGTCGAAGGCGGCACCGGCGCGATCGTCGATCATGCCGATGTGCGCCGGATGCTGACCACCATGAAGGCCGATATCTTCGCCGCCCGCGCCATCGCCCTGGCCTGCGCCGTGGCCATCGACATGGAAACCGCAACCGGCGCCCCCGACTGGTCGGCGCGGGCGGCCTTTCTCACGCCCATCGCTAAGGCCTTCGGCACCGATACCGGGATCGAGGTGGCCAATCTGGGAGTGCAGGTGCATGGCGGCATGGGCTTTGTCGAAGAGACCGGCGCCGCGCAATATCTGCGCGACGTGCGCGTGACCGCGATCTACGAAGGCACCAACGGCATTCAGGCGATGGATCTGGCCGCGCGCAAGCTGATGGATGGCGGCGAGGCGGCCCATGCGCTCATCGACGAGATCGAGGCGCAGGCCGAAGCCGCCCGCGCCACTCTGCCCGATCTGGCCGAGCCTTTGTGGCAGGCCTCCGAAACCCTGCGCGAGGGGCTGGACTGGATGATTGCGCAGTCCGACCTCACTCAGCGATTCGCCGGGGCCGTGCCTTTCCTGCGGGCTTTCGCGCGCGTGCTTGGCGGGCATTACCATCTGGCCGCCGCCATGGCCGAAACCGCCGCGGGGCAGGGCAATGGCCCGCGCACGCGGCTCGCCCGGTTCTACCTCACCCGCCTTTTGCCGGAACATGCCGGGCTTCTGGCCCATGCCACCGCCGGGGCCGATGATCTTTATGCGCTCTCGCCCGACGATCTGGCCGCGTGATGGACGGGGCAGGCGGCACCTTGCGCTATCCTTGGCCCGAGGCGCCTGAGCATGGCGCCGCGATCCAGGTGGCGCCGGGCTTTCTGTGGATACGGTTGCCGCTGCCGATGGCTCTGGATCACGTCAATATCTATGCCCTCGATGACGGCGACAGCTGGACCATCGTGGATACCGGCATCCACTCGCGCCGCTCTGTCGCCCTTTGGGAACAGGTGCTTGCCGGTCCCTTACAGGGCAGGCCCGTCTCGCGGGTGATCCTCACCCATCATCACCCCGATCATATCGGCATGGCGGGCTGGCTGATGGACCGCTTCGGCGCCGAACTGGTCACGACCCGCACCGCATGGCTCATGGCGCGGATGCTGATCCTCGATGTCGAAGAGCGTCCGACCCCGCAGGCGCTGGCCCATTGGCGCGCTGCGGGCATGGACCCTGCAATCTATGAGGCCCGCAAAGCCGCGCGCCCCTATAATTTCGCCGACACCTGTCACCCGATCCCTGTGGGCTACACGCGTCTGGCGCAGGGAGACAGCCTGCACGCGGGCGGGCGCGTCTGGGATGTGCATATCGGCAATGGCCACGCGCCCGAGCATCTGACCCTCTGGAGCCGCGATGACAATCTGGTCATCGCCGGGGATCAGATCATCGCCTCCATCAGCCCCAATATCGGCGTCTATCCCACCGAGCCGGATGCCGATCCCGTGGCGGACTGGCTGGAAGCCTGCGGGCGGCTGGCGGCGCTGGCCAATGAGGATCATCTGGTGCTCGCCGGTCACAAGCTGCCATTCACCGGCCTGCCTGTGCGGATGCGTCAGTTGATCGAGAATCACCACGGCGCGCTCGATCGCCTGCGCGCCCATCTCTCAACGCCCCGCACCGCCGCCGAATGTTTCGCGCCCTTGTTCAAACGCCGGATCGATGAAGGCACCTATGGCCTTGCTCTGGTCGAGGCGGTGGCCCATCTCAACCATTTGCTCCATGCGGGCGAGGTGACCCGCACCCGCCGCGCCGACGGCGCATGGCTTTGGCAGGCGAAGTCCTGACAGGTTCGCTCGTGGTGAACCGCCCGTGTCATGCGCTGGATCACGGCTTGAAAATTCGTTGTAAACTGCGGCAGCTTGGCGGGTGACAGCCCTTTGGAAATGCAGTATCCAGATGTCGGATTTTTCGGGCTATGCCCAAGACGAAGGACACGGAAACATGGCTGAACACAAGCATGGCGAGATGAATATCGAAGTGCAGGAAAAAACCTTCGAAGGTTTCATCAAATGGGTCACATGGACTGCGGTTGCCTGCATCGTGCTCCTGCTGTTCATCGCGATGGTCAACGGCTGAGGCTTGTCGTCTCGTCGCAGGCGGGAGTGTCGGTGATGCGCGGTTGGATCGTTGCGATATGCGCCTGCGTGATGCTGGCCGGATGCGTGGGCCAAGAGGTCTGGGCGCCCGATGACGCCGTGGCAAAATCGGCCTATCGCCATGACGGCCCGCCGCGCCTCACGCTCTACACGATGATCAACAACCGCACCGGCGCCGGTGCGCATACCTCGTTGATGATCAACGGGTCGCAGCGGGTGATCTTCGATCCGGCAGGTTCGTTCAAACACGAAACCCTGCCGGAACGAAACGACGTGGTCTATGGCATTACCCCCCCGGTCGAAGATGTCTACACGCGCTATCATGCGCGCGAGACGTATCATGTCCGGGTGCAGAACCTCGATGTGCCGCCGGAAACCGCCGAACGCGTGTTCCGCTTGGCGCAATCCTATGGCGCGGTGCCCTCGGCGCAATGTGCGCGCTCCACATCCACGATCCTGTCGCAAGTGTATCCCGGCGCGGTGCGTCCGACATGGTCGCCGGTTCGACTGGCCGAGGATTTCGCCACCCTACCGGGCGTGACCGAACGTCGGCTGCGCGAATATGACAGCGACGACAACAGCAAGGTGCTGGACGACTGGGACCCCAACCGCGTCGCACAGGCCGCCAGAGGCGGCTGATCGCGGCGTTATCCCAACAGATACAGCCCGCCATAAAGCGTGGCCGCTCCCAGACAGATCGACAGCACCACGTTGCGCGTCCACAGCCCCGCCGCCAGCGTGACGAGCGCCGCCGCAAGGCGCGGCGCGTCCAACTGTCCGCCCGTCGCCTCGGGCCACACCACCAGCGGCGCCACCAGCCCTGGCAGCACCGCCACCGCCGTATAGCGCAGATGCCGCAGCACCCATGCCGGCAAGGGCCGGTCCCCCACCAGCCCGGTGAACACGAAGCGCAGCCCGAAACTGCCCAGTCCCAACAGAATGATGACGGTCCACAGCGCGACAGGCTCGATCATTTCTCGGCCCTCCGCTCGGCCCTCTGCTCGACCTGCCGCTCCACCTCGGCCCCGGCAATCATGGCAAGGATACCCGCCACCAGCAGCCCGAGGTTATAGGGCAGGAACGCCAGCACCAGCGCGGCCACGACAGATACCAGCGCCGCGGCCACATGCGCGCGGGTCCGCAGCATCGGCGCGATGATCGCCAGAAAGGTGATCGGGATCGCGAAATCGAGCGCCAGCCCTTCGGGGATAGCGCTGCCGATCACCGCGCCCACCACTGTGAACGCATACCACAGCGGGCAGATCGGCACGGCCACCGCAAAAAAATAGGTCAGGCGCTGTCCCACCGTCCAATCCGGGTTGCGCTCGAATGTCACGATCGAACAGGCATAAGTCTGATCGACCGTGAAATACGCAGCCAGCGCCCGTTGCCAAAGGCGCGCACCCCCCAGATACGGCGTCAGCGAGGCTGAATACATCGCCATCCGCAAATTCACCGCCAGGGCGGAAATCAGCACGATCACCGTGGGCACATCGTTGCGCAGCAATTCCACCGCCGTGAACTGCGCCGCGCCCGCGATCACCAGAACTGAGAATGTCAGCGTCTCGAACACGCTCAACCCGGCCTCGGTCGCCACCACGCCGAACAGGGTCGAGAACGGAATAATCACGAGGATGAAGGGCGCGCCGTCCCGCACACCCTGCCAAAAGATCGATTTGGTGGTTTCCGTCGTCACGTTCCCGCCTTAGATTGCCTAACGCATGGCTCCGGCCTAGACCGAAGCTCAGGGAGATGCAATTGGCGACACAGGACAATATCTCGGGCTATCTGATCGCGCCGGATCCGGGCGCACCGCGCCTGACACGTGCTGTCGATGGCGTGGATCATGACGGCCAGCCCACCACCATTTCCGTGGTCGAGGAACGCCCCCTCACGATCTTTCTCAACGGTCAGGAAATCGTCACCGCGATGACGATCGGGGATTATCCCGAATATCTGGCGCTCGGGTTCCTGCGCAATCAGGGGATGCTGCTTGCCGATGAAACCGTGCACCGCGTCGAGTATGACGAGGATCTCGATACGGTCGTGGTGCGCACCGACGGGCAGACCACCTTCGAAGAGAAGCTCAAGAAAAAGACCCGCACCTCGGGCTGTGCCGTGGGCACCGTGTTCGGCGACATGATGGAGGGGCTCGAAAAGGTCACCCTGCCCGACATACAGGTGCGCACCTCGGATCTCTATGCGCTGGCCTCGATCATCAACCGCACGCCGTCTCTCTATCTCGAGGCGGGGGCCATCCACGGCACCGTGCTCTGTCAAGGTGACCGCCCGCTGGTCTACATGGAGGATGTGGGCCGCCACAATGCCGTCGACAAGATCGCCGGCTGGATGTTCTCCGAAGGGGTCGGGCCGGGCGACAAGACGCTGTACACCACCGGGCGGCTGACCTCGGAAATGGTCATCAAGACCGCTCTGATGGGCATTCCCGTGCTGGCCTCGCGGTCGGGCTTCACCGCCTGGGGCGTGGAAATCGCGCGTCAGGTGGGCCTCACTCTCATCGGCCGTATGCGTGGGCGGCGCTTTGTCTGCCTGGCCGGAGAAGAGCGCCTTTTGCGTGACGCCGATCCCGACGCCGTGCCCGATGAAGACCGCAAGCACCGCCGCAAGGGGGGCATGGAATGAGCCTGCCGCTCGGCGTGATCCTTGCCGGCGGTCAGGCCACCCGCATGGGCGGAGGCGACAAGGGCCTGCTGCCCTTGGGCGACACGACGATCCTTGGCCATGTGACCCGTCGGCTCTCACCACAGGTGGCGGGGCTGGCGCTCAATGCCAATGGCGATCCCGCCCGCTTCGCGTCGCTTGGCCTGCCCGTTCTGCCCGACAGCATCGCCGATTTCCCCGGCCCTCTCGCGGGCGTTCTCGCAGGGCTCGACTGGGCCGCATCCATGGGCGCCGAGACCATTGTGACCGTCGCCGCCGACACGCCGTTCTTCCCCTCCGACCTGGTCGCCCGCCTGCTCCATGAGGGGCGGGACATGACGCATCCGCTGGTGCTGGCCGCCACATCGCGCCCCGACAACGAACACACCAAATCCATGAGCCGCTCCGGGCTGATCCGTCATCCCACCTTCGGCCTCTGGCCCGTCGCCCTGCGGGACGATCTGCGTTGCGCCCTCTCGGACGGGCTGCGCAAGGTCGTTCTCTGGACCGAGAAACATTCCGGCCGCGAGGCGCTCTTCGAGGGGCCGGGCGATCCCTTCTTCAACGTCAATACGCCCGAGGACCTGCAACAGGCACGGGCCATGCTGGAGTCCGCGTCATGAGGATATACGGCGTCGTCGGCTGGAAGAACGCCGGCAAGACGGGGCTCATGGAGCGCCTCGTCACCGAAATCACGGGCCGCGGCATTTCCGTCTCGACGGTCAAGCACGCCCATCACAGCTTCGATGTGGATCACCCCGGCAAGGACAGTCACCGTCACCGCATCGCCGGCGCGACCGAGGTGCTTCTGGCCTCGCGCAATCGCGTCGCCCTGATGCATGAATTGCGCGACACGCCCGAGCCGTCCCTGGCCGATCTGCTGACCAAGCTTTCGCCCGTCGATCTGATCCTCGTCGAAGGCTACAAGCGTGACACCCATCCCAAGGTCGAAGCGCATCGCGCCGTCACCGGCAATCCCCTGATCGCGCCCGACGATCCCACCGTGCGCGCCGTGGCCAGCGACACGGCCCTCGATCTGGACCGTCCGGTATTCGATCTCGACGACACCGTGGCCATCGCCGATTTCATCCTGTCCGAGGTCGGTCTGTGACCCCATTCGACACGGTCGCGATCGTCGACTGGTCGGGCGGCAACGACACCGGCCCGCGCCCGCGCCGCGATGCGATCTGGCTGGGCGTCACCCGGCAGGGGCAGGACCAGCCGCCCGCCTATCTGCGCAACCGCACCGCGGCGGAAACCGCCCTCGCCACCCTGATCGACACCGAACGCTCGGCGGGCCGCAGGCTCCTGATCGGCTTCGATTTCCCCTTCGCCTATCCGTCGGGCTTTGCGCAGGCGCTCACCGGGCAGGCCGATCCCCTCGGCGTCTGGGACTGGCTCGATCAGCGGATCACCGACACGCCCCGCGCCAATAACCGGTTCGAGGTCGCAGGCGCCATCAATCGCGCCTTTGGACAGGGTCGTGGCCCCTTTTGGGGCAATGCGCGCCCCCGCCATGACATTGCGGGCCTGCCGCGCACCAAGGCAGGCTACGCCAACCCGTTTCCCGATCGCCGCGCCGTGGAACGCGCCGCCCCCGGCAGCTTCACCTGCTGGCAACTGGCCGGTGCAGGCGCTGTTGGCTCCCAGGTGCTGATGGGCCTGCCGGTTCTGGCCCGGTTGCGGCGCCGCTTTGCAGGACAGATCGCCGTCTGGCCGTTCGAGCCTCTGGAGGCGCCGGTGGCCTTCGTCGAAATCTGGCCCAGCCTGATCGCCGGCGCCGTCAAACGCGCCGAGGCTAAGGGCGGCATTCGCGATGCGCATCAGGTCCGTCTGCTGGCGCGGGCGCTCTCGCGCTTGCCTGCGCCTGCGCTGCGCGCCATGTTGCAGGTGGACGCACCCGAGGAGGGCTGGATCATGGGCCTTGGCAATGAGGACAAACTCGAACAGGCGGCCACCGCCGAAACGGGCGCCGCCACCCCGCTGGCGCCGCCGCCGCTGCGCGACGATTGCTTCGCGCTGCCCGCCGGTGTGGACTGGACCCCGGTGGACGACGCATTGGCGCTCTTGCGCACCCGCCTGCACCCGGTCGTCGCACAGACCGAGCTGCCCCTCTCCGGGGCGCTTGGCCGCATCCTCTCGCGGGATGTCACCGCTTTGCGCGCCAACCCGCCCCAGCCCAATACCGCCGTCGACGGCTACGGCTTCGCCCATGCCTCGCTCACCACCGGCGATCAGGTGCTGCCCCTTGTCCAGGGCCGCGCCGCCGCCGGCCTGCCCTTTGACGGCGCCGTGCCGCCCGGCCATGCGATCCGCGTGCTGACCGGTGCCGCGCTGCCCGAAGGTGTCGATACCGTCATCCTGCAAGAGGATGTGACCGCCACCGACACCCATATCGCCTTCCGCCCCGGCCTCAAGCCCGGCGCCAACACCCGCCGCGCCGGCGAAGACGTGACCGCCGGCACCCCCATCCTCTCCGCGGGCCGCTGCCTGACCCCGGCGGATCTCGCGCTGGCCTCCGCCACCGGCCACGCCAGCCTACCGGTGCATGAGCGCCTGCGTGTCGCTGTCATTTCAACCGGCGACGAACTGGTCGAGCCGGGCGATCCCGCAGGGCTCGGGCAGATCTTCGATGCCAACCGCCCGATGCTTCTGGGCCTCGTGCAGCAATTCGGCTTCGAGGCGCTCGATCTGGGCCGCGTCCCCGACAACCGCGCCGCCCTGCGGGCCGCCCTTGACCGGGGTGCATCGGGGGCCGATGTGATCCTCACCTCCGGGGGCGCCTCTTCGGGCGACGAAGACCATGTCTCAGCCCTGCTGAACGAGGCGGGCGCTATGACCGAATGGCGCATCGCCGTCAAACCGGGCCGCCCGCTGGCGCTTGGCCTGTGGTCCGGCACGCCGGTCTTCGGCCTGCCCGGCAATCCTGTGGCCGCGCTTGTCTGCACGCTGATCTTCGCGCGCCCCGCCATGGCGCGTCTCGGCGGCGCGGACTGGCAGGCGCCGCAGGGCTTCGATCTGCCCGCCGCCTTCGAGAAATCCAAGAAACCGGGCCGCCGCGAATATCTGCGTGCGCGGATGCGCGATGGCCGCGCCGAGGTGTTCAAATCCGAAGGCTCGGGCCGGATCAGCGGCCTCAGCTGGGCCGAGGGCCTTGTCGAACTGCCCGATGGTGCTGCCCATATCACCCCGGGAACCCCGGTGCGCTTCCTGCCCTTCGGCAGCTTCCTCTGACCGCAATCCCCCGCAGCGCCCTGTCGTTTCTTCTGGCCTGAAATATCCCGGGGGAAGCGTTGAAATCCCCCTTGAGGGATTTCAGCGTCGGGGGCAGGGCCCCCTGCGTCGCGCGCCGCAAGGCTCATACCCCGATATAGCGCTCCACAAGACCGTGATCCTCGCGCAGCGCGCTGGCCTCCATCACCGCGCCGCCGCGCCCGTTTTCAAGAAAGGCCACCCGGTCCGCCACCGACAGCACCGCATCCACCCTCTGCTCCACCAGAAGGATCGCCACGCCCGCCTCGCGCAGCGTCACGATCACCTGCCGGATCGCGTCGATCATCGACGGCTGCAGGCCTTCGGTCGGCTCATCCAGCAGCAGCGCCTTGGGCCTCAGGCACAGCGCGCGCGCCGTGGCCAACATTTGCTGTTCGCCGCCCGACAGGGTCTGCGCCGGTTGGTCCATCCGCTCGCGCAGGCGGGGGAACAGCTCAAGCACCTCCTCCAGCGTGTCGCGCCCCGATCGCCGCGCCCGCAACCCGATCTCGAGGTTCTGCGCCACGCTCAGCCCGGTGAACAGGCGCCGACCCTGCGGGATATATCCCAGCCCGGCGCGCGGCACCTCATGGGCGGGCCGTCGGCTGATCTCCTCGCCATCCAGCAGCACGCGCCCCCCATCAGCGGCAAAAGTCCCATCGCCGCCTTCATCGCCGTGGTCTTGCCCGCCCCGTTGCGCCCCAGCAGGCAGACGATCTCGCCTTGCGCCACGTCCAGCGAAAACGCCCGCAGCACCTGCGCCTTGCCATAGCCTGCGCTGATCGCCTCCAGCCGCAGCATCATCCCGTCCCCAGATAGGCCGCCTGCACGGCGCGGTTCTCGTGGATTTCCGCAGGTGTCCCTTCGGCCAGAACAGCGCCGAAATTCAGCACCGTGACCCGGTCGGCCAGCTCCATCACCACATGCATGTTATGCTCGATCAGCAGGATCGCCGCGTGTTCCCTCACCTCGCGGATCAGCGCCTTGAAGCCTTCGATCTCGCCATCCGACAGGCCCTGCGTCGGCTCGTCGAGGATCAGCAGCCGGGGCGCCTGCACCAGTCCCATGGCAATCTCCAGCAGCCGTTGATGACCATAGCTCAGGTTGCCCGCCTCCTCTTCGCTGCGATCCCTCAGGCCCACCCGCGCCAGCGCCTCGGACACCGCCGCGTCCACGCGCACAGCCCCCGTCAGACGCCGCCTTGCGGCAAGGGCCACATTCTCATGCACACTCAGCCCCGCAAAGACCGAGGTGATCTGGAACGTATAGGCCATGCCACGCCGGATGCGGCGATGCGCGGGCAGGCCGGTGATGTCGGCGCCGTCGAACAGGACCGTCCCCGCCGATGGGGCCACGCGTCCGCAGATCATCCCCACCAGCGTCGTTTTGCCAGCACCGTTCGGGCCGATCAAAGCCCGCACCTCGCCCCGCGCCAGATCGAAATCCACGTCCGTGACCGCCTGCAGCCCGTCGAACCGCTTCGACAGGCCGCGCGTCGACAGCAGCGCGCCACTCATGGCAGACCTTTCCAGATCCGGCGCCGGACCTCTCCGGCCAGCCCCTGTGGCGCAAAAAGCGTCAGCGCCACCAGCGTGACCCCCGCGATCAGCATATAAGCGCTGGTGATCCCCGAACTCAGATCGATGAGGTAGAACATGAACAATGTGCCGATGAACGGGCCAAGCACCGTGCCCGCGCCCCCCAGAAGCACCCACAGAAGCGGGAAGATCGAATATTGCACGCTGGCGAAACTGGCCCCGGCATAGCCGAAGAGCAGCCCGTAAACCGCCCCAGACGCGGCGGCCATCGTGCCCGAGATGACCATCGCGCCCAGCTTGTGGGCATAGGTGTCATAACCCAGCATCCTGACCCGCTCCTCGTTTTCGCGGATCGCCACCAGCACCCGGCCAAAGGGCGCGCGCACCAGCCACAGGCTCAGGCCAAGGCAGATCGCAAACAGGCTCAGCGCCGCAAAATAGCGGTTTGCCGGATCGCTCAGGTCGATGCCCCACAGCACGCGCTGTGCAGTCTGGATCACGAAGCCCTCGTCGCCCCGCGTGTACTCTCCGAAATAGAGGATCGTCAGATATCCCGCCTGCGCGAACATCAGCGTCACGATCATGAAGGCCACGCCCGTCGTCCTGAGCGCCAGCAGCGCCAGCGCCCCCGAGACCAGCGCGCCCGCCACGATCCCGCTTAACAGCGCCGGCGCCGGGGTGAAGCCCGCATGCTGGATGGTCAGCGCCATGCCATACATGCCCGCCGCAAAGAACAGCGCATGACCAAGGCTCAAAAGGCCGGTATAGCCGAACAGGATGTTGTAGCCGATCGCATAGCTCGCCAGCACCATGATCCGCGCCAGATTGCCGTGGTGATAGGCCGGCAGCACGAAATGCAGCCCGATCAGCAGAGCCACAAGCCCGCCATGCAGGGCCAGAACCCGCCGCGTCTCGATGCTCATGCCGCCCGCGTCCCGAAAAGCCCCTGGGGCCGGAACACCAGCACCAGCCCGACCAGCAGTGTCGCAAGGATCTCGGCCAGTGTCGGCGAGAAGAAGACCGAGATGATCCCGTCGCTCAGCCCGATCAGCACCGCCGCCAGCACCGTGCCGGGAAGGCTGCCAAGCCCTCCGATGATGACCACGATGAACGACAACAAAAGCGGATCGGCCCCCATCAGGTAATGCGCCTGCTGAATGGGCACGATCAGCACCGCCGCCAGCGCCGCCAGCCCGGCGCCAAGCCCGAAGACCAGCGCATAGACCTTTTCCACCGGGATGCCGAAGGCCACCGCCATCTCCCGGTCAGCCTGCGTGGCGCGCATCACCAGCCCGATGCGGGTGCGTGTCATCAGCGCCCACACCCCGCACAGCACCGCGCCCGCAGCACCGATCACCGCCAGCTTGTAGCTGGTCGTCGACAACCCCCACGGATAATAGAATTGCCAGCCGCTCTCGCCCCTCTCGATCCAGGGCAGGGCGATGCGCTGGTTGAACGGCGCCTCCACCGGGCGGGCCTCGGGGCCATAGCTCATCAGCGTCAGCTGTTGGATGATGTAAAGAAGCCCGATGGTCGCCACGATCGTGCGCTCGGGATCATAGTCCAGCCGCTTGAGGATCGTCATATCGGCCGCCACCGCGATCGCGCCCACCAGCAGCGGCGCCACAACCAGTGCCGCGACAAAGCCCAGTGCGGGATGCCCGCCCATCCAATGGGCGACATACCATGCGATCACCGCTCCCAGCATGAAGAACTCTCCATGCGCGATATTGACGACCCGCATCACGCCGAACACCAGCGACAGGCCCACCGCCGTCAGTGCCAGCACCGCCGCCGTCACCGCCCCCTCGAGCGAGGCCAGCAGGATATAAGGTCCGATCTCCATATCCTGCACAGGCTTGCCCGGGACGGGGCGTCAGGGCAAGCCCTCATGATCTCTCGATCAGCTCAGCGACCCGGCCTCCCGGTCGAACAGATAGACCGCCACCGCCGTGCTTTCGCTATATTCCGTCAGCTCAAACGCGGTCTTGAGCCGTTGCAGCACGTCGATCTTGCCTTTCACGAAGGCATCCAGCTCGTCCTGCTGGTCGAACCGCACGATCAGCGTGACCGTGGCGCCCTTGTCGATCAGGATGCTCAGGCTCGAGATATTGGCCTCCGCGATCGCGCCGCCGATTTCCTCGGACAGAAGCGACACCCCGATCTTGGCCTGATCGAGGGACTTGAAGCGCAGCGTATAAACCCGACTGTACATGTCGCGATCCCTCTCAATCCAGAAGCGCGAACATCGCGTCCAGCAACTCGGTGTTCTTCAGCGGCGACACCGCCCGCTTGTAGTCCGTCGGCCCAAGGCCGTTTCCGGTCTTCAGCGTCGCGCCCTCTTCGCTCAGCTCCAGACCGGTCTCGGTCTCCAGCGCCAGCCCAAGCGCGAGCAGCGACGTGCGCTCCTCCCGCGCCACCGGCTGACCCATGCACAGGTTCAGAAACGCCCGCGCCGTGCCCGTCTCGTTAAGACCGGCGTTCTGAAATTCCCGCAGGATGCGCTCGCAATCGCGCGCCGTCTGCTCCTGCCGGTCGGTCTGCATCTGAATGCTCAGCACCATCTCCGCCGCAACCCCGCTCAACAGTTCCACCTGATCCTCGCTCAACTCTCTTGGCTCGAAATCCACCGCACAGATCGTGCCCAGAACGTAGCCTTCCGCCGTGACCAGCGGAAAGCCCGCCCAGAACACCCAATGCGGATCGCCCGTAATCAGCGGATGCGCCTTGAATGTGGGGTGCTGGCGCATGTCGCCCACGATGACGGGCTTGGTATCCAGCAACGCGTGCTGACAGATCGTGTTTTCCCGCGCCACCTCGGTCGCGCCGGTCAGGCAGCCGGTGAAATTCTCCGACAGGAAATATTGCCGCGCCTCATCCAGCAGGCCCGTATACGACACAGGCACCCCCGCGATATGCCGAAAGAGCTCGGTATAGATGTCGAACCTCGACAGCGCCTTGCTCCCCATCAGCCCGCTGCGCTTCACCGCAGCCAACCGCCGCTCTTCATTGGCCGGCATCCTTGCCGGCTGAAACTCTGTGTCTGTCATGCGTTCCGTCCCGCTTGTTCCAACACTCAAACGGCAGACACATCAGGATTTATAGGGCAGGGGCCGGTTTTTGGCCCGCGGGAGGGGGCGCTCATGCGCGTTCGCGCCTCCAAAGACACCTCTTCTGACCCTGTTGCTGTCCGGCGAGCCTCGTGCGATGACATGCGCCTGTTGCCGTCAGGCAGCGACAAACTGGAAAGCGCCAGGCATATGGACGACCAACGCGACACACGACAAGCGATCTTCAGAGGGGCCATGCTGAGATGCCCATCCTGCGGGCAGGGCAAAGTCCTCTCCGGCTACCTCACGGTCCAAGATCAATGCGCCCATTGCGGACAGGATCTCACCCATGCGCGCACCGATGACGGCCCGGCTTATTTCACCCTGCTGGTCGTGGTTGCCATCGTCTTTCCGATGTTCGGCCTGATCTATTCACTCTTCACGCCCCGGCCCCTCTGGGTTGCGCTCTTCATGGTGGCGTTTTCCACGGCTCTGGCATTGGTCATCCTGCCCCGTATCAAAGGCGTGTTCATCGGCTTCCAATGGGCCAAGAGACTGCACGGCTTCTAGGTGTCCGGGGGTGCCAGGCGGTGGGGTTGGCAGCGGGTGTTGGAGGGCGGTCGTTCGCTCTTGTCGGAGCCAAGGTCGGCAGTGCAGACTTTTCAGACCTTGGCTTGCGCGGACCTAACCACCACTATCGGCCCTGAGCCGACATCCAGCGCCACCCTGAGAGGCTGCAGCCGCAAGCCGCATTTCTGTCATTCATGCTTTTAGCCGTAACGTGACCAAGGACAGGCTCGCGCCGGATGCCGTTTGGCGCTTACGCTGCGTGAGTAAAGCCTTCGGGACGGAAGCGAACCATGGCTTCAGGGCCGCGAGGGTCCAGTTCGTAGAGTGATGGTCGCGCAGCCAGGTAGGCGCGCCAACTCCGCTCGGGATATGTGCTGATCCGAATCCCATGTTGGGTATGCATCTTCGGGGCGAGTTCAGCGATGTGCATGCCCATGCCTTTCTTGCTGTGCGCCGCAATCATGGCCCGGATCTTCTGGTCGAGCGCCGTGACAGTCGTCGGCGGCTCCGGCACCAGACGCACGTGCAGCGGCGTGCCGATTTCTACAAAATCGCTACAACATGCACGAAAGGCGCTGGGCGCCTTTACTTCACCAATCCCGATGACCTTTGCTCCGTGCTCACGCAATCTGGTTGCCAGGTGGGTAAAATCACCGTCAGAACTTGCGATTACGAAACAGCGCATATTTTTGGCCAGCAGCAATTCCAGCGCATCCAGTGCCAGAAGAATGTCGGCGGCGTTCTTACCCGTTCCCGAATGCAGCATTCGGTATCCAATCGCACTATGCCAGTCAGAGGGACGCTGTGCATCGGCATAGACCCGAACCAGAGTTGGCTCGCCGTGCTGAGCGGCGACTGAAAGAATTTTTCCTGCGTGCTTACCGCTGATGTTGTCACCATCGACAAGCACTGACACAGGCTGCGCCATCGAAATCTCCAAGCCATGGATATATAAGGTTATTGCAAGAGAAATGTGCCGAAAATTTGGCATCTTTCGAAGTGCGCGGCGTTGCGGTCGCTTCTGGAGCATGGGGGGGCTTCGCACCCGGACCAAAACAGACATACGTGCAAGGTGCAGCGAGCGTCCGCTCTCCGCCCTTAGGACTGGATGCTGTATTCTCGACTGATGATCGCGTTGGACTCGTAGCTGCGGTTAGTCGCAGTGGGAATTAAGGTCGGGAGTGTCCTGAACTTTGTGTATCTGCCCCGGTCCACGCGGTTTCAGATACTCAAGCGTCGAAGCGCTCGCCGAACATTATGGCGAACTGGTTACGGGCTGCAAACCATTCCCTGACATTTCTGCCATCCTTTTCAAAGTTGCGGATGGCGAGATAGATCAGCTTGGTCGCCGCCTCGTCGCTCGGGAAGGAGCCGCGCGTCTTGATTGATTTGCGGATCACACGGTTCAGACTTTCTATGGCATTCGTCGTGTAGATGATCTTGCGGATCGCTGGATCGAAGCCGAAGAACGGGATCACCTCTTGCCATGCCCTACGCCAGGCCGGGGCGATGGAGGCGTATTTTCCAGCCCATTTTTCTTCAAAAGCATCAAGTTCGGTCTCAGCCATATCGGCGGTTGGAGCGCTGTAAATCCGGCGCAGGTCGACGGCCACCACCTTGCGGTCCTTCCAGGAGCAGAAGTTCAGAGAATGGCGCACCAGATGCACGATGCAGGTCTGGACCATCGTGTCAGGGAAGGCCGCTGTGATCGCCTCGGGGAAGCCTTTCAGCCCATCCACGACGGCGATCAGGATGTCCTGGACGCCTCGGTTTTTCAGCTCGTTCATCACCAAGAGCCAGAACTTTGCCCCCTCGTTCTCGGCAATCCACAGGCCCAGAACCTCACGCTGGCCATCACGGGTGACGCCAAGAGCGACGTAGACGGCCTTGTTCTTGACCGTTCGGCTGTCTGCATCGCGGATCTTCACCCGTAGCGCGTCGAAAAGCACGATGGGATACATCCGGTCCAGCGCACGGCTTTGCCATTCGCGGACCTCGTCCAGAACGGCATCGGTGACGCGGCTGATTAGGTCGGGTGACACCTTCAGGCCATAGAGATCGAGCAGATGAGCCTGTATGTCGCGCACCGTCAGCCCGGCGGCATAGAGCCCAATGATCTTGTCATCCATCCCGTCGATCCGGGTCTGGCCCTTCTTCACCAGCTCGGGCTCAAAACTGCCGTCCCGGTCGCGGGGGACGGCAATCGGCATCTCGCCGTCGTGGCCCTTCAACACTTTGGCCGATGTGCCATTACGACGGTTCTTCTGGTCCGTCGGCGCGTCCTTGCCCTCTTCATAGCCAAGATGCGCCGTCAGCTCGGCACCAAGCATCCGTTCCATGAGCTTGATCTTCAGCTCTTTCATCAGCCCGGCATCGCCAAGCAGGTCTTCAGGGCGCTCCACGCCCTTCAGCAGTTCGTCGAGGAGTTCTTTCGAGATGGTCATTCATGCTTCCTTTTGGTGAAGCATGAACCGGATCACTCATACACAAAAGGTCGGACACTCTCATTAAGGTCCGCAAAAGCCAGCTCTCACCCACCCAACACCAACCCCTCACTCATAAACACACCGAAACCCCACATAGACCGCATAGAACGATGCCGGTTTCCATTGCATCCCGTCGATCTGCGTGGCGCACGGCCCGTACCACCAGCTTCCGCCCGCTGTCAGGGCGTCGTCGCCTTGCCGGTCGGCCAGCCATTCCCACACATTGGCCCCCATGTCGTAAAGCCCGTTCACCTCCTCTTTGGTCGTGCCGACCTCGACATGATGGGTGCGATTGGTGTTCATCCCGTCCGGCTCGTCCCCGACCGGATAGGGATAGCTCCGCCCCTGCGAGAACCCTGCTGTGGGGGGCTGTGCGTTGTTCCGTGTCCGCGGCAGAAGCCTCTTCTTCCCGCGACCTCGGGGCTCCAGTCTTCGGCCGCAATGGACCGGGCCTTGTTGGCGTCGGCAGCGCTCAGGCGGGCATTCACGGCAAAGCCCTCGCCGGGCACCAGATTCTTCCTCAGGCATCGTTCAACCGTGGCTTCGAACACCTGCCGCAGCAGGCCGCTTTCCCGGCACTTGCCATGACGATACCGCGAAAACGTCGAGTGATCCGGAACCCTCCCTTCCAGACCCAGCCTGCAGAACCACCGATATGCCAAGTTCAGGTGGCTGTAGAAGGGCCAAAGGCCTCCCGCATCCGATCCACGTCGAGGAACCGGTCGATCTCGGGAAGCATATGACCGGAAGGAACAGGACGCTCCAGATCGAAATCATAGAACAACTGTGCTGGTGCCGTTTGGGTGCCCATCATGACGAAATCCTCCAATCTCCTCATAATCGAGTGAATCAAACGACTTGCCGCGCTGCAACACAGACTGTTTTCAACAGCATCGACGTTGAGCTGTCATTCGCTGTGCTCTGCCGCAATGTCAGCTTTCAAGCGTTCACCCGGTCGCCTGTGATCGAGCGCGCCCCACCTCGTGGGGCAAGGGCGCGCTGTCTGCGGCAGAGCCGGCTTACTCTTTCGGCATGAGGGCGCGGATGGCGTACATGCCGTCCTCGCCTTTTTCGAGCATCATCATCACCTCATCGCCCGCCTCTATGCCGTCGATCTCGGCACCGTCCAGCACGGTGAGGTCCATGGTCATCGCAGGCCAGCCGATCTCGGCGATGGGCCCGTGCGAAATATTGGCCATGCCGTCGCCCAGGCTGTTGACCGTTGCCTCGGCGTGGATGCCTTCCATGCCCTTGTGCGAGGACATGTCATGGCCTGAATGGGACGTGTCACTGGCCAGAGCGAGGGCCGGTGCGGTCACGGCAAGAGCGAGGGAAAGCAGGATTTTACGCATTTTGATCTCCTTTTTGCGCATATGTCGCCCGGTTATTCGCCGGGCTGGGAAGAGGGGAAGGGTTGGACGGGGTGCAGCATCTTCCTGTTGACCCGCCCGAGTGAAAAACGTTTCCAGATGACGAAGATCGCCGGGATCACGAAGAGCGTGAGCAGCGTGGTGGTGGCCATGCCGCCGATCATCGGCGCGGCGATGCGCTGCATCACCTCGGACCCGGTTGCATCGCCATACATGATCGGGATCAGCCCCGCGAAGATCGTGGCAACTGTCATCAGCTTTGGCCTCAGGCGCAGAAGGGCGCCCTCGAACACGGCTTTCTCGATGTCGTCGCGGTTGACGGCACGGTTTTGCTCCTTGGCGACCAGAACATGCCGGTCCCATGCAAGGTTGAGATAGAGCAGCATCACGATGGCCGTCTCGACCGCCACGCCAGCGAGGGCAATGAAGCCCACAAGCACCGCCACCGACACGGCATAGCCCAAGGTGAAGATCAGCCAAACGCCCCCGGCCAGCGCCACGGGCAGCGCCAGCAAAATGATCGCCACCTCGGTCACCCGGTTGAAGGCGAGAAACAGCATCAGCGTGATGATCATCAGGGTCGCGGGTGCCACGAGGCCAAGCCGCTCCTGTACGCGCTCGATATATTCATACTGGCCCGACCAGGCGATGGAATATCCCGGCGGCAGGTCGACGTTCTGCGCCACGACCTGCTGCGCCTCGGCCACATAACTGCCAAGGTCCCGCCCGGCGATGTCTATGAAGACGAAGCCCGTGCGCCGCGCGTTTTCCGACCGGATCATTCCGGGGCCATCCACCAGCTTTACCTCGGCAACCGCGCCCAATGGGATATGTGCACCAGACGGCGTGACGATCGGCAGATCATCCAGTCTGTCCGGGCTGTCCCACCAGTCGCGCGGATAGCGCAGGTTGATCGGGAAGCGTTCCAGCCCTTCGACCGACTCGGCGATGGTTTGCCCGCCAATAGCGGTTTGCACCACCTCCTGCACATCCTGGATCGAGAGCGCATAGCGCGCCGCTGCGGCGCGGTTGATGTCGATTTCGATGAACCGCCCGCCCACGGGCCGTTCGGCATAGGCGGAGGTTGTGCCGGGAATGTCAGCCACGATCTGCTCCACCGCTACGGCGATCTGTTCGATGACGTTCAGATCGGCACCCGAGACCTTGACGCCCACGGGCGTCTTGATCCCGGTCGCCAGCATGTCGATGCGGTTCTTGATCGGCTGAATCCAGACGTTGGTGACGCCGGGAACCTGCACGCGCCGATCCAGCTCGTCACGGATGTCGTCCATGGTGATCCCGGGGCGCCAGTCGTCACGATCTTTCAGTTGGATCGTCGTCTCGATCATCGTCAGAGGCGCGGGGTCTGTGGCCGTGTCGGCACGGCCCAGTTTGCCATGCACGGTTTCGACCTCGGGCACCTGCGCGATCATTCGGTTGGTCTGTTGCAGAACTTCGCGCGCCTTGCCGATGGAAACGCCGGGATAGAGCGATGGCATATAGAGGAAATCACCCTCGTTCAGCTCGGGCATGAATTCGGTGCCCAGCCGTTGCAGCGGATGCGCCATGGAGCCAACCAGCGCCATGGCCAGCAGAACCGTCGCCCAAGGCCAAGCGACCGCTGCATCGAGAAACGGGCGATACATCCACTGGCATGCCACGTTCAGCGGGTTTCGCCGCTCGGCCACGATCTTTCCCCTGATGAAATAGCCCATCAGCACCGGTACCAGCGTCACTGACAGGATCGCGGCGGCGGCCATGGCGTAGGTCTTGGTAAAGGCGAGCGGTTTGAAAAGCCGCCCTTCCTGCGCCTCCAGCACGAATACCGGCAAGAAGCTGACCGTGATGATCGCCAGTGAGTAGAAAAGGGCAGGCCCCACCTCGGAGGCGGCCTCGCGCGCGGCGTGCCAGCGGTCTTCAGCCGACAGGCGCTTGCCCTCCATCTTTCGGTGCATCGCCTCGATCATCACGACGGCCGCATCGACCATCGCACCGATGGCGATGGCGATCCCGCCAAGCGACATGATGTTGGCATTGACGCCCTGCAGGCGCATCACCGCAAAGGCCGCCAGTATGCCCAACGGCAGGAACAGCACGATCACCAGTGACGAGCGCAGGTGCAACAGAAACGCGCCACAGACCAGCACGACGACGATGAATTCCTCGGTCAGTTTGGTTTGCAAGTTGTCGATGGCCCGTTCGATCACGCCGGAGCGGTCATAGGTGGTCACGATCTCGACCCCCGCGGGCAGCGAGGCGCGCAGATTGTCGAGTTTTGCCTCGACCGCCTGGATCGTGGTCAGAGCGTTCTCACCCCACCGCATCACGATCACCGCGCCCACGGCATCGCCTTCGCCGTTGAATTCGCCCACCCCACGCCGCATCTGCGGGCCTAACCGGATCTCGGCCACATCCCCCAGAGTGATGGCAGCGCCCCGATCGTTGACCATCAACGGGATTTCGGACAGGTCCTCGATACTGTCGACATAGCCGGTGGCGCGGACCATGTATTCGGCCTCCGCCATTTCGATCACGCTGCCGCCACTTTCGCGGTTGGCCTCACCTATGGCCATGCGCAGCTTGGACAGGGGAATATCGAAGGCGCGCAGTTTGTCGGGGTCGACGACAACCTGGTACTGTTTGACCATGCCACCGATGGTGGCAACCTCGGATACACCCTCGATGGTCTGGAGTTCATATTTCAGGAACCAGTCCTGTAACGTCCGTAGTTGCGACAGGTCATGCCCGCCGGTGCGGTCAACGAGGACGTATTGGTAAATCCAGCCGACGCCTGTGGCATCGGGACCAAGTTCAGGGCTCACGCCTGCAGGGAGGCGCGATTGCACTTGGGCCAGATATTCCAGCACCCGCGACCGCGCCCAGTATAGATCGGTGCCATCTTCGAAAACGACATAGACATAGCTGTCGCCGAAGAAGGAGAAGCCGCGTACATCCACCGCACCCGGCACCGACAACATGGCGGTGGTGATCGGATAGGTCACTTGGTCCTCGACCACCTGCGGGGCCTGTCCGGCATAGGGTGTCTTGATGATGACCTGCACGTCTGACAGGTCCGGAATAGCGTCTACCGGCGTGGTGCGCAGCGCCCAGAAGCCGCCCGCGCCGAGAAAGAACGCAAGCACGATCACGATGAAGCGATTGGCGATGGACCAGCGGATGATGGCGGGGATCATTGGCCCGGCTCCGAGGTTCCGACGAGGGACAGGCTCATATCCGCATCCTGCATCAGCAACAGACCGGTTTCCTGCCCCACCGGCAGGCCAGCGGGGTCGACATCCCCGGCGAGGGCAAAATCCATCGTCATTCCGGGCATGCCGATTGCGGCAATCGGCCCATGGGTGATATTGACCATTCCAGCCTCGGCATCGACGCTGTTGATCGTGCCTGTGACGCTCATCGGTTCGGCCTTTGACTCCACCGCGTCCAGCACCATGGTAAGGCCATCGGGCCGCACAAAGGTCAGGATGACATCCTGCTCCATGGGCAACTCGGTTGGATCGAGCGCGTCGGTCAGCGCGAAGTCCATGGTCATCCCCGGCATGCCGATTTCGGCAATCGGGCCATGCGCTATGGTGGCCATGCCGGTCTCGGCATCGACGGATTCTATACGGCCTTCGACAATGATTGGCGGTGCCGCCTCGACTTGGGGGTCGGCATGCGCCATCTCGGGCGCGGCCTCGGCCTCGTCACCCATTGCTCGCACGGCCACGATGACGGCCAAGCCGTCCTCGCCTGCAGACAGATCGAAAGACACCGGCTCTCCCAGCGGGATCGTGGCTGTATCGACGCCCTGCACATCAAGGTCCATCTTCATCGCGGGCCAGCCAAGCGCCGGGATCGGATCGTGACTGACGGTCAGTTTGCCTTCGGGTGTTACGGCATGCACGATACCCTCGCCGGTGGCATCCACCCCGTCATCGCGGCCAAGGCGGGTGAGCGCGATCAGCCCGTCAGCCCCGCGCACCGCCTCGAATTCCACGTCCTGACCCTCGGTCAGGTCTGCAAGATAGATATCCGAACGCAGGGCGAATGCGCTTTCCATCGCGGGCCAGCCCAATGCCTCGACCGGTGCATGCGCGATACGGGCGCGTCGCGTTTCGGTGTCCAGAGACAGCAGAACGCCCTTGCCCGTCGCGGGCTCTGCCTCGGTGGGGGCAAAGCGCATCATCCCGGCATTCAAGGCGCTTTCGCTGTCGATCAGGAACTGCGCCGAGGCCACGACCTCGTCACCCGGCGCCAACCCCTGCACGATCTCGGTGCGCCGCCCATCGGCAAAGCCGCCGCGCAGGCCGGTCGTGACCAGACGGGGGCGGAAACTGCCGTCGGACAGCCGCAGGATCACCCGCTCGGCGCGACCGGTGCGGATGACCGCTTCGGACGGAACGGTCAGTGCCTGCCGTGCTTCGTTCGGCACCAGCGCCACCTTGGCGAACATGTTGGGCCGTAACAGCCCGTCTTCATTGTCGAAGCGCAACCGCACGCGCAGCGTGCGCGTCTTGGCGTCGAGTTCCGGAAAGATGTAATCGATGTCGCCGGCAAAGACCTGCCCCGGCAAGTGATCGAACCGGGCCTCGGCGCGCATGTCATCCGATATCAGCCCCATGTCCCGCTCGAACACATCCACCATCAGCCATACCGACGCGGTATCTGCCAGCGACATCGCGCGCGTATCCGGGCGCAGGTACATCCCGTCGGCGGCGTCGAGCGCAAAGAGCACGCCATCCTGGGGGGCGTAGAACCGGACACGCTGCGCCGGGCGTTGCGCCTGCGCCATCTCATCGATCTGCCGGGCGCTGACGCCGAAATTCATCAGCTTGGTTCGGGCGATCGAGATATCGTCGGCATCGCCTGAGCGCATGGCCCGCAACAGCTCGGAACTGGCGATCGTGAGATCAGGGGCATAAAGATCGAAAAGCAGGTCCCCTTCCGAGACCTCATCCCCCACGGCCCGCACGTTCAAACGTTCGATCCAGCCCTCGACCCGGGTATGGATATGGCTGGTCGCGTGCTCGTCGTAATCCACGAAGCCCACGGTCTCGATCCGGTGTGCGATATCCTCGACCCGTGCCACTGCGGTGCGCACGCCGATGGTGTTCACCTCGGCCGCAGACAGAACGACCTGCTCGGGGTCGCCCGACGGCTCCTGGCCCTCGTAAACCGGGACAAGGTCCATGCCCATCGGCGACTTCCCCGGGCCGTCCTTGCGGAAATTTGGGTCCATCGGCGCAACCCAGTAGAGGATCTTGTCCCCGTCGTCGCCCGCGTCCACCGACTGAGCCATCCGCTCGCGTTCATAGAGCACGCCACCGGCACCACCTGCGGCCAGCGCCATGAGCGCCAGCGCGAAATATCGTCCATGCATAATGCATACCTGTCTCTTGAGGCGCCGCGGGGGCACCGCGGCATATAGAGGCCGGGCGCGCAAAAGCGCCCGGACCGTTCCAGTCAAGGGATCAAGCGTGTTTCGGGGGTTTCTTGGCGCGCTTGGGCTCTGCTTGGGTCAGGCGTGCTGCAATGGCGCGCGCGTATCCAACCTGTAGAGGCCGTGCCTCCGGCCAAACTGCACTGAAATCGGGGATTTCAGAGAAGCAACAGACGGTCATCGTGCAGGCTGCATGGCTCTTCTGCACCGGCGCGCCGGTCTTGTCCATTGTCGAACAATCGCTGCCATGACGCGCCGCATGGTCCGTGATCTGTGCTGACCCATCGGTTTGCGCTGCATCGGTGGCATTCATCCCGATGGAGCCCGTCACCAACATCGCCATAATGACGACCATCAGGCATCGAGCGAGAATGCTGCGCAATTGCTTCATACGGCAGAAGGATATCGGCCTTGGCGCCGCTGTCCAGTGGAACCTTGCGACCGACACCCACAAAGCGCCCAATTTTTCGTGAATTGAGTCATGAAGTTTCGAGCGTTGGTCTGGCATCAGGTGATCCCATGGGACAGCTTAACCTCGCGGACATGGGCAGCGATCGCGACACTGTCGCTGCGGGTCGGCCCGTCTTGTGTCGGCATGTTGCCGAAAGTCATTCCATCACCGCCGATAGCCGTGAAACATGCGGTCGCCGCCCCGGCAGAGGCAGCGACTGCGCCGATGGCTTAATCAGTCCCGGGCATGTCCTTGTCCAACAGGTACGCGGCCATCGCCCGGCGATCCTCTTCGCTCAGCCATGACGTGCCGTATTGCACCACCTCGCCCATGCCACCGCCGAATGTGTTCCCGTCCGGCATCACACCGGATTTCAGCCCGAAGGCCAGCGAGGATACGGTCCAGCCCGCGTCGCGCAGATCGCCGGGGCGAATTGGTGGGGCTTTGCCCCCATCCGGAAGGTCGTCGCTGCCCGAAAGATATTGGTCCGGTCGCCGTCCGCCGAGCACATTGCGATCCGTATGGCACGCCCCGCAATGGGCCAGCCCGTTGACCAGCCAACGACCACGGTTCCAGGTCTCGGACCTGTCGGGGTCGGTCTCGGTCGTCGGCCCCTTGGCATAGACCGCCCGCCAGAGCTTTAGCCCGAAGCGCAAGTTGAAAGGAAAGGCGATGTCATGCGCCCCCGCTGTCACGTCCTGCGCCTGCACGCCCTGGAACGCCGCCCAGAGATCGGCGATATCCTGATCGCTCAGGTGGCCGTAGAAGGCATAGGGAAAGGACGGGTAATAGGGGGTGCCATCCGGGGCCACACCCTGTCGCACGGCACGGGCGAAATCGTCTATGGACCAGGCGCCGATACCCGCCGTTGGATGCGGGGTGATATTGGGCGGCACGAAACTGCCAAAGTCCGTTTTGATAGGGGAACCGCCGGTCAGGGCGGGATGACCGGAGCCGGGATCGGAATGGCAGGCGATGCAACCACCGGCCCGGGCAAGATAGGCGCCGCGCCGTGGATCGCCCTTGCGCTCCGTCAGGTCGTTCGATGCGCCGATGGGCCAGACGGCGAGAGACACGCCGCCCAGCCCGACCATCGCAGCGATGGCCAGAAATGTAGTCAGGATGCGTCGCATGGTCAGTCGTCGTCTTTACGGTACCGGTCGTGGCAGGCCGAACAGGTCTGTGTCAGCATCATGAAGGCCCCGTCAGCGGGCATCTGGCCAATCTGCTCGGCGGTCATGCCACTGGCCCCGCCAGTGTTGCCCATCATCATGCCACCGCCCGACATGCCGGATTCTGCGCCCATCATTCCAGAGCTCCCGCCCATCATGCCTGACTGATCGCTCATCATGTGACCGTCACCATGCAGCCCGTTATCTGCCGCCAAGGCAAGCCCACTCGCGGCCACCTCAAGTTGATCGGCAAGTGCTACGAACCGCTCCCACTCGTCCCAGGTGCGCGGCAGCACCTCCGAAGGATGGTCGGTCGAGCCTTCCGGGAATTGGCTGGTCATGGCCTCACCGGAGTCTTTGGCGATGGCCTGCGCGGCCGCGCGCACGATGGCTTCGTCATAGGCGGCCTCGCCGGACATCATCGGCGTGATCCGCTTGATCGCCTCGCCCATGGATTTCATCGCATCCATGCGCTCCTTGACCACGCCGGTTGCCCCCGAATGCGCGAAAGCGGTGGCGGACAGCCCAATGATCGCTGCACCGCCAAGTACAAATTTTCTGAATGTCATTCCTGATCTCCCTTGATCCGATAAGTTTCACCCCGCAGGGCGGATCACTATCGTTCAAAGGCGTGGCGGGGGCGGATCTGTTGCCGAAGAGATCGATGCATGCCACGATACAGCGAAGTTACGCGCCAATTCGCTCAGAGACCCGTCGAGCGGCACAGTGGCCGGGACGAATTGCAGGAATTGCACGACACAGGTGCCAGTCTTGTGACAACAGCTCTCGGCCTCAAGACTGTATTCGCCGGTTGAATGTCTCTCAGACATCGCTGCACCGTCATGCATACCCTGCGGATGCGCAGACACAGATGCGCTCGTCGCGATGAGAAGAGCAACAAACGCGACCGAAAACCATACGGCTAAAAGGATCACGCGGTATCCGGCATGTGACATGTCGGGTAACATGCGGGATCCTGTCTCGAATTGTCAACATCAAGGCGTTCACGAGTGACTGTCAACTCACCACTTCCCCAGACTGCTCAGGCCGCTAAGTGCACACCGTGATCTGCCCGCTCGACAGTTCAAAATGAGGCTTCAACTTGCGCCGTCAAAGACAAATGCTTGCCGGATCAGCAGCGGCCATTCGTTTCAAGAGACTCCAACTACCGCTCTGGGAAAATCTCACCCACCCAACACCAACCCCTCACTCATAAACACATCTGAACCCCACATAGACCGCATAGAAAGACGCCGGTTTCCATTGCATCCCGTCGATCCGCGTGGCGCGCGGCCCGTACCACCAGCTTCCGCCCGCTGTCAGGGCGTCGTCGCCTTGCCGGTCGGCCAGCCATTCCCACACATTGGCCCCCATGTCGTAAAGCCCGTTCACCCCTTCCTTGGTCGTGGCGACCTCGACATGATGGGTGCGATTGGTGTTCATCCCGTCCGGCTCATCCCCGACCGGATAGGGATAGCTCCGCCCCTGTTCGAACCCTGCCGGGGGGGCTTTGCGTTGTTCGGTATAGGCCGCCGCGGCCCATTCTTCGCGGGTCGGCAACCGGCCACCGGCATCCCGGCAAAAGGCTTGCGCCTCGCCCCATGTCACGTGCACGGCCGGCTCGTTTTTCGATCCCGGCTCCCCTTGCGGTGTCTTGTATGTCCAGCCGGGCCGGCGCTCCCATCCTGCGCCCCATTCAAAGCCGCCGCCGTTTTGCTCGGCCTCGGTCACAAGGCCCGTGCGCTCGGCAAACGCGGTGAAAGCGCCGACCGTGACCTCCCACCGATCCATCGCAAACCCATCAAGCGCGACGCGTTCTGCCGCCACCGGACCCGCCGCGACAAGGGCGATGCCGAAAAGAAAACCCCGCATCCGCTCTGCTCCCTGAAGCCGTCACCGAACCTGTCATTGGCAAAGGGTAATCCGCTGCTGCCGGTCGGCAATGCCAAAGACACTGCCGAGGCCGCAGACGTGACGTTGGACATGGAAAGGGGGCGCTCCGCCCCGGCCTCAGCCGTTCTGCCGCATCATCCGGAACGCGGCCGAGGCGCCCCAGCCTGCGGCGATGGCGATGGCCAGCGACATCAACCCGTAGAGCATCGGCTGTTCGCGTGACAGGGTGTAGATCCACCGCTCCAGCCCGACCTTGCGCACCTCGATCGCGGTTTCGAACTGCGACACCACCGCACCGCCGCGCGTGAGCAAAATGCGCGTCTGATACGAGCCCTCGGTCAGGTTCGCCGGCAGCTCGATCGCCGTGCGGAACAGCGTCTGTTCGTCCAGCGCCACGGCGCCCTCCAGCATCTGGTAGCTGAGGTTCTTCTTGCGGATTCGGATCAGCGCATCGGTAAAGGTCTGCGCATCCGCCACCTCGGCCGGGGCGCCCACCGACCGGATCGCCCGGTTGATCGACACCCGATGCCGCAGATCCTCGACATTGCTCAGCACCTGATCCAGCGGACGGGTCGTCGCCACCGCGTAGAAACTGGGGGCTGCGTCGATCTCCACCGCGTCGGTATTGACCCAGATGCCCAGCACCCGCTCCTTGCGGCGCATGGTCAGCGGCTTCGATGGCCCCGCGATCGTCACGATCACATCTAGCGGCTCGTCCGGGATCGCTTCCTGCCGCTTGACCGCGCCGAACACCAGCACCTCCGAGCCTTCGAAGGTCGCCGTGATCCGCACCTTGTCGCTCGACAGGCCCAGCACCACCTCTTCGGCCGTCGCCGGCATCGCCATCAGACAGATCAGCAGGGCAAGCCGCCTCAGCATCTCAATGCCCCCCGGCCGCGCCGATAGAATACAGCTCCGAAGGTTGCAGCAAGAGATCGAAGGCCAGCTTGAAACACACCGCCAGCACCATCATCGCCAGCAGGATGCGCAACTGCTCGGCCTTCATCTTGGTCCCGATCTGCGTGCCGATCTGGGCGCCGATCACGCCCCCGATCAGCAACAGCACCGCCAGCGCCACATCCACGGTAAAGTTCGTGGTGGCATGCAGCATCGTGGTGAAGGCCGTCACGAAAATGATCTGGAACAGCGACGTGCCCACAACCACCTTGGTCGGCATCCCCAGCAGATAGATCATCGCCGGCACCATGATGAAGCCGCCGCCGACCCCCATGATCGCCGCCAGAATGCCCACCGACACGCCGACCAGAAGCGGAGGGATCACGCTGATGTAAAGACCGCTTGTCCGGAACCGCATCTTGAACGGCAGCCCGTGGATCCAGTTGTGCTTCTTGCGCTTGGGCACCACCTTGCCCGAGCGGGTCTGCCGGATCGCGCGCAGGCTCTCGAAGAACATCATCCCGCCGATCACGCCAAGGAACACGACGTAACACAGCTTGACCAGCAGATCGACCTGACCCATCGACTTGAGATAGTTGAACACCACGACGCCAAGCGCCGCCCCGACCAACCCGCCGATCAGCAGCACGGTGCCCATCCTCAGATCGACGGTCTTTCGCCTCAGATGCGCCAGCACCCCCGAAAAGGACGAGGCGACGATCTGGTTCGCCTCGGTCGCCACGGCGACAGCCGGGGGAATGCCGATGAAGAACAACAGCGGCGTCATCAGGAAGCCGCCACCAACCCCGAACATGCCTGAAAGCACGCCCACCATGCCGCCCAACCCCAGAAGGAGGAAGGCATTGACCGACACCTCGGCTATGGGCAGGTAGATTTGCATGGCTGTTCCTAGACGCAGTTTCCCTCGCATTGCAAGAGATCAGGGCGCCCGGACCCCGTCAGGCCCGATCAATTCTGCTAAACTGGACTTATCTTTCGGATTATCTGGACCGTGCTGTGATGCGCCCCCGGCTCACAGCTTTTTTGTCAGGATCAGCGCATCCGCGCGCCTGCCATCGTCCAGCCGGTAATACTTGTCGCGCCGCGCGCTCTGCTGATATCCCGCGGCGAGATACAGCGCCACCGCCGCGCCATTGGTCTCGGCCACCTCCAGAAAGGCCTGTGCGGCGCCGCGTCTGCGCGCCTCGTCCTCGAAACCGGCAAGACAGGCCCGCGCAAGCCCCTGCCGCCGGGATGCAGGATCGGTGGCCAATGTCAAAAGCTCGGCCTCGTCCGCAATCACCCGGCCAAGCGCAAAGGCCCGCGGCTCGCCCATCGCAAACACATGTGCAGACGCCAGAAGGGCCGCGAATTCCGATGCCTGCCACGGGCGCGACTGACCGGCAAAGGCACGGTCGTGCAGCCGGGCCAGCGCATGCGCCTGATCCGCCCCCGGAGCCAAAAGCGCCAGCCCGCCCGTCACTCCAGAATCACCGGCGGCGCGTCGCGCGACGGGGCCGCATCGGCAGGCTTGACGTAAAGCGGCGCGGGGGCTGTGCCGATATCGGCTTTTGCCGCGATCCGGGCGATGGTCCTGGCCAGCTCTGCGGCATCGGGCAGGCCCGCCCGTGTCAGGCCAAGCGCCGCGATCTCGTCATCGTCCGCTAGGCGCGGATCGCCTCCGGGCGGACGGATATAGCTCAGCCCGCGAGGCCCCGGAATGCAGGGCAGCGCCTTGGCATCCCGCCCGAATGCGGCCACGTCAAAACCCGACACGCCCACGACTGGCACCTCAAGCGCAAGCGCGAGGCCGCGCGCCGCGGAGACCGAGATCCGGATGCCGGTGAAATTGCCGGGGCCGATGCCCACTGCGATCCGGTCCAGATCGGCCCATGTGGCGCCGCCTTCTGCAAGTATCTCGGTGAGCAGGGGCATCAGCCGTTCGGCCTGTCCGCGTCCCATCTCTTCGGCGCGCGCGGCCACGATCCGGTCGCCGCGCAGCAAAGCGGCCGCGCAATGCGCGGCCGATGTGTCGAATGCCAGTATCACAGGGGTGTCAGACACCAACCGGGCGCACCTCGGTCACTTCGGGAATGTAGTGGCGCAGCAGGTTCTCGATTCCCATTTTCAGTGTGATGGTGGACGAGGGGCAGCCCGCGCAGGCGCCCTGCATATGCAGATAGACCACGCCGCGCTCGAAGCCGTGGAACGTGATGTCGCCGCCATCCTGTGCCACGGCGGGACGCACGCGGGTATCCAGCAGCTCCTTGATCTGGCCCACGATCTCGGAATCCTCACCCTCATGGGCGGCATGGCCCGAGGCGTGTTCGGCATCCACCGCCATAACTGGCTGACCGGATTGGAAATGCTCCATGATCGCCCCAAGGATGGAGGGTTTGATGTGGTCCCATTCGGCATCGTCGGTTTTGGTGACGGTGACGAAGTCATTGCCGAAGAACACACCCCGCACGCCCTTAACGCCGAACAGCCGCGTGGCAAGCGGCGACTTGTCCGAGGCTTCTGCGGTCGGGAAATCAGCTGTCCCTGCTTCCAGCACGGTCTGTCCGGGCAGGAATTTCAGGGTCGCGGGGTTCGGTGTGGATTCGGTCTGAATGAACATGTGTCGCGCCTTTCCAGTGGTTCCTCAAGATATGCGCGCGCAGGGCGCAGCTGTCAAGGATTGGAACCATTCTAAACTGCCTCCCTGCCTTGAGGGCCTGTGTCCGGAGTGGCCATGTGTGCTCAGCAAGCCTGTGTGTCGAGGGTCTTGGGGCCGTGTCTCTGGTTGGCCTGTGTTGTTGGGCCTGTTTTATTTGGCCTGTATTATTTGGCCTGTGTTGTTGGGTCTGTGTTGTTGGGCCTGTCTCGTGGGTCTGTATCGTGGATTGGTCTGTATCGTGGAGTGGTCTGTCTCACGGAGTGGTCTGTGTCGTGGAATGGCCTGTCTCGTGCGCCCCCCTTCGAAGCCCTCCAAAGGCCCGCAAAGACCTGCGTCACCGTCACCGGACCAGAGCCGCGCAGATCCGATATCTCTCCCGTCGCAGGGCGGATCACCGGCAAAACCGCGTCCCGCGCCTTCTCGGCCCACCGCCACCGCCACCGCGATCGCCACTGCCATAACCATCGCGAACACAGCCCATGCAGCACCATGCCATCACCCATCGCCGCGCCCCTCTTCTGCCGCTTCGAGGACCTGCAGATCGCCCATGCTCACCAAGGCCGCCACGGGTTGACCATGGCGGGTGACAACCAGCCTGTCATCGGTGGCGGTGATATGATCCAGAAACGCGCGCCAATTCTCGCGGAGTTTGCGGCTGCTTGTTCGGACATGCATGAAGCACCTCGGGTCTGAGTGATCTTTCGCACTCTGCCGCACAAAGGTTAACATACGCTTTCCGCGCCGCGCTTTACCGCTGGCATTTTATCCGTCTGGCAGGTGAACGCGCCTGCGCCAAACGCCTTTTGCGTACAAGATGGACACAAATCCGGTGCCTTGGTCCGATTTTCGTCCTGAATGCGTGTAGGTTTCGTACGAACCCTACACAATTCGCGGCCCTGGCCGGACCCGGCGCTCAGGTGATGGACTCAAGCCGTTCCTTGCTCAGGTCGCCCGGCACAATGGTGATCGGAATCGGCAGGCTGCCTGAGTTTCTCGACAGCTGTGTGACCAGCGGTCCGGGGCCCTTCTTGCCGGTGCCGGCGCCCAGTACCAGGACACCGATTGCGGGATCGGCCTGCACCTGCGCGATGATCTCCGAGACCGGCTCGCCCTCGCGAATAACCAGTTCAGGATCAACGCCTTGCTTGTCCCGCATCCATTTTGCGAAGACCTCGAAATGCGCCTCGATCCGCTCGCGAGCCTCCTCGCGCATGATGTCGCCCACCCCGATCCAGTGGTTGAACTCTTCCGGCGGTATCACCGCCAGGATCTCGACGCCCGCATTGGTATGCGCTGCCCGCATCGCGGCGAACCGCATCGCGTTCAGGCACTCTCGGCTGTCATCCAGGACGACCAGAAACTTGCGCATGTGTATTCTCCTCGGTCCGGCATCATGATCGCGATTTGCGCTCGGGGCAATAGAATGATTTCAAGTGATTGCGATATAAGGAAATTACTCAGTCAAAAGTGCCTGCAACCCGCCCCAGAAGCATGAAGGCGCGCGCCGTTCTGGTGTCGGAAATCTGCGATATCTCGGCATCCGTCGCGGTTTGCGCGAACTGCGTGAACATCCTGTCATAGAGCCTCAGGAAGTGGTGCGCGGCATCGCGAAAGATCGGGTCCTGCTTCATCCGTGCGGCCGTCAGGGCAAGCGACGACCGGTCGCGCACCCCGCCAAGCGCCGCGACGGCCCGCCCCCTTTCGCCCGAAGCGAAACGTCGCCACAACTCGGGCCGGGCCATGTCGGGGGTCAGGTCATCCATGTAGATGCCATCATGCGACATCAGGGTCAGCACGTCCTGTGCGGCCTGGATCAGCTGCGCTGTCTTGCGGTCCTTCAGCGCCTTGCGCAGCGCGGCAAAGCCTTCGCGGTCATCGGTGGTTTCCGGAAAGTGCAGGGCGCGGATGAAATCGCTTTTTCCCAGTGGCGGCAGCATCTCGTCGGCCGTTGTTCCCAAGGGCAGCGCCACCTGATCGTCGATGACCTGCGGATCGGCTGACGGCTGTGCCGCCGCCTGCGCCAGTTCGGCATGCCGCGTCGACGAGAACATCGCCAGCGCGGTTTCGGCCTTGCGCTGCGCCGCCGCGATCTCTTCGAGCTTCTGGGTGACCGTGGGTTCGGTCATCGTGTGGCGTGTCTGATTTTGCGCGACATAGGCCTGCCGGATCGCGTCGATCGCTGCCTGCAGACGCTGGCTTTCCTCGCGCATCACCTTCGAGGCGCGGGCCGTCGTGGCCGCCACCCAGATCATGGCGACCGGCATGAAGATCGCCAGCATGATCATAATGAATCGCAGCACGCCCCCCGGCTCCGAGGCGGTGCCATCCGTATCCATCAACGTGAAAAACACCACAGCACCAAGCAGCCAGACAGCAGACAGCGCCAGCGCGATCACCTCTATTCCGGTGATCCGCTCTTTGGTGGTCTTGTCATAGATGCCCAACGGTGTCGCGGGCGGGTCCTTGCGCTCGGGCATGGGATCCTGTGCCTGTCAGATATATTCGATCTTTAGCACTTCGTAGGATTTCTCGCCACCGGGTGTCCGCACTTCGACGCTGTCGCCCGCCTCTTTGCCGATCAGCGCGCGCGCAATCGGAGATTTCATGTTGAGAAGGCCGTTTTCGATGTTGGCTTCATATTCCCCGACGATCTGCCAGGTCTTTTCCTCATCGGTATCTTCGTCCACGAGCGTCACCGTCGCGCCGAATTTGATCGGACCCTTCAACTTGGTCGGATCGATGACTTCGGCACGGCTGATCACGCCTTCCAGTTCCTTGATGCGACCCTCGATGAACGACTGCTTTTCCTTGGCCGAATGATATTCCGCGTTTTCGGACAGATCGCCATGCTCGCGCGCCTCCGAAATCGCGCGGATGATTGCCGGGCGTTCCTCGGATTTGAGTTGCTTGAGTTCAACCTCAAGGGCCGTGTGGCCCCTGCGGGTCATGGGAATCTTCTCCATCGTAACTGTCCACTTCTTTTGCGACTTTTGCGACTTGGGTCCTGTGATCCCGTCGGTTCGCGTCTGTATTTGTGTCAGATTGCCCGCATGGGGCGGGGCATTGCAATAGGGGATGATCAGGGCAAGTGGATTGTGGTGCGGCAAAGTTGTATTTTGCCGGTTTCAAATATGAATTACGTCGTGTTTCAATTGACGCCCGGCGTGATGGCACGCTAACCACGTGCGCAACTTTGTTACCGGACCGCAAGGCCTTGGGAAAGGATTGACCAGATGTCTGACGCGACACGCGAAGCGATGGAATACGATGTGGTGATCGTTGGAGCTGGGCCTGCGGGCCTGTCGGCGGCGATCCGGCTCAAGCAGCTTGATCCGTCGCGCGAGGTGGTCGTGCTGGAAAAGGGCTCGGAAGTGGGCGCGCACATCCTGTCGGGCGCGGTGCTTGACCCTTGCGGTCTGGACGCCCTGATCCCCGACTGGAAAGACAAGGGCGCGCCGCTCAAAACCCCGGTAAAGCAGGATAATTTCTATCTTCTGGGCGAGGCTGGCCGCTTGCGCGTGCCTAACTTTCCGATGCCGCCGCTGATGAACAACCATGGCAATTACATCGTCTCGATGGGCAATGTCTGCCGCTGGATGGCCGAGCAGGCCGAAGAGTTGGGGGTCGAGATTTTCCCCGGCATGTCCTGTTCCGAACTGATCTATGGCGAAAATGGCGAGGTGAAGGGCGTTGTGGCCGGTGAATTCGGCAAGAACCCCGACGGCACGCCCGGTCCCGCCTATGAGCCCGGGATGGAGTTGCATGGCAAGTATGTGTTCCTGTCCGAAGGCGTGCGCGGCAGCCTGTCGAAAGAGGTCATCGCCAAATACGATCTGAGCGCCGGCAAGGAGCCGCAGAAATTTGGCCTCGGCATGAAGGAAATCTGGGAGATTGATCCGGAAAAGCATAACGAGGGCGAGGTAACCCATACGATGGGCTGGCCGCTTGGCGGGAATGCCGGCGGTGGATCGTTCATCTATCACCTTGAAAACAATCAGGTCTATGTCGGCTTTGTCGTCCACCTGAACTACAAGAACCCGTATCTCTACCCCTATATGGAATTCCAGCGCTTCAAGCATCACCCGATGGTCGCCGAGCTTCTGAAGGGTGGCAAGCGCGTGGCTTATGGCGCGCGGGCGATTTCCGAGGGCGGGTATCAATCGATGCCCAAGATGGTCGCGCCCGGTGTCGCCCTGCTGGGCTGCTCGGTCGGCATGGTCAATGTGCCCCGCATCAAGGGCAACCATAATGCCATGCTGTCGGGCAAGGCGGCGGCGGAGGCCGCACATCACGCGCTTGAGGCGGGCCGTTCGAGCGACGAGTTGAGTGCGTATGAGGATGAGGTGCGTAACGGCGCCATTGGTAGCGACCTCAAGAAGGTGCGCAACGTCAAGCCGCTGTGGTCGAAATATGGTCTGGGCGCGTCGCTGGCGATGGGCGGTCTGGATATGTGGACCAACACATTGGGCTTTTCCGTGCTCGGCACCCTGGGACATGGCAAAAACGATGCCGAGGCGACGGAACCCGCCAGCAAGCACAAGCCGATCGACTATCCCAAGCCCGATGGAAAGCTGAGTTTCGACCGGCTGACAAATGTCAGTTTCTCGATGACCAATCACGAGGAAAGCCAGCCCGCGCATCTGACGCTCAAGGACGCGTCCGTGCCGATCAGCGTCAATCTGCCGAAGTATGATGAACCGGCACAGCGTTACTGTCCTGCCGGCGTGTACGAGGTGGTCAGCGAAGAGGGCAAGGACCCCAGGTTCGTCATCAATTTCCAGAACTGCGTGCATTGCAAGACCTGCGATATCAAGGACCCCAGCCAGAACATCAACTGGGAGACACCGCAGGGCGGAGATGGGCCGAACTATCCCAATATGTAAGCAAGATGTTGAAACTGCCGGTGCGGGGTGGCTCTTGGGTCGCCCCGCATTGCCTTGTGAGGCGCATCATACTAGATAGATGAGCGAGCTAGGTAATAACTTCGAGGCAGGCTGTCGTGACATCGAAAACCCTTACCGCCTTGCTGGTGACGGCGCTTCTGCCGCTGGCAGCCCCTCCCGCCATCGCTGATGAGGCAATAGGCTCTTATCTGGCTGCGCAACAGGCGCGCGCCGATAATGATTTCATAGCGGCGGCCGAGTATTTCACGCGTGCGCTGACCGAGGATCCCGGCAATCCGGCGATCCTTGAAAATGCCGTGGTGGCGCATATCGCACTGGGCAATTTCGATCGCGCCGGGCCGGTGGCGCGGAAGATGCGGGCCGATGGGTTCCAAAGTCAGATCGCTCATATGGCAATGATCGCCGATGAGGCCGCGCGTGAAGATTACGACGCGCTTCTGGCGCGGATTGCCGAAAACCGTGGCGTCGGCCCGTTGGCGGACGGGCTGATCTTGGCTTGGGCGCATCTTGGCAAAGGCGACATGCGCACGGCGCTTGGGCATTTCGACGATGTGTCCGAGCAGCGTGGCCTGCGTAGTTTTGGCCTTTATCACAAGGCATTGGCGCTGGCTTCGGTTGGCGATTTCGAGGGCGCCGACCAGATTTTTTCCGGCGACTCGGACGAACCCATGCAGAGCACGCGGCGCGGCACGATTGCATGGGCCGAGGTTCTCAGCCAACTTGAACGCAATGACGATGCCGTCGCGCTGATCGACGAATTGTTCAGATCTGACCTCGATCCCGAGGTGCAACAGCTCAAGGATCGTCTGCTCGCGAGCGAGCAGGTGCCATTCACGCGGATTCGCAATGCGCGCGACGGTCTGTCCGAGGTGTTCTTTTCGCTTGGCCGCGCCTTGCTGTCCGATACGGGCGGGGCCTATGCGCTGCTTTATTCTCGGGTTGCCGAGCATCTGAATGCCGATCACACCGATGCGATCCTGATGTCGGCGGAAATACTCGAAAGTCTCGATCAGTTCGATCTGGCGACCAAGACCTATGCCAAGGTCCCGCGCGACAACCCTTCGTTCTATGCCGCCGAGCTTGGCCGCTCTGAAAGCCTTCGTCGCGCCGGCAAGACCGACGCTGCCATCGAAGTATTGGACCAGCTTGCTAAAACCCATGGCGACATCCCTTCGGTTCATGTCGCCGCCGGTGACTTGCACCGGCAGAGCGAAGATTACGAACAGGCGATTGCGGCCTATGATCTTGCTCTGGAGCTTTACGCCGAGCGTGAGACAGATCAGTGGTTCGTCCACTATGCCCGTGCCATCAGCTATGAAAGACTGGGAGTTTGGGAAAAGGCCGAAGCTGATTTCCGTCGTGCGCTGGAGCTCAATCCCGAGCAGCCCCAGGTTCTGAATTATCTTGGGTATTCGCTGGTCGAAAAGCAGATCAAGCTGGACGAGGCGTTGGACATGATCGAGCGCGCGGTCGCCGCGCAACCCAATAGCGGCTATATCGTCGATAGTCTGGGATGGGTGCTCTATCGCTTGGGCCGGTATGACGAGGCGGTGCAGCATATGGAGCGCGCCGCCGAGCTGATGCCTGTCGATCCGGTGGTCAACGATCACCTTGGCGATGTTCTCTGGGCTGTGGGCCGCAAGGTCGAAGCTGAATTCCAGTGGAAGCGTGCGCTATCATTCGTGGACCTGGAAAATCCCTCTCCGGATATCGACCCTGACCGTATCCGACGCAAACTCGAGGTGGGTCTTGACGAGGTTCTCGAGGAAGAGGGCGCACCGCCTTTGACGGTGGCCGATGATGGTGGTTGAGGCCTTCGCCCCCGCCAAAGTCAATTTGTCTTTGCATGTGACGGGCCGCCGGTCTGACGGGTATCACGAACTGGATTCTCTGGTCATGTTCGCCGATATCGGCGACCGGATCGAGGTTCAGCTGTCCGACAGCGCCTCTCTCACCGTCGAGGGAGAGATGGCGGCAGGCGTTCCGACAGATGGGTCCAACCTTGTGATGAAGGCTCAGCAGCTGATGGGGGTGTCGGCCTCTATCCGGTTGCACAAGACCCTGCCGAATGCGGCGGGGCTTGGCGGTGGCTCCAGCGATGCGGCAGCAGTGATCAGGGCATTGTCAGAGCTGTCCGGCACGCCGCTACCCAAGGACGTTCTGTCACTCGGTGCCGATGTTCCCGCCTGTCTGGCCGGAAAGGCCGTTCGAATGCGCGGCCTTGGCGAACAGATCACTCCGGTGTCCGGTTTGCCTGCCTTGAATGCCGTGCTCATCAATCCCAACGTGCCGGTGTCGACAAGGGACGTTTTCGAGCGCCTCGAAACCACAACCAACGCGCCCATGCCCGATGACATGCCGCAGGGGATCAGCGCGGCCGAGTTTGGGCGTTGGTTGCGCGACATGCGCAACGACCTGGAGCCGCCCGCGATCCTCTTGCAGCCGGTTATCGCACAGGTTCTTGGTGCTTTTGCCGTGACGCCGGGCTGTCAGCTTGCGCGCATGACCGGATCCGGCGCCACATGTTTCGGGCTTTATGCAGATAGGGAAACCGCATCTTCCGCCGCCGGCCGGTTGCGCGAGGCGTTTCCCGGCTGGTGGGTGGCCGCGACGCGCTTGAACGCAGCTGACTGATCAGTTGACGCGCGCGACGACGTAATCGGCCAGATCCGTCAACATGCCGCGCACGGCGTGGTCGGGCAGGGCATCCATCGCCGATTTCGCCTTGGCTGCCCATGACAGGGCATCCTGTCTTGTTGCCTCCAACGCGCCATGCTTTTTCAGAAGATCAAGCGCATGCTGAAGATCGCCGTCTTCCTGGCGGCCCTTTTCGATCGTGCGTATCCAGAAGGCGCGCTCGGTCTCATCGGCAGCGGCGACCGCCTTGATGACCGGAAGCGTCAGTTTTCGTTCGCGAAAATCATCGCCGACATTCTTGCCCGTGGCATTGCTATCACCCTGATAATCCAGCAGATCGTCCACGATCTGGAAGGCGATACCAAGCGCATCGCCATAATCGAAAAGCGCCTTTATCTGTGCTTCAGGGGCATCTGCGATCACGCCGCCCACTTCGGTCGCAGCGGAAAACAAAGCGGCTGTCTTGCCGCGCACGACCTGCAGATAGATGTTTTCGTCGGTTTTCAGATCTCGTGCCGCACTCAGTTGCAACACCTCGCCTTCGGCGATCACCGCCGCCGCGTTCGACAGGATATCGAGCACTCGGAGATTGCCCGGCTCAACCATCAGCTGA
The DNA here is from genome assembly GCF_000170875.1 of Roseobacter sp. AzwK-3b. Classification (NCBI taxonomy): domain Bacteria; kingdom Pseudomonadati; phylum Pseudomonadota; class Alphaproteobacteria; order Rhodobacterales; family Roseobacteraceae; genus Roseobacter; species Roseobacter sp. AzwK-3b. The sequence goes on from NZ_ABCR01000001.1 coordinate 869,263, forward strand.
AACGCGCGGGCAAAAAGGTAGTCGCCCACAAGCACGCTTGACTTGTTGTCCCACAAAAGGTTCGCGGTGGGCCTGCCCCGGCGTTGCTGGCTTTCATCAACCACGTCGTCATGCAGCAAAGTGGCGGTGTGAATGAATTCCACCGTGGCGGCAAGATGCACGTCGAACGCACCGCCATAGCCGCACATATCGGCGGTTGCGAGTGTCAGCATCGGGCGCAGGCGCTTGCCGCCCGCTTCGACCAGATGCGCCGTCACTTCCGGAATGCGCGGTGCGTGCCGCGATGCCATCCGCTCGCGGATCAGCGTGTTGACGGCGGCCATCTTGCTATCCAGATGCCGGGCCAGTTGCTCATGCGGTTTCGTCGCGGCGTGGTCCAATCCCATCACACTCCCGTCACACCTGTCGACAAATAGACCGCGGTGCCCTTAAGTCATCCCCATGAAACACCTACTCAGCACAAACGATCCGACAATGATCGCCTTCGCCCAAGCGTTGCTTCAGGGCGAGGGTATAGACTGCTTTGAAATGGACGTAAATATGAGCATTCTCGAGGGATCCATCGGGATATTTCCTCGTCGTCTCATGGTTGCCGAGCGTGATTACGAGCAGGCGCGCCAGACATTGATCGACAACGGGATCGAGGTTTATGGCTGAGGACTGGCCAGAGGGCAGTTTGACCACGGATGATTTTCTCGGTGGTCGTTTGCGGATCAGTCAGCCTCGCGAAGGTTATCGCGCCGGTGTCGATCCTGTGTTGTTGGCGGCCAGTGTCCCCGCGCGCGCCGGTGACACGGTTCTGGATCTGGGATGTGGGGTCGGTGTGGCCGGGCTGTGCCTCGCGTCCCGTGTCGATGGCCTCGCACTTGCCGGTCTGGAATTGCAGTGCGCATACGCGGCGCTGGCCCGGCAAAACGCGTCGGTCAACGGGATCACGATGGAGGTCGTGACAGGGGATGTTTCGGATATGCCCGAGCAATTCAGGCAGCGGCAATTTACCCATGTGTTGGTCAACCCGCCTTATTTTGATCGAAACGCAGGAAGCGCCGCGCGTGATACCGGGCGCGAGACCGCCCTTGGGGAGGTCACCCCGCTTGCCACATGGGTAAGGGCCGCCGCGCGCCGGGCTGCGCCGAAAGGCACCGTAACCTTCATTCACCGAACGGAACGTCTGCCTGCCTTGTTGGGCGAAATTTCAGACCATCTTGGCAGTCTCGAAGTTTTGCCGCTGATTCCCCGTCGCGGTAGACCGGCAAGACTGTCTTTGGTCAGGGGGCGCAAGGGGGGGCGCGCCGATTTCAAGCTACATGATGGATGGGTTTTGCACGAAGGTGCGGCCCACGTGAGCGACAAGGAAAACTACACGGATGCAACGGCTTGTGTCCTGCGTGAGGGCAGTTACCTGCCCTTTCACCCTTGAGTTGAATAAAATGATATCTGCAAAATTCAGCTTATGCTGCGTCTGCAGCGTGACAGGTCGACCAAAGTATGCTGCACTGATGTTACACAACATTCATCAGAGAGGAGAATGCCAATGGGCTTGAGTTCACACATCGAGGAACTGAAGAAGAAACATAGGGTCCTCTCGGAGCGGGTGGAAGAAGTGCAGCGCGCTCCCGGCGCAAGCAATCTGGAACTTGCGGAACTCAAGAAGCAGAAGCTTCGGATCAAGGAAGCCATCGAACGGCTCTCTGTCAACGTATGATCCCAAAGGGGGAGCTTGCCGGATTTGGGCTTCCCCACCACTTACGCAGATAACGCATTTTCCATCTGCTGTTCTTGCAGGGATGATGCATTCCCAATCAAATTTTTGAACTTTAAAAATGACTTGAAGCTTGAGCCGGTCGCCTTGGCGACCGGCTTGATCTGTGAGTTCCGAGTGATCGATCAGACGAAGAACTGTCCGCCATTCGCGGAAATTGTCGATCCGTTGATGAAGCCTGACTCGTCTGATGCAAGAAAGGTCACGCAGCGCGCGATCTCTTCCGGTTCGCCAAGACGACCGGCGGGAATCATGCCGATGATTGCTTCGCGCACTTTTTCCGGAACGGCCATCACCATTTCCGTTGCGATGTAGCCGGGGCAAACCGCATTCGCGGTGATGCCTTTTGCGGCGCCTTCCTGTGCCAGCGACTTCACGATCCCCAGATCACCGGCTTTGGTCGCCGCATAGTTGACCTGCGCGAATTGTCCCTTTTGGCCATTGATCGAACTGATGACCACAATTCGCCCGAAGCCGCGCTCGCGCATACCGGGCCAGACCGGGTGTACCGTGTTGAAGACCCCTGTCAGGTTGGTGTCGATCACGTCATGCCACTGTTCTGGTGTCATCTTGTGGAACGGAGCGTCACGGGTGATGCCGGCATTGGCCACAACGATTTCAATTGGTCCCAGTTCTTCTTCGACTTTGGCGATGCCTGCCTTGGACTCGTCGTAGCTGGCGACGTTCCATTTATAGGTCTTGATGCCGGTTTCCTCGGTGAACTTTGCCGCGGCCTCATCATTACCGGCATAGGTGGCTGCCACGTTGTGGCCTTCAGCCTTGAGCGCCTTCGAGATCGCAGCGCCGATTCCGCGCGAGCCACCGGTGACGAGTGCAGTTCGTGCCATGTTTTCCTCCAGTTTGGTTAAAAGGTCTTGTAACTCTGTTACTCTTTCGGTGCGCGCTGCGCAATATTATTGCTTATTGAATTTTCCGCGCCGCAGCGTTTTTTGTTCGATATGGATAAGGGCGCCCATTGAGCGCCCTTATGTCAGATGTTCACAGCCCTGTAGTAACGCTTAGTCGCGTTGAACGCACAGTGCGACGCCCATGCCGCCACCGATGCACAATGTCGCAAGACCTTTCTTGGCGTTCCGGCGTTTCATCTCGAAAAGGAGCGTGTTCAAGACACGGCAGCCTGATGCGCCGATCGGATGACCGATTGCGATTGCGCCACCATTGACGTTCACGATCGCGGGATCCCAGCCCATGTCCTTGTTGACGGCACATGCCTGCGCGGCGAAGGCTTCATTGGCTTCCACCAGGTCCAGATCGTCGACAGACCAGCCAGCCTTGGCCAAGGCCTTGCGGCTGGCATTGATCGGACCCACGCCCATGATCGATGGATCAAGCCCCGCTGTCGCATAGGAGGCGATCCGTGCCAAAGGTTCGATACCGCGTTTCTCGGCGGCATCAGCGGACATCAGCAAAGTCGCTGCGGCACCGTCATTGATCCCGCTTGCGTTTGCTGCGGTAACCGATCCGTCTTTGGCAAAGGCCGGACGCAGTTTCTGCATACTCTCGATCGTGGCGCCGTGCCGGATATATTCATCCTTGTCGACAACGATATCGCCTTTGCGCGTCTTGACGGTAAAGGCGATCACCTCGTCGTCGAATTTGCCAGCCTTTTGGGCCGCTTCTGCCTTGTTCTGACTGGCCAGCGCGAATTCATCCTGTTGTTCGCGGCTGATCTGCCACTTCCCGGCGACGTTCTCGGCGGTCTGGCCCATGTGATAGCCGTTGAATGCATCCCACAGACCATCGCGAATCATCGTGTCGATATAGGTCATGTCGCCCATCTTTTGACCGGCCCGCAGATGGGCGGCATGGGGGCTGAGCGTCATGTTTTCCTGACCGCCGGCGCAGACGATATCGGCATCGCCCAATTGGATGTGCTGCGCACCAAGCGCGACCGCCCGCAGGCCCGAGCCGCATACCTGGTTGATGCTCCAGGCCGAGCTTTCGATCGGCAAACCCGCGTTGACATGGGCCTGACGTGCCGGGTTCTGCCCCTGCGCTGCGGTGAGAACCTGGCCTAGGATCGTTTCCGAAACTTCCGCCTTTTCGATACCGGCGCGCGCAACGACGGCTTCCAGCACGGCAGCGCCAAGGTCATGTGCCGGCGTATTGGCGAATGCGCCTCCAAAAGATCCGACGGCTGTTCGAGCCGCGGATGCGATAACAACGTTAGTCATGTGAGTCCTCCACCAGAATTCTTCATGGCCGAGGCGTGCCGCAACGTCGTGTCAGGCGTTGCCCGGTATCCCCCGCCGGCTGATCTCGTCATAACGCACTGAAGGCTGCGCGGCAACGGCCCGATGTCGGAGGTCATGCGCGAAGGCCGTGCACCGAGTCTTGCTCCCATGGCGGCTTTATCGTGGGTGCACCGAAGTAATATCCCTGAAGGCAGTCGACCCCGATTGCTGCCAGATAGGCGGCGTCCTGTGCGGTTTCGACACTTTCTGCGACGGTCAGCATGTCGAATTGATCGGCAATCGACAGCAAGGCCGCTGTCAGTACCTGATTGTCCGGATTATTGGCGATGCCCCGGATGAATTGGCCGTCGATCTTGATGATATCAAAGTAAAAATCACGCAGATATCTGAAAGATGTGAAGCCCGAGCCGAAATCGTCCAGCGCAAAGCTGACCCCTTTGGTCTGAAATTCCTGCATAAATCCAATGACCAGTTCGGGGATGAGCATCGCCGAACTTTCCGTAATTTCGAGAATCAGCCGCTCTCCAAGGGTTGGGTCCGCATCCAGACGGCGGCTCAAGGTTCGGACCCATCGCTTGTACCCGATCGATCGAGCCGACATGTTGAGGGACAGGCGCAAATCGGGCTGGCGTGCCAGCAATTTCAGGCCTTTTTCCAAGGCGATGCAATCGATGATGCGACCGGTTTCCGTGGTTTCCACCGCCGATATGAAATCGCGTGCCGGGATGATCCTGCCCGTATCGTCGAGCACACGTATGAGACCTTCGTAAAAGGCGACGCAGGATGGATCGTTTGTTGTGACAACAGCCTGATAAGAAAGCAATAATTGCTTCCTGCTCACAGCCTCTTCGACCATGTCCAATACCGACAGGTCCCGTTTCATGATCGCGTAGTTCAATGCCGAGTCTTCGCCCTCAGCCAGATCAGCAAATTGTCGTTTGCGCCGCATTATCGCACCTCTGCATTCCCGAGGTTCACAGGCTGCAGGACAGCCGCTAAGGAAGGCTTAAGCGGTCAATTTGAAAGGTTCGGCCGATCATGGGGGAACGGAGTATGGGGATGGCAGAAAGATGCGGTTGGGTCGGCGCCGATCCGCTCTATGAATCCTATCATGATGCCGAGTGGGGCGTGCCGGAATATGACAGCCGCGCCTTGTGGGAAAAGCTGATCCTCGATGGCTTTCAGGCGGGGCTGAGCTGGATCACGATCCTGCGCAAGCGTAAGAATTTTCACAAGGCATTTCAAGGGTTTGACCCCAACATCATCGCCGGGTGGGGCGAAGCGGAAGTGCAGGTTTTGCTGGGGGATCAGGGGATCGTGAGGCACCGTGGAAAGATCGAGGCGGTGATCGGGAATGCGCGGGTTTGGCAGGAGATCGAGGCCGAGCAGGGGTTTGATCGGTACCTGTGGGACCATGTCGGCGGCAAGCCTCTGCAGAATGCCTGGGAGCGGCTTGAGGACGTGCCCACGGAGACGGAAATTTCCAGAGCAATTTCAAGAGATTTGCGGAAAAGGGGATTCAAATTCTGCGGGCCTACCATCGTCTATGCCTTCATGCAGGCGGTGGGCATGGTGAACGATCATCTTGTCACCTGCCCCTGTCACGGACCGGTCGCGAAGCTGGGCCAAAAACCCCGAAAATCCGCGTAGGTATGACGTCGGTATCACGTCGGTATTGCGTCGGTGCATGACGCAGCGCCCGGAATGTTTTGGAATCGCCGCGCAAATCCTATATGGAGGCGCATCCAAGCCCTAGCCCGACTCCAAAGCGCGAGCCCATGACCAATACCGCCCCGATCACCCAGGACGTAATGACCATCCCCCGCAAGCTGCCCGAGGGGCCGACCAATCTTGTCGGTCTGACGCGCGACCGCTTGCGCGAGGTGCTGATCGAAGCAGGCACGCCCGAGAAGCAGGCCAAGATGCGGGTGAACCAGATCTGGCAATGGCTCTATCAATGGGGTGTGCGCGACTTTCACGCGATGACGAACCTGTCCAAGACCTATCGGCAAATGCTGGCGGAGAATTTCGTGATCGAGATCCCCGAGATGGTCTCGAAGCAGGTCAGTGCCGACGGGACCCGTAAATATCTTGTCCGGATCGCGGGCGGGCATGAGGTCGAGGTGGTCTATATCCCCGAAACCGACCGCGGGACGCTGTGCATCTCGAGCCAGGTGGGCTGCACGCTGACCTGTTCGTTCTGCCACACCGGCACGCAGAAACTGGTCCGGAACCTGAGCGCGGGCGAGATCGTGGGCCAGGTGATGATGGCGCGCGACGATCTGGACGAATGGCCCCGGCCCGGCGAGGGCGCAGGCGAACGCCCGCGTCTGTTGTCGAACATCGTTCTGATGGGTATGGGCGAGCCGCTTTACAATTTCGACAATGTGCGCGACGCGATGAAGATCGCGATGGATGGCGAGGGCATTTCGCTCAGCCGCCGCCGCATCACCCTGTCCACCAGCGGGGTTGTGCCCGAGATCGCCAAGACCGCCGAAGAGATCGGCTGCATGCTTGCCGTCAGCTTTCACGCGACCACCGACGAGGTGCGCGACAAGCTGGTGCCGATCAACAAGAAATGGAATATCGAAACCCTTCTTGGGGCGCTGCGCGAGTATCCGCGCTTGTCGAATTCCGAGCGGATCACCTTTGAATACGTGATGCTGAAGGACGTGAATGACAGCGATGCCGATGCCCGCCGCCTTGTGCAGCTGATCAAGGGCATTCCGGCCAAGATCAACCTCATCCCGTTCAACGAATGGCCCGGCGCCCCGCATCAGCGCAGCGATTGGGACCGGATCGAGAAATTCGCCGATATCGTCTACAAAGCGGGGTATGCCAGCCCGATCCGCACGCCGCGCGGCGAAGATATCATGGCCGCCTGCGGGCAGTTGAAATCGGCCACCGAGCGCGCGCGCAAATCCCGCAAACAGATCGAGTCCGAGGCCGGGCTGGGCTGAGCCGCGGCGTCACGCTGGCAGTTCGGGCTGCTATCTGACAGTCTGATGCAGCCTGACACGCGAAAGGACCGGCGATGGCCCCTGACCGTTTCACACCCTTGCCACGGCCGCTTGCCGCAGATGGCACACCCCGCCGCGTCGGCGTGGAGATCGAGCTTGGCGGGTTGAGCGAGGCCGAGGTTGCCGGGATCTGCACCGATACGCTGGGAGGACGGGCCGAACAGGGGGATGGGCCGTTCTGGACCATTCGCGACAGCCGGATCGGGACGCTGGAGGTCTATCTGGATATTTTCCTGCGCAAGGCCACCCAGAGCAAACTGCGCGATCTGGCGCTGGAGCTGGGGCGCGAGGTCGTGCCGGTGGAGATCGTCACCGAACCGCTGGACATGGCCGGGCTGGAGGCGCTTGAGGATCTGACGCGGGCTTTGCGGCGCGCAGGGGCGCTTGGCAGTGGGGCCGGATGGGTCTTTGGGTTCGGGGTGCATCTGAATGTCCAGATCGCGTCGCAAGCGGATGGCGATGTGATCCGACCGCTTTTGGCCTATGCGCTGATCGAGGACTGGATGCGGCGCGACAACCCCATCGACGAGTCGCGCCGTCTGTTGCCGTTTACCGATCCTTATCCCACCGACCTGGTGCGCGGGCTGATCGCGCTTGGCCCGGAGGCGGCGCTGCGCGATGTGATGACGCTTTACCTGAGTCTGACGCCGAGCCGGAATCACGGGCTGGATATGCTGCCGATCTTTGCGCATCTGGCGCCCGAGGCTGTGGAGCGGAAGCTGAGCGGGCCGGTATCGGCGCGTCCGGCGTTTCATTTCCGGCTTCCCGATTGCCTGATCGACGAAGAGGGCTGGTCCATTGCCGATGAATGGCAGCGCTGGATCATGGTCGAGCGGGTGGCCTGGGACGCGGCGTTGCTGGCGCGTCTTGCCGAGGCCTGGAGCGACGATCACGGGATGGTCACCCTGTCGCGCGCGCGGTGGGCCGACCGCTGCGGCGCGATCCTGCATGAGGCCGGGATGGTGGCCAGCTGAGATGGTGCGACCGGTCATCGGGATCACCACCTCGCGCAGGTCCGGCTGGCGCATCTTTCCGCTGATGGCGTTGAATGTCTGGATGGCGGGCGGGCGCGCGCGGCGCTGGACCGACCGGGCGCCTGCGCATGTAGCCGATGTGGATGGGGTGATTGTCGGCGGCGGCGACGATATCTCGCCGGATCTTTATGGCGGGCAGGTCGTGACATCGGCGCGGCTTGATCCAGGGCGCGACGCGCTGGAGCGGCGGCTGGTGCTTGAGGCGTTCGAGCAGGGCCTGCCGGTGATGGGGATCTGCCGGGGCAGTCAGATGCTGAACGTGGCGCTTGGGGGGACCTTGCATCAAGATGCCTATGACGCCTATCGCGACAGCGACCGGCACCGGACGATCCTGCCGCGCAAGACCGTGCTGATCGCGCCGGGCACCCGGCTGGCGGCGGTGGCGGGTGGTGCTCTGATGAAGGTCAATGCGCTGCATTCGCAGGCGGTTGACCAGTTAGGCCGGGGGTTGCGGGTGGCGGCACGGGATCGCGGCGGCATGATCCAGGCGATCGAAAGGGTGCGCGACCCGTTCGCGATCGGGGTGCAGTGGCATCCCGAGCATCTGTTCTATGCGCGGCGCCAGCAGGGGTTGTTCCGCGCGCTGGTGGCGGCGGCGAAAGCCAGCCGGCAGCGGCGCAGTCAGATGCAGCGCGTGGATGCCGGGGCAGAGTGAGCGGTGCTGTCAGATCGGGTCATATCTGGCCCGGTCGGGTCTGGTCATGAAGACACCTTGGGTGCGCCATATTTCTGCACGATTGTTGCCCTCAACTCTGGTTATCGATTGGTTGAACGGTAACTGTTTTGAGGTAGGAAACGATGAAACAGTCAGTGAGTGAACACGAAACAGAGATCCTGAACTTCGTTCTGCGCGAACGGAGCATGGCGGTTTCAGAGCGCGAATGGCGCCATCGGTTGCGTGGCTATGGCTATGCGATCAAGGAAACGGCTGAGGGGCGGATGGTCACCTCGGTGCGGCGCGGCGGCACGTTGTGCGTTCTGCCGGGGCAAGTGGCCTGAGACCTGAGCGCTGATCGGGGTGCGGGCGGCCGGTGACGGCCGCGACGGTCCTTGTCAGCCCTTGTCGGCATACCAGGCGTCTATGATCTCGACCGCGTCCTTGGCGGTTTCGACGAAGCGGAACAGGTCCAGATCCTCGGGGCTGATGGTGCCGGCATCTGCCAGCGCCTCCCAGTTGATGATCCGGCGCCAGAACTCTTCGCCGAAGAGCAGGAAGGGCACTTTGGTCATGCGGTCGGTCTGAATCAGGGTCAGGGCCTCGAACATCTCGTCGAGGGTGCCGAAGCCACCGGGAAAGACGCAGATCGCCTTGGCGCGCATCAGGAAGTGCATCTTGCGGATGCCGAAATAGTGGAAGTTGAAGCACAGGCCGGGTGTGACGTATTCGTTCGGGGCCTGTTCATGGGGCAGCACGATGTTGAGTCCGATGGACGCGCCACCGGCATCGACAGCACCACGGTTGCCGGCCTCCATCACGCCGGGGCCACCGCCTGTTGCCACGACGAATTCGCGCCCATAGCTCGCCATGGATTTCATCGTGATGAGCCGGGCGAATTCGCGGGCCTCATCGTAGAACCGCGCAAGATCGGCGAGGGTTTCGGTGCGGGCACTGTCGCGCTGAGCGGGTTCGGGGATGCGGGCGCCGCCGAACAGGACCACGGTGCTTTCGATCCCACGCTCGTTCAGGATCAGCTCTGGCTTGAGCAATTCAAGCTGGAGACGGACCGGGCGCAGCTCATCGCGCAGCATGAAATCGGGATCGGCGAAGGCCAGCCGGTAGGCCGGCGCGCGGGTCTGGGGCGTGTCGGGCACCTGTTCGGCGCTGCTGCGGTCGGTATGCGCGTCGCGGAACTGGCTGTGGCGGTCATCTGTCATCGCGGACCTTCGGGTTGAGCGGAGCGTTCCCTTCAAGGGGTAGCGGGTTCGCCGCCGCTTGACCAGAACAAGCACGGTGCCGACGGGGACAGGCCCAAGCGTCGACGCCGGATTGATCCCGGCACGGGTTGCGCATATAGCCCTTGGCCAAGCCGCTGAAACATATGACGCCAGAAGCCAAGGGAGGCACCCGATGTCGAACGCTCAACTGGAACAAGCCATCGAAGCCGCGTGGGAAGTCCGCGATCAGATCACATCAAGCACCGGGGGCGAAACCCGTGAGGCCATCGAGGCGACGCTGAGTGCGCTCGATTCGGGCAAGCTGCGCGTGGCCGAACGGCAGGACAATGGCGACTGGCATGTGAACCAGTGGGCCAAGAAGGCGGTTCTGCTGGGCTTTCGCATCAAGGACATGGAGATGCAGGACGGCGGCCCGCAGGGCGGCGGCTGGTGGGACAAGGTCGACAGCAAGTTCAAGGGCTGGGGCGAGACCGACTGGAAAGCGGCGGGGTTTCGTGCCGTGCCCAACTGCGTGGTGCGCAAATCCGCCTATATCGCGCCGGGTGTCGTGCTGATGCCCAGCTTCGTGAACCTTGGCGCCCATGTGGGTGAAGGCACGATGGTGGATACATGGGCCACCGTGGGAAGCTGCGCGCAGATCGGCAAGAACGTGCACCTGTCGGGCGGTGTGGGCATCGGCGGCGTGCTCGAGCCAATGCAGGCCGGTCCCACGATCATCGAGGACAATTGCTTTATCGGCGCGCGCTCGGAGGTGGTCGAGGGCTGCATCGTGCGCGAAGGCTCGGTTTTGGGGATGGGGGTCTATATCGGCCAGTCCACCAAGATCGTCGATCGCGAAACCGGCGAGGTCTTCATGGGCGAGGTGCCACCCTATTCGGTGGTGGTGTCCGGGTCTATGCCGACCAAGAACAACCTGAACCTCTATTGTGCGGTGATCGTCAAGCGCGTGGATGAGCGGACCCGCTCGAAGACCGGCATCAACGAGCTGCTGCGCGACTGACGCGCCATCGCGGCACATCGGGCAAGGCGCGGCGTTGCGCCTTGCCCACGCATTTCAGCCGACGGATTTCGAGGGCTTCGCGCCGACCGGTCCGCCGGCTTTCTTCCAGCCGCCGAACCCGTTTTCGATATGGCTGACATTCGGTAGCCCCATCTCTTGGGCGACCCGCGCCGAGAGCGCCGAGCGCCAACCCGAGGCGCAGTAGAACACGAACCTGTCGCCGGTTTGGAACTGCGGTTTGGCATAGGGGCTTTCCGGGTCGATCCAGAATTCCAGCATTCCGCGAGGACAGTGGAAGGCGCCGGGGATCATCCCGTCACGCTCCAACTCACGCGGGTCGCGCAGATCGACGAAGGTGACGCCCTCTTGACCATGCAGCGCCAGCATGTCCTGTGCGGGCGCGTGATCGACCAGTGCGTTGGCTTCCGCGACCATGTCGCTGGCTCGTTTCATCGCAGTCTCCTTGGTGGTGCGGTGTCCTGTGTGGCCGGAGCCTAAAGCGTTTTGCGCAAGGCTGAAATGCCGAATTTCGCGGGCGTTCATGGTGCGATCCGATGCGACAGGCTTGACTTCAAACCGGGGCTGACGCAGGTCAGGTCAGACAGAAGGAACCGGCGCATGAGTGGCAGCAAGACCAAATCCCCCAAGCGCCAGCAGGTCTATACCCTGCTGGTCGAGATCGGCCGCAAGGCGGGCGATGGTCTGCCTGCGAAGGCCACGGGGGCGGCGCTGATGGTCTATGCCTCGGGCGTGGACGAAGAAGAGGCCGTGCGCGAGACCGTTGCCGTGCTCAAACAGGCCGATACCGCGCCCTTGGATGTGTCGGGCTATGGCACGCTGGACGAGCGGCTGGCCGAGGGGCACGAGATCGGCGAGGACGAACGTGCCCTGATGGCCAGAGCGCTTGAGGAAAACGCTGTGATCGTGGCCCAGGTCACGCCGTTCTACGATTGATCGCAAGCCGGGTGCGGGCGCCGTTCAGGCGACGCGCTGCATCGCCAAGGTGATCGCTTCGAAGGGTTTGAGAACGGGCCAGACGGGCTTTGCGTGTTCGGGCAGGCGCGAGCGGTCGGCATCTGCCAGAACCGATTGCACCAGTTGATCCGGCTTGCGCCGCAACCGCCCGATATAGAGACTTTCCAGCGCACAGCCGCCCCCCGCAAGAACCGCCTCGTGCCCCGGCAGAAGCAGGTGACGGTAGGTCACGAGTTCGGGGCCTTTCGCGAACAGCGCAGACCGCCCGTTCACCAGATGGCGGGCAGGCACCAGCACCGCTTCGCGCCCGAACATGTATTCCACCTCGCTTCCGCTGATGACCAGCCGTTGCTGGGGCGCAACCACGATATCCTCGCGCAGTCCGAAATAGGGGGCGCGCAGGCGTACCGGGCGGAAACTGCCGCGGGCGGGAACGGTGCGGGTGACCATGCGCAGCACCGGCACCGAAATGCCGGTATCGGTCAGCACGACATCACCGCGCTTGAGTTGCCCTGCGGCGATATCGCCGAAGGCGGTGGCGATCGGCACGCGGCTCGTCAGGGCGGGCATCGGCCCCACGGGCTCTACCTTGGTTGAAATGGCGACGAAATCCACGTCGGGATCCATTTCGTGGTTGTGGCGGTGCTGACAGAGCGCATGGACATCGGCCATCAGCATGGGGTGGGGCGGCGACATATCGACCGAATGGATGAGATCGCTTTCGGGGCGCTCCATCGTCAGTCGGCCCCACCGCGCGGGTGCGTCCCAGCTATAGGTCAGGCGCACGATATCGGTGCGGCCATCCGCCTGATGCGGCAGGGTGGCATGGTGGATGTCGTTGCCTTGGGTCACCACGAGGATGATGCCACCCTGCGGCAAGGCACGTAGCGAAAAGCCGCCGGGCCAGGGGTGCTGGCGCTGGAATGCCAGCAGCGTCTGCGGCCTGCCATCGGGTGACAGGCGGGTTTCCAGCAGCAGCGTGCCACGGGGGATCAGTTGATCGGGAGGATAGGGCCGGGGGGCATGCTTGGGCCCATCAAGGCCATGCGGAGCGAAGCGCCCGTCATGGTGATCTATGATCGCGATCCATGTCATCTGTCAGGCGGCCTTTCTGCGGACCAGCACCTGCGCTTCGAAGGGGCGAAGCGTGCGGCGCGCGGCGGGGCTGTAGCCGGCGCCTGTGGCCGGGTCGATCTCGGGGAAGATGGCGCAGATTTCTTTCAGAACCTCGGCCTCGAACACGTTGGTGATCTGTGGTCCGGGCAGGAAGCTTTCGGTTTCCAGACCTTCGGAAAAGATCACCTGATGGCGGTCGAACATCAGGTGCAGATAGTCGACAAAGCCGCCTTCCATGCGGCGGATGCTGTGGCCGTTGACCAGATCGCGCGCGGCGACGAGCACCTCGCCCTCGCCGAAGAGAAGTTCGGCAAGGCTGTCGCGGATCAGCACCCGGTGGAGCGGAGAAACCAAGAGGTCGTGATGCGCGCCGAAACTGCCGGCGGGAATGAGGATCGGGGCGAAACTTCCCTCGGCGGCCACACGGCGCTGACCGATCCAGCGCAGGGGTTGCGGGCCGTCATCCTTGGTGGTGACCAGATCGCCGGGATTGAGACACTCGACCTGGATCAAGCCCGAAGGTGTCAGGATCCGCGTGCCTGCGGTGAAGCAGGGAACCGAGTCGACAGTGACGAAGCCGATATCGCTCTGGCCTGTGCTGCTGGCGGCCTCGTAGGTGAAATTGAATTGCTCGACATCGCCATCGCCGGTCACGGTGACGGTGCCATTGGCGTTCAGCATCACCTGCTGTCCGGTGGTCAGTGTCACCACATCGCCCACGCTGACGGCCTGACCGTTGATATGGGTGATGGTCAGGGTGCCGCCGGTCGAGTTGACGTCATTGGCCAGAAGGTCGAGCGTTTTCGAGCCGTCGGGAAACAGGTTGCTGGTGTCGTCAACCGCGACGAGGGTGGTCTGGAGACTGTCCGCGGCGATCAGAAGGGCGGAATCGTAGCTGCTGTCCACCACGTCCGCGATCCCGATACGGATCGAGTTCAGCTCGCCCGCGGTGACCGGAAAGGTCATTGTCAGGGTGACGGTGAAGCCGTCCATCTCGGTGTTGAACTGGTCGCCGGTATTGTCGTTGTAGAGGTTGGCGTTCGTGGTGCCGTTGAGGTTGTTGGGGTCGGCATCGCCATCCCCTATTGACAGATCGACCTGCTGACCATTGACCCAAACCCCGACGAAATCCTGATAGATGCCGGTCTGGAACTCGGGGAATTCCTCGGAGGCGAAGACGAATTTCATCGACATCAAGGGACCGGTCGGGATGAAATCCACATCCAGATAGGCCGCATCGAAGGTGCTGGCCCCGGCGGCGGCGTTGAACAGCGGATCGTTGTCGGGGCCTGTCGTGTTGGTTGAGGTGCCGGTGCTCTGGTTGGAATTGTTCTGCAACCACCATGCGAAGGCCGGGGGCGCGTCATTGGTGAAGGACGTGACGTTGCCGGTCGAGAGGATCACCCCCGTATCGGCAGGCGTGACACCGGGCGTGATGGTGTCGCCGTCGGTATAAATTCCCGACGACAGCGCCGCCCCGGTATAGGAGGCGCTGACAACCGTGGCGCCGTCACCAAAGATTTCCTGTGCCATGGCCACGGCGGACGCATTCGTGTCGATGGGAAGTCTCGCTGGAGCTACCATTCTAAAATGCCCTCGAACCAGTTCGGGGCAGCGCAAAACGCAGCGAGACGGCTAAAACGCCGCTGTCAATTCCTGGACAAAGTGCTGTCCGCTCGATCGCGGGCCTTTTGCGGCCCTGCTGAATTTTACCCTGCCTCGGGTTATTATTGACATTTTGCTAACATAATTCAGGAGAATTGTTAACAGAAATCAACAGAAGCCTGACTGAGTGTGCTCTATTTGCGCTTCGCGGCGAACCGCGCTAGCGATGCGGGGACACTTTCCGAGATGTAAGGGACCATGCCCGCTATGCCTGTCGATCCTGTTGAACTGACCGCCGATCTTGTGCGTTGCCCGTCGATAACCCCCGCGGAAGGCGGCGCGCTGCAGCTGTTGGAAACCCTGCTGACCGAGGCGGGGTTTGCCTGCACCTGGATCGAGCGCGGTGGCGTGTCCAACCTTTTCGCGCGGTGGGGTGACAAGGGTGCTGCGCGCACATTCGGCTTCAACGGGCATACCGACGTGGTGCCGCTTGGCGATGAGGCGGCATGGAGCATACCGCCCTTCGGGGCCGAGCAGAAAGACGGTTTTCTCTGGGGGCGCGGTGCCACGGACATGAAATCCGGCGTCGCGGCCTTTGTGGCGGCCGCCGTGGATTTCGTGCGCGACACGCCGCCCGAGGATGGCGCGGTGATCGTCACGGTGACCGGAGACGAGGAAGGCGATGCCGTGGACGGCACCACCGCGATCCTTGACTGGATGGCGCAACACGGCGAACGGATGGATGTCTGCCTTGTCGGAGAGCCGACCTGCCCCGACCGGCTGGGCGAGATGATCAAGATCGGCCGGCGCGGATCGCTGAGCGCCTGGTTTACCATCACCGGCGAGCAGGGCCATTCGGCCTATCCGCATCGCGCGCGCAATCCCCTGCCGGCAATGGCGCGGCTCATGGACCGGCTGTCGAGCCATGTGCTTGACGAGGGAACCGAGCATTTCGACCCCTCGACCCTTGCCGTGGTCACGATCGACACGGGCAACCCGGCGACCAATGTGATCCCGGCGCAGTGCCGGGCCACGGTCAATATCCGCTTCAACGATGCCCATGACAGCGCCTCTCTGATCGGGTGGCTGCAATCCGAACTGGACGACGTGGCCGAAGCCTTTGGCGTGGCAGGCGAGATGACGGTAAAAGTATCGGGCGAAAGCTTTCTGACACCGCCGGGGCCGCTGTCGGATCTGGTGGCTGCTGCTGTCGAGGCCGAGACCGGCATCGCGCCGGTTCTGTCCACCACGGGCGGCACGTCGGATGCGCGGTTCGTCAAGACTCACTGCCCGGTGGTGGAATTCGGTCTGGTGGGGCGCACGATGCATCAGGTGGATGAGCGGGTGGAGCTGGCGTTGATCCCGCAGCTCAAGGATATCTATGGCCGCATCCTGAGGGACTATTTCGCATGACGCTCGAGGTCGGGCCGACATCCGATCTCGAGACCTGTCTGGCGTTGCGCGCCACGGTCTTCATCGAGGAACAGAATGTGCCCGAGGCCGAGGAACGCGACGGGCGCGATGGCGAGGCGCATCATCTTCTGGCGCGGCTGGATGGGTGCCCGGTGGGGTGCGCGCGCATCCTCATCAAGGGCGAGACCGGCAAGATCGGTCGGGTCTGCGTGCTGCGCGAGGCGCGCGGCGCCGGGATCGGCGCGGCGCTGATCCGCGCCTGCCTTGCGCATCTGCGCGCGCAGGCCGGGGTCAGCCGCGCGGTGCTCGGATCGCAGACCCATGCGCTTGGGTTCTATGAAAAGCTGGGATTTGCCGCCTTTGGCCCCGAATACATGGATGCCGGTATCCCGCATCGTGACATGGAACGCGCGCCGTGATCCGCCGACAGCTTGTCGTGATGGTCAAGGAGCCGCGTCCGGGGCGGGTCAAGACGCGGCTTGGCGCGGATATCGGCATGGTGCCTGCCGCGTGGTGGTTCCGGCATCAGGTGGCAGGGCTGCTGCGGCGGCTTGAGGATCCACGCTGGCAGCTGATCCTGGCGGTGTCGCCGGATCGTGAGGGGCGCGTCAGCCGTGTCTGGCCCGGTCATCTGCCGCGCGTGGCGCAGGGGCGCGGTGATCTGGGGGATCGGATGGGACGGCTGCTGCGCTGTCTGCCGCCCGGTCCGGTCTGCATCGTCGGGGGCGATATTCCGGGTCTGGAAAAGGGCCATGTGGCGCGGGCCTTCGATCTGCTGGGCGGTCATGACGCGGTGTTCGGCCCGGCGCCCGATGGCGGCTATTGGCTGGTGGGGATGAAGCGGATCGCACCGCCGCCCGCCACCCTGTTTCGTGGGGTACGCTGGTCCACGTCCCATGCGCTGAGCGACAGCATCAACAGCCTGCCGGGCTTGCGCGTGGCGCTGGCCGATACGTTGAGTGATGTGGACACCGCCTCGGATCTTTTGCGGTCGCGGTAACGCCTCTGGCCGTGTTTTCCCGCATGGCACATGGCCCTGATCCGTGATAGGCGAACGGCATGAGCCAGATGCCAAGCAAAGACGAAATTCTGCAGTGGATTTCCGATAACCCGACCCTCACCTCGAAGCGCGATATCGCCAAGGCCTTTGGGATCAAGGGGGCTGCGCGGATCGACCTGAAGCGTATCCTCAAGGAGCTTGAGGCCGAGGGCCATCTGGAAAAGCGCAAGAAGACCTATCGTGACCCAGAAAGGCTGCCTCCGGTCAGTGTGCTGCAGATCTCTGGGCAGACCTCGGACGGTGAGTTGCTGGCGCGTCCGCTGGAATGGCAGGGCGAGGGCGTGGAGCCTGTGGTGATGGTGTTGCCGCGCGCCTCGGACCCGGCCTTGGGCGAAGGAGACCGCATCCTTGGTCGTCTGCAGGAGGTCAAGGGCGAGGCGCATCATTACGAGGCGCGGCTGATCCGCCGGATCGGGACCAATCCGCGCAAGGTTCTGGGGATCTTCCGCAAGCGCGACGAAGGCGGTCGGATCGTGCCTATCGACAAGGGCGACGGCAAGGAATGGATGGTGCCGGGCGATGCCACGGGTGGCGCCAAGGATGGCGAGTTGGTCGAGGCAGAACAGTCCGGGCCAAAAGGGCGGTTGGGGTTGCCGCGCGCGCGGGTCATCACCCGTCTGGGCGATCCGTCGGCGCCCAAGGCCGTGTCGCTGATCGCGATCCATCAGCACGGCATTCCCGATGAATTCCCCGATGACGTGATCGCCGAGGCCGATCAGATGAAACCCGCGGGCCTGAGCGGGCGCGACGATCTGCGCGACATGCCGCTGGTCACCATCGACCCGGCGGATGCGCGCGACCATGACGATGCCGTATGGGCGCATGAGGACGATGACCCCAAGAATGAAGGCGGGCATGTCATCTGGGTGGCGATCGCCGATGTGGCGCATTACGTGACGCCGACCAGCGCGCTGGACCGGGAAGCACGCAAGCGCGGCAATTCCAGCTATTTCCCCGACCGGGTGGTGCCGATGCTGCCGGACCGTCTGTCCGGTGATCTGTGCAGCCTGCACGAGGGGGTGCCGCGCGCCTGTATCGCCGTGCGCATGCAGATCGACGCGCATGGCACCAAGGTAGGGCACCGGTTTGTGCGCGGGCTGATGCGCTCGGCTGCGACGCTGACGTATCAGCAGGTCCAGCAGGCGATGGACGGCGCGCCGGATGAGGCTTGCGGGCCGTGA